>NZ_JAIFRO010000009.1 GCF_019659805.1 Bartonella raoultii | reverse complement strand
TGTTGGTGGCTGGTGTTGCTGGTAACTGATGCTGTTGGTGGTTTGTGTTGCTGGTGGCTGGTGCTATTGGTAGCTGGTGCTGTTGGTGGTTTGTGTTGCTGGTGGCTGGTGTTGCTGGTAGCTGGTGTTGCTGGTGGCTGGTGCTGTTGGTGGCTGGTGTTGCTGGTAGCTGGTGTTGCTGGTGGCTGGTGTTGCTGGTGGTTGGTGTTGCTGGTGGTTGGTGTTGCTGGTGGTTGGTGTTGCTGGTGGTTGGTGTTGCTGGTGGTTGGTGTTGCTGGTGGTTGGTGTTGCTGGTGGTTGGTGTTGCTGGTGGTTGGTGTTGCTGGTAGCTGGTGTTGCTGGTAGCTGGTGCTGTTGGTAGCTGGTGTTGCTGGTGCTATTGGTAGCTGGTGTTGCTGGTGCTATTGGTAGCTGGTGCTGTTGGTGGCTGCTGGTGGCTGGTGCTGCTGGTGGCTGGTGTTGCTGGTGGCTGGTGTTGCTGGTGCTGTTGGTGGCTGATGCTGTTGGTGGCTGATGCTGTTGGTGGCTGGTGTTGCTGGTAACTGATGCTGTTGGTGGTTTGTGTTGCTGGTGGCTGGTGCTATTGGTAGCTGGTGCTGTTGGTGGTTTGTGTTGCTGGTGGCTGGTGTTGCTGGTAGCTGGTGCTGTTGGTGGCTGGTGCTGTTGGTGGCTGGTGTTGCTGGTAGCTGGTGCTGTTGGTGGCTGGTGTTGCTGGTAGCTGGTGCTGCTGGTGGCTGGTGTTGCTGGTAGCTGGTGCTGTTGGTGGCTGGTGCTGTTGGTGGCTGGTGTTGCTGGTGGCTGGTGTGGCTGGTGGCTGGTGTTGCTGGTAGCTGGTGCTGTTGGTGGCTGGTGTTGCTGGTGCTGTTGGTAGCTGATGCTGTTGGTAGCTGGTGCTGTTGGTAGCTGATGCTGTTGGTAGCTGGTGTTGCTGGTGGCTGGTGTTGCTGGTAGCTGGTGCTGTTGGTAGCTGATGCTGTTGGTAGCTGGTGTTGCTGGTAGCTGGTGTTGCTGGTAGCTGGTGGCTGCTGGTGGCTGGTGTTGCTGGTAGCTGGTGTTGCTGGTGGCTGGTGCTGTTGGTGGCTGGTGTTGCTGGTAGCTGGTGCTGTTGGTGGCTGGTGTTGCTGGTGGCTGGTGGCTGGTGTTGCTGGTGGCTGGTGTTGCTGGGGGCTGGTGCTGTTGGTGGTTTGTGTTGCTGGTGGCTGGCCGTGCGTGCTTGGGTAAGGCTGTCATACAAATATAAATTTGCCTTATATTTTAGGGTTTTCACCGCATGTTAGAAATATGGAGGGGATATCTGTTCTCCTGTGGGAATTTAAGATCCGTGCCATTTTATCATTATGTATTGTGTAGGTTTATTTTTCTGTTTAACAAGAAAAATGCTTATGAAGTATACTAAGAATGAGACGTAATGAGCCGATAAGAGAGGGAAGTGCTTGATCTTCTACAACGAGATATTGTAAAGCAGCGTGAAAGTTATGTTGGCGATGTTTTTGTTGTGCTTCTTGGATTGCAGCTTTCATATTTTCATAGTGTTTTGTTGTTTTTTCAATCCATTTTTTGTGCGCTTTTTCATTTGATGTTTTGTATGTAAAGTTATCATAATAACCATGTGGTAAGCCTTTCGAACACAGATAGTCATTTCTAATTTGGAGATATCGCTGTGCAGCATCATATTGCTCCTTACTAATACCGGAGGCATCTTGTTTATATCCAAGCAAACAAAGGCGCCCGATATAGGAACCAGAAAGTGGATTTTTTGCATCTTCTATGCTTAAACCAAAATGTTTTGCGCGCATTTCGATTGTTAATTGAGATGAAGGTTTACGTAGATTTTTAGCGCGTGAAATACGTTCATTGGGCTTTCTTGGTGTTTCTGTTATTCTTGGTCTAGCGCGTTTTTTATCTGTCTTCATGAGAGTACCATTTGAATAAAATGAGAATTTTCGGTAAATACTGCGCAATGTTGGTAAAGCATTTTGGAAATGTGCGCATACTATAAAGGGGTAGCACTAAAAAATGATGATAAAATTGTTCCCAGAGGGACAAAAAATGTTGTTGTGCGTTATTGTTCATCCTGTTTACCTGATCATTGTTTGGCTCTTTCGAAAGCAATCTTTGAATATATGTTGAGGGTATAGGAAAAATTGTTGTGTGGGAGGAAAGCGTTATAAGCAAATAGGACCTTGCTTTGTGATTAAGCTTTCTGAGATGTTCTAATCTTGCCCCCTTCGAATTTAGATCTTCTCATTTTAGCTCTTAAAACCATCAAATTATGGTTTTGCTCTTGCTTTCGGGGGAGGAATCCAGATGCTTGATACACATCATTTAAGGAATATAACTTTCTGCTATTATACCATAAAAGGAAGCCTATTTTCAAATAAAATATCGATAATCTGCTAAAGAAGAAAAACGAAAAAGATAACAAAATGTGTAATAAAATACTTTCTTCTTGGGGTTAAAATATCCTTTAAAGAAAATTGTTTTTAAGATTTTTATTTTGCGCATTTTTGAAAATGAAGCAGGGAGATCATCATGATATTGTTTAGACGTTATGGGGCAACAGGCTATGAAGGATGGAGTCTCAATTCTAAGGGGCTTTTCTTGGAGGTTTGTTTTTGAGAGAGCCTTTTTCTGAGCGCACTGTTTTTTAAGGTCTGGTCTTAAAAGGTTGGGCCCTTTTTATGCTGGTTTTTCTCTAGGCTGTATTCTGCTTCCATATTAAGGGGATGTCGTTTTGCTCTTCTGGGCCGCGTTTGAAAAAGCCCTTTAAGTTTCTTTCATTTTTTTAAAAAAATCAATGTTTTCTTCAAGAAAAGAGGACGGTACTCTATGTTCGTTGTTTCTTATGATGAGGATGCAGCGTACGCAATTGTGCTAAAAGAGCCCTGTTTTCGCGTTTTTTCTCTCGTTGAAGAGGAGAGAGGCGCTTTGCATTTTTTATGGTGTCATTTGTTCTTTAGTCTTATTCTCTCTTTTATATACAGGTTTTAGGTGCTTTCATTGTGAGAGAAACTGTATGCACTTTGTGGATATTGTTCTTAATCCTTTGAAGAAAGGGAAATCAAAGAGATGAAAAAAGCCTTTTAAAGTTTTTAAAAATTTTTATAATCGGAACAGAGTCGGGCCCTTTATGATATGTCATTTTTTATATCATGCATAAAGGTGTGAAGGTATAAAAAATTGAAAAGGGGGAAAATGACAAACTTTCTTGCTTTACCTTTTGTCTTTCATTATCTGTCTTTTTTTATAGCAGCGAGTTTCAGTTGTCTGTTATCAGTGTTTTTTTATTATATCATTCTTAAACGTTACAGAATATATGGGCGTATGTTACAGGCCTTGAAAAATAGTGCGCTAAAGAAACAATCTACAATTTTTCTGTTAGATCTAAAAGCAACAAAAATGGCGAATATTATTCAGTTAGCCAGTGGCGCTCTTCCTATGGTATTGAGCTATAATATAATAGAAACATGGTTGCATAGATGGATAGCAAGCGCAAAGACAGATTGGGGTTCTTTGATCTTTTTGATCCCGCAAATCGTGGGGTTCTTGGCTGTGTTCTTTATACCCATTGCCATAGTCATAGGAATGTTTTTTAATTGCCAATTGCGTAAAAATATTCAGCAATTGGTAAGCATAGGTGAACAGCAAGAAAAAGAAATCCTTATCAGTAAGGCAAGAGGAGAAAACAAATGATGCATTATTTTGTTCTAGCTCTTCGTTTTCTGTTTTGGATGATGACTGAAAGTTTCATAACGCTGTTGGCGTTGTTCTTTTATGACTTGGTTTTTAAGCGTATAAGATTGTACTTTCGTATCTGTAAGGAACGCAAAAACGGTGTAATACAACCTGTAAGCAATTATCAAAGAGAAATGGACGCATGTGCTCCTGTCCTTGATATAGGTGTAGGAAACCTGTCCTTAAAAGAAAATATGCTTCTTGGGATAAAATCTATCGCTTCTCTCCTGACAGAATATAAAACAATATTTGTTATCGCGCTCATACTTGGAACCTTACAGGCGGTAAGCTTCGTTCTTACTCCAGAGTGGCGAGAGGGAGGGATGTTCTTGTGGAAGGGACAAGGAGCGCATCTATCCTTTTATTGCCCTCTTTTATTATTGTATGTCTTATCGCATGCTTACCAATTATAGTTCTGCCCTTTGCTTTTATAGCAAATAACTTGAGAAAAATCATCCAGAAACAAGAAAAAATGCCTGAGCAATATTCTAAAGCTGTTTCTCTCAAAAGTATAAAAGAAGGAGAAAGAGGATGAGCTTTGTTGAAGCTTTAAAAATTTTGTTTTTGATATTCTCTGGGAGTGGTTTTACGCTGTCCTTTGTGAGCCTATTTTACGTATTTTATCAGCGTATCAAATTACACAGGAGCTTGTCCTTAGAATTGAAAAACAGTCTCATGCCGCAAGGGAAAAGGGGGAAAAGGGGGAAAAGTGAAGGAAAGCCACAGTGTTCAGTGCTGGAAAAAAAGGAAAATTTACGTTCATTTGAACAAATAACAAGTTCTTTATACAAAAATAAAAAAGTTTGGATCTTTTCTATTCTGTTTGGGGTCTTACAGGCTTTTAGCTTGACCATCACAAAAGGCTGGGATGTGGGAAGGTTAGAAAGCTGGTCACATGGTGTAAAATATTTTATTGTTTTATTCCCCTCATGCATATCCGTATTTGTCCTTCTCTTTTCGCCCATTGTTTTAGTGGTTCATTTTATTATCATGTCTAGAGTAGAAAAAATTATCCCACTTTTGGAAGAGAAACTTAAAGAGAAAAATGAGCCAGTTGTATTGTAATTGGTTGGTCAAGGAAAAGAAAAGTAAGAAAAACTGTAAAAAATTCTTCTTTTAAAATCTCTATTTCTCGCTTTTTGACACAAGAAGGATCAAAAGCGTGCACTTTAATAAGAAAAAAGAGCTCTGCTTTTTTTCCAGCAGATGAGGCTCTCGTGCAAGTCATCAGAAAACTGGAAAAAGTGTTTGATGAGCATGACGCTTCTGCTTCAAAAAAAATTAAAGTACAATGAAAAAGAAAGTATCACTTGTGGGAAAGTCAAGGCTTTCTTTATCTTGGATAAGATCATAAAATAATTTTCTCTCTCTTGACTGTTATGGTGGTTGCTTCAATAATCACTTTTTAAAGAGACAGGATCTTTTTATTATGCTTCTTTTTTAAGACAAGCTGTCTGAGAGACGCGATTTTTTTTAAGAATTCTAGGCATTTTTTTAAAAGAAGATATAAGATCATGTGGGGGAAGCTGTACGCTTTTCTTTCATAAAATTTTGCCGCTGTTTTTTTGAGGCTCTCCTCTGGGACAGGCGGTCTCTTTTTATTTTATGAATCATTGGGAAATTTTTACAAAAGGGGAGAGGTGGTAAAAACATGATTCAAAAATGGGAAAAACGAAGGGAAAAAGCTGAATAATATAATAAACGGATGATTGCACACTTTACAGATAAGAGAGGGGGAAAATTTGAATGAGCGCTTTATTTAAAAAGAAACAGAAGGTTGTTTCTTGGATCATTATCTCCAAATAGGGTATTTTGTATAACAAGAGTGCATGATTTTGTACAAGTGGAACGGGCTTTTTTTCTACATTTGCATAATGATAACTTTAGCAAAATAAGGGCGCTGTCAGATAAAGGATGCGGGGTATTTGCAACAAATTGTAAGAGGTAGAAACTTTAGGAATCAAGCCGTTGTGCAAAAATACACAGAGAGTATTTATGGAAGAAATGGGAAAAATAAAGGAAAAACAGGCTCTTTGTGATAAAGAGTTAGGCGCATTTTCACTTACAGAGGCGTTTCTTTCACGTAGAGATTACAAAAGAATCTTTTACATTTCTCTTCTCTTTGTAATTTTAAAGGGAGCATTTTCTGTCATTGACATTTTAATAGAATGGAAACTGTTGGAGTTTGAAAATGACACCATTTCTATTGTTCTTATGATTCTTTCTCGTTTCCTGCAATTTATTACACTCTTTATTATACTTCTCATTCCAATCGCTGTGGGATGCCGTATCATCTTTACGCATTTGTTGAAAAAAAAGATCAAAAAATTAGAAGAAGTCACCCAAAAGCGAGACAATATAATACGTCTACGAGAGAAAACATCTAAAGGGTGCTAGGGGAGAAAATGGACGGGAGTTTTATAGCATTTATTGTCTTAGGAGGGTTATTGGTGATGACTCTTGCGGTTGTCACTACCATGTTGATTTTAGCATTATATAGCTCTGTTATAAAGCGTGTGCGCCTTTTGCGTAAAGTGACAAAGGAACTGGATAATGTATTAAAAGAATATGAGACAGCGCTTGGACAGCCTGTGGGGGTGCTACGGGGTACGGCGGAGCCTGTGGGGGCGCTACGGGGTGCGGCGGAGCCTGTGGGTGCGTTGCAAGATGCGGAGCAGCCTGTGGGGGCGCTACGAGATGCGGAGCAGCCTGCGAATGTGCTACGCGGTACGGCGGAGCCTGTAGATGCGCTACGAGATGTGGAGCAGCCTATGGGTGCGCTACGAGATGCGGAGCAGCCTGTGGGTGCGTTGCAAGATGCGGAGCAGCCTGTGGGTGCGTTGCAAGATGCGGAGCAGCCTGCGAATGTGCTACGCGGTACGGCGGAGCCTGTAGATGCGCTACGAGATGCGGAGCAGCCTGTGAATGCGCTACGGGGTACGGAGCAGCCTATGGGTGCGTTGCAAGATGCGGAGCAGCCTATGGATGCGTTGCAAGATGTGGAGCAGCCTGTGAATGCGCTACGGGGTACGGAGCAGCCTATGGGGGCGCTACGAGATGCGGAGCAGCCTGTGGATGCGTTGCAAAATGCGGAGCAGTCTGCGCATGTGCTACGGGGTACGGAGCAGCCTATGGGAGCGTTGCAAGATGCGGAGCAGCCTGTGGATGCGTTGCAAGATGCGGAGCAGCCTGTGAATGTGCTACGGGGTACGGAGCAGCCTATGGGTGCGTTGCAAGATGCGGAGCAGTCTGCGCATGTGCTACGGGGTACGGAGCAGCCTGTAGATGCGTTGCAAGATGCGGAGCCTTTGAATTTTTTGACTATGGAAAGTGCGACAGCGCTTTTACAGCATTGGGGATGGTCTATTGAAGTTGAGGGACGAGGCGATTATGTGGCCACTTATGCTTTGCCAGACCGCGAAGTACAATTTCTTTATAATGATGAAAATATGAAAGGATATCCAAAGTTTGATTGTGGACTTTTGGTTATGACTGGTCTTTTTGCTGCTGCTTGCCAGACTCTTGATCCTAGTAATTCTAAAGCTTTGCCCAGTCTTCAGTTGTATTTTGATGCAAAGGGACTGAAAATTTTTGAAGAAAAAATGGGGGAAACACGCTTAAAACAAGCACTTGAGGAAGCTTTAGAAAAGGTGCAGCAAGATTTTGATATTCATAAAGTGCTTCGTTCTCGATACAGTATTCCACCTTGGGAAAATGGGAAAGCAAAAATTGCACCGGATGGTCTTTTGCATCTTGCGGCTTTGGCTTTGTTGGGTGAAGTTGGGATTTTGTTGTTTTATAGCAAACGCTTTATTATCGGTGATCGGATGGGGTTTGATGAAACTATTCAAGAAATTCATCTTGAACGTGCGGTCATTTTAGCAAAAGAGGTGGAAAAAGAGGCGCAATTGAGTTATGCTTTGCTTCAAAAGGCTGCAGAGAAAATGGCAATGAAAGTGGGAAGCTATCAATATTTCAGAGCTGGGGATCTGGAGTTATGTCGTAAAAAAAGAGATGACTATAGAAAAGCATGCGAGGAAAAAAAACAATCTTTGAGAAAACAAGGATTTATTGTTTCTGATGAGCCTGTCATTTATAAAGTAGAGGGAAGAAAATATTATCACGATATTCTCTATATAAAGAATGGGGTACCAGCATTTTTAGATATAAAAGTTGGTTAGCTTTAAGCTTTCTCTTATTGAGCGGAAAGATCTGTTTAAGATAAAACAAGGGTGCCTTTAAAAAATCTTAAGAAAAAAGGGGGGGAAAATGAAGATGAAGAATTCTATAGTGGGCATAAGTTTACGTTTTTTCTCATTTAAAAATTGTAATCTCATGTTTCAAAATGCGCTGATAAGGTTATGTCTTCCGCTTATCATAATGGTTTTAGCATCTCCTGCATTTGCTGGTTCTTTAGTAGATTTGTGGTGTGAAAAAAAATGGTATGGACTGGGAAATTTTATTTTTTTGCTACCGGTTGTCATTTGGATCTGTATTTTTGCACCCTTACTTATTTTTTGGGGACTCCATAGTATCCGAGATCGTAAATTAAAAAAAACAATGCAACAGTTAGAGGATTTTCCAGAGCAATAAAGTAACTTGATGACAAGTCACATGTACTCTTGTGTATCAATGTGTATTTTGTGTGGAAAGTTGTGCGGTTGATGTGGAGAATAGCTTTGTGTAGGAGGGATGTGCGCCTTTGTATGAAAAACAGCACGTTTTTATTTAGCTTATGCATTGAAGAGAAAAAATGACTACGCTGTTGCGTTGGCTGATTCTTTTTTAAATATCTTGAAGAGTCGTGCTTTACAGGTATGCTGTTGCGAGAGAAAGAAGAATCATGAAATAAAGCTTTTCATATTTTGGTTTTATCCTGTAGAAAAGTAACGCTTGCAGTTTGATAAATATATTTTATGGCAGCAGAGGCCTATATTAGACAAAAGAATCAAAAAATTTCTCTTTAAAAGACTGTAATTTTGCATAAAAAGTGCAAAATTGAAGTTGTTTCGTTTTAATGAAAAAGAGTGCAGAGAGAGCCTTTAACAAAAAGGATAGCGATTCTGTTATCAATATCTTAAAAGGCATTCATTGAAAGCTCTGTAATAAAAAAGTTTTCCGTAGATAAAGTTTGCAATGAGAAAAGATAAAGGAAAGAGTAAATACTTTATCTATAATGGGAAGAAGTATAAAGATCTCAATAATTATGACATATAAGGTGAAAAAACTTTTTTGAGCGTTTTGTATAAAGAATGAAGAACGGGCATTGATGCATATAAAAATTGATTCGTTTTATATGTCTTGTATTATTGAGGAATATAAAACGTCTTTTCAGATGCTTCAAAAGAATCACACAATTTAAAAAACATAAATTGTATAAAAGAAAAACACGAGAACATGCAGATGTAATGGGGAATGAGCAATGCGTTTGAAGGGTGGGTGCTTTTCTTTTCGCTTTTAAGAAAAAGTACTTGGGCATTGCTTTTATAAGCTAAGATTTTATTTCTATTACTTTTTTATCCTTTTAGGGAGGATATATTTTAAAAAAGCTGCTATGTTTTATGGTTTTTTATTTTCTTAGAAGGTAATCGTTTTGTAAGCATATCAAGCTTAAGTTATGAACAGTATTTTAGAGGGAAAATATTTTGTATGCAAAATTTCAAATGGTATAGCTTTTCATAAAAATTCCTAAAAATTAAGATTTTTTAAGATGTCGCTTTATAGCATAGAGAATGTTGAGGGACTTTTTTTAAGTTTTTAGCTTTGTATTATCTGTTTTTATTAAAAATATTTAAGAAAAAGCAGCATAAAAGATTTAAAAAATCCAATAATATCATGTAATAGATTTTTTCCTTTTTTGTATAAATCTTCTATTTCTCTTTGTTTTTCCTCCTTATTTCTTTGTAGTTTGAGTATATTTATATCTGTTGTGTCGCTTATTGGTTGAATAAACCATGGCGTTATTGTCTCAACAGTATAAGGCGTAACAACGGGGGAAGGTTTTTGGCTAACTATACGATCAGATTCTTGAAGTGCAAGTGATAAACCACTTGTAACAGCACCGGCTATGAAAAAATATCGAATATTCATAGTTTTTCTCCTCTATTTATCCCACTCAGTAAATATCATAATGAATGATATATAAAATCATTTTAAATAAATATGGTAAAAATACAACAACCACAAAAAAGAATAAAATTTGCCTCTAATTTGACAAAATTATCCTTATTTTTACCGCAATTGAATCTTTCAAATGCTATTTTATTGAGGTGGAAAGGAGAGTTTGAAGATCATATACAGCTATAGATAGCAAAATGGATGTTTAAAAAAGCTGTTAACAAACAGATTTTTGTTCATGGTGAGGGGTTCATAAAAACGAAATGATAAATAACAGATCAGTAAAATGTACTTAATGAGGGGTGGGGTGCATCCTTTGAGGGCGGATGCACCCTATTGAGGTTCGATGCTTCCTTAGAGGGATGGAGGCATCTTTTATGAGGGGTGGGGTGCATCCTTTGAGGGCGGATGCACCCTATTGAGGTTCGATGCTTCCTTAGAGGAATGGAGGCATCTTTTATGAGGGGTGGGGTGCATCCTTTGAGGGCGGGTGCACCCTATTGAGGTTCGATGCTTCCTTAGAGGGATGGAGGCATCTTTTATGAGGGGTGGGGTGCATCCTTTGAGGGCGGGTGCACCCTATTGAGGTTCGATGCTTCCTCAGGGAATGGAGGCATCTTTTATGAGGGGTGTGGTGCATCCTTTGAGGGCGGATGCACCCTATTGAGGTTCGATGCTTCCTTAGAGGGATGGAGGCATCTTTTATGAGGGGTGGGGTGCATCCTTTGAGGGCGGGTGCACCCTATTGAGGTTCGATGCTTCCTTAGAGGAATGGAGGCATCTTTTATGAGGGGTGGGGTGCATCCTTTGAGGACGAATGCATCCCATTAAGGTTTGATGCTTTTCCAAAAGGATAGAGGCATCAGCTTGAAAGATGACAAATATTTTTAATGAGAAAGAAGCTTATGGTTTCTATATCTCAGATTAATAAGGCGTTGTATTTATGGGTATTTGTTTGTCGCTTCGATATTTGAAGAATTGTATGCTTTGAATAGCAAATATGTGGGACAACACAAGCTGTTAAAAAACTTATCATCATTGAGGGCTCTAAATATTATTTTTGAATTTTTAATGCGTTTTATTTACACAAAATTTATGCAGTGCGCATCTATAAAATGTGTTTTTGTACAAAAAAATAAACATAATAAGATAATATCGTTAAAAATTTATTTCTGTAATTATCGTTTTATTTTCAGGCTATATCGAGAATATATATTTTTATGATGATTTTTTGTTATTAAAATGTGCTTTTAAACGATGTTTTAGAGGGGGATGATAATATGTTTTTTTCATGAAAAATATTTTTATTCATGTATCAAAATGAAAATTTATGAAAAAATTTAGCTTAAAAATTTACTTATCTATAAAAAAGAAAGCGACTCACGCTTTGAAAGTGATGAAACAAAATGATAAAAAGGGAAATGCCTTTTAAAGAATTTATAAAGCTTGTAAGGATGGTCGTATTTCAATGAAAAAGTTATGAGATGGGGAAAGTGGATATTACTAAAGCAATTCTATTAAGAGCGTAGATTATAGATTGATTTTTGCTGAGGAGATTTTGTTGGGAGATGGTGATGCAGAAAGTTAAGAGGGTTTTCTTTTAAAGGATTGGATGCTTATTTATATAAAATTCTCTTTTTCTTTTGTGCTGTTTGCTTTGTATACAGGTGATACAGAGAAATTTACTTTTTTAACTTTTTAAGGACAAAGGGTAACTTTGCAAAGATAAGATATAAATTTTTTTTCTGGCAAAGAAACTCTATGGGATAGTTGCCATCTATGGGATAGTTGATAGGAAAATGCGCTATCAGGGGAGATGTTGTTGGAGAGGGCTGTAGGGGGTGGCTTAACCATATGGCTTTTGATGAAGTTGCTTTCTCGCCCAAAAGATTGCACAAAAAAGTAGGTCTTTAAAACCGTTGGCGCTTAAGATAACTGCTATCGCAAGGCAGCTAGCACCAAACAAAGTTCGTTTTTAACGAAGTGACTGTTTCTTTGCGGTTTTCAACTCTCTTTTAAGGATATAGCTTTGACGTCATTTTTGGGCGCTTTATGGAAAAAGTTGCTAGAGAGGGGCGAGGTTAACGGTGTTTTGGGGGGATGGAGATGAATTGGTCCGTGTGAAGGGTTTTAGCGCTTGTGTTTGACGAGGAGGGGAATTATTTGAAATGTTGATGGTTCGTATATCCCCAATGAAATG
Source organism: Bartonella raoultii (assembly GCF_019659805.1). Taxonomy (GTDB): domain Bacteria; phylum Pseudomonadota; class Alphaproteobacteria; order Rhizobiales; family Rhizobiaceae; genus Bartonella; species Bartonella raoultii. The sequence goes on along the minus strand of NZ_JAIFRO010000009.1, from coordinate 34,367 downwards.
CAAGCAGATCTAAGCAATCGCGTAAATGGTCAGCAAGTGAGTTTTGTTTACGTTTGGAAGGCGTGAGGTCTTTGATCTTTTGGTCATAACCTACAACTTGTTCAACAAGCCAATAGCCAAGCACGCCAAGTTGTGTCTTAATTGTTGTTAAATGATTGGATGACTCTATTTGACGCTCGATGGGATGGGTGTAACTTTGTCTGCATTCAACTTTTTGACGTGTGTAATCACGTCCCATATGAAGATCTCCCTGACTTTGGCGCCAGTAAATATAAAAACGTTCTGCTGCTTTATATTGTGCTTTGCTAATATGTCCTTTCGCATATAAAAGTGCAATAGGGCGGCTTTTGACATTGGAAATTGCAACGATGCTACGTGGGTTGTTGGTGCTTTCTGGATGTGCTTGCTGAAAATAAGGATTGCGTGTTTCAATGGGAACTTCTTGCGTCTTTAAGTGGCCAATATGCTGTTTGCTTTGCTCTTGAATAGAGAGATGAGACGTTTCTAAATTGCTTTTTGGGTTCTCTTTATTTTTTCTATTATCTTGATGCTTCATGTTCTCTCCTCAAAAATTGTTGTTTGATTTTTGTTTTTAAAAGGCAATGCTTTTAGGAGCTTCTCTTCTATGCATAGAAGGAAAAGATTGCGTTGTGTGCCCTTATGAAACGAGGGCATGGCGTAAGGTGCAGAGGGGATTGTTCTTGGTGTTGAGCTTTTTTTCTTTTAAAGAAAAAATTATGCTGAAGGCCGTGTAAGTTATGCGGTATATGGCGGATGTAGATTTGTTGTGAAAATGATTGTTCGTCTTTCATGAGAAGAATATTTTGTGGGAAGTTATAGATTAATTAAAGACAAGGTTGTTTAAGAGGGGGAGCGTTCAAGATAATGACGCGATATTAAGAGGGGATCGTAAGAACAGCGATAGCGATAGGTTTGTGGATCAAACCAAAGACCAACTTTTCCTTCAAAATCACCTGAACGTTGTTTTGCAATATTGATAATGACGCCAGGACGTTTCGCTAAATCTACTTTTTCTTCCTTGCATGAAGTCGCACAAATTTTATCCTCTAAGGGACGATTTCGCCAAATAGTAATGATGTTGAAAGCATTGGCACCAATTTCTGAAGCTCCTTTAATATCTTCTGTTCCAGGAATCTCTTTTTCTAGAGTCCCTTTGCGGGCATGAGCAACAAGATGAATGTGTACAGCATTTAAAACAGCCCAATCTACCATTTTATAAACGGCTTGTTCTTGTTTTGCATAGTCATCAGAAGAAATGCCAAGCCGCATGAGACTGTCTATGATAAATTGATCGCAGCCATAGCGTGCACGACAATAGTCAAAGACATCAAGGAGTGTATCAACAGTTGATTTTCCTACATGCTCATAAAGAATAAGACCATTATCTAAAAAATGCAAAATTTGTTCAATCATTTCGGTGGGGGGATGTTCTAAGCCCCCCGTTTGTCTTATTAAACGGCGTAAGGATTGTTCTCCTTTCATTTCTAAGGAGGCTAAACAAAGACGACTCTTTTGAGAAATCCAATGGGGAATACAGTCTGATAACAATTGGCTTTTTCCTGCACCACTTGCACCGCCCCATAGCGTTAATTCCGCTGGACGAAAATATAATTTATCTTTCAGTTTTGGATAGGGGACCGTATAGCCAAGATGTTGTCCAGCGCTTGGCCAAAATAGCCCTATAATTTGATTTTTGTAGTCTGATGCGCGTCGTAATCCTTCTGGAGCAAAACTTTTTGCTGAGGCAAAGGCTGCTGCTATGGTTGCTGCATCAATACCAGCTGTTAAACAGTCGTTTGCATCTTTATGGGGAAGGTGTACACGATAGCAACGGTGACGACCAAGTCTGTTGGCAATTTCATGGGCTGCTTCTTCCCCCGGTTTATCCATATCTGTGGCTAAAAAAATGGTTTCAAAAGATTCTAAATGATCAAATTCATTTTCAATCCAATTGTGTTTTCCTCCACTTCCACCTCCAAACGGAACAGAAACTGCTGGATATCCGTAGGCCGCTAAGGAAAGCGCATCAATTTCTCCCTCTGTGATAACAAGTGTGCGATTCGATGAAGAAAAAATGCCTTGTAGAGAAGTAGAGCCGCCTTGTGAAGAAGTAGAGCCGTCTTGTGGAGCAGTAGAGCCGTCTTGTGGAGCAGTAGAGCCGCCTTGTGGAGCAGTAGAGCCGCCTTGTGAAGAAGTAGAGCCGCCTTGTGAAAAAGTAGAGCCGTCTTGTGGAGCAGTAGAGCCGTCTTGTGGAGAAGTAGAGCCGCCTTGTGAAGAAGTAGAGCCGTCTTGTGGAGCAGTAGAGCCGCCTTGTGAAGAAGTAGAGCCGCCTTGTGAAGAAGTAGAGCCGTCTTGTGGAGCAGTAGAGCCGCCTTGTGAAGAAGTAGAGCCGCCTTGTGAAGAAGTAGAGCCGCCTTGTGGAGAAGTAGAGCCGTCTTGTGGAGAAGTAGAGCCGCCTTGTGAAGAAGTAGAGCCGTCTTGTGGAGAAGTAGAGCCGCCTTGTGGAGCAGTGGGGTATGTTGGGTAAAACGCTTGCCAACCAAACAAAATGGGTTCACATTGCGCTGCTGTTGGTTTGGATTTTGCGCCTGCTTGTGCTTGGCGTTCTTTCACTAAAGCAAGTGTGCCATCAGGCTTATAAAAGGGAAAAATAATTTTTTTATCCTCTTCTCCTATGCGGTAGCGCTTTAAAATATCAAGCGGAATTTTGCGTTCTTGGTGAAGATATGTTTTTACCGCATTCTGGGGAGCGCTCCCCGTTGGAACCGGTGGACGACGATAAGTACGATGAGGAGATTTGAAAGGTTTGGGACGCGCTAGATGCAGATTTGCACGTGCTTCTTCTAATGCTTGTGAAAGAGTGATACCTTTTACTGCACACCAAAGGTCTAAAAGATCGCCCCCAACGCCTTCTGCAAAATCATACCAAAGTCCTGCTTTACTGCCACTCAAGCAAATCGATAAACTTTTACCTACTTCTCCACGTGTGTTACCAATAACCCAATTATTACCACATTTATGTCCTTGGGGAAGAAGCATTTCTGCTATCGTGCTTGCTTGAGATGCAAGCTTTTGTTTGATCTCAAAAATGGTGTTCATGTTACCTCGTATACTCTGTGATGTGGTGCGCTCATGCCTGGTATTTTGCTATTGTGCTGCTTGGCTTTGTTAAAAAGAAAAAAGACGACAAACCTTGTCTGAGCTCTCTTGATTTTTTTCCTAAGTGACGCTTACCCTGTCTGATAATTGATGAGGCTTCGGTAAAGAGTATCATTGTCGTTATTTTGATGTGCGGCTGTACCATGCGTGGATAAAAATCTTGCCTTTTCTGTAGATTCTTTGATCCGTTCAATTTCGCGACGATACCAATTGCGCCATGCGGCTTGCCAATCTACTTTAAGCGCTTCTTTGCCACTTTTAGCATGCCAATAATCACGAAATTTCTTTTCTTGCCAACGCGCTTGTTCTTCATGCAACCCTTCTGAAATTGCCGCATCGATATCTGCTTGCCAATCTGCTGGAAGACGATGTCCTTTAAGATATGGGCGGGAAGTCTTCGACTTATTGCTGAAGTTGGAAAAATGGGATGCATCCTCATTCAAATGTGAAGGGCTTGTTGCTGTTTCCTTTAAAGGAGAAGAAATGCCGACAACTTCTCCTTGTGGGGAAGAACAGCCAGAATGAGCGCGAGAAGCATTTGTAGGCTGTTCTTTTTCTGGGGCTTCCGATTCTAAAAGGGATAAATAACGGGGCTTTTCTGAAACACCGTTAGGTGTTTCCTTTTCTTCTTCTGTCTTCTGAGCTTCTAAGTTATGTGGAACATTTTTTTCACACCTGTTCAGCAAATGCTCAATCTCAGCATTGATTTTCTTACGTTTTTTTGCTGAAGAACGACCCGCAAAAGATTTTTTCTCAAGCAGTTTTGCACGCTCTTGAAAGACACGATCACAGCGCTTATTCCATAAACCATTGGCTAAATTTAAAATCTTTCCCTCTTCTATTAACATTTCTAAAACATTGAGAAAGGTTCTTTTGTCACAGCCGCAAAGACGTGCTAACCGTTCTACCGATAACTCTAAAGGACGACCGCGCGCGTACATTTCATTGAGAAGAATCGTATATATGCCAATTTCATGGGCCCGCATGCCGCGAACGCCACCTAGAAAATCATTCTGATACCAACAAACATAAGGAAGCGTGGACGATTCGTAGTGTGGAGTTTCTTGTTGATTGCAAAGTTGCATACTTCAATCCGCTTTCTTCTTTTCTTATATGTTTTTCTTTACAACAAAACTGAAAATCATATTTTTGTGTATATATTGCTATTTAATAAACGTTTTGACGCTTTAGGAATGGTTTCGGTTTTCTATTGGTTTTCTCTGTTAGAGGAGGTGAGCGTGAAAAAAATGGCTGAATCTCTAGCAGAGGGTTGTATTGGTAAAGGGTATGCAACCATATAATTTGAGATTGCGTAGATGTTAAAACATAAAGAGTACAATATTTGAGACGCATAGGCTTTCGGGGGCGCCTTTTTGCATCCTTTGGGGTGATAAAATGTTCTGTTAACCCGAAAATGAACTTTTTTCCCCCCAAAAAGTAGAATTTGTTTTCTTAGTATTATCCTTTTTAGAGGATAATGCAAGCCTATTTTACAGAAAGGACGTGTTTTTTTTAAAAGACGCGTTATATGGTGAGAATATGAATATCGATGGTTGGCGTCAAAGATTAAAAACTGCTCTTGAAAACAATGGACGGTCAAAAAGATCTGTCTCCCTCGCAGCCGGTAAAGGTGCGGGATATCTTCATTCTATCCTGTCTGAAGGAAAGGAACCAACAATTGAATCTCTAGCACGTATTTGTCATGAAATTAATATCAGTATGAATTATATCCTTTATGGACAGGAAGCAAGTCATCAAGACAAGGAGTTTCTGGAACTTATTTCAAAACTCTCTCCCGAAGAGAAACAGGCAATTTTGACTCTTTTGAGGAGGACAAATGGCGAAGAAGCGAAATAATTTCTTTTTGTGTTTTTGAATCAAGTTTACACCAATGTTCTAATAATTCTAAATCTTTCATTTTAGCTCTCCTGTCTGTTGGTGGTTGCATTGAGTAAGAACAAATAGAGAACAATATATGGACATAAGGCGAAGAAAAGAGAGCAACTTTGCATTCGCATATGCCTTTTTAACGTTATAATGGCTAAAATATATCTCTTATTAAGGATAAAATAATTTGACATATCTCCCATAGAGGATATAAGACTAACGCTATATTTGACCTTGTCAAGAGAAAGCTACGTTTTATTAACTATATAGGGAAAAATTATGAAAAACATACCATTCGTTAAAGAGGATGAAATGATCATCATTCTCTGTGAAGATGAAAAGCCTGACGCTTATGAAGGAATATTCGATCAAATTGAAGAAGTCTTCGAAATTTTAGAAGAATATGAAACTATTCACAAAATTTTACGTCTTGATCTTATAACATTGCACGCCGAAGACGTTAGTGAACAACTCGCTGCGTTTTATATTACGCATTATGAAATCGATGAACAAAATACGCAACTTCAACCATTTATTCTCAATAGCGATGCTTACCATGTTTTTTTAGATGAAAAAATAACGCGTCATTATGAAGACAATGTCTATGGATCCTACGAAAAACAGCACCGTTTGCGCCCTTGTGATGTCTTGAATGATTATTGGTGGTAAATCATGTCAAGTTATCTCAAAACAACCGTTTATAAAGGATTTCCTCTTTATTACGCCGGAAACAACAAAAAAACAATCAGATTGGAGCCACAAAAAGAAAATGCGGTTTCTTTTATATCGAAGAAAGCAGCTGCTTATGTTGCGAAAAATTTGGCGGAAAAATATCAGCGCAATGACTTTTTTATTGTCTGAGCGTTTTGGGAAGAAAAGAAATCTGAGGAAGACATTTTCATTATGCTATGGCTGATATTGATGAGGAAAATTTTAATTTTTTTTGCGCTTTAAGGGGGGCTTTCATGAGAGCTGTTAAAGGAAAAAAAACTCTTATTTTCTTTGAAAAGAAGAGTCTTTTAAGCAAAAAGCCATATGCAAAAAAAGTGTAAAAAACAAAGGCAGAGCTTTCAAGAAAAGGTGGAGAAAGACGTGTTTGGAGAAGTGATAGGCACAAGGAGGCCATTTATGCTGTGGATCTTTGCCTTTGGGGAAGGCTGATGAGAGAAGAGGATGCTTGTGTGGGGGAAGGTGCATTTTGTTAATGCTTTAAAAAGCATTCTTCAAAAAGGTTATTTTATCATAGGGGGAGGGGCGTATGCCAATTATAATTGATTGTCTTCAAGGAACCGATGAATGGCATCAAGCACGTAGAGGGGTGATTACAGCTTCTTTGTTTGAGATGGTTATGGCACGAAAAAAACAGGGGCAAAAAACCGCAAAATATCAGTCTGTTATGATGAAATTGGCTGGAGAAAGAATCACTGGAAAAATTGTTGAAGAGGGGACAACCCTTGCTATGCGGCGTGGAACAGAATTAGAGCCAACAGCGCGAAAGCTTTATGGTACACATATGCAAACAGAACCGCAATATATTGGGTTTGTTTTGGCCGATGATCGTATGAAGGGATTTTCTCCTGATGCATTCATTGAAACAAATGGATTGTTAGAAATTAAAACAAAAAAACCAGAAATTCTTATTCCTTATTTTTATCAAAAAAGTTTTCCCCAAGAGCATAAAGCACAATGTCAGGGAGGGCTCTGGATTGCGCAACGTGAATGGGTGGATTTGATGCTTTATTGGCCCAATATGCCACCTTTGATTAAACGTGCTTATCGTGATGAAGCTTATATTCGTCAACTCGAAAATGAAATTAGCCGTTTTAATGAGGCGTTAGAGAGAATGGTACAGCATATTAAATCTGCTGAGACGGGTTTTGGCATGAGAGGGGAAAATATTCTGGAAAAAACGCTAAGCCCAAAATATGAAAAAAAACAGGCAATGCGGTGTGGAAAAACGATAAAAGAAAAGCTTGAAAGAAAAGAAAACGCTCCATTGGGACGTAAAAGTTTTAAGGGAAAAGTGCAGGGACGTTTTGCTAAAAACAGGAAGATGTAAAAAAGGAAAAGAGGAATCTGTGTAGCACGTAAGAAAAAGAGAAAATTGCAAAAATGGCTTGACCTTTGTTACAAAGCGACTGGTTGTACGGTAAAGCACCATATATGTGGTGGGGAAGCTTTATGAATGGTTGGAAAATGTGAAAAGGCTTTTGTAAAGCTGTTGTAGGACTTGTCTAAGCTGAAGGGGAAAAAACGCAAAGAAAAGAGATGCACACAGAGCGGATCTTGCCGAAACAGAATTTGCAAAAATCTGAAAAGAGAAGTGGATAAGGTATATAAAGTACCCATAACAATGGTGCTGCGAGAGAGGATTGAACTCTCGACCTCTCCCTTACCAAGGGAGTGCTCTGCCACTGAGCTACCGCAGCTTTCTTGACAGCTTTTGCCGCTGTCTTGTGCCATATTGTCATAAAATAGGCAAGAGACCTTTTGTCATTCTTGAAAGAAACCACGTCTTGTGTCATGACATACATTCATTATCAATGGCCATGAGTTCCTTAAAAAAAGCTCAACACTGCTTAAAAAAGGTTGTGCAATGATACAAATACAGCAAAAACAAAAAACAGAAAAACTTCACCAAAAAGACGAAAAAGAAAAAAAACGTCAAGAAAGATTGGCACAACAATTGCGTCAAAACCTGAAACGTCGAAAAGAGCAAAGTCGAAAAAGAGCAGAAACAGACCTCTAAAGAATGCTTCTTATCGCATCTATGCAACCAAATCTTTTATGATTCGTTTTAAAATGATCAGGTTGGTTGTGAAGTATAAATAAACAAAGCTTCTTAAAGGAACAAAATCCTTAGAGGAAATAAACCTTTAAGGGGGAAAACCTTTGGAAGGGGAAATACAAAGGGAAAGAGGGAAAGTGCTATGGACTCTATTCAAATTGTGGGCGGAAGAAAACTGAAGGGAATAATTCCTATTTCAGGTGCTAAAAATGCTGCTTTGCCTCTTATGATTGCTGCGTTGTTGACAGAAGAAACTCTTATTTTAGAGAATGTGCCCCATTTGGCTGATGTCGAATTGCTTATTCGAATCCTCAATAATCATGGGGTTGGATATGCTGTTGACGGTCAAGAAAATCATCACGATTGTGTCAATGCAAGAACAATTCATTTTACAGCTAAAAAAATAACGACAATACACGCCCCCTATGAACTTGTTAAAAAAATGCGTGCAAGCTTTTGGGTCATTGGGCCCTTGCTGGCGAGATGCCATGAGGCCTCTGTTTCTCTCCCTGGAGGATGTGCTATCGGAACAAGACCGGTCGATTTTATTCTCGAAGGACTTAAAACTTTAGGGGCGCATATTACAATCGAAAAAGGATATGTTCATGCAAAAGCGCCAAAAGGATTAAAGGGGGCCCATTATCGTTTCCCTAAAGTTACGGTTGGAGGGACACATGTTTTGCTCATGGCTGCTGCTATGGCAAAAGGGGAAACAATCCTCGAAAATGCTGCGTGTGAACCTGAAGTCTCAAATCTTATTCGTACACTCAATGCAATGGGAGCAAAAATTGTAGGAGAAGGTACAACAACGCTTACTATCGAGGGCGTGAAAAAACTCAAAGGGACGCGAATACGTGTGATCCCTGACCGAATCGAAGCTGGAACCTATGCTATGGCTGTTGCTATGACCGGGGGAGAGGTTTTGCTTAAAAATGCAAATGCTAACCATCTTACGCAAGTGCTTAAAGTGCTTCAAAAAACCGGATTAACGATCGAAATAAAAACGCAAGGGATTGCTGTTAAACGAAACCCCCTGCAAACAAAAATTATGCCTGTTGATATTAAAACAGGTCCTTATCCAGCTTTTCCAACCGATCTTCAAGCGCAATTTATGGCATTGATGACATGCGCTCAAGGAACGGCGCGTATCACAGAAACAATTTTCGAAAATCGTTTTATGCATGTTCAAGAATTGATCCGTTTGGGCGCACAGATCAAGCTTGATGGGCAAACTGCAATCGTTTCCGGCGTAAATTCTTTGCAAGGTGCTCCTGTTATGGCGACCGATTTGCGGGCTTCTGTCTCTCTTGTGATTGCTGCTTTGGCTGCAAAGGGGGAAACAATCGTTAACCGTGTCTATCATCTTGATCGGGGATTTGAAAAATTGGAAGAAAAATTAGCCCAATGTGGAGCCAAAATCCAACGTATAACAACTTAAACCCTTTTTGAGGGGGGCTTTGAGAGAACAGCCCGTGCTTTGCTGAGGAAAGGCAACCCTTTAAAAAAGAAAAAATGCTCCCTTGTCTGAAGTGCTCTTTAAGGGCTTTGAGAGAACAGCCCGTGCTTTGCTGAGGAAAGGCAACCCTTTAAAAAAGAAAAAACGCTCCCTTGTCTGAAGTGCTCTTTAAGGGCTTTGAGAGAGCAGCCCGTGCTTTGCTGAGGAAAGGCAACCCTTTAAAAAAGAAAAAACGCCCGCTTGTCTGAAGTGCTCTTTAAGGGCTTTGAGAGAGCAGCCCGTGCTTTGCTGAGGAAAGGCAACCCTTTAAAAAAGAAAAAACGCTCCCTTGTCTGAAGTGCTCTTTAAGGGCTTTGAGAGAGCAGCCCGTGCTTTGCTGAGGAAAGGCAACCCTTTAAAAAAGAAAAAATGCTCCCTTGTCTGAAGTGCTCTTTAAGGGCTTTGAGAGAGCAGCCGTGCTTTGCTGAGGAAAGGCAACCCTTTAAAAAAGAAAAAACGCCCGTTTGTCTGAAGTGCTCTTTAAGGGCTTTGAGAGAGCAGCCCGTGCTTTGCTGAGGAAAGGCAACCCTTTAAAAAAGAAAAAACGCCCGCTTGTCTGAAGTGCTCTTTAAGGGCTTTGAGAGAGCAGCCCGTGCTTTGCTGAGGAAAGGCAACCCTTTAAAAAAGAAAAAACGCTCCCTTGTCTGAAGTGCTCTTTAAGGGCTTTGAGAGAGCAGCCCGTGCTTTGCTGAGGAAAGGCAACCCTTTAAAAAAGAAAAAATGCTCCCTTGTCTGAAGTGCTCTTTAAGGGCTTTGAGAGAGCAGCCCGTGCTTTGCTGAGGAAAGGCAACCCTTTAAAAAAGAAAAAACGCCCGCTTGTCTGAAGTGCTCTTTAAGGGCTTTGAGAGAGCAGCCCGTGCTTTGCTGAGGAAAGGTGAAAAATCACCAAAAATCTGGACTCTCAGGTTTTAAATGAGGACCAATGCGTACCGCTGAGACCTTTTCTGCTAAACCGGTGCTGTCTGAAAGCTCAACAGCGAAACCACAAAGGGTGGCGGGACCACGTGCTGGTTCATAACGATCTTGCTTCTTCTTATAAAGAAAACGATGTAATGGTTCTTCCTTATCCATTCCAAGAGATGAGTTATAATCTCCACACATGCCTGCATCTGATAAATAAGCACTCCCACCTTCTAAAATCTGCGCATCTGCTGTGGGAATATGGGTATGTGTACCAACGATAACACTCACGCGGCCATCAAGAAAATGACCAAAACATTGCTTCTCACTCGTCGTTTCTGCGTGAAAGTCAAAAATAATCGCATCAGCTTGCTCCTGCAAAGAGCAGGCTGCTAAAATCTTTTCTGCCATTTCAAATGGATCAACAACTTTACACGGCATAAAAACACTGCCTAAAAGATTTGCAACAAGTACACGCGCTCCATTCTTGGCGGTAAAAATACCAACCCCTTTTCCTGGAGTCTCTTTCATAAAATTTGCAGGACGCAAAAAACGGTCATTCTCATGCGCATAGCGCAAAGCTTCTTTGTTGGAAAAAGCATGGTTTCCTGTCGTAACAACGTCAGCGCCTGCCATTAAAAGATCTTGATACGTTTCTTGGCTTAAACCAAAACCATCAGATGCATTTTCACCATTGACCACAACAAAATCAAGTTTCCATTGTTCAATCAGTTGTGGAAGATGTTCAAAAACAGCTCTACAGCCCGTTGCTCCTACAATATCTCCTAAAAATAAAAAATGCATGGGTGTTTTAATCACACTTTAACGCTTTAAGAAACCTTTTTCTGTAAAAATCCCCTCAACAATGAGATCGTGTTCCGCCGCGGGAAGAGATTCTACTTCCTGACACGAAAAGCCTATACCCCATAAATGCGCATGGTGCCCTGCTTTTTCAAGGGATGAAACCGCACGGTCATAATAGCCTCCTCCATAGCCAAGACGGTGACATCGTTTATCAAAGGCTGAAAGAGGAACAAGAATAACTGTGGGAAAAACAACACTCTTTTCTGCTCCTGGACCCAAAGTGCCAAAGCGCATAGATTCTAAAACACACTCTTGTGAAAAAGAACGAAAAACCATCGTGGTGGAATCAAGAACGGCTGGTAAAGCTAAATGACCACCACGCAACGTGACCATTTCAAATAAAGGGCGCGGATCTATTTCCGATTTGATTGGCCAATAACCAGCAAGAATCAAATGGGAAAAATCCTCCTCTTGTTCTTCAAGCTTTTTGATGAGATGAGAACAAGCCTGTTGTGAAAAAAGTGCACGCTCTTGTGCTGAAAGCAAATCGCGCTGTGATAAGCCTTTCTTGCGTAATTGTGTGCGAATAAATGAAGATGACTGAGAGGAAGGGGAAGAGGGCAGGCTACTTTGGGTCATGATTTTCTTCATTCTTCTATGAGATGTAAGTATTTGATAAGGGGTAGGAACCTCTTTATGTTCTTTGCTAGAGAAAAAACATATCGCAAAATGAATCAAGCCCCCTTATGCTATGCGTAGAGTAGAATGAAATAAGCCATTTTGTGGTTGGACGCAAATGAGAAAACTGACTGGACCTATTTCTGCTATTATTTTGTCTTTTGTCCCAAAGTGCAACACAATAATCCCCCCTTCGCTTATCAAAAGTTTTTACATCTCTTGAAAAAATAAAAGTGATTCATTGTCTAAAAGAGAATGATAATATTTCATTTATGTAAAAAAGGGTGATCCACAACAGCCGATGGAAAAAGTTGATCCCAAGAACCTACATAAATAGGTGGGCGCCATATGAAAAAGCCCACGAGCTTTATCAGGGACAGCTCCCTTGGAGATCACTAAGGTCTCAGGAATACGTTATTCCCTGTCGAGAAGCGCAGAACACCCTTTCCTACTATAAAACAGTTTGAAGTTTTCAGCTAGAGTAAAAATGACCTCAAGAGCATTCTTTTTATGATTATACTCTTTTTGTGGATGCTTTTTCTATGGTTGATCTATCGCTTTCAAGTATATTTTTCAGATGCTTCTTTTCAAAAAATTGTAATAGGCTTCTCTCTCTCTAAAACTGGTGGGATATTGCTTCCCCGTTTTACTGAAAAAAAGGAAGGGTATGAAGAGGGCTTTCTGGGAGAGCCTATACTTGTGGTGGGAAAAAGAGCGGTGGCTTTGTGGTTATTATAGACATAGGCCTCTCTCTCTCTAAAATTGGTGGGATATTGCAGTAGGTATGGCGTTAATTTCCCTGATTGCGTCTGTTCATGTTGCACCGCTTTAAAGCGTTTGGGGTGATTTTTTTTCTATCAGCTCTTCAACACGCTTTTGAATCCTTTGCATTTGTGGATAATATTCAAGCGCTGTTTTATAAGCTTTAAGAGCAAGCTCTGGACGCTCTGTTGCTTCCATAGCAACGCCAAGCTCGAAAAACGCCATGTAATTGCGAGGCTCAAGTGTGAGAGCTTGATTTAAGTCAAGCATGGCAAGTTTAAAATCACTCAATTGAATATGAATCCATGCACGCCTAACCCATGCTTCTGCATATGTGGGTAAAAGTGCTAGCACATTGTCAATATAGTCAAGTGCAAGACCGTAATTGTCTGCGTTGGTGGCAGTTTCTGCCCAGAACATTAAAAGATCTATTGTCTCACTTCCCGATTGTGACCATAAAGTTTGAAGTTGTTTACTGATTGTTTTGGCTTCATCAACATTGGCACAAAATTTTAATTTTTTAAGTAAACGGGAAACTTCCGCTTCTTTGCGCTGCTGTGCTCTCTCAGTGGGAGAGGAGGAGGAATCAAAATCTTCAAGAGTGACGGCCGTTGAATCCGAATCAGGAATTGCTGGTTCTGAGCTAGGACGAGAGGGAATGATATCATCTAAGGGTAAAAGCGTTTGGGGAGCGGGAGGATCCGAAGGTAAGGAAGGCAGCTTGTTTGCGTATCCAAGGGAAGTAAAGCAGATGTTGTTTGCAATGGAAAAGAAAAAAACTGCAAAAGCAACTAAAAAACTCTGACCAGAAATACAATAATTGCGCAATCGTAAAGCTTTTAAAAAAATCAAAAGACGCATAAAACAAGCCCTCAAACGGTAAATGATCAAAAATGGACTTGTAACCTAAAATCAATCTTCACAAATAAAAAAATCTGGGCAAAAAGATATAGGCAAAAAACCTTGGCGAAAAAGCCCAAGATCAAAACTTTATACCCATAAAAAGTAGGCAAAAAATAGTAGCCTTGATAATAGCAACCTTGATAATATCAGCCTTGACGCGCTCTAAAACGCGGATTCACCTTATTGAGGATATAAACACGACCCTTACGACGCACCAAACGATTGTTACGGTGACGTTCTTTTAGTGCTTTAAGCGAATTTTTAATTTTCATTATACTCACCGTTTATACAGATTCTAAGTAACATTTACACAAATTTTATGGAACGCAATGCGCTCATTTTAAAACAGTTATCTTGCAACTATAACACTTTGCTATAAAGTAATCTCTAAAAACAACATTTTACCCTCTTATGTGATATACACTCCCTTTATGTCACAAATTTTATGACACATGAGCTATATTATCTCAAGCAATATTATCTCACATATATTGGGATTGTACTCCAACATTGCGTTATATATCTTCTCTTTTGTACTTATAAAAGTAAAATACATTTTAAAAAAAGCAAAAAACGCTCTCTTTTATCTGTAAACGTCCTCTTTTATCTAAACGCTCTCTTTTATCTGTACAATAAGCAAGTAAAAACTGTAAAAATACGTCGCTCTTCTAGCAAAAAGCACATTCCTTGTCAAGTATAGATCCCTTATAAATTCCCTATTAAGCGAAGGAGAAAAGAGCTGGGAGGTGGGCGATAGACGAGGGAAGGTGGAGGATGCTGTGTGGTCGTTTGTGTGATGAAAGGTTTTACGCTGGTGGTTTGAAGCGGTTGAAGTGTTTTTAATGTTTTGTGACAGAAGGGATGGAATGGTCTTCATGTATCATCATGATTTTTTGAAAAGGGAGAGGCTTTTGATAAAATCTGCGCAAAAATTTTTCATCAAAGTTATAGCTATTGCTTCTTTTGCAATGGCGCTGATCATTTTGGGCAGATAGCTGGCGGTTGGAGCAAAGTGAGCCGTGTTAAAAGAGGAAAAAAGAAAAATGTTTTCAAAATGTTGAAAAGAGAAAAAATAAAGCAAAAAGAAAAAGACAATGCTTTTTTCTTTTTGTTTGTGAATGCCTTTGGTGGTGAGAGACGGTTAAAAGAAAATATTCTTATTTTGCTTTGCTGGAAGGCTCCAGCAATTGGATGACATGCCCCATTTTGCGCTGTGGTTGAACAGTGCTTTTTCCATATAAATGGACCGATGTGTTCTCTTGTGTTAGAAAATATTTTAATTCGCTTAAATTGTTGCCAAGAAGATTTATCATCTGGCAGTTACTATGACGATAGGTGCTTCCCAAAGGAAGACCACAAATGGCACGTATGTGCTGTTCAAATTGCGAAGTAACGCATGCTTTTTGTGTCCAATGTCCAGAGTTATGAACACGAGGCGCCAATTCATTCACTAAAAGTGTACCATCTGTTAAGACAAAAAATTCAATGCAAAGCACACCAACATAATTGAGGCAATCCATGACTGTTACACTTATTTCTTGGGCGGCTTTTTGCACGGCTAGCGGAACATGTGAGGGGACAAAGGATTTGTGAAGAATACCGTTTTTATGCTGATTTTCGGGGCAGTCATAAAAAAGATGTTCCCCTTGTTTTGTACGTGCAGAAAGCACAGAAATCTCTGATAAAAAAGGAACAACCTCTTCTAAAATGGAAGGCTGTTCTTGAAAAGCTGTAAAGGCTTCGTCAAGAACAACTTCGTTGGGATGATTAAGCATTATCTGATTTTTGCCATCATAACCAAAACGTCGTGTTTTTAAAAGACCACGTCCACCTAATTTAGAAAGTCCAAAGGAAAGAGAAGAAGCACTATCAACGGCATGCCATGATGCTGTAGGGATACCTTGTTCATGTAAAAATTGCTTCTCGAAAAGCCGGTCTTGCGTAATGGCAAGCGCTTTGGAAGAGGGGTAAACAGCCCTTGATTTTTCAACATATTGAACGGTTTTAAGAGAAAGATTTTCAAATTCGTAAGTGACAACATCGCATAAAGAAATAAAACGATCTAAGGCTGTAAGATCATCATAAGGTGCATGAATATGCTCATTTGCTGTTTGGGCGGCGGGACAATCTTTTTCAGGGCAAAAAACAATTGTACGAAATCCTAATTCCGCTGCTGCTATGGCAAGCATACGTGCTAACTGTCCTCCGCCTATTAAACCAATAACGCTTCTTGAAGGCAACAGGGTGTATGAAGGTTTCTTGCTGGAGGATCTAAGAACATCAGAAGAAGGGGTGGTATTGAGGGGGGAAAGAGCGCGGGGGTGCGGGGGGTGTATCATTTTAAACCTCGGTCACAGGGGTGTGCGCGACATTGGCTGTTTGTTGCTGACGCCAATCTTGTAACCGTTGTGCGAGATGTTCATCATAAACGGCCATAACTGCTGCAGCCAAAAGCGCCGCATTAATAGCGCCTGCTTTACCTATCGCTAATGTGCCAACGGGTACTCCTGCCGGCATTTGCACAATGGAAAGCAAAGAATCTTGACCAGATAAAGACTGTGAGTGTACGGGAACACCAAAAACAGGAAGAGGCGTAAGTGCTGCTAGCATGCCTGGTAAATGTGCTGCGCCTCCTGCACCGGCAATTAAAATTTTAAAACCTGCCTCTTTGGCTCCTTGTGCAAATTGATAAAGACGTTCTGGGGTTCGATGTGCTGAGATAATATGCGAAACATGTGAAATATGAAGATGCGCTAAAATATCTGCGCTATGGCGCATTGTTTGCCAGTCTGATTGGCTTCCCATTAAAATCGCGACATCATATGATTTTTTTGTCATTTCACATCCTTTTCAATGATTCAAGGCGATTCAATTTGTTCTTTATTTAAAAGCTTTACACTTTCTTTGCAAAGTGAATTGATCACTCGGCAACAGTTTTTTCAATTATGTTTAAGAGGGAGAGAGGTCAAAAATAAAAAAATCGAGCGTTTCAAAAACAAAAAACACTTCCATAAAAGTCAAAAGTGCAAAGCTTTTGTTGGTGAGCACCCTATGGCTTACTTTGGAAAAAACTTTATAAAATGATCTTATAGACTGGCAAATGCTGGGTAAAATGTGCTTTCTTAAATGGAAAACGCAAAGGCATAAAGAGTAAAGTTATTCTGTTCTTTGGTTGTTTTATCCAAGATGTGCGGTTTCTTTAAAAGAGAAGCTGGAAAAATGGGCGTTGGAAGAATCAAGCTGTGTTTATATAGGGAACATTTTAGAAAAAAGAGCTGTATGATGATAAGCTTTTTAAGAAATTATCTCCTTTTATAAAAAAAGCGCCTAAGGGACAAATACACAAAAACTGTTGCAATTTGTAACAGTGTTTTGTAACGAAATGATTCTAATGGCAAAAAAAAGGCAAAAAAGGACGTTTTTATTAAATTCTAAAGAGAAAAAATTTTAAAAAAAATTCAGCGCGTAACGGCTATTTTGCCATTTAAGTGATTTTTTCATTTTTAGGGGGGAATATGCTCTTTTGCTTGTTGAGAAAACGGCTGCAGATCACCAAATTCTTTTGTTGATATTTTTTGTAGTAGCCTATAGGCATCTCTATTTTTCCCATAATTTATGTATAGAGCATAAAATCTATGCATCAATTGTGAGTAATTGCGTGCTTTGTCTCTTTTTTGCCCTATTTTGTAATATGGTAGGTGTCACAATAAAGAAAGGAGATTTAAAGCCATGTTTGTTCCATTTTTAATAGCCCTTGGTACGGCAATAACAACTGTATATGGTAAAAAAAATATAAGTTACGCTCTTTGGGCAGCTCTGCTCGTTGTTATTCTTCTTACTTTTAATCATCACGCAACTTCTACTTTAAACTTATCTTTTTGAGGTCATTATCATGGAACATGTTGAACAAAAAAACCCTCACTTCATTACGCTTCTCAATGTTTTAGGCCTTATTGGACTCTCTGTTGTTCTGCTCGTGGCTTTTTATTATCAGTTAGTAAAGTTTGAGTTGCCATGCCCGCTTTGTTTGCTTCAGCGCGTTGGTTTGATGTTGGCTGGATGTGGTTTCCTACTCAATATTCATCATAGGGTGAAAAATACCCATTATGGTATGGTTATTCTTGGCTGTATGGTTACCAGTATTGTTGCTGCACGCCAAGTCTTTTTACATATTACACCAGATGATCTTGGATATGGTTCAACATTTTTAGGATTGCATTTTTATACTTGGGCATTCATTATTTCGGTTCTTTGTATTTTTGCTGTTTCTCTTGTGATGATATTAAGCGAATATGCGCATAAATTTAAAGCCTTTTCTCCTCTCCCTATCTTGAGTAAAGCTGCAAGTTTCTTGTTTGTATTTTTAATTGCTGCAAATTTGATTTCCACTATCCTTGAATGTGGAGGTGGTCAATGTGCTGATGATCCAGTAAGATATGAGCTGTTATCCAGTTGGTTTCCTTCTTCATCTTAAAAAAGTTTCTTAAGATAAGAGCTTGTCAAAAAAAGAGTGCGCTCTATATCCTGAATTATAAAGGGGCAGTTAATAAAACTGCCTCTTGAACTTTCTGAGGACTTGTAGGTGTTCTTCTTTTTAAAGGCGAATATGAGGTTGTGGTTGCTTCATCTTTTGTTCTTTTAAGAAGAAAATACCGGAAGTGAAATGAATTAAGTGATGAGTAGGAGAGTGAAAACTGGGACTTTGGACTGGTTTCACCCTTATAAAAAACCGCCTGAAAGGGCGGTTTTTTATAGAGTGCTCACGCTTCCTATTCGCATCTTTGTAAAAACAAAAAAACGTGTTTTTTATGATCCGAACTTCATTGAAAAAATGCTTTTATAACGCTGTGACAGCATTTGAAAGAGTTTTCTTCTGATGCGCAGACAAGCAAAGAAACAGAGCCTCTCTCTTTTAAAAAGAAAAATATTTGTAAAATTTTTGCTCTTTCAACATATAAAAAATGGATACTTTGTCATAGCTTAACCCCAAAAATAAAGTCTATAGTTTTGCTTTTTGATCGTTTTTTTTAATGTGTAAAATGCGATAAAAAACTGCTTGAAGGGGGAAATAACGCAATTGATATGCGTATGAGAAATGAAAACAGAAAAAAATACTCTTTTATTTAAAAAAACGCTTTCCATAGATGATAAGCTTTCCGTTCTTCTTATTGCTGCTAGAAAAGCTGAGATGCCATAAACTGGTGTACGAAGCGTGGTCTTTCCTTTGCAAAATGCACAAATCTATAGGCGGATTTTGTGACGGTTATTTTATAAAGCGTGTCCATCACAGGAAAATGAATATGATGTAAAAGACACTTGAGAGAAGAGAAAAAATATATACAGGGCGGCCCAATATGTATGAAGAGTGTCATTGTTTGAGAGGAGAAAGGCAAGGACTATTGGAAGGAAGGGGGGAGTGTCTAGGACAGGAGCTGCTAGGGTTGAAGACAAGCATGTCAAGAGGCGTAGAGGGCGTGAGGAAGTGGAGGATCCTGCCTCGTTAGCGGGTAAAATATGAATGCTGTTGGTTCTATTTTTCGTGTGGGGATAACGAAAGCATTTTATCGGTGTTGTAATGTGATGAGAGCATAAAAACGTAATAAAGTATTATCGTATTTAATTTTATACGCTTTTCTTTTTTTCTGTAAAAACTTTTTAAAAAGAGGAAAAAATTTGCTCTCTTGGCTTTGTGACTTAAGGCGGAAAATGGGCATATTGCGATATCTTTTTGATAACCTTCTTCGTAAAGAAGAGGGATTATAAAAAAGAAAGGGGGGAAATGGTGCCGGGGAGAGAAAATGCTGTGTGTTGGTAAAAAGAAAAAAGGAGGGATATGAAAAGCAGAGCGTGGAAAAAAGCGCTGAAAGGGGAAGAAAAAATTGGGATAAGCTCTATATTATAAAAAGATGAATGCTCTTCCATCATACACTAAAAAGTGGATGTTGAGGGCTGTGTTCAAGTTTTTTGAAAGCGTTAAGAAACAAATAAAAAAGGAAAATCTGCCTCTTTTTATGAAATTTTGTTCACAAAACCAAGAAAATAGGGTATGAACGCTGAAAATAATGCACAGCTTAAACAAATATCGATACTGTAAAGGAAATTATTATTAATGTCAAAAGAAGAAGTTTTAGAATTTTCTGGTGTTGTAACTGAACTCCTTCCCAATGCAATGTTTCGTGTAAAACTGGAAAATGATCATGAAATTATTGCGCATACTGCAGGAAGAATGCGGAAAAATCGTATTCGCGTGTTAGCAGGAGATAAAATTATGGTGGAAATGACCCCTTATGATTTGACGAAAGGGCGCATTACATACCGCTATAAGTAAAGTGAAAATGCTGGCTGCTTTTTTAAAAGTGGCAATGTTTTTTCTAAAACCTCTTTAAGCGTTTCTTAAAAAAAGAATATCGGCTTGAAAAGCCTGAAGAGTCATTTGTAAAGGGATAGAGTGCGTGTCGTAAGGATATGTGGAGCTTAAAAGTCTATGAGGGGAAAATCTGAAAGCTGTCGTTAAAAAAAGAGTCATGGCGCCAAAATAAATGGATGCGCTAAAATAAATGGGATAGTGCTTTTAAAAGCATTCTTAAGAGGTCGGAAATGAAGAACATAAAGGAAACCTTCTTAGGAAAAAAAAAGTTAGGGGAAAACGCTTCCGAAGAAATCTATTTGATTCTTGCTTCTGCTTCGCCTCGTCGTTTAGCGCTTTTAGCGCAAATTGGCATTGATCCCCATCAGGTTTATGTTGCAAATATCGACGAAACTCCAAAATTAAGAGAGCATCCTGCAAATCTAGCAAAACGTTTGGCAAAGCAAAAAGCGCTCAAAGCGCAAGAAACGCTCTTATGGTACAATAAAAATAAAGACGCGGAAAAAATACACAAAAAAACAGTCATTTTAGCTGCAGATACCGTGGTCGCTGTTGGGCGTGTTATCTTTCCTAAACCAGAAAACGAAGATGAGGCTTACGAATGTTTACGATTCCTTTCAGGGCGATCGCATAAGGTTTATGGTGCTCTTTGTGCCATTAATGAATATGGAAAAGTTGTCGTGAAATTGGTTGAAAGTCGTGTGCGCTTTAAACGGTTAACCGCTCCGGTTATGAGAGCCTATCTTGCTTCTGGTGAATGGCAAGGAAAAGCTGGAGGATATGCTATCCAAGGAAAAGCAGGGGCTTTTGTGGTCGATATTGCCGGTTCTTATTCCAATGTTGTGGGATTGCCCTTAGCTGAAACAATGGATCTTTTAATGGCTTATAAATATCCAATTCTTCCCCAGTGGAGCGAAGAAGTCCATGAAACAAACTTATCAGCAGGAAAACCTGATGAAACAGGATAAAAAGCAAAAAATTGAGGCAAAAAAGACAGAAGACCAAGCAGAGACTCAAGCAAAGATTCTTATAAAAGAAAAATCTCCAAAGCGTCCTGTGCATCCTTGCCCAATTTGTGGTCAGATGTCACAACAAAATACTTATCCTTTCTGTTCAGCACGCTGTCGTGCTATTGATCTTAACCGTTGGCTGTCAGGGGCATATATTTTGCCTCCATTCGCACAAAAAACCGATGAAGAAGAGTAAAAGGCTGAAAATAAAGTGCTGAGATGAGGGCTGTAATGTCATTCATTGAAAAAACAAGAAAGTCATGATAATGAAGGCTTTAGTGTTATACCGTATGGAACTTCAAGCTCCGTTTTGAGGGGATGCTGGAGTGATAGGAAAAGAGAGGCAAAATGAAAAAGCTTATTTTTTTATGCATGGTTATGTTAACGGCAGGGTTAGCAATCATGGGGTGTGAGAAAGACAAACAGAACAAACAACCTGCTGAACAACAAGGTGAAGCACAGTCCGTGCAGCCCGTAAAAGAAGATGCACAGCCTGTTGAGCACCAAGAGGAAGCGCAGTCTGTAAAAGAAGATGCACAGCCTGTTGAGCACCAAGGTGAAGCACAGCCTGTAAAAGAAGATGCACAGCCTGTTGAGCACCAAGGTGAAGCACAGCCCGTAAAAGAAGATGCACAGCCTGTTGAGCACCAAGAGGAAGCACAGCCCGTAAAAGAAGATGCGCAGCCTGTTGAGGAGCAAGGTGAAGCACAGCCCGTAAAAGAAGATGCACAGCCTGTTGAGCACCAAGAGGAAGCACAGCCCGTAAAAGAAGATGCGCAGCCTGTTGAGCACCAAGAGGAAGCACAGCCCGTAAAAGAAGATGCGCAGCCTGTTGAACACCAAGAGGAAGCGCAGCCTGTTGAGCACCAAGGTGAAGTGCAGCCTATGCAGCAAGAGCCAGAAGCAAAGCAGGGACAAAACAGTGAAGAAGAAAAACAGCCTACTGAGCAAAAAGAGCAAGAAGGGGAGTCTGTTGATGAAAACACACCCTCTTCAGAATAAAAAGAGGTTTGAAAAACACATTATCCATAAAATGTGAGAAAGAAATTTTTAAAGAAAAAAGCTGCTGCTTTGCAAAAAATGTGTGCAGCTTTTTTCTTTGTTTTTTTATGTCTGGATAACGACAGGGGCTCATTTAGAAATTTTGAGAGAAAATCATTCTGTTGTGCTTTCAAAAGGCCTTATTTCAGCGGGAAGGTGGAGAAAATTGACCCTATGGGTGTTTTGCGAAAATTTTACCGGCTAAAAATGTTATACAGTGCTTGTTGGGTAAATAGCGGTAAATCTTTCCGTGGAATATATAATAGCAAAGCGCATTGCATAATTGGATAAACAAGCTTGTACCCTTTCAAGAGGATGTTTTTTTAAGCATATACGCAAGTTTGCATGTGCAGTACGTATTATTTAAAAACGAAGAGAGGAATTCTCTTCTTTTTTGTTTGCTTAAAAACCTTCATGAAATATTGCCCTTTATGGCGGTGTGAGACAAAGAAATAATAAAATTTTAAAAAAAGCGCGTATGCAGTATAGGGACGTAAAGGCGGGCTTGGGGATGGTCTGTGTAGAAGCGTTCTTTTTAAACAGAAAAAGATTGCGTTATTTCCAATAAACAGTGAAGAGGTTGAAAAATAAGCATTGAGATGATTCTTATTGAGACCTTGAAAAAAGCATAAGACGAAGTCTTTCTTCAGAAGAAAAAAGATTCTTTACTGTGTTTTTATAATTTTCCAAGCTTGACCATCGGATCTGTACATGATCTTTTGACCCGCAATAAGCTTTCGTGTTTTGTTATTGACGTGGATGAAGGAATCGTAAGGGGCACGATTGTCCATAAAAATAGATTTCCATTTAAAGGGACCAGGAGGAGGAAAAAAGATATTCTGGGCCCAATGACCATCTTCCAAATAAATGGTAATAAATTCATGTTTTTTCAATGTGTAAGAAATTATGGAGGCCGATAGATCTTTGCCATTGACAATGGTAACGCGCTCTGTTGCGGGAGATGCTACACCACTTAGATGGTTGATCGTGTTGATACAAAAATCTTTATTGCATAAGGCTTGCACGATGTAAGGATCATTACAGCTACCTTGCGTAGAGGAATGGAGTGCTGCTTTGAATTTATTATCCCCTACGGGAGACCAAAAAATGGAACTTTGTGGTTTTAAGACAAAACATGAAGAAAGACGTTTCTTTGCGTGTGAATGGTCTTCAACAAAACTGAAAGATTGGTGCATGTTGCCAAAGGTGGGTGGTATCTCAATAATACCGATTAAAGTTTCTTTACCAGTCATGAGATTGATAATTGTTCCTGTCACCATATTGCCTGTCTTGGAAACAGTTAATTGATATTGATGCCCAATCTTCCAAGGAAATACAATTTCGCATCTTACTCCTGGACCTTCCTGCATGAAATATTGACAGTGCTCACTCTTCCATTCCGTTGCGTTGCGAATAGAAAAATGAACAGTGTGTACGCCTTTGTTGAATAAACCAATATAACCCGTTTCACCGTTTTTAAATTGAAATTGGTTTCCCCAAAAATAGAGAGCATTTGCTCCACCATTATAAGTGACTTGCTGAAAAAAAGAGAGCGTATCAAAGGAATCGTTGCTAGGCCATGTATGTTGTATCGTAATAATTTTACCCGCAAAAACCGCATAGCTTGGTTTGCTGAGAAGAAACAAAAAAAGAAGTAAAAATATTTTCTTTACATGACAATTCATAAATCTACCTTTTTCTATGCAATAAAATGAATTTTTAAGCGCAGAAATTGAAAAGTATAAATACAAAACCTCCCTTTAAAGAAGAGAATAAAAACATTTGTATTTTCAGGAAAACGACCAAAAAATGGAATGTCTCCTTCTATAAATGAAATATGTTTTTTTATTGTTCAAAAGAGGTCTCTTTGAAAAAGAGAATGGGGAAACTCTTGTAAGAGAAACAAGAAGATTGTGTGATAGAGAAAGGATCCCCTTTTCTTGAAAAAGGATAGCTTGTCTTTTTTCTAGCCCCCTTGCTAAGGGCTGGTAGAAAACCCATATTGATAAGAGCAGCACCAAAACCCTTCTATAATGCCACATTGTTCCAGTGCTTTTGTGGTGTGATTGATCCCGTGGTTTGCTTGATCTCGAGATCCTTGAAAAAAAGGGTGGAGGTGGTGCAAGAAAGGAAAAAAAATGAACCTAGAAAAATATAGCGAACGGCTTCAAGGTTTTTTACAAACAGCACAAAATCATGCACTCTCTTCTGATCATCAGCAATTTATGCCTGAGCATTTCCTAAAAGTGTTGTTAGATGATTCTCAAGGATTGGCCGCTTCGCTTATTCAAAAGGCCGGTGGTGATCTTTCTCTTATTCAAAAAGAACTCACCAATGCCCTTGATGCTTTGCCAAAAGTCCAAGGGGGAAATGGGCAGCTTTATCTCTCTCAGCCCTTGGCAAAAGTCTTTACTTTGGCGGAAGATCTTGCACAAAAAGCAGGGGATCACTTTGTTACTCTAGAGCGCATGTTGCAAGCGCTTATGATGGAAAAATCTGCAAAAACAGCCGATATCCTTACAAAATCAGGATTGACACCACAAGCACTTAATCAAGCTATTCAAAATCTTCGTAAAGGAAAAACAGTGACAAGCCCTCATGCCGAAGGACAATATGATGCTCTGCAAAAATATGCACGTGATCTCACAAAAGATGCGCGTGAAGGAAAACTCGATCCTGTCATTGGAAGAGAAGAAGAAATTCGACGCGCTATACAAGTGCTTTCTCGACGGACGAAAAATAATCCCGTCCTTATTGGAGAACCTGGCGTGGGAAAAACGGCAATCGTTGAAGGTTTGGCATTGCGGATCGTTAATGGCGATGTCCCAGAAACTTTGCGTGATAAACAACTTTATGCCCTCGATATGGGCGCATTGATTGCCGGCGCAAAATATCGTGGCGAATTTGAAGAGCGGCTTAAAGCTGTGCTTTTTGAAGTGCAAGCCGAAAATGGACAAATCATTCTCTTTATTGATGAATTGCATAATCTCGTTGGAGCAGGAAAATCCGATGGGCCTATGGATGCTTCTAACTTATTAAAACCTGCTCTTGCACGTGGAGAACTCCATTGTGTGGGGGCAACGACACTTGATGAATATCGAAAATATGTCGAAAAAGATGCCGCTCTTGCACGCCGCTTTCAACCCGTTTTTGTTCCAGAGCCCTCTCTAGACGATACAATCTCTATCTTGCGCGGTATTAAAGAAAAATACGAACAACATCATAAAGTTCGCTTGGCAGATAGTGCTTTGGTTGCTGCTGCACGCTTGTCTAACAGGTACATTACTGATCGATTCTTGCCTGATAAAGCGATTGATCTTATCGATGAAGCAGCTGCACGCTTGCGTATGCAAGTCGATTCAAAGCCTGAAGAGCTCGATGCTATCGATCGTAGAATTCTACAATTGAAAATTGAACGGGAAGCTTTGAAAACAGATGTCGAGCCAACGGCAAAGGAGCGTTTGCAATCGGTGCAGGAAGAACTGAAAACGCTAGAGCAAAAGTCAACGGAAATGACAACCGCATGGCAGGCCGAAAAACAAAAATTAGGACATGCGGCCGATTTGAAAAAACAACTCGAAGAAGCGCGCAATGCTTTGGCTATCGCTCAGCGCAATGGACAATTCCAAAAAGCTGGAGAACTTGCTTATAGTGTGATCCCACAGCTTGAAAAACAATTAACTTTGGCGGAAAATGATGATCAAAAAAATCATCTCGTTGAGGAAACCGTAACAGCCGAACATGTCGCCCGTATCGTTTCCCGATGGACGGGAATTCCCGTGGATCGTATGCTTGAAGCAGAACGAGAAGCACTCTTGCGTATGGAGGACGAAATTGCAACCCGTGTCGTGGGACAGGCAGAAGCTGTGCATGCGGTCGCGCGTGCCGTTCGGCGCGCGCGCGCAGGATTGCAAGACCCTAACCGTCCTCTTGGATCTTTCATGTTTCTAGGACCAACAGGGGTTGGAAAAACCGAACTCACAAAAGCATTGGCTGCTTTCCTCTTCCAAGATGCTAATGCAATGTTACGTATTGACATGTCCGAATATATGGAAAAACATGCTGCTGCACGCTTGATTGGAGCACCTCCAGGATATGTCGGATATGAAGAAGGAGGCGTGCTTACCGAAGCCGTTCGTAGAAGACCCTATCAGGTTATCCTTTTTGATGAAATTGAAAAAGCCCATCCCGATATCTTTAATCTTTTGCTTCAAGTATTAGATGAAGGACGATTAACCGATAGTCAAGGACGAACCGTCGATTTTCGCAATACGTTGCTGATTATGACCTCAAATCTTGGAGCAGAGTTTTTAACCGCTCTGCCTGAAGGCGAAAAAACCAATCAGGCAAAAAATGATGTGATGAATGTCGTTAAAGCCGCTTTCCGTCCCGAATTCCTTAATCGTGTCGATGAAATTATCCTCTTTGAAAGATTACAGCGCAATGATATGGAAGCTATCGTCGATATCCAGATACAGAATTTGCAAAATTTACTCAATGAACGCAAAATAACCTTGCATATAGAACCGGAAGTACGAAAATTCCTCGCCCATAAAGGATATGATCCTCTCTATGGGGCGCGTCCTTTGAAACGCATTATACAAAAAGAAATTCAAGATCCTCTTGCAGAAAAAATCTTATTTGGAGAAATTCATGAGGAAACAACCGTAAAAGTTGAAAAACAAGGAGAGCGCTTGGTCTTTCTACCAGAAACATAAAAAATTATGGTAGAAAAAGAAAAGACTATGTGCATAAAAATGAAAAAAATATCAAGACTTGACAGGGTTAATCTAAAAAGCTATCATAATGCTATGATCACAATTGTAGCATTTCTTAGTGAGATTTCTCAATTGTAGAATTTCGACATTGCTCAAAATTTCGATATTGCTCAATTGGAGAATTTCTTTCGTGAATCTTGTGTAAAATCTTTTACGGATGTGAACTCTTTTATAAGAATTTTTCAAGAAATGCTTTTATAAGAATCTTCTAAGAAATGGAAGAAGGGTTTTGCAAGAAAGATTGCATGCTGGGGAATTAATCAGCAGAAGTTGGAATAAAGCAACCCAGAGGAGTTGTGATCAGGCCAGAGGAGTTGTGATCAGGAAAGTCTTGCTGTGTGCCAATGGAGTTTGCTTTCTAGACAAACCTTTTTCTAGAGGGATGGTATTAAGCTTTCTTTACAGGAAAAAATTTTTCCAGAGACTTTTCAAGCGTAAAACAAGCGTAAAATAGGCTCCTGAAGGCCTTTTTGAGTATTCCAAAAACAGTGTACAGAAGAGAGACAGGACTTAAGCTTTTCTATTAAGCAGGCCAAGTTTTGGAGAAGGCCGCTGTTGGCATGATGCTTGCTGTGGTGATGCCTTTTGGCTGCATTTGCTGCAAGGGAGTGCGTTGTAGCAATGCTTCTTAGAAAATTTTATGTCATGGAATTTGTTCTTCTTTATGGGAAGGAATATGATAATGACAGAGAAATCTTGTCTTCCTTTACGCCGAAGAGGGCGATCAAAGGGGGAGGTAAATAAAACAACAAAGCGCTTTAATGAAGCTCTTTTGACAGCTGCTGAGCAGGCGGGATATCACTATGGTGAAGATGGTTTGGTTTCTTATCTTCAATATCATGCATTAAATAATCCAGTTCCTTTTTTTTCGCTTTTGGCAAAAGTTTTACCACTTCAAGTGACGGGGGATGCTGGAGGCGATGGTAAAACAATTTCACGTGTTGAGATTGTTCCTGTGATTACAAAAGAAGAGAAGAAATCAAAAAAAACGAAGATTGGAGCAAATGCTTAAAAAGGGTGCAGTGCTCTGAGAATAGTCTCTTGGAAAGAATGCACTTGATGAGGGGGAGGCATGAGAAGTGGGTGCGGAGGATTTTGCGAAAAATTGAGGGCGTTGTGCCTGAAGGAAAGCGCTGAGAAGGCTTGAGGCCTTTAAAGAAAAGCGCAAAATCGTAAAAAAAGAAAAATTTATTTCTCAATTATAAAATACTATCATGAAAACTGTTCAAGTGGCTTTTATTCCAAAACTTATCCCTGTGTTTTCTGGCAAAGCCGATGTGCGTGCTGCTTGGGGAGGGCGTGGTTCTGGAAAAACGCGCTCTTTTGCTCTCATGTCGGCGGTGATCGGATATCGACATGGTAAGGCGGGAGAACGCGGCATTATTCTGTGTGCTAGACAATTTCAAAATTCTCTTCATGAAAGCTCTTTGGAAGAAATTAAGCGCGCTATAGAAGCTTATCCTTTCTTGAAGGATTATTATGAAATTGGTGATAAATATATTAAATCAAAAGATGGACGCATTGCCTATGTTTTTGCTGGTCTTGATCGCAATATCGCGAGTATTAAATCAATGGGGCGTGTCTTTCTTTGCTGGGTGGATGAGGCTGAACCTGTAACGGAAACTGCTTGGCAAACACTTATTCCGACTTTGCGTGAAGAAGGAAAGGATTGGAATGCTGAATTATGGGTGACATGGAACCCATGTCGCGAAAATGCCCCTGTGGAAAAACGTTTCCGATATAGCGATAATCCAAATATAAAAGGCGTACAAATTAATTGGCGCGATAATCCTCAATTTCCAGAAAAACTCAATCGAGATCGTATGGATGATTTACAACAAAGACCTGAACAATATAATCATATTTGGGAAGGAGAGTATCTCCAAGCTGTACAA
The DNA here is from genome assembly GCF_019659805.1 of Bartonella raoultii. GTDB lineage: Bacteria > Pseudomonadota > Alphaproteobacteria > Rhizobiales > Rhizobiaceae > Bartonella > Bartonella raoultii. The sequence continues at coordinate 5,879 of NZ_JAIFRO010000009.1, read as the reverse complement.
GGTGCTTATTACCAAAAAGCGCTCTTGGAAGCTGAACAGGAGGGACGCATTACAACCGTTCCACGTGATCCATTGATACAAATTAAAATCTTTTGGGATATTGGTGGAACAGGCGCAAAAGCCGATGCTACTGCTTTGTGGGTTGCACAATTTGTGGGACGGGAAATCCGCGTTTTGGATTATTATGAAGCACAAGGCCAACCTCTTTGTGAACATGTTGGGTGGATCTTTCAAAGAGGATATGAAAAAGCCCTTATGGTCTTACCGCATGATGGTGCAACAAAAGATCGTGTTTATAATGTTAGTTTTGAAAGCGCTCTCCAACAAGCTGGGTTTCAAACAAAAGTCATTCCTAATCAAGGGGTGGGCGCTGTTAAAATGCGTATTGAAGCCGTAAGACGATTATTTCCTGCTATATGGTTTAACCGTCAAACAACACAAGCAGGACGAAAGGCTCTTGCTTGGTACCACGAAAAACGCGATGAACAGCGCAATATCGGTTTGGGCGCTGAGCATGACTGGGCAAGCCATGGGGCTGATAGTTTTGGACTCATGTGTGTGGCTTATGAACAGCCAAATGTAAAACCCAAAAAAAATGCCTATCGTTCCTTTCACCATTCTCAAACTTCATGGATGGCTTTTTAATGAATACTGTTAAAGATTCTTTTGATCAATACGAGTCGCTTGAAGATCAAGCTCTCTTTAAAAAACTTGTCGGCTGGTATCACGATGATATTGTGCATGTCGAGAAATGGAGAAAAAATGCCCAAGAAGATTATGACTTTTATAATGGGCGACAATGGAATGAGCAAGATCTGGCCGTATTGCACGAACAAAATAGGCCCGTTATGACCTTTAACCGTATTGCACCTTTGATTAACGCTGTCGTCGGTGCTGAGCGTAATAATAAACGACAAGTACAATTCATTCCACGACAAGAAGGGGCTGCTTTTGCAAACCAAATCCTTACCGGAGCAGCAGAATGGTTTCGTGATGAGGCCGATGGAGAATATGAAGATTCCGATGCTTTTCAAGATTCTATTATTTGCGGTATGGGATGGACAGATACACGTCTTGACTATGAGGAAGACCCACAAGGAAAACCAGTGATTGCTCGGTTGGACCCTATGAAAATGGTCTGGGATGCAAGTGCTGTAAAACCAAATCTTATCGATGCGCAACGCTTATGGTATATCGATGAAAAACCGCTCGCTGTTGCGCAGGAAATGTTTCCGCATGTTCATTGGAGTGATCTTCATGCTGATTGGGTTAAGTATTCATCTTTACAGACAATAAACAACAATAAAATCCATAACTATTATCCAGATACACAAGAGCCAATAAGTGCTCAGAGCCCCAAAATGGTGACATTGGCTGAATGCCGGTGGTTTGAACGTGAGGTGGTTTATAAAGTGGTTGATCCATTGCGTGGAAAATTGATCGATTATTCTGAGCAAGATTTCAATAATTTACAAAAAGCGTTTCCTGATATCCAAGCAACAAAGGTACGTAAAAAAGTCGTTAAACGGGCCTTTTTGGGGAAAAAATTGCTCGAAGCTCCCGATAAACCACTCGTTCCATCCAATCAATTGGGGTGGGAATGTATCACGGGTACTTTTGATAAGCTGAGCCGACAATTCTATGGGATCGTTAGACCAACTAAAGATCCACAACGTTGGGCAAATAAATATTTTAGCCAAATTATGCATTTGCTCAATAGCCAGTCAAAAGGCGGGATTATGGCTGAACGCGATGCCTTTGATGATGATCGACAAGCTTTAGAAAGTTGGGCAAGAGCTGATAGTATTACTTGGCTTAAAAGTGGTGCTGTATCGGGTGGAAGAATTCAGCCTAAACCTGTAGCGCAATTTCCTCAAGGCTTTTTCCAATTATTTAATGAAGCAAAGGCTGCTCTTGAACATGTAACAGGTTTGTCTGCTGAATTTATTGGAACACGTGCTGTCAATCAACCGGGAATTCTTGAAGAACAACGCCGCCAATCTTCTCTCAATTTGCTCGCTTCTTTCTTTGATGGTTTGCGGCGATATCGTCAACGACAAGGAAAAATTATTCTCTATCTTATTCAAAATTATCTTTCCGATGGGCGCTTGGTGCGTATTGCCGGTGATGAGAATGCTCAATATGTCCCTTTGACACGTGAAATGGTAACAAGTTTAGAATATGATATTGTGGTTGATGATGCTCCAACAAGCCTGAATGAAAAAGAGCGTACTTTTGCACTTATTATGCAATTGCTCCCTTTAATGCAAAATTTTGCAACACCAGAGATTATGCTCGATCTTTTACGTTATTCGCCTTTACCGGCATCGCTTATTCATAAAATTGCTCTTAAAGCACAAAAACAGAGCCCTTTCCAAGAAGAGCTAGAACCTGCATCACAGTTGAAAGAGGAAAACGGTATGGAAAGAGGACAACAGGCCGAAATAGAGCAGATGTTACAGAGCATTTTACAAGGAGAAAATGCTCAAAATTAAACGCTGGGAGTGAAAATTCTCTTCGCTTTTTCTTTTCAAGGGGTGCTGTCTCTTAAAGTTCTCAGCTGAGCGTAAAGTTTGTTAAAGCCCTTTTTTAAAAAAACGTGTGCTTCCCATCACAGGAAAGGAAAAAAGGAGACGAACAGATATGTTTGCGCAAAAAGCATGATGAAAATGAACTGGAGTCTATAAGATGTTCTGGGAAAGAAAGGGCAAAGGGGCAAGGCGCGTGTAGAGGGAAACAGTTCAGCCATTGCTGGGGGAATTTTTAAAAATAAGCAGGGTCATTTAAAAAAATATCATTTTATTGTCTAAGAAGAAAAGGCTAACAGTTATGGATCAAGAACACTTAACGCCACTAGAACAAAATCAATTAAAACAGGATTTTTTGCCTGAAACCTCTCAAAGAAAAGACAGCAACACGGAAAGCATAGAAAAGGCAAAAACGCTTCAAGAAAATTTCAAAGGACACCAAGACGTACACAAACAACAGCCTTCATTGCAAAAGGAAGAAGAGCACGAAGAAGGGGAGGGGATACCAGATCCGCAAAAAGACTTTATGGGTTATATGCAATGGCTGGGGAAAATGCTCCATAAACAAGAAGTCTTACAAAAAAAACAACAACAAGACCCTCCTGCTTTTGAAGCAGAACAGTTAAACGCTTTTTATCAGAACTCTGTTGCACATGTGAAACACAAATATCATGATTTTGATCAAGCAGCTGATTTTATTTATGATACGCGTGCCAAGCAGTTGGCTGCTTTTGCTTCACTCTATCCTGAAGTGGCTGATCCAAAAGTCGTTGATGCAGTCATTGGTGAGGAACTAAAACAGATCTTGCATGATTGTGCGCAAAAAAATCAAAATCCTGCTGAGGTTATTTACACGATTGCGCAAAAAATTGGCTACACAAATGTGGACCAAAATATGGTGGGAAATCTACAAGAAAGACACAATTCTTCGCGAACCCTTGCGGCCTATAATGGTATGACGCCAAATGGTCCTATTTCTATGGATATGCTTAACAAAATGTCAGAAGCAGAATTTAGTACTTGGATTGCTGATCCCAAAAATAAAGCCGCTTTTAACCGCTTAATGGGGGGAGGAGAACCCTAAAAAACAATGGGGGCTTTAAAGCACAAATCTTTGAGAGCATTTCTTAAAGAAAAACCTTATGGGACTTAACGCGCAAAAGCGTAGTAAAAGCGTGCAAAGGGGAGGAAAAGGAAACCAACAAAACCATAAAAAAGATCTAAAAAACTATCCATCATTTGAAAATTAAAAAAATGTGGAATGTCAATAACCGGTATTTGGCCGGTTTTTTTTATGTCAATAATTTTTTAAGAGGATAACATGAGTGTGACTTATACCGGACTCAATGACCCAATGGCAGTGTGCGCATGGTCTAAATTATTAAATCAAGAAGTTTCAAAGGCGATCCCGATTGCTCCGTTGATTGGGACTGACTCAAATAGTATTATACAGTTAAAAGATGAAACCAATAAGGCAAGTGGAGACGCTGTTAACTTTAATTTGCGTATGCAACTGTTCGGTGATGGGGTTAGCGAAGGACAGACACTTGAGGGCAATGAAGAAGCGCTCCAGTTTTTCAATGATCGCGTGGCTATTAATGAACTCGTTCATGCGGTGCGGGTCAAAAATGAAGGCACCATTGATCAGCAACGTATTTTACATGATTTGCGAACCGAAGCCAAAAATGGACTCGTTGATTGGTATGCGGATCGCTTGAGTATGATGTTTTTTCTTCAAGCGTGTGGGTATGATGCCAAAGAATTACACTTTGAAGGACGTACAATTACACTTAAACCTGTTCATTATGGATTTAATACACCAACTGCACCAACCAGTAAACGCATCTTGCGCCCGAATAACAAAACGAAAGATGAAGATATAACCTCAAAGGAGACCTTTGATCTTACGTTAATCGATCAAGCGGTTGAACGCGCAAAACTTGCAAATCCGAAAATTAGACCTGTTCGCGTTGATGGAGAAAATGTTTATGTGCTTTATCTGCATCCAAAGCAAGTAACGCAATTGAGAACCAATACAGATGCAGGGCAATGGCTTGATATTACAAAAGCGATCTATAGTGGAAACCGTATCAAAAATCCTATCTATGATGGATCTCTTGGTATGTACAATGGGGTTGTATTGCGTGAGGCTGAACATGTTACCGAAGGTGTTCAGACTATTAGTTATAAAAATTCTATTCCTATTGTCCGCCGTGCTGTCTTGCTTGGTGCACAAAGTGCTGTTATTGCTTTTGGTAAAGACCGTGGTGCTACGCGCTATAAATTGGTTGAAGAACTCTTCGATTATGAACGGGAGTTCGGTGTTGCGGCAAAAACCATTATCGGTATGAAAAAAACACGTTTCCAGTTGCCAGGAAAAAAGGAAGAGATTCAAGATTTTGGTACAATCGTTATCTCAAGTTATGTAAAGCCCAATTAAGGGAATTGGGGAATGTTTTCAATCTTTTCCTCAATAAAAATATTTTCGTTGGGGAAAAGATAAAAAGCTTTCTTTATGAATATAAAAAGGAGGATGACTGATCATGACTTCTTTGTCCACTGATCTTGATCCTGTACCTATAGACCACTCTCAAACCTTTGCTGATATGGTCACGCTTATCCAAGATGAAATTGATGATACAACTGCAGAATATACTGTTCAAATTCAAGATTCAATTGAAATCGCTTTGCGTTTGTGTCAACGAGAACTCTTTTTCTTTAATGAAAAAAAACAAGAGATTTTCAAAACCCAAAGTGGAAAAACATGGTATGGACAAGAAGACGGGGTTGTTCTTGAATCGGAAAGAGCTTTACAAGCTGTTTTTTTAGGAACACAGGCAGAAACACAATTGTTTTTTAAATCCGCTGAACTGTTGCAACAGCAATATGGTGTGAGGCCTATACAGGGAATACCTCTCTTTTATACGGTTCTAGAGCATAAAATAGGGCTCTTCCCAACACCAAAAGAAGTTGAAATTGTGCGCCTTTCTTATGATATTTATCGTTTGCGAGATAAAACCAGCAGGTTGGAAGAAGATCCTTGGCTGTTTTATGCTTTTGATCTTATTAAAGCACGTGCAAAATACGAGCTTTATAAAAATATTCTCAAAGATCCTGAATATGCTGCTGTCTCTTTTAGAGATTTTCAAGAACAGGTTCAAGCTTTGCGCATTGAAACATCACGTCGAAGGGCTTCTTCAAATATTCTTCCAACGCGGTTTTAAATATTTTCTTAAATTGTGGAAATTTGGGCTTACGGGGGTAAGCTTTAAGCTTGGGGTTTACGGGGGAGGTAAGCTTTAGGCTTGGGGCTTACGGGGTAAGCTTTAGGGCTGTAGCTTATACACATCT
>NZ_JAIFRO010000008.1 GCF_019659805.1 Bartonella raoultii | reverse complement strand
GGGTGGGGACGCTGGGAGGAGAAAGCGCCCCCATAACATCAAGCAGCTTGTGTCAAGATTTGTTTCATATCTTGCTCTATTTCCTCCAAGAACATCTGAACCGCTTGATTGATCTGTTTAATTTTTTCTTCATCACGATTGACGCGTTTGATTTTCATGCGCAAGTGAGATGATCTGCCTACAAAATGCGGATCAAAGCTAATGAAATGACACCACTTGCGTCCCGTACAAGCCATCTGGAATTGCATTTGTGCGATATATTCAGACTTAATATTACCATCCATAAAAAAGCGCAGATGGTGAACTGATTGTGGGCATTTTACCTCAACTAAACCGTCTTCACCAACAAAGCCATCAGGGCTAGCACCAGCCATTCCTATTGTCGGATGTTGTATGAAACCACATCTTGTGACATTTGTGTCATAAATGAATTCATATTCTTTTAGTGCATTTTCTTCATGTGCAATCCCCCATTGCATAGCTGGTGTTATATAAGATTGGCTTATTTCTCCTGTTAATCGTTCTGTCATGAGTTTGATTTTATATTCCTCATATTTGCTTGTGGGCAATCCTTTTGCTGTCTTGCTGAGTACGCTGTAAACATTAGATGCAGTAACTTTCCCTAAGCGTGCTTGAAACCATTCGGCTGTTCTTTGTTCCATCTCACACCACCGTTTGCTGTTCTTGTGGCGGTAAAGATTGTTCTGCTTTTGCCATTTGTTTGTTTTGTTTATTTTTCAAAAGATGCAACACTATTTGTGCTTGCCCATCAGACATATTATCAAGTTGTTTGACTTTGACATAATCAAGTATTTTCACTTCTTCTGCATGGGTTTGTTCTATGAGTTTTCTGATTTCATTGATCTGCTGCGGACAAGCACTTTTGACTGGCGGATTTCCATCTGTATCATCATCTTCACTTACAACATTAAGAAGCATTCCTAAGAGATATCTGCGCGCATAGGTAAGTGTGGAACCAACCGCTTGTATGTTTGATTTGCATCCTTTCGTATCATGAGGAAACTTTCCTTCTGTTGAGATTTTATTTCCTGAAGGATGCGTCAAAGTCATTTCTACAATTATGCTCTCTGAACTCTGTTCTTTGATACGAGAAAACAAAGCAAAACGGTGTTTTGCAAGAGTATCCTTTACAGCATCAATATACTGATCAAGCGTAGCATATTGGCTATTTGTATGGGTGTTTGTAGCGTTTTTTTGTATTTTTTGATATTCTATTTGCATATTGGAAAGATCATGGACAAAGTTTTGGTAATTTTGTCGTTCTATTTCTTTTTCCCGCAATGCGATAAGACGCTCTAAACGGTCCATATCGACGTCATTTTCTAAGGCTCTGTTTAAAATGCGTTCCATAGCAGTTTGTTTAACCGCTAAGTGATGTGTTTCTTCAATTTCTGTTAGGTTAGTGTTTTGTTCACTCATCTTGATTTCCTCCATTGGAGCGTAATTCACCCGTGGCGTGAATCACGCATGTGTTAAAAGTTGGTTAGTTTGCTAGAAAGACGGATTTACAGGTTGTATAATCTGATCAATTGGAATGCGTTTTATAAAACAACAATAATCTGAATATAGCGTCAAAATAAAAAAATCATTTGAATTTAGTGGTTGCATTTCAAATCCAGTGCACGTAAACGGTCTAAATTCGTATGAGTATGCAAAACATTGGGATTGTTTTAGCTCCATTTTCTCAACACTATTTTCATTTAAAAAGATATTCATTTTGTCTTTAGGAATTATGGTACTTACATAAGGTTCACCTTTGTCTCCAGAGATAGTTATACAAAGTTCACCTAGGTTGTGGGTATTACTCACAACTAATTGTGAACATAAAGTAGGCTTAATTTCATATCTATACATGATTATCCCTCCTCCATTAAAAGAGGGTCCATTATGGATATTTTTGTATTTCCGGTTATTTCGGCGTCACCAAAAATCCTTGCTTCACCAAAAATCTTCGCATTCCCAAAAACACGAGCCCTGCTACCAACACGTGCATTGCCATAAACCTTAGCATTCTCATAAATCTTGGCGCCGCCAAAAACCTCTGCATTGTCATAGACCTTGGCATCACCAGAAACTTCGGCATTTCTAGAAACATCAAACCTGCTACCAACCTTTGCATTCCCAAAAACCTTTGCATTGTCAAAAATCTTGGCGCCGCCAGAAGCCTCTGCATCATCCAAAACTTCGGCATGGTCATAAACCTTGGTATTACCACAAACATGTGCACCATCAATAACCCATGCTTTCCCATAAACACGTGCATCACCATAAACCTTGGCATGACGACCAACCTTGGCATTGCCATAGACCTTGGCATCGCCAAAAATCTGTGCTTCAGCACCAACATAGGCATTATCACCAACCCAACAGTTGCCTTCATGGCTTAAGTTATCTTCTTTCTCTATAAATCCACCAAGATCACCTTTTTTAACATCTCCAAAGTCTCTTAATGCTTTAATTCTATGAAGTGTTATAATGGCAACTTTGATTGTCTCATCAGTTAATTCGTATTTTTTTTCCATGATTATCGCCCTACCTTAAAATAGCGTCACTTCCATAAAATGCTGTCTCGCCGGCTACTATGGCATTACCACGAACTTTTGCGTTATTATAAACTTCGGCAGCATCATAAACCTTGGCATTTTCAGAGATATATGCATTTTGATAAACACAAGCGTTACCTCCAACCCAGCAATTATCATCATGGCTAAGATTCCATTCACTCTCGACAAAACCTCCAAGGTCGCCTTCTTTGACATCATCAAAATCTTTTAAGGCGCGTATGCGATAAAGCGTTGTTCCATCAACTTTGATTGTTTCATCAGTGAGTTTATATTTCTTTTTTATCATGATAACCTCCTCTTAATGCATGCTTTGTCTTTTAAGCTCTTGAGACAGCAGCCCCATGCCTTTTGTGGTAATTTTTGCGCAAGGAATGACTTTTTCTATTCCACTCGCGGTTTGAAGTGTGATGGTTGGACAATCCATCAGTTGCTTTTGGATTTTGTCTTGATAAGGGAGTAAATTTCCACCTGCTGCACGCCTATAAACCCAACCTTTTTGCTGTAAAAATTGAATGAATTGTTTTGGTTGCATCTCGAGTATTTTCGCAGCTTCAGTAAGACCAAAGAGCCCATCGTGGCGCTGTAAACTTTCAAGTGCCATGGCTTTTGGTGTTAAATCTTCAATAATGCTGTCTTTTTGATCTATTTGACCTTGCAAATAATTCAAAAATCCAATCATAGCTTTTGGACTTGAATAGTCGATTTGTGGTGTTACTGCTTGCTTTTCCAATTCTTGCCAACGGTCTATAATCCTAGCACGTAACGTCATGCTGTAACCTGAAACTAAAATGAGACATTCACGTTTAGGGAGGTTGTAACAAGGGAGTGTACGACCTGTTGAATCTTTGTAAAAACCTACAAATTCACTCAGCCCAAATTTGGGCTCAGTACTTTTAGAGTGCAGCTCTTCAAGCATTTGCTTAATATCACGCATAACGTGTTTATGTTGTTTATTACACAATTCTGCAATTTCACGACTAGACATGGTTTGAACAGTTTGGTTATTAAAATTGCTTTCAGATGTTGTGATAAAATTATGCATGTTTCACTCCATTTTTTGTGACAACATTTTCATTGTGCTTAATTTGCGCTTCTAAATGTCTTAAGAAGTTTTCTAATGTTTCAGGATTTGAATAATCAATTTTTGAATTTGCTTTTTTTTCGCATTTCAGAAAATATTCACGCACTTGTTTACCTTTGAGACCAGGTTCACAAATGGCAATGTGTTTTGCTGTATCTAAAGTGAGAGCATAATCTTTAGAAGGACCACCACGTGAAGGTAATTTTTTGGTAGACGTCACAAAATCGGTATCTTCTCGAAGACCAAATTCTTTAATACAATTTGCTATCCACTTTCTAAACTCGATTTTTACTTCTAAAAAGGTATGTAAATCACGAGCACTAACGGTTTGAACAGTTTGTTGTCTTATTGTAGTACTTTGAATAGCAATAAGCTTTTCCATTATGGACCTCATATTGATAGGAGATTGATAGATTAAAGGGGGCGCTTTTAAATGCGCCCTTAAGAAATTTAAAGCACATCACTAAGACGCAAACGGTGCTGCTCTTCATAAGTACCATAGACTTCATCTTCATATTTTTGCTGTGCTAAATCGTCTAAAAGTCTATTGTAGGTATCACTTTCGCGTATAAAGTAATGAACTTCACTATCCTCATCGAGACGCTCGATATTTTTTTCTACATATGCTTCTGCGATTTCTTCAGAGATATCTTCACAACTATTCTCAGAAGGATTTACGCGAAGGATTTGTATTGCATCATCTGCCTCATCAATAATTTCCTGAACTTGGCTTGCATCAAGTGGTCCTGACTCTGCAATGTGTTGATCATCATCGTAGACAACTAATAAAATTTCATCGGAATTAATAAGAATTGGCTTTTCCATAATTTCCCCTCCCCAACGCCTCTTGGCAATTGTTTGTGTTAATGTAATTTAATCTACACCAGATCGGCTTTTGCTTCTTCGTGATATGTTGTTATAGAGGAATATACCGTAAAGGATTATTATGGTCAAACCATTTTATGCTAAAGTGGTTTTTTTATAAATGAACTTTAATATTTATTACGAATCGGTTTGAGTATTGTAGCGTTCAGTGTAGAGGCATGATACTTTCTAGTATCCCGTAAAAAAATAAATCAGTTAGCTGTATTTGAAATTTATATGCAGGAAAAATTGGGGCAGTGTGCAGACAGAGCCAATCGATGGGTAGATAACGCCGTAGTTTTTTATAAAAACTGCGGACGAACAAAAAAACCCCGCTTCAGCGGGGCATACATAGGTTGTTAGAATATCTTATAAATATTTTTTTGCTGTTTCTCTTATTCTGTCTGCAAAATCATAAATATTATCTAGCGTTTCAATATCGACTTTTTCATCAATATCAGTATCGAAAAGGGCTAGTTGCTTACGTTTTCTGTTAAAGTGCAGTCGAACCAACGGCTTTCTGTTATTATTGTCAATTAAAATAGCGCAGTACGACTTTGCATCTCTGATAACAATACGGTCGGCAGAAATAACTTCGCGCGCAATTGCCTTGACAATCATGAAGCCTTCAACTTCCTCTTCGGTCGTTATTATGGCATGTTCATTACCAATAGATGTAGCAATATTATCTTGCTTGTCGGTTTCAGTTGTTGTTTGTAAAGCGCTAGAAAGCCGACTTTTTACCGCATCAGATATTACTTCGCGAAACGCATTTTTAGTAACACCTGTGAGCATTTCTAAGACATTAGCAGTCAGGCGCCCTTCATAAACATCCGCACAAGCAACACGAACAAAACCTTCGGACGGATTTTCTATTTCTTTTTGGATGTTTTGTTTTATTCCAGATACATATTTGAGTTGCTCAGCTGTCACCAATATATTTTCAATATTAAATGCTGAGCGTTCAAACTTTTTAAGCTCTGTAAGTACCACAGTATTGTATTCTATTACATCAAAAGTAAGGAATGGCCTATTATCGAGCTTGTTTGCAGCATCAAGATCTGTGTAAAAATGAAAAAATCGACCATTTGTCAAAATCGCGAATTTAGCATTCGTTACACTAAAGTATCGATATAATTGACTTAAATGCTTTGAACTCAATTCGCAAGATATCGGTTTGCACTCAAAAAGAATACGTATCTCACCGTCTATACGGATAGCATAGTCAACTTTTTCACCTTTTTTACCAACGGCATCAGCAGTAAACTCGGGAATGACTTCAAGTGGATCGAAAATATCATACCCAAGTGCGCGCAGAAACGGTAAAACGACCGCTGTTTTGACCGCTTCTTCAGTTAACATAGTATCTGAATGATTTTTGACTTTATCAGCTATTATTTTTAAGCTCTCGTCTACTGTCCCCATTCCCGCTTCTCCTTTGTTTTCAGGGTTTTCTTAAAATCCAAAGAACTTTCCCAACTATACGAATCTCCTCTCCATCAGTTGCCCCATTTATTTTGATAGGTTCTTGATGATTGGGTTCAGTACTTTCAGGCCATAGTTCAAATCCACTAATAGTTTGACGTATACGTTTAGCTGTACGCTCAATCATTTGACCATTGAATCGGCTGCGTTCAACTATCACGAGATCGTTAGGTTCCACATTAATGCCGGCTTTTATTATGTCTACGCAAATAAGTTGATCACCATCACGAGCAATTTTGTTAAGGCAGTTGCCCTGGATTTTTAAAGCAAATTGAAAGTGAGCTGGGTATTTCGAGGTGCTGGGTACATATTCTATGTCATCAAATCCAAAATCCATATCTTCGACCGACATCCACGAGCTAGCAGCAACTTTTCCTATCACCGGTATCATTCCAATAGCATTAGATATGGGATGTATTTCCTCGTTTTCTGGGAAAAGAAGATTAAACGGCTTTACACCAAGATGTGGTGCTAACTTTTCCGCCCACTCTTTGGTTAATTTTCGCTCACCTTTTTCAAGCCGTTTTATTTGAGGTTGCGTGGTACCAGCTTTTTCAGCCAATTTCACCTGTGTGAGTCCCAAATCTTTCCTCAATTTTTTAATTATATGCATGCTCTAAACCTACACCAAGACTGCTTATTTAACAAAGTCCATAAAGGTATTTTTTTATTGACTAAAAAGTCTTTTATGGTATTTATTTGAGTTATGGAAAAATTGAAATCATATCTCACACGAAATAAACTATCTCAAGCCGAATTTGGGAAGCAAGTTGGCGTAGCACAGAGTACGATTAACAGGTATTTACGCGGCTTGCGGTTTCCTGAGCCTGAAATTGTCTTAAAGATTGAAAAGACAACCAATGGTATTGTTCGTCCTGTTGACTGGTATGTCGATTTATACCCACGCCCCTCTCTTGAAGAGGTGGGCGTGCCACTTACTACAGCTGATAACAAACACCCACAGCATAATTCACAGGTTTAAAGAAGAAAGATTAGAGATGATAAATGAACCACAGATCTCTATAAGCAAAGTTCAGTTGATCGATCTTGTTAATAAGATTGGACAGGAAGACATATATTATGGTGTCCGTTCGCCTCAAGATGCATGTTTTGAAATAAGCATAAATCCCCCATCAAAAGATTTTATTGTCTGTATGCTGCATAGTATCTTTGCGCGTGATGATAGAAAATATTTTCCATTATTGCCGTATGATGATTTTAATCAATGGTTTTTATCTGTGTTTACGCAAGCTTTTACAACTTGGTTTGATAATTATTTTTCTCAAGAGTTGTCATCTTTTTATCACTTAAATGGGCTGATCTTGTTTGTAGCCTTAGTTGAAAATAAGCTTAATTTCTTAAGGGATGAACTCATCGAAAAAAGAAAAGAAGAAATCAAATTAATAGATAATGCATGCAGTGTATCTTCTAAGTAAGTTAATCCACTTTTTTAAAGTCATGACTATGCGCTTTATCATGGCGTGCAGATAAATAGGCAACAGCCTTAAGGGGGGACTATGATCACTAACACACAAACCATTCTCTGTCTTGATCTAGGCACTAAGACAGGTTGGGCTATTTGTGGTGCAGATCATCACATCATCAGTGGTGTCATGAATTTCCAGCCCCGTCGTTTTGAAGGCGGTGGTATGCGTTACTTACGCTTTAAGCAATGGCTTACTGAAATGAAGATGACTGCAAATGAAATTGATGCCGTGTACTTTGAAGAGGTACGCCGGCATGTGGGGACTGATGCAGCGCATATTTATGGCGGTTTGTTAGCAACCTTAACGACGTGGTGTGAACATCATCAGATACCGTATGAAGGCATTCCAGTTGGTACGATTAAGAAAGTAACAACGGGCAAAGGAAATGCGTCGAAAGAAGAGATGATAAAGGCAATGCGTGCAAAAGGACACGCGCCTAAAGATGACAACGAAGCAGATGCTTTGGCAATTTTATATTTAAAGAAAGAAGGGGGTATGCATGTCTAATGGTATGCCATGGATAAGATTCCATTTGTATGACTGGATAAGTGGTACAGATGGAATGACATTGGAGCAAAGGGGGGCTTATATGACGCTTCTCGTTCGCATGTATGATAAAAAAGCACCAATTAAAACAGACTTTGGAACGCTTGCACGCGCTTGCAATTGTTCGCAGAAAAAATTTGCAACGATTGTCGAATATCTCATAAGGAATGATAAACTTATTGAGACAGATGATGGGTTGTGGAATACGCGTGTTGAAAAAGAATTAAAAGAAGCTGCTTTTACTCAAGAGCAGGAGGGCAACTATGACGAATAAATTGCCTTGGGTACGTAATTTTTATCAAGAATGGATTATGGACTTTGCTGGTACTGATGCAGCAGAGAAAGCTACTTATAGCACTCTCACTGCTTTTATGTATCGAGCAGAGGAACCAATTTATGACGACACTTCTGTTTTAGCACGCGCTGTTGGCTGCTCAGTACAAGCTTTTAAAAAGTCATTAGAAAAACTCATTCGAAAAAAATTAATTCTTCAATTAGAAAACGGAAATTTATGGAGTGCACAAGTCGAAGAAGAATTAAAAAATTGCAATGAGAATTTAAGTAGACTTTCAGAAAAAGCTATAAAAGCCGCAAATACTAGGAGAAATAAGCAGAAAGATAACTCATCAAGAGAACATGATGAAGTCACGACGAATTCATCACGAAGTCATGATGAGAACATGATGACTTCATCACGACAACACATTAACAATAACAATAACAGTTATAATAAAAAAACTAAAACTATCGTTTTAGCAAAAAAAGAAATTAATTCTGAAAATTTAGAAACGAACGATTTGGTTGAAGAGCCAATCGAGGATGATGCTCTCAAAAGCCAATCAGAACAAATCGAAGCGGGTGTAGAAAACCAACCTCCCATTCACGAGCAAGAAAGCGTTCCGAAAAAAGCAAAACAAGCGAAAGCTCATCGAGGCTGTCGTATCCCTGCTGATTTTGAACCAAATTACGATTTTGCACTTGCAGAGGGGTTGCCTCCAGAGCGTATCAAAATCGAGATTGCAAAATTTCGAGATTACTGGCGTTCAAAAGCTGGAGCAAATGCAACCAAAACTGATTGGCAAGCAACATGGCGTAACTGGATAAGAAATTCAAAAAAATACGAAATTAATCAACAAGGTAAAAATTATGGAAATTACACTCAAAAGCAAAAAAGCATTGGGGAACGTATCGCAGACAGCCTCCTTGATATCGAAAATCGAGGATACTTTGAAGCACATTCACGCGATGATACCACCACAGGAGTTCCCATTGGTTTTGAAGGATGGCAGCCAATTAACAAAACAGCAGGAAGCGATTGCTTTAGAGGCTGCTGATCAGTTGCAGGAGCTATTCGCAGTGAAAGCAAGCAAAGAGGATATAGGCAAAGCTATTCGCATGCTGTCATGTGGTTTAAAAATATCGCAACAATCTGATCATGAGGGAATGGCATTAACCTATGGAATGGCTTTAGAAAAAGTTTCAGCATGGTCACTAATGACAGCAGTTAAACGGATTTTATGTGATGAGATAGACGGTTTATCGGATACGTTTTTTCCGAGCACGCGTGAACTTGTGAGGTTATGTCGTGATTTGGAAGATAACCTTTTGAGAAAAGCCAATCTTGTACGCAAAGCTGTTTTGAACAGCCGTGAAAAGGCATTGAAAGCACAAGAAGCAAGCGATGCTTCAAAAGCGCTTAGCATTATTCAAAAGCACAATTTTGAACAGGTTTTAAGTGGGATAGGAGGAATAATAAAAACCATTGATTAGCTAGCAAAATGTTGAAAAGTAGAGATGCTATTTGTATGGATATACGTTTAAATCGATAAAAAGGCACCGTACAAAGCGATTGTTTAATTTTTTGATGTTTGATACGTAAAACTACAAAACGCTTTGTACAGTTAAATTTAAGGTAAATAGACTATAGCGATAAAATGCAAACTGGAATTAAAAGATATGGGGTTTTTTAAACATTTATTCTTAACAAATCGTAAACCGCCCATGCAAAAAAAGTTTGTGGCAACAGCTGTTGGTTATGTTCCATGGGGAGATGGAGCAGCAGAGTATTTTTATAACCTCTACGAATATGAAGATGGTACAAGAGAATGTGAAAAGTTTGATGGTGGTCAGTATTACACCATACCAAAGAATGCGGATTTTAGTACCAAGGCGCAAGTGAAAGCGTGGATATACGGTGGAGAGTTACCTAAAAGCGTTCTCAATTACGAACCGCTCATTGATGAGATCAACAGAAAGATTAAAAAACTATCAGGAGTTGCTTGATGCATCTAAATAGAGGAGAAAATCAAGCTGCATCTTTGATTGTAATAATGACTTGCTTACCAAGAACAGTCAGTGCCTGCTCTAGCGTTTGAAGCTTAGTCGGATAATTGAGATCAAGAATGCGTCTTGCTTCTGTTTCTTTCTTACCCAAACGATTGGCTAATTCTGTTTTTGTAATATTCGCTTCATGGAAAGCTTCTACCACTGCCAACTTAAGGGCATTCCACGCATCCACCGTTACCTCCACAAGATCTTTATACTGCTGTGGTTTAGGGAGAGGCAAACCACGCATTGGATAGCTACGTAATGCTAACCCTAACGCTTCAACAGCATTCTCTAATGCCTCTGCTCTATTTTTCCCAGCTGTTATTGCTTCTGGTACATCTGGAAAAGTTACAACAAAACCACCATCTGGATCAGTTTCAAATTTTGCTTGATAAGTATATTCCATATCTCTAAATCTCCTTGCTATTATGAAAGTGCTTCTGTGAGAGGTATAAAAACATTTAGAAAACTTCACACCCCTAACTGTTTTTTGATTATTTTCACATAGAGTGGGGTTAATTCACCAGATTTTATAACGGTTGTCTTATCTCCAAAAGTTACCAAATAATGCGATCCCTTGCCTGCATCTGGAGCCTCACTGTAATGAATACCTCTTTTTCTGGCTTCTTTACGTAACTCTCTAAGCAGTGCTTCTCTTTTCATTCACCCTCTCCCACTTTGCAATAAAACTAATGTCGCACAAAAAGGTTCGATAGTCAACAATAAATCGTACAAAAAAGTTTGATACAGACTTTGCTAATTTAGATGATGCTTATTGAAAAACCGAAGGCAAAACGAAAAAGCTATACCATTTGTAAGACATGGCTTTTTGCTTAAATAATTTATCAAGCAACATTATAATCTAATACTTTAAAAAACTGTTATTAATTAACTGAAATAATTGAAAAAATAATGAGATTATGATAAGATTTTATGTGTATAAAATGCAAATCAAATGGAACTTACAAACATGTTGAATAAAGTGATTTTAATTGGCTATTTAGGGGCAGATCCCGAAAGCAAAACAATGAATTCTGGTGCCGAAATAGTCAATTTTCGGTTGGCTACTTCTGAGAGCTATACAGATAAAAATACCAATCAAAAAGTAGGAAAAACGGAATGGCATTCCGTGGTGATTTTTAATCCACATTTGGCAAAAATTGCTCTTCAATATTTACACAAAGGTTCAAAAATTTACGTAGAAGGCAAATTACAAACCCGTAAATGGCAAGATAAAAACGGTATTGACCGCTTCACAACAGAGATTGTCTTATCACAATATAAAGGGGTATTGCATTTACTTGATGCAAAGAAAGAGCAATCTCCCCCCTCACCCGTAACTTCTCAAAATTATGCTATCGCCTCTAGTGCTTCCGATTATAGCACATCTCTTAATGACAGCATGCCATTTTGATTGAAACGCTATGGCAAAAAGAAAAAAACGAGCAAAACGTGGTCGCCCACGCATTGAAGGATGTATCAGAGAACCCAATGGGCGTATCTCACGGACAAAAATGCCTCGTGATCCTATCGATAAATTGGCAATAGAAATGCGTGCCAAACGCTTCTGTTTGACCATAGAAGAGGCAAAAAATCCGCTTTCCGGTACTTATGTTGGGCGGCTGTATTTACAAGGCACCCTCAATCAAGATCAATACGATGCTGCACAAAAATATCTTGAAGTGAGAAATAATTACCTCTGTGCAAAAGGGTTGCCTAATGCAATTTATGATGATTTTACTCCTTCATCAAATGAAGAGGCACAACAACGGTGGATTGAAAGAGCAACTCATTGTTATGAAGAAATGAAAGGGGTTATCAAAGAAGCGCAATGTTTTTACCATCAATATAATCTTTATGCCGCATTACAATATCTTGTTATCGAAGATCAATCACTATCATATCTTGTTAGTTCGCTGTATGTTGCTCTTAATGCGCTCCATAAACATTTTACGCAAAACCAATAAGTTTCAAGCGGCATCTTGGATACTAATAGTAACCTCTTTTCCAAGAGTAATAAGAGTGGATTCTAAAGAGTCTAATTTTGTTGCGTGGTTTAAATCCAACAATCGATCAATTTGTATTGGATTGAGTTTTAAAAGACGCGTAAGATCAGCTTTGCGTAAATTCTTTTCAACCATAGCGTTATGTATTGCAATTTTAAAAGTAACCAATGAAGATACTTCAACAAAAGGATAGGCAGCATCACGAGCGCCAAAAGGGACAACTTCTCGGTCTTGGAAACGCCCCATAATAACTGTTAAAAGGGCATTTTTAGCGTGTTCCAGAGCCTCTTTTTCGTCGTTACCATAGGTAATGAATTCTTGAAAGTCTTTAGAAACAACAAGAAGAGTATCATTGTCATCTTTGATAAATTTAAGTGCATATTTCATTTAAATCTCCATATTCAGACTTACTTTAGGTCAAGATCTTTAAGAATCTTTTGAACTAATCCTGTTCCTAATTCTTTCCGCGTACCATGCATAGGTAAAACGGATTTTTTAGAACCACGTTTTACAAGCAAATGGCCACCTTTCCCTGAGGTAAAACTGCAACCATGTTTTGTAAGATATCTTTTTAATTCTTGACTGTTCATAAATATAATATAACATCTAAAATGTTTAAATACAACATAAATGTTGTTAATTGTATAAAATTAAAGATTGGCTTTTAAAATACTAAGTTTTGATCAAAAAATAAAAAAAATACAAAATATAGATTTTTTCTATTGACAATACGTGAAAAATCGTATTTAGTAGCAGTACGGCACTAGTCGTATTGTGTCTAAAATTCAAAAATATTCCCTAAAATTTGATAAAGTATTAAACTCTAAAAATGGTTTAACATACTGTTTTTATTGATAAAACGGGCTAATCTATTGTGCAAATGTCAAAAGCCATTAAATGACATTTATTGACCAATGATGTCATTAATTAATTCCCTCAAAAGGAGCAAAGATGAAAGTAATCATCACTAAGCCAATGTGTGTTCTTGGCGATAATAAAAGCACTATTCGTCTTGAAACCTCAACTCCAAGTAATCCATTTGTGGAGGTTTCCAATCAAGTCTACGCACGCCTCAAACGCGCCAATGCTGCAAAACCTTTTGTTGACGCTAAGACAACAGCAAAACCTGACAAGGCAGTTGAACAAATTAAACAGATAGAACAAGAAGCCGCACAAACATCATCTGAAACAGCAGCCGAGGAAATTCCACTCGAACAGCCAAAAGCATCTAAAGCTTCCAAGTCACCTACCCCCAAAAAGGCTTAGAAGTTGAAGTTAATCATCCATCAAAAGTGGTATCTTCAACAGGTAAAAGATACCTTTACCAATCTTCAAGCACCACGCCTTAATTGGGCTTTGCGTAATGCTATAAATACTTCAGCAAAGCAAGTCGAACGCTTTACTGAAAAGCAAGTTGTTGACATCTCATCAGCCCAATCAAAGCGCGTTAAAAAAGGCGTTTATATTAAAGGAAAGGCTACAGCTAAGTTTCTTGAGACAGATATCATTGGTTCTGGAACACCCTTGCCTCTTAAATTTTTTAAAGCAAAAGAGACAAAACGCGGTGTGACTTATACAATGTTTGGAAAGCAAGAAATCTTACCTCATGGTTTTATTAAGGGGGGACGTTTTCCAAAGCGTGTTGAATTAAAAAAGTTGAACGGTAATGTTTTTCAAAGAGTGGACGGAGATAGATTTCCCATTGCAAAACAAGAAGGACCATCAATTGCTAAAGTTATGTCCAAACCAGAGATTACAAATGCTATTGTAAAAAAAGCTAATGAAAGATTAATCGAAAATATTCAAAGCCAACTTAAACGTCAAGAATACGCCGCCAATAAAAGAGGCTAGATCATGTTCTCAAACTTTATCTCTATATTACATATCCTTATTGGTTTATGCATTCCATGTTCTTATGACAATTTTAAAAATAAATTATCATTTGCACTTTGTTATTTCCATAAAAAAATCAATAAAATCAATGCAAAAGGTACTTCCCAGCGGGTTAGCTTCGTTGCGGGGCGGGCTAGCGCGAACTATCGCTAGCGACAGAATTTTCAAATCAACTGTACATTGTACACATAACATATTGATAAATAACGAATTTAATGTGCATTAATATACACACTATATAATCTATGATTATTTTAAAAAATGTGAAGTCGCCTCTTGACAATATGGCAACAATATGTCTATTGTCGAATCAGGTGCCTAAGAAACACCTTAAAACAACAAGCGGGTTAGTTGCCGAAATAACTAATCTTCCGCGATTTAAAAGCTTTGACTCATTGTGTGCAGCAAGCATATAATGATATCGTCGGGTGTGGTTATGCTATACAATACCCTTTTGGGAAAGGCATAACGACGGGCTTGTTGCCGTGTTTCTTAGCACCCGGCGCTCTCTAAAAGCGTCATTAAGAAACATCTATCAACAAGGAGTTCTTTATGAACACTCTCATAGAAATATCAGAACAAGTCATTGATCAAGAGACTGTTCAAACAGTTAATGCACGTGACTTACACGCGTTTTTGGAAATTACATCAAAGTTTGCAGACTGGATTAAAAATCGCATTAAAGAATGTAACTTTCGGGAAAATATAGACTTTATAGGTTTTTCTAAAAATTTAGAAAAAGGTGGGCGCCCAAGCATAGAATATCACCTCACTTTAGACATGGCTAAGCACCTTTCCATGATTGAGCGTAATGATAAGGGGCATGAAGCACGTCAATACTTTATAAAATGTGAAAAGCTTTTGAAAAAAGTAGCAACACCACAAATCGATTACTCAACGCCTCAAGCATTACTGGGTGTATTGAATCACTTACAAAGTCAAATCGAGCAGAAGGATCATGTTATCGCAGAATTAGCTCCAAAAGCAGAGGCTTTAGACGGTTTAAAACGTTCTGATGGGCTGTTTGGTCTTATTGAAGCAGCAAAGATGCTCGAGATACGACCAAAAGATTTAACCGATTATTTGCGAAAACATGATTGGGTCTATCGACGGGCTCCAGGGGCGCCACTGTTGCCTTATCAAGATAAAATCAAGAAAGGCTTTATGGATTGTCCTGCGATTACCATTCAAAGATCCGATGGAACAGAAAAGGTGCTCCCTTCAACGAAAATTACCTCCAGAGGTTTGGCATGTTTAAGAGAACAAATCCATGGAGGTGTACAATGAAGGTCGATACTAACTTCTTATGCGATTTATGGATAGCATTGTTTCAGTTTTCTAATGATGAAAATATTAACGAAAAAGAGTGTACAGCTCTAGTTGACATCATGAGTCTAGTAGAAAAGGTTTTAGTTTTAAAACTCCAAAATGACGTGCCCAATATTGTTAAAATTCTAGCAGTTCTAACAGATTTTGGTTCTTCAGAACTACCACATCGTATGGATTCTTTGTTGCGTGCTTATGAACCCAATTTTGAGAACCCCATTAAAAAGGTTGCTTAAAGTAAAACACCTCTTCCCCATCTTTATGGTGGGGAGGTGGCAGCTTTAGCAACGGCTTGCTTTTTTTAGGACTTCACTCATACGTGTGCGCCAATCTTTTCCTTGTTTTTTAAAAGAGGCAATAACGCTTGGGTCAAGACGTAGAGTAACTGCTTGTTTTGGAGATTCAACAGGTGGACGCCCGCGTTTACGGCGTTCTTCTGTTACATATTTAAAGAAAGAGGGTGGCAAGACATCTTTCGCTGGTTTGAGGCGTGCAAGTTCTTCATCTGTTAGTGGTGGAGAATCCACAGCGTCATAATCTTCTTTTGTATAGTCACAGCCTACTTCAAAGGTTTTTTTGATAGTCATTGAAAACCTCTCTTTCTTTTTTATTGGCTTGACGGAAACTGATAATGGATATCGCTTCAGTGCCAAGCTTTGCAAAAACAACAACTGTCGTACCATTAGCAAAACGTCCAATAGCCTTCATGCGGTTTGAATGGGTTGCATCAATAAGAGCATGCTCCCAATCAAAGTAAATAACATCAGCAAAATCAAGCTTATGTTTTACAATGTTTACAGCTCTTTTTGGTTCATCCCACACGATCTTCATATATTTTATGTACACGAAAAATATAATCGTGTCAATAATTAAAGTGTACAATAATTCGCATAAATCATTCAAAATGGAGCGACTGCTCAATGAATAAGAAATCTCGAAAAGGTTTATCGCTTCGTGCCTTTGCCAAAAAGATGCGTGTTTCACCCAATGCGGTGGTTTCTCGTTTTAAAACGGGTAAATTTGATAAGGCTCTTTTTGAAGATGGTTCTGTTAATGAAGCGCTTGCAACAGCTATCTGGAATGAGAATCCAACAAAGCGCCCTGCCCCATTTTTAGCACCGGATGGTCAACCACGCACAAAGATCAAACAAGTCTCATCAGAGGGTGCCAATGAATACAAGATTAAGCTGGAGCGAATGCAAGTTGCCCTTGAAAGCGAAAAGATTGCCCTTGAACGCTTACGTGAAACAACCGTTGACCGTGAAGAAGTCAAGAGAGCAGCGCGTGAATTTGGAAGAGCACACCGTGACGCCATGTTGAATTTTCCTCACCGCTTTGGTGCAAGCATTGCCGCACAAGTTGGATGTGATGCCGCAAGCCTAATAGGGGCTATTGATTATTACATACGAAAGGCTTTGCTTGAAGCTGTTCATATTCCGGTTCCTTATCATGATCCTCAACCTCCAGAATGAGAGTGCTAGAGGCAACCAAAGAATGAATAATGGATGAGAATGCTGTTACAGAATTTTTCGCCAATGCTAATGATGCAAGACAACCGGACCCACCATATACGGTTTCCCAATGGGCGGATAAGAATAGATACCTTAGCACCGTAGCAAGTGCTGAACCTGGATTATGGAGAACGAAACGCACCCCCTATTTGCGCGAAATCATGGATAATCTTTCCTCTTACGTGCCTATTGAAACAACCATTGTCATGAAAGGGGCGCAAGTTGGCATGTCAGAGGCAGGACTGAATTTCTGTGGTTATGCTATTCATTATAGTCCAGGACCTGCCCTTTATGTCATGCCCACCGTTGAGACAGCTAAGAAGCTTTCAAAGACGCGGCTTGATCCTATGATTATGGCGAGTCCCGTTTTAAGTGAACGTATAGCCCCTGCTCGTGCGCGTGACAGCGGTAATACGATGTTTTCTAAAGAGTTTGATGGTGGGGCGCTGATGCTTACAGGAGCTAACAGTGCTGCTGGTTTGCGTTCTATGCCTATTCGTTATCTGATTTTGGATGAAGTTGATGGTTATCCTCTCAGTGTCGATAACGAAGGTGATCCAGTGATGATTGCGGAAAAGCGCACATCAACCTTTGTACAACGAAAGATCTTTAAATTGTCCACACCCACCCACCGTGATACAAGCCGTATTGCCAAGGATTTTGTGCTAGGAGACCAACGATATTACAATGTTCCTTGTGATGCATGTGGTGTACTCCAACCTATTGTTTGGTCACAAATTAAATGGCCAAAAGGCGCCCCTGAAAAAGCTGTTTTTGTTTGTGCCCATTGTGGTCATGAGCATGCCGAACACCGAAAAACAGATCTCATGTGTGAAGAAAGAGGCGCATGTTGGGTCCCAACCAGTGAGTCAAGCAGACCCAATTTGCGCTCTTATCATATTTCGGCACTCTATTCCCCTTGGCTTACTTGGGGAAAATGTGCACGCGAATTTTTAAATGCCAAGGATGATCCAGCGCTTCTGCAGCCTTTTGTGAATACCGTTCTTGGAGAGCCATGGGAGGATAGAACCGGTGAGGTTGTTGATCCAGACAGCCTCTATGCAAAACGCGAAGAGTATCCCCTTGCACCAGAACAAGCTGTGGTGTTGACAGCAGGAATTGACGTACAAAATGACCGTTTAGAGCTTGAAGTGGTGGGATGGGGGCGCAGCGAAGAAAGTTGGCATATTGATTATCAAGTTATCCTTGGTGATCCCTCTTCTTTTGAAGTGTGGGAGCAATTGGATGAATATCTTGCAAAACGTTGGCCACATCCAGGCTATAAAGAGGGGATTAGAATAACGGCGGCTTGTATTGATACCGGTGGTGGACACACACAGGCTGTTTATAATTATGTGCGCCCCCGTGAAGGACGGCGCATTTGGGGTATTAAGGGACAGGCTGGTTGGCGAGCGGTATGGCCACGCCGCCCAAGCAAAAACAACAAAGGGCAAATTAACCTCTATATTGTTGGGGTTGATGCGGCGAAAGATATCATTACAGCACGCTTTAAAAAATCGGGTCCCGAAGCAACGGGGGCTGGTGCAACACACTTTCACAAAAGCCTTGATCGAGAATATTTTGACCAACTAACCGCTGAAAGAAAAGTCATTAAATACTTTAAAGGCTTCAAGCGTATCGAATGGCAAAAAAGTGAAAAGGCAAGGAATGAAGCCTTGGACTGTAGGGTCTATGCTTATGCGGCTTTACAAGGTCTGATTTCGGCAGGAATAAACCTTAATCGAGAAGTCGATATCTTAGAAGATCGTCTGGAAAAACTTAAAATTGAGGGCTCTTTAGAGCAGCCAACATCAGAACATGTGCCCTCTCCTTCTCCAAGAAGATCTCAGATAGCACAACCTCAAAGGAAACAATCCAGAACGGTGATGAATCCTTATATGCGAGGGGATTGGAGGTAATTTGTGGATGAAACTTTAGAACCAATGAACAGCAAATTTTCGAGACTGGAAAATTTAAAAAGGCGGCGTGAGCAAATTGAAGAGGCTCTTTATTCAGGAGCACAATCAGTACGCCATGGCGATAAGCAAGTAAGCAACCGCTCTGTTGAGGAACTTCGCAGAGCGCTTGAGATGCTGAATAGGCAAATAGCGGACCTTGAAGGGCGTAAAAGTGCACGCGTATTCTATTTTAATATATCACGAGGCTATTAATGGCTGGTTTTTTCAATAAAATTACGGACTTTTTTACAATTTCTCGTAAACATAATCCCCATTTTGAAGCGGCAAGCAAAAGCCGCCGTATGAGTGGTTTTGACCCCGCAAAAAAACATATCAATAAAGCCATTGAGGAATGCGGTGATACCATTGTTGCCCGTTCAAGGTGGCTTTATGACAATGAAGCTCTTTATGGTTCTGCAACGGAGGAATGGGTCTCTGCCGCGGTGAGTGATGGGATTAAACCTTATCCTCGCATTGAAGGCTTTCAAGAAGAAAAGAAAAAGCTTTTAGACTTATGGTGGCAATGGGTTGATGAAGCGGACTATGATGAAGATGCCAGCTTTTATGGTCTGCAAGCAACCATTGCGCGAGAGGTCTTTTTAACTGGTGAGTGCTTTGTAAGATTGCATTATGTTGACCTTTATGGACGCTCTGGTGTGCCTCTTCAGTTGCAAGTTTATCCTACTGAAATGTTGGACCTTTCCTACAATGGACCGGCTGAGATTGAAGGCAATTACATTCGTATGGGAATTGAATTCGATGCCAGTGGTAAGCGTGTTGCTTATCATTTTTGGAAACATCACCCCTATGATGATTGCCCTTCCAATATAGTCTTTGAGAGTCAAGAGCGCATACGTGTGCCTGCTGAAATGGTCATTCATATCAAAGAGCGCCGTATTGCCGGACAATTGCGCGGTTCTCCAAAAATAACGCGCTCTATGACAAAGATCTTTCAACTTGAATCCTATGATGATGCAGAGCTTGATCGAAAAAGGACAGCTGCTCTTTTTGCAGTGTTTATTACAGGAACTTCTCCCAATGCTGAAAGAATACCTGAAAACCGTAGTGAAGAGGACGCCAAAGAACAAGAATTACCGGTAGCTGCACCTGGTGCTTCACTTTACGTAGGAGAGAATAGAGAGATTAAATTCTCAAATCCTGTTGAGGTTGGGGGCTCTTATGAAGCTTTTCAGTTTCGCAATATTTTAAAAATTTGTTCTGCTCTCAATATGCCTTATGCCGTTGTGACAGGGGATGTTACGCGGGGGAATTTTTCCAATGTGCGAACCTCCATCATTCAATTTAGACGCCATGTCAAACAATGGCGAGAACATATCATTGCCTTTCAATTTAATCGCATTATTTGGGCACGTTTTGTCGAAATGGCAGTGCTTGGCAAGTGCGTAAATTTACCAGGATGGGAAAAAAATTCCTTGCCATGGCTGCAATGTGAAAGCTTTGCCCCACCCCTTGAAATGATTGATCCCATTAAAGACATTTCCGCAGAAAAAGAAGAAATCCGTGCTGGCTTGAAAACACGACGTATGGCGTTGGCTGAACGAGGCTTTGATATTGATAACATTCATGCCGAACTTGAAGAAGAACGCACAGATGCGCGCACGCGGGGTTTATCCTTTGATACCGATTATGCGCTAGCACCCTCTGCTAGCAATCAATTGATTGATGATGAAGATTCAGAGACTTCTGAAACTTATGAAAGTAACCAAGACAGTAAGGCGCAGGCAAATGGCGAATAATCTTGATATGCCGTTTTTGGCATCCCGGCTTTTTGGCGTTCCCCTCATGCTTGCTTCCACAAAGCTTGATATTATTCTCAATGCTCTTGCCCCACGACTTTTTGCAGGAGAAAAGTTTGCCGTGAGAGCATTGTTAGAAAAAGACGGGACTCCTTTAAAACCACCAGAAACTTACGTGGTGAAAAACAATATTGCCATCATACCGGTTCACGGTACGCTTGTACGCCGTGGTGCATGGCTTGGGGCTTTATCGGGTCTAACCTCTTATGAAGGTTTGGGGGCTTCTTTTCGTGAAGCCATTGGGCAGCCTGATGTTCACGCCATATTGCTTGATATTGATAGTAGCGGTGGAGAAGCTGGTGGTGTGTTTGATCTTGTGGAAGAGTTTCAAGCACTCTCAAAAAAATATAACAAACCCATTTGGGCACATGCCAATGAGGTTGCTTGTTCGGCAGCTTATGCCATTGCCTGTTCTGCTTCTCAAATATGGGTTGCTCGTACAGGAGTTGTGGGCTCGATTGGTGTTGTTTGTGCGCACCTTGACCAGTCCCGTGCAGATGAAAAACATGGGCTTAAATGGACCTTTGTTTTTGAAGGTGATCACAAAGTTCATGGTAATTCTCACGAACCACTCGCCGATACAGCACAGATAAAAATACAAGCAGATTGCGCCCTACTCTACGAGATGTTTGTGGATTTGGTTGCGCAAAACAGACCTCTAAATGCGGCTGCAATCCGCGACACCAAAGCAGAAACTTTTATAGGTAACCAAGCCATCACGCTTGGATTAGCAGATGCGCAAGGGACGCTTGCGCAAGCTTTGGAAGCCTTAACAGCTTCCATTCACTCACCCCCAACAGCAACAAAAGAAGGACAAAACACATGGCACGCACACACTATCGCGCCGAAGAAGACGATGATGAAAAGATTATCGACGTCATCCATGAAGACGAAGAAGACGAGAGAAATATCGATGCAGACGATGAAGATTTCGACGACGAAAAGGAAAATGAAGACGAAGAGGAAGACAACGAAGATAAGCAAGAAACCATAAAAGCAGCTCTTGAAAAGGAAAGAAAACGCGCACAGGCACTAACAAACCTTGAAAAGCAAGCAAAGCGCCTAGGGGTTTCTTTTGATGCCGCAAAAGCCATTCAAAGCGGCATGAATGTTGAGAAGGCTAAAAATGTTGTTCTCGCAGCCGCTGTCTCGAAAAGTTCCTCTTTAAAACTCTCAACCACAGCGCCCCATAGTGATGGGACGAGCAAGGCAAAAATTCATACAAAATGGGAAGCAGTTTGGAGGGCAATAAAATGAATAATCAAGTTTTCTATGAAGATGTTCGCAATGGCGCTTATCTTGGACGCTATGACACGGATATGTCCAATGAAGAAGTGGTTTTTGCATCAGGGGCATTTGTTGAAGCCGGCACTGTTATGGGAAAAGTAACAGCAACAGGACAATATGTTCCCCTGAATCTAGCAGCTTCTGATGGCAGTAAAATACCGGCAGGGATTTCTTATGCCACGGTTGATGCAACAGATACAGAGCAACGCGCGGTCATTACAGCGCGCTTGAGTACTGTGAAAGCTTCTGAACTGCTATGGCCAGATGCCATCACAGATGAGCAGAAAAGTGCTGCCATTCAGTCTTTAGAAGACAATAACAAAATACTGTTGCGATAGGAGAATGCGCAAATGGATATGAACTTTTTTAAACACGACGCTTTCTCTGCTGTTACCATGATGAAAGCGATTGAAAACTATGAGTTTCAACCTGGTCTGATTAGCTCTCTTAATCTCTTTGAAGAAGTGGAAACAAGCACCACAGTGGTTGGCATTGAAAGACGTGAAAATACATTGTCCTTGATTCAAACCAGTGAACGGGGTGCCCCTTTGGTTGAAGGAGATAGAGATAGGCGTAATCTAAGGTTTTTCAAAACAACACGGATTGCCAAAAGTGATACGGTGAAATCTGAAGAAATCCAGAACCGGCGTGAATTTGGTACAGAAGATCAACTCGAGACAGCAATGAAATATATTGCTAGAAAACACAAGAAGCTGATTTCTGAAATCGAATTGACATGGGAAAACATGCAGCTTGGCGCTGTTCAAGGTGTTGTGCTTGATGCCGATGGTTCTGTTATTGTCGACTGGTACAAGGAATGGGAAATTACACCCCCAAAGCCGATTGATTTTAAACTCAATGTAGAGACAACAAATGTTGCCGATCATGTTGATCAAGTCATTATGAGAATGATTGAAGCTTCAAAGGGAGCATTTTCTGATCGTTCACGGATTATTGGGCTTTGTGGAAATGAATTCTTTTCCAAATTGAAAAACCATAAAACAATTCGTGAGACCTATCTCAACACAGCGCTTGCACAGACACTCAATAGCGCTGGAGGTGTTGCAACACCAAGTGCCATTGGTTCGGGGAGCTTTGGCAGTTTTGACTTTGCAGGTGTTACTTTCATTAATTACCGGAGTATTCATAACTATAATGTGGGTGCAAAAGCTGGGACAAAACGCGCCATAGGCATTAAGCCTGATGAGTGCCAATTCTTTCCTGCCAATGCGCCTGGTGTATTCCAAAAAACCTTTGCACCAGGAGAAAGTTTGTATTTTGCCAACACCGTTGGAAAACCTCTCTACACCATGCTAATCGTTGATCACGACCGTAATGCATGGATAAAACCGGAGGTCTATAGCTATCCGCTTTACATCTGCACACGCCCTGAAATGCTCTTTAAAGCGGTCAGTGGAGGCAAATAACATGCGATGGCACGGGTTGCTTCATAAAATGATTCAAGATGTACGTAACACCTTTGGGCAACCCGTCATCTACACGCGAAAAGACAATCAACAATCGTTTCGGATTACAGCGATTTACGGCATTAAACATTCAGAATCGGACGCTGGTGGGAGAATCCCCACAACAGTACCTCGAAAAGAACTTGATGTCTGTATCCATGATATCGGCGGCTTCCCCCCAAAGCCTCAAGATAGCGTTGTGGTCATTTCTCCTGAAAACAACAGCCCCTCTTCTCAAGAGAGTTTTGTTGTGATAGATGTACAAGCATCAGAATCTGGTATGTATAAGCTTATTCTGCGAGAGTTAAAATAGAGATATGCTTATAAAGAAATGATCTAGTACATGTTTATATTTAGAAGAAGAAAATACAAATTAACAAATGATACAGTTAAGGTTGGCGAATTTATTCTTTATCGTATTAAAGCTACCAAAGCTTTTGGTACAGTTAAGAAAGGTGATTTAGGTGGATATATTGAACAAGAAAGAAACCTAAGTCCTTACGATGATTGTTGGGTTTTTGATAATGCACAGGTTTACGGAAATGGATATGTTTCTGGAAACGCTACAATTAGCGATGATGCAAAGGTTTATGGTATAGCATCGGTTTCTGGTAATGCACAAATTTTTGGTAAAGCACAAATTTATGACGAGGCCTCAGTTTGGGGAAGCGCTAAAGTTTATGACAGCGCTAAAGTTTTCGGAACAGCATCTGTTTCTGACGATGTAAAAATTTATGATGAAGCATCAGTTTCTGGTGAGGTATGCATTACAAATTCGGCATGTATTTTTGAAAACGCTAAAGTATATGGTGAAGCATTTATTTCCAAAAATGCTAAAATTTTCGGCAATGCAAAGATTTATGGTGAAGCATCTATTTTCGGAGATGCGCACATTTCCGGAAATGCTGAAATTTACGGTGAAACATCTATTTCTGGAAATGCTAAAATTTATGACAATACAAAAATTTATGATGAGGCATCAGTTTGGGGAAATGCTATAATTTGCAATAATGCACAAGTTTTTGATCGTGCAGATATCTCTGACAATGCGCAGATTTTCGATAATGCACGAGTTTATGGTAAAGCATCGGTTGCTAATGAAGCGCAAATTTCTGGTAATGCACGAGTTTATGGCGAGGCATCAATTTTTGACAGTGTGCAAGTTTGTGGAAAAGCGCGA
Organism: Bartonella raoultii; assembly: GCF_019659805.1. GTDB lineage: Bacteria > Pseudomonadota > Alphaproteobacteria > Rhizobiales > Rhizobiaceae > Bartonella > Bartonella raoultii. The sequence goes on along the minus strand of NZ_JAIFRO010000008.1, from coordinate 24,213 downwards.
GTTTGCGGAACAGCAGAAATTTACGATAATGAAATTATTTCAACTGGGGTGAGAGACTAAAAACAAAAAAACAAACGATTGTGGATTCAAACCTATCACTGGCTTGTTTGATTTTATTGGAAAAGAAAGGATCTTCGGATCACAATTAAAGAATTTAATCGATTACTTGTGTAAAAACGATTTTTAGAAAAATGTGATATGACTGCTTGACATTGTGACAGGAGTATGAATAATCGAATCAGGTGCCTAAGAAACACCTTAAAACCACAAGCGGATAGATTGCCGAAACAATCTCTTTTCCGCACATTAAAGACTTTGACTCATTATATGCCGTAGCATATAAGAGTTTTGTCGGGCGTAGTTACACCATAAAATACCCTTACGGGGAAAGTGTAACGACGGGCTTGTGGCCGTGTTTCTTAGCGCCCGGCACTCTTTTTAGAGTGTCATTAAGAAGCATCTAACCCACAAGGAGTTTAAAATGACTCTCATTAAAATATCAGAACAAGCAATTGGACAAGAGATTGTTCAAACTGTTAGCGCACGCGAATTGCACGCATTCTTAGAGGTAAAACGGGATTTTTCCAATTGGATTAAAGACCGTATCAATAAATATGATTTTAAAGAAGAGAGAGATTATATTTTAACGCTCGCCAAAATTGGCGAACGTCAAAATGTGGTATTAAAAGAATATCATCTCACGTTAAGCGTAGCCAAAGAACTTTCTATGGTGGAGAACAACAAGAAAGGCAGAGAAGCTCGTTTATATTTCATTGAATGTGAAAAACGTGCAAAGCAAGTAGCAACACCACAAATAAATCTTGCTAATGCTTTGGAAAATCCGCTTACAATTAAACAACTCCTTTTAGAGAGTATCAATCAATTAGAAGATTTGAGAAATGAGGTGAGTACACTCAAGCCAAAAGCAGAAGCTCTGGATGGCTTAAAGCGCTCTGATGGGCTGTTCGGTCTTATTGAAGCAGCAAAGATGTTAGAGGTACGACCAAAAGATTTGACCAATTATTTGCGAAAACATGATTGGGTCTATCGACGTTCTCCAGGTGGTCCATTGTTACCCTATCAGGACAAGATCAAAAAACAACTCATGGATTGCCCTGCGATTACCATTCAAAGACCCGATGGTACAGAAAAGGTACTGCCTTCAACAAAAATCACCTCTAGAGGATTGGCATGTTTAAGAGAACAAATCCATGGAGGTGTACAATGAATACCAGTATAGACTTTTTATGCGATTTGTGGATGGCATTGTATCAGTTTTCTGATCGTGATGATATTGAAGACAAGGCTTTTAATACTCTTATTGAGACTATGGATGCGATAGAAAAAGCTTTAATATTAAAGCTTCAAGATGAAACCCCAAATGCACTCAAAATTTTGGCAATGATTACAAATTTTGGAACTTTAAGACCACCTCCGATTATAGAATCTTTGTTGCGTGCTTACGAACCCAATTTAGACAACCCCATTAAAAAGGTTGCTTAAGGTAAAATATTCCCCCTCCTCGTTCTCAAAATGGGGAGGTGGTTAAGCCCTACATTCAAATTTATTGATTTTGGCAAATTCGTCTGCTTTTTCAGTTTGCAATATACTAACGTCATAAGCAGCTTGCATGTTAAGCCAAAATTCAGCAGTAGTATCAAAAAAATAGGCTAATCTTAGTGCGGTATCGGGAGGCACTGGACTATTTTCAGCAACAATACGTTCTATTCTCGTGCGTGGAACATTTAATGCTTTTGCAAGAGCATAAGGAGAGAGGGCATATTCTTTTAAATATTTCTCTCGTAAAATTTCTCCAGGATGAATAGCAATATAATTTTTCATCTCAAGCCTCCTATAGATCAATGATAATCTACAACTTTAACTTCATTTGCCATGCGACAAAGGTATTGGGACTTGTTCTTCATTATGTTGCATATCCCCAACGACTTCTGAAACAAGGTCCATAATACCTTTTAAAGCTTTCTCTGCTTGAACATCTAGCCATGAAAGGGAAGGAAACTCTGCACACAAACCAACATATTCTTCATCTTCTGGTGACCAAAAAACACGATAGGTATAATGATTATTGTTCATGTTTTAACTCTATCTTTTCTATTGTCCTCTATAAAGGATATACTAACCACGATGACTTTTTCGTAAATCTCGTTCAATGAGATGCCTAACATAGCGTGTGTAAGGAATAGATTGTTTTTTCGCTTTTTCCTTTAAAGCTTTCATAAGCGCTTGAGGCAAGCGAATATTGATAGAAGCTTCTTTAGGTAAGAATTCGAAATGAACGGGCTTAAAACCCGTTAAGTCATAATCTGTAAGATCGGCAGTATCAACAAAGTTTTCTGCTTCTTCATCTGTCTTGAAAACAGGTATTTGTTTTAATTTAGAGGTTTTCATAAAAATCAATCTCCTTTTGGTGCATATAACGAGCGCTAATAGGACGCACAAACAATTCGTTTTTTATTGTTCGTAAGGTAAAAACTAAAAAAATATATCTTTTGTTATAGCTTCTTCCAATGGCTCTGAAACGCTCTTCTTTAACGTTTGGATCATTCTTTATGACGAGATTTCCAAGCTCGGTGAATAAATACTCAATTTCTTTTTTAGAAACTCCATGTTTGGCACATTTGGGCCAGTTACCTTCATCCCAGTTTATGCCATGAATTTTGATATTTATTGTCATAACGAATGTATATCAAAATGTATCCACAAATACAATAAAAATAATGAAAAATCAATTTGTTCGAATAGGAGGCTTTATGCATCCGCGCGAAACGATAAGAGAAACATTTGTTACGTTGATAAAAGCAGCAAAAACGACTGCTGGTGATAATGTTTTCAATATGCGTGACTTCAATTTATTTATTGAAGCAATGCCGGCCATTAATATCTCAACGCAAAACGAAACAATCGAAGATGGGCATGATTTTGGCTTAAGGCGGCGCGTTTTAACAGTAGATGTTGAATGTTATAGCACACAAGAAAATGGAGCATCCTTCGTCGACCAATTGGCATGGCAAGTTGAAGAGATTTTCCATGCCAATCCCAATCTTAACAACACCGTTGAGACATGCCGCTTGCAAAATATTGCTTTTGCCTTTGGCGATAACGGGGCGCTAGCGCTCCATGGTGCAATTTTAACCTTTGAAGTCACTTACGTGACCAATATCCCTGATCAAGGAGAAAGTATAAAATTTATGACACCTTTCATAGGTTTTACTCCCGAAACAGGTGTGAGAAATGAAGACAAATACGTAACAATTGAGGAACTCCATGTTAGAGCGACGCGATAAAGAGATTACCGATTTAAAAAGACGCGTGGCCAATATGGTGGTGGTTGGAAAAATTAGCCATGTTGACCATAAAAATGCACGCTATCGGGTAAAGAGTGGCAATCTTGTCAGTGATTGGATTCCAGATACACAAGCCCGCGCCGGTAAAACCTGTTCTTATGAAGGGCGTGACGTTGGAGAACAAGTCATTGTTGTCTCTTCCTCTGGTGATTTATCACAAGGGATAATTGTTGGTTCACTTCACACCGATGCGAACCAAGCCGCCGATAAAGGCAATATCCATAAAACGCTTTATCCAGATGGCACTACAGTTGAATATGATGATAAACAAAACAGCTATACCCTTAATCTCACATCAGGAGGAAAGTTTAGTCTCACGATTTCTGATGGTGTATCGATAAAAGGTGATAGCAAGAAATTAGAGCTGCAAGCACCAGAAGGCATCAAAATTACCACACAAGGTGATCTGAATTTAAACGCAGAAAAAGCCATTGCCATAAAAGCAGGCAATGGGATTTCACTCCATGCGGATGATGGCATTGCTCTTCATTCCAGTGACTTAAAGCATAACGGAACCAACATTGGAAATAGCCACGTTCATGGAGGTGTTACCCCTGGTGGTTCTATGACAGGAGGTCCAAATTGAACAGTGGAATGGACCGTATGACAGGAAAGCCGCTCTCTGGTATTGATCATTTGCGCCAATCAATTCTTGATATTTTAACAACACGCATTGGCACACGGGTGATGCGACGTGATTATGGTTCACGTGTTGCGGAACTCATTGATGCACCAGCCAATAATACGCTTACCGTTGCCCTTTATGCCGCCGTTGCTGAAGCTTTAGACAAGTGGGAACCGCGTTTTAAGCTCCAAAAGATTGATTATAAAATGCTTGAGGCTGGAAAAATCTCCTTGTCCTTTGCAGGCATTTATTTGCCATCAGGCAAGCCCATTACCATGGAAGGAATATTGATACAATGAAGAACCTTGCCAATCCCGAAATCATCTCTGAACTTTCCTTTGAAGAAATCCGCGCAGCAAATATTGAACATTTAAAAGAACTCTTGCCTAGCTATATTTTTTTAGAAAGTGATCCCGCTTTAAAAATTATTGAGGCTTTTAGCTATCGAGAACTGCTTTTAAGACAACGCATTAACGAAGCAGCACGCAACAATATTCTTGATTTTGCAAAAGAGGAGGCTCTTGATGCTTTGGGAAATTGGCATGGTGTTCAACGAATGGACGGTGAGAGTGATGACAGATATCGTGAACGCATAAGACTTCATACGCGTAGTGGAAAAGGCAGTGGAACAGAGCCTTATTACAAATTTATTGCTTTATCCGCAGATAGCCGCGTAAAGGATGCCATTATTTACCGGAAGGGGAAAAACCCAACCATTCATGTTGCACTTTTTGGCAACAATGAAGAAGAAACAGCAAGCCAAGACCTGTTAGACAAAGTCTCACAAGCCCTTCACGATAAGAATGTCATCATGACTAATGATACTATTCTTGTGCACGCGGCTGTTGCAAAAGTTGTGGACTTAACAGCTGATGTTTGGCTGTTACCAGAAACAGCACTTACGGTTTTAACCCAAATGGAGGCCCATTTACGCACCGCTTGGAAACAAGAACAAGCCCTTGGGCGCGAATTAAGCCTTTCGTGGTGGATTTCCAAACTGATGATCTCTGGTGTGCAAAAAGTCATTGCCGTTGAACCTACAACGGATAATGCTGTTTCCGATGAGGAAGTATTATCCATTGGCAAGGTTACCTTAAACTTTAAAGGGCGGGCACGTTAATGCTTTCCTCCCTCCTCCCCACACATGCAACGGAATTTGAAAAGCGCCTTGCTGATGTGTGTGATTTTCATCAAGATGTTGATGCTTCTGTTTTGGGAATTTCGCGCTCTAAACTGATCACACGCCCTCCTCGCTTCTTACCGTGGTTGATTGAAGAATACGGACTTGGAGAGCTTACCCCTTATGTTCCAAACCTTTATGATCTTCTTGACCAGGGACTTGAATGGCAGCGGATACGCGGCTCTGTAGCCGCCGTTGATATGGGTCTTCAATGGCTTGGACTTTCTACACAATTCACCCCCGCGTGGTCAGAGCGTGCATGGTGGAATTCCTTTCAACTTGAATTTGACCGGTTGCCTGAACAGAATTCTCTTGAGGCAATTGAAGCCATTGTCAACCTTTCCAAAAGTTTGCGCTCTGATTTTCGCCGTGGCGTCACTGGTTATGATGTGGGGGCTATGGAAGCCAATATGTCAAGGCTTGATGACAGTATGCTGGATTTTGAGAGCGGCGTACGCTTAACAGCTGGAAGCACACTGTTTTCCTTTGGGCGCACAACAGAAATCAACCATGTTCTCACAAAAGAAGAAGGCATATTGATTGGCAACTGGATTGATGATGGTGACGAAGAGTTAAGCTGGGATACAATTGATTATTCGTGGGATTTGGCAAATTTTCCATGGTGTTCGGTTAAAAAATATGAACGCGATATATTGATGGCAGAGTGGTTCAAAAACCGCGTACTTTATTTGGCGCTAAGAGATACTGATAACGCTCTGATTGGGTTTCGCAGATGCTATGCTGTAGCGCCTGTCGAACAAGATTTAGATGGCATCTATAACCATTCAGGTGAAAGATTTAAGCCCTCGAAAACTAGCACCATGCTGTTTCTTGCAGCACGCACTGATTTTAAGGATGTTGAAGACAAACAAGCCGCCTCTGTTTCCCTCCTCGTTCATGGCACCGTTACAGAACAGACACCTCCTGGCAAACTTTGGTGTGACGAGGGTGAACTAAAGGGTGGTGTAGAGATCCTTAAAACACCAATCAACATTCCTTTGCGTGCAGATGTTCGCGAACAATTCAAGATTTTATTGAGGTTTTAATATGAAACATGAAAGTGGTTTGCCTTTTGCAATTGATAGATCTGTTGGCAAAGAGGAACAACAAAGCGTTGTGTTTTATGGACAGCGCCCTTTTCTTCAAAGTGCTGAACTCAATGAGGTTCAAACCATTATCAAAGGACGCCATAACCGTTTGGGTCGTCTTGTTGCCAAAGAAGGAGACCGCGTTGAACGCGCGGATGCTCTTGTCAATAAAGATAAGCAAACGGTGACTCTCACAGAAGGCAAGATTTATATTGCAGGTGATATTTTTCCCGTCTCTGATGCTGTCTTAGAGAATATTTCCATGGTTGGACGCATGGAAATCGGTGTAAAACTGCAAAAAAAATGGCTAACCTATGAGGATGATCCAGAGCTTTTGGGACAAGTTCCGGGGTCTTTGGCAGAAGGCGAACCAGGTGCTGCACGTGAGGTGGCAAAACTTGTCTGGGCCCTCAAAGATGATGAGCAAGAAGGCACATTTTTTCCGGTCTATATTTTGCAAGATGGTGTTCTCATTGATCAAAAATCCCCCTCTCTGCTTGAACCCGCCATGCAAGCCATTGCGACGTATGACCGCGCCCATGGGCATTATATCGTGAATGGTTGCCGTGTCACAGCTTTGGGTCAAGAGGGACAAAAGCAAGTGTTCAGTATCCAAGAAGGAGAAGCCAATATCAATGGCTTTAAACGCAAACGCTTAGCGGCTTTGCGCTATGAAGAGCGCGAGGATTTTTCGACAAGCGCTGTTCCTAGCGAAACCCATATTTTTACACCAAAAAACCAAGAAAAAAACTTTACCTTTAAAACTTATTATGCACCCATTGCTGCTGTTCATTCCATTTTGCTCACAAAAGAAAGAACTGTTCATGTCACCCGCGGTGCGGTTGCTTCAGGACGTGATGGCGTTCCCGATAAAAGTATCACTGCTTTTATCAAAATTGTGCAAGGAGGTAAGGAATTTAAAGAAGGCATAGATTTTAAAAAAACCGGAGACACCATTGATTGGGCACCGGTGGGAGATGAACCTTTACCGGGAAGCAGCTATACGGTGACTTACCGTTACCGTGCAAGCATACAAGCAGATAAAGTGACAGCACAAGAAATTACTGTCTCAGATGGCGCTGAGAATGGTGATATCATTGTGAGTTACACATACAAATTGCCTCGCATTGACCGTATCGGACTGAATACAGGAGGCGATGTCGTTTATATCAAAGGTGTTTCGGCAGACCAACCTATGGCACCAAGTGTTCCTGATGATGTACTTTCTCTTGCCACGATTACCAACAGTTGGCTTAAACCTCCCCTTGTTGTCAATGATGGAACGCGCGTTGCGCCTTATGATGAGATGTGGCGCTATTTTCAACGGGTGCTCTCCCTTGACCGCTTGATGCAATTAGAGCGCATTAAAAGCAATGTTGACTCTAAAGAGCCCGTTGCCAAAAAAGGTATGTTTGTTGATCCTTTTCTGGATGACTCTTATAGAGACGAAGGTTTTGAACAAACAGGGGCTATTGGCAACGGTATTTTACAGCTTGCCATTGATCCAACATTTTACACGGCTCCTCTCACAACGCCTGTCACGCTTGACTGGAAAAATGAAATCATCATTGCACAAGAATTGGCAACCGCTTGCACAAAAATCAATCCTTATCAAAATTTTGCACCTCTCCCCGGTACGATAACGCTTAGACCGGCAACAGATTTTTGGCATGAACATTACACACGTTGGCTTTCAAGCGTTACCAATCAACTCAATATGGGCTGGAACCGCGGAAAAACACTCCGTAATACAGAAGTCAGTGATGATTTCATCAGTGCACGTCACAAACAAATTGATTTTTTAAGACAAATTATTCTTTACTTTAAAATTGAAGGTTTTGCCAAAGGTGAAATCTTAGAAAGCCTGACCTTTGATGGTGTGAATGTCTTGCCGCAAAACAGCCTTGTTGCCAATAACGATGGCGTCCTTGAAGGAAGCTTTAGAATTCCTCCCAATATTACCGCTGGTACAAAAAACGTTGTAGCAAAAGGAAAAGGTGGAACAACAGCAACAGGACTTTTTACGGGTCAAGGTTTCCTTGATGTGAAAGTGATGCGGCGTACCACAACGGTGAAAATATGGACAGCTTTTGATCCGCAAGCACAAGTTTTTACTCCTGATGAAACACGGCAAATAACGGGTGTTGATTTTCATCTTTGTAAAATAGGCAATCAAAACCATGATCTGATGATTGATTTGGTCACCACTGAAAACGGTTATCCAACCGCCGATATTCAAGCACAAACCTCCTATTCTATGAAGGGGGCCAAAACGGGCTGGGCTGGGGCACGCTATGCTGTGCCCTTGTTAGTTCCCAATGACCGCCTCACCGCCTTTGTCATTAAAACCGACGATGCCCATCATTCCCTCTCACTCGCAAAGCTTGGAGATTTTGATAAGAAAAAACAAAGATACGTCTCAAGCCATCCTTATGTCACAGGTCCCCGTTTTTCCTCTGTTAATGCGCAGAGCTGGACAGCACACCAAGATGAGGCTTTGGCATTTCGGGTGTTGGCCGCCCGCTATAAACAAACACAAAAAACCGTAGATTTAGGGGAATTTAATCTTGTGGACTGTTCTGATTTGCAGGTGCGTGCAGCCGTTGAGTTGCCTTCAAGCGATTGTTCTGTCCTCTTTGAAATTGAACGCAACAACGGTACCATTTACCAACTTTTGCCGTTTCAATTGCTAAGCTTAACCGAATATATCAATGAAAAAGTCAAGCTTCGCGCCATTCTTAAAGGCACGCAAAAACTCTCCCCCGTCTTATTTGCTCCTGTGCAATTGATTGCAGGAAAGATTCATAAAACAGCAACTTATATCACAAGAGCTTTTGCCTTTGGGGAAAAGGCAAGGTTGACCAGCTATATCAAAACATTTTTGCCTGGTGGTTCTTGCTTCACACTTGAGATGCAACTGGATGATGGTCCGTTTATGCCTTTGACGCTAGAGGAAACAGAACAACTGAGCGAGCCTCTTTGGGATGAGAGAAAGTTCATCAGTGGAGACAAAACGGCAAAACAAGCGCGCCTTAAATTCACCCTTACCGGTGGACCCGCGACACGGTCCATGGTGCGTGATTTTGGTGCCGGCATATTGTGAACGGAGAAAATAGATGGAAAAAACACAAAAATTGCAGATGGAACTGCCTAAAGAAGGACGTTTTATCAGTTCTGAGTTCCCAATTTTGCGTGAAAACTTGGGTAAAATTGATCAAGCGATTGCCCATATTGAAGAAAAAGCAAATGAAAAGGCGCCTTTACAACACACGCATACAATAAGCGATATCAACGGTCTTGAAACAGTTCTCAAAAGCAAGATGTCCGCCGATAAAACTTTTACTTTTGCTGATTTAAGCGATATCGAGGGCGTAAATGATGCGGCGAACAATTATGTTCTCTATAAAGCAAGCAACAATCATTTTACTTTTGGCAGCGCTATTTCTCTACTCGGCAAACATCAACATAAAACTGATGACATTGTAGGACTTGAAAACTTTTTGATGACTTTATTCAACAAAAAGCCCGTTGAAATCCTTATGACAGAAAGTGGCGCTATTCCATTTCCTGAAGGCGTTAACGATGACACAGAAGTAGAAATATGGGCGTGGGGCGGCGGCGGCGGCGGCGGCGGTGATGGTGGTAGCGATAAAAACGGCGGCGGCGGCGGTGGTGGCGGTCAACACGCGCGTGTTAAAATTAAAGTGTCTGATCTGAAAAAATCGCAAACAGTTCAAATTGGTCGTGGTGGCAAAGGCGGGAGAGGAAACGGAAGTTGGGGCGGGAATACGTTTATTGAAGGTATTATCCTTGCAGGTGGTGGTGGCTATGGTGGTGGCAATGATAACACTCCTGATGGCTATGCTTATGCCCATGGCAATCGTGGCAATGGAGGAAGGGGAGGAGATGGAGGTGTCGGTGGCGGCACTTGGAAAAACAATAAAAAAGATGATCCCCAAAATGAGAGTGTCACTTTTTCTGGTGGCAATGGTGGTTATGGCGGTGGCTATAAAGATGATGACAATGGCGTTCATGGTGGAAACAGTATTTATGGCGGCGGCGGCGGTGGCGGCGGTGGCAAAAAGAACGGCACTAACGGTTATGGCGGCAATAACGGTGGCGGTAATGGTGGCAAATACGGTGCCAACGGCGGTGGCGGTGGCGGCGGATATTTCCGTGGAAAGAATGGAGGAAAACTTGGTGGTGATGGTGGAAATGGTGCAATCTTGTTAAGATTTTTTCTTTAGGAGGTTTTCATGGAATATGCAGTTGTTGAAAATGGTGTGGTCACAAATATTATTGTCGCCGCAAAAGATTATATTCACGCCTTTGATGGTGAGGCGATCCCCTCAAGTGAAGCACAAATCGGCTGGACTTATAAAGATGGAGTGTTTTCTCCTCCCGTGGTGAATGAAAACAAAAAACAATCCGCATCTCCACAACCAGCAGAAAAAAACGCAATCATAGAGCCACCTATAGGGGTCTTTAAATGACCTTTGAAGACCTTTTTTTAAAAAGTAAATGATTCAAAATCTAGGATATTAGGCTTTCTAGTGGAATATTAAACTGTTGGTGCAAGTTTTTAATCATACGCAGTGTTAATTTTCTTTTACCACTCAGTATTTCATAAACGCGATTTAAATGTCCAATTGCCGGAACGAGGTCTTTGGCGGTTAAGTTCATTTGTTCCATTCTAAATTTAATCGCTTCAATTGGATGAGGAGGAGAAACAGGATAGTGCTCTGCTTCATATGCTTCAATCAACAAAACAAGAACCTCCATTAGATCAAATTCTGGTGTATTTTCTTGAGGTTGATTATCAAACAGTGCAGATACAATTTCCAAGGCTTCTTGATAATCTTTTTCAGTGCGAATGGGCTTGATGTTCATTTCTTAAATTTCTTTAAATTACATGGTATTGATATTATATTGATTGTAATAGTTTTAAAATTAATTGCAAAGAAGACTATCCATGACCACACGTAATCCTAACCGTTGCCCTACTCATCCAGGAGAGCTTTTAGCAGATATTATTCCAGAAACTGGTAAAACAAATTCAGAAATCGCACAAATGCTCGGTATATCACACCAACATCTTTGTGATATTCTAAAGGCAAAAAAGCCTATCTCCCCTTCTCTTTCGGCTTGTCTTGGAAAGATGTTTGGGAATGGCGTAGGCATATGGTTACGTATGCAAGCCAATTATGATGCTTGGCATGCAGAGCGTGATATTGATGTCTCTTCTATTCCAACACTAACAGCTAACGAAATGAATGCGCAAATGGGACATAGCCATTCATGATCTTCTCCCCACCCTAAAGATGAGGAGATGAACCGTACTTTGAAAGTTAAGCAGCTTTTACAACGGATCTTTCTAAGACTTTCTTGGCTTCTTCAACAAGCGTTTTATAATGTTTGCTCTCTTCTACTAACGTAAAGGCTTTAACAAGATGCATGTGAAGAGGTCCATAAATGTAGACAGCCTTTTCGGTTGGAGACATCTCATCCCAGTTGCTTGGAAAAGCAAACCGTGTATCGCGGTCATTATCGATCAATTGGTTTTTTAAATCATAGAAAGCTTTAACAAGAGCTTTTTTAAACGCACGCACCGTATCATTGTTACGCATATAGGTCATGAGTAAGGTCGCTTGTGCTTCATTAAGGATAGCAATTACTCTCTTTTGTCTCCCGCCTTTGGTTCCAAAGGGTGGCATTTCAAATGCGACCCTTCCAAATTCTTCAAAGTCTTCAATATTTTGACGTATAAGCTGTATAACTGTTTTATGCGTATTCCCTACACCCTCAGCAATTTTTAAAGAGGTAGTGACAACGATACCATCATTATTGATTGTTACTAAATTGTTCATGATGAACTCCTTGTTGCTAGACGTTTTTGATTGACACACTCAAAAGAATGCCGGGCGCTCAAAAACACGGCAACAAGCCCGTCGTTATGCCTTCCCCTAAAAAAGGGTATTGTATAACATAACCACACCCGGCAAACATTATTATATGCGTACAGCATACAATGAGTCAAAGCTTTTAGTTTGCAGAAGATCAGTTATTTCGGCAACCAATCCGCTTGTTGTTTTAAGGTGTTTTTGAAGCACCTTTGTATGAATCTAACGGTTTTAAATCTTTTGTCAAGTCGTTCTCAAGAACAGCTTTTACCTCTCATTTTTTCATCTTCATTTCATTCACCACTATTTTAAAGGAGCATAAAATGGCAACAGGTTTTCTACACGGTGTTGAAGTCGTCGAGGTTGATGACGGCACACGCCCTCTTCGTGCAGTTCAGTCTGGCGTTATCGGAATTATCGGCACAGCACCCGATGCCGATGAACAAGCCTTTCCTCTTAACACACCCGTTTTGGTCGCAGGCTCTCTTTCACAAGCCGCAAAATTGGATACAACAGGCAAACAACGTGGTACTTTACCCAATGCTCTTGATCTTATTTTCAAGCAAGTGGGAGCTATTGTCGTCGTTATCCGTGTAAAAGAAGGTGACAATGAAAACGCAACACTCAGCAATATTCTAGGTGGTGTGAACGAACATGGCGCCTATGAAGGTGTTCATGCTTTCATTGGAGCACAATCTGTTGTGGGACAAACACCACGTATTCTGATTGCGCCAGGCTTTACCCATCAACGCCCAACCAGTGTGACCATTGAAGGGGATGAAACGAGTGATAGCGCCAAAACTGAGATCAGTACAACCTCTAACCCCGTTGCGGCAGAACTGATTGGCATTGCAGAACGTTTGCGCGCCATTGTGGTGCTTGATGCCCCCAACACAACAGATGAAGCAGCCGTTAGCGCAGCAAAGGATTTTGATTCAAAACGCGCCATTCTCATTGATCCATTTGTAAAGGTCAATCGCAATGGCAAGATCTTAGAAGAGCCAGCAAGTGCAGCGGTTGCTGGGATTATTGCCAAAAATGATTTTGCCAATGGCTTTTGGCATTCCCCTTCAAACAAAGTGATCAATGGAATTGTAGGAACTGCACGCCCCATTGATTTTTCCATTGGTGATCGTGCAAGCCGCGCTAATCTTCTCAATGAACAAAACATCACAACCATTATTCGTGAAAACGGCTATCGCCTTTGGGGTAATCGCACGCTTTCAAGCGATACAAAATTTGCCTTTTTATCCGTGGTACGCACTGCAGATATGATTAACGATGCCATTTTACGCGGACATCTATGGGCAATCGACCGCAATATTAAAAAGACCTATCTGAATGATGTGAGTGAAAGCGTTAATGCTTATTTGCGTGATTTAAAAGCACAAGGCGCTATTCTTGGGGGACGCTGTACACCAGATCTAGAGCTTAACACAGCAAGTGCTATTGAAGATGGCAGAGTCTATTTCAATGTGGAATTCACACCAACAACACCTGCAGAACACATCACCTTCCGTTCACAAATCATCAATGATTACCTAGAGGAGATCTTTTAATGACTGTACCCGTTTTACCAAGAGTTCTGAAATATTTTAACATTTTTGTTGATGGTATTCCCTATCAGGCAAAGTGTGAAAGCATCACCCTCCCAAACTTGAACTTGGTCGTTGAAAGTTATCGTGGCGGTGGCATGGATAGCGCTATTGAGATTGATCTTGGTCTTGAAACACTCACGCTTACCATGACCATTTCTGATTGCTCTCCAGAATTAATGGCATTGTTGGGACGCACGGATGTCGACATCTCACTGCGCAGTTCAATGCAAGCCCAAGGGACGCCCGCAGAAGGGGTTATCATTACCATGAGAGGACTGTGCAAAGGCTTTGAAATGGCAGAATGGCAACCGGGAAGCAAGGCAACTTCTACAGCAACATTCACATTGCAATATTTCAAATATGTTCAGAAAGACGTTGAAATCGTTGAGATAGACGTCCTCAATATGGTGAGAAAATTCAATGGTGTCAATCAACTCGCAGACCATAGAGAAAACATAGGATTATAAAATGACTATACAACAAACTGTTACACATCAATTGCTTATTCCTATCACATTTGAAGGAAAAGAGCATAGCGAAATCACCTTAAAGCGCCCCAAAACAAAAGATTTGCAAGCCATAGACAAAAAAGAAGGCATAGAGCAAACAATCGCTATGATCGCACGTCTTTCTGGATGGCCGCATGAGGCGATTAGTGAACTCGATATCAATGACCTTTCAAACATTGGAGAGATTTTGGAATCTTTTATCAAACGGCGGGACACCTCGACTGGGAAACCGCCGCTAAACTGATCGCCGATATTGCTATTGTGTTCCATTGGTCCCTTTCAGAGATGATGGAAATGGAACCGCAAGAACTCATATTCTGGCGAAAACAAGCAGCAGAAAGGTATAAGACAAAATGAGTAAAACCGATAAAGTTGCTGATGCAAAAGTGAAGTTGTCTCTTGAAGACAAACTCACCGCACCTTTAAAACGTGTACAAAAAAAATTCGATACACTGTCAAAAAAATTATCCTATAGTTTAAGTATTCCACGCTTTTCTGCTGCTGTAAAAAACATGACAAAAAGCCTTCATGGCGTTCAAAGTGCTCTTGGTGTAGCTGCAAGTCGTGCTTCAATCTTTACCGGTGTCTTAGGGCTTGCTGGGGGTGGTCTTGTAGCAAGTATAACCGCCGTTACCATGAAAACCATGCATATGGGCGATAGTCTTCACCATGCATCACGCCATTTAGGAATGAGTGTCACAGCTCTTCAATTATGGGGTGATGCAGCCGATAATTCAGGATATTCTGCCGAACTCTTTCAACAATCCTTGGCAACCTTAAATAGGCGTTCTGCACAAGCATATGCCGGACAAAAAAGAGGCATGATGGGATTTGAAGCGCTCGGCATTTCTGTCAAAAACGCTTCTGGAAAACTCAAATCAAATTCTCTCTTACTAGAAGAAATTACCGAAAAAATGAGTAAGATGAAAAACCAAGCACAAAGGCAGCATATTGCTGCTCTGCTGTTTGGGGGAGATGGCAAGGAAATGGCATCCATGCTTTCACAAGGCATGGCGCCCATTAAAGAACTCTTTGCAAAGGCAAGAAAAGGAAAATGGTTGATAGGCGCAGATGTTGCACAGTATGCAGCAGATTTAAGTGACAAGCTTGGTGCCTTTAAGAAAAAAATAGGAGGGGTTGCAAGCTTTATTGGCACACGCTTTATGCCCGTGATCAATGATATGATTGATGCGTTTTCAAAGTTGATTGATGAAAACCGTGACCTCATTCAAACAACTGTTGCGAACTGGGCTAAAACCTTAAAACAAACTTTCAAGGATTTGCTTGATCCTACCTCTGATTTAAGAAAAGGTATCAGTGATCTCACAGCGAGAATTAAAGGCTGGTTCCAATGGCTAGAGCCATTGATTGGTGAAATAACCCTTTTCAAGGTAGGTCTTGTTGCCCTTGGTTCCTTCATTTTTGGTCCACTTATTGCAGCATTAGCAGCGGTTGGTGTCGCATTTGTTACCCTTGGCTATACTATTATGGCCACACCTATCGGTTGGATATTGGGGGGCATTGTAGCGCTTGTTGCACTCTATAAAAATTGGGATAAAATCAATGGCTGGGTAGCTACGTCCTTAGCCGTAGTAAGTGTAGTTTGCATCAGGCTTGCTGTCGCTCTTGCGGGACGGCTATCTCCAGTCTTAACTACAGTTGGTTCTAAAATTGCTGGTCTTGTTGTAAATCTTGGAAAGTCGCTATTTTCCGCATTAATCGCGGCAGATAAAGCTTTTATGAAATTTGTTACAACTCTTGCAAAATCACTGCTTTCCGCACTCATCTCAGCTGCTTCTGCAGTTGCCAGTCTTGCTTTTACTCTTGTAGGTTCACTCATTTCGGCAATAACCGCCGTTGGTTCTGCTTTTATATCACTTGGTATCACAATCATGACCACACCTATTGGTTGGATAATGGCTGGCATTGCAGCCCTTGTAGGTGCTGGATATCTCCTCTACAAAAACTGGGATACGGTCATGAATTTCTTACGCAATTTGTGGAATTCTTTTGCCAACTTATGCAGTAACATTTTCAACAACCTCTTTACGCTCTTTAAAAACTTTTCACCTCTCTCTTGGATTGCCCAAAAAATCAATGCATTGATTGAATGGTTGTTTGGAGTCAATCTCATAGATGCAGGCGCCCATCTGATTGGAGGGCTTTGGGAGGGCATTAAAAGCAAATGGAATGCTCTCTCTGATTGGTTTAGCAACCAGATAAATAAATTAACCAGTTGGATGCCAAACTGGATGAAAGAAAAGTTAGGATTTAGTGCGACAATCAATAAAACTTCAACCCAAACCATTAAAACCTTGACCGATGAAGCTCAAGCCCCTGGCAAAAGAATTCTTGAGACAGCCATTATCCCTAATGCCCCCTCTGGAAAAGGCAAGAGCAGTTCCAATACAGGCATAGTTGAAACAGGACAAATGCAAGCGACAAATGTAAAGGTTGAATCTTTCAAAGTTCCAGAGCCCATTATGGTGCATAAGCCAGTGGAAGTAGATGCCCGCGTGATGATTTCAAATTTAAATATTTCCGTCCCCAATGGTTTAAAAGACGAAATCCGCACCGCCGTCAATCAAGCCCTTGAACACTATGCCAAACAACAGCGTTTGGCGATAGCTTCTAGCCTTTCGGATTAAACATCATGATGTTAGCTTTGGGTGGTTTTATCTTTTCTATTGAAACAGCAGCCTATCAAGCCCTCGATATGGCCTATGACATCCCATGGGTCGAGCAAGGGCGATTGGGACGCAAGGCTGCTCTTCAACTGCCAGCTGTTGCCAATGCGGAATTTTCTCTCACCGGCGTGATCTATCCAGACTTTAAAGGCGGTTATAGACAACTCGAGTATTTACGACAAATGGCACACAATGGTCCTCACATTCTTGTGACGGGTCAGGGCAAGATTTTGGGTAAGTTTGTCATCCTTTCTGTCAAAGAAAAGCAAAGCTTCTTTCACCAAAATGGTAGCCCAAAAAAACAAGAATTTACCGTCAGTTTGAGAGAATATGGTGAAGAGTTATGAGTGATCTTTACGTAACCAAAGAAGGCGATATGGTTGATGCCATTTGCTGGAAATATTATGCCAAGGGACAACAAGCTCTTGCTGTTGAACACGTTTATGCAGCGAATTTTGGTCTTGCGGACTATGGACCCGTCTTAAAAGCAGGCATCACAATCCTCTTGCCAACCCTCCCCTATCCTAAAGCCACACCCGTGATCAGAATTTGGGGCAGTCAATCATGAAACCTTTTTGCACAGTGATGGCAAATGGCGAAGACATTACAAGAACTCTCATGGACTATGTCTTATCGATTGAAATTACCGATGAAGCAGAAGACAAAAGTGACCGCATCACCATAGAACTTGATGACCGCGCCCGTGAGTGTGATAACGGCTTTCTTGATATTCCTCTCATAGGAACAGTCATTTCTGTCACTCTTGGCTATGAAGGCGGTAAAAACCGCGATATGGGCGCCTATCTGATTGATGAAATCTCTGTAAGCAGTCCACCACAAACCTTAAGTGTTACAGGGCGCGCTGCCTCCATGAATACATCTTATCGAACACCCAAAAGTCAATCTTATCATCAACAAACCCTTGGCAACATTATTCAAGAAATAGCACAGCGCAATGGCTATACAGCAAAAATCGAGCCCAATCTTGCCAAAATTGTCGTGCGTCACATTGATCAAACAGCAGAAAGCGATATGGCTTTTGCCACACGCCTTGCAGAAGAATATGACGCCGTCGCAAAACCCGTTGATGGCAAATTGGTGCTTGCCAAACGGGGTGAAGGCAAAGCTATCACTGGTGAAACACTACCCGTCATTGTCATCCATGAAAAACAATGCACCTCTTGGGATTTTAAATACAGTGCACGCGATGAAGCAGGTCGCGCCAATGGCTTAGCAACAGATGCGGGAGATGACCAAAAAGCCGCCGCTGATGCAAGGGAACCAGAGGAAATTGAGGAAGGCGAAGATGTTATTCATATGGATAAAAATGATGTCCCCAATTTACCTAAAACAAAGACAACAGCAGACACACCCGAAAAAAAAGAGCAAGAAGAAGAGAAAAAAGGCGGTGTCCTTGCAAACTATCATGATATCCGCACCGGTGAGAAAAAGGAAGTCAAGGTTGGTAAAGAACCTTTTCATGAACTCAAATACACCTACCATAACCAATCAGAAGCGGTTGCGGCTATTGCTGCTTATCGCAACAAATCATCACGTGGAAAATCTTCTTTCTCATGTGATATCGGTGGTGATCCCTTTGTACAAGCAGAAGCAAAGCTTATTCAAGAGCCCCCTTTTCGCCCCTATATTCCAGCAGAATGGCGCATCAAAAGCGTCAAACACAAGCTTGATAAGACGGGGGGCTATACAACAAAAATAGACTGCGAACTTTTTGATAAAGCCCAAGAAAATGCCGCAAAAAACGTAGCCAATACCACACCAGATAAAGATGATACCCTTGATCCAAACGCTTCCCCCAATGCATGTGACGAAGGAGACGGCGTTATCCATATGGATAAAGAAGATATCAATTAGCAAAATTATTAAAAAACTATATAAAATTGCTTGACATTATTTATGTAATCTGTATTTTCGAATCAGGTGCCTAAGAAACACCTTAAATGCATAGCGGATGAATTGCCGAAACAGTTTATTTTCCGCACATTAAAGGCTTTGACTCATTGTATGTTACACGCATATAATGATCTCGTCGGGTGTAGTTGCGCTATACAATACCCTTATGGGAAAAGCGTGACGACGGACTATGCACCGTGTTTCTTAGCACCCGGCACTCCTTTTTGAGTGTCATTAAGAAACGTCTAACTGCATAGGAGTTTACATGAACACTCTTACAAAAATTACAGCAAATGTTGCTAACAACGCAGCTGTACAAACTATGTCTAGCATTGAAATTGCAGAGTTATGTAGTAAGAAGCATAAAAATGTTATGCGCGATATTAAGCAAATATTTAGCGAGCTCAAATTTGAGCCGGCTAAATTTTTAAGTAGTTATATTGATGAACAAGGAAAAACACGCCCTTGTTATAACCTTCCCAAGCGTGAATGTTTAATTCTTGTCTCTGGTTACAGCACTGTCTTACGAGCAAAAATAATTGACCGTTGGCAAGAATTGGAAAAGCAAGTGGCTACTCCACAAGTTGATTACTCTAAACCCGAAGCCTTACTTGGCGTCTTAAATCACTTACAAAGCCAAATCGAGCAAAAAGATCATGTGATTGCAGAATTAGCTCCCAAGGCAGAGGCTTTGGAGGGCTTAAAACGCTCTGATGGTTTGTTTGGTCTTATTGAAGCTGCAAAGATGTTAGAGGTACAACCAAAGGATTTAAGCGATTACTTGCGCAAACACGATTGGGTCTATCGACGTGCTCCAGGTGGTCCATTGTTACCCTATCAGGACAAGATCAAAAAACAACTCATGGATTGCCCTGCGATTACCATTCAAAGACCCGATGGTACAGAAAAGGTACTGCCTTCAACAAAAATCACCTCTAGAGGATTGGCATGTTTAAGAGAACAAATCCATGGAGGTGTACAATGAATACCAGTATAGACTTTTTATGCGATTTGTGGATGGCATTGTATCAGTTTTCTGATCGTGATGATATTGAAGACAAGGCTTTTAATACTCTTATTGAGACTATGGATGCGATAGAAAAAGCTTTAATTTTAAAGCTTCAAGATGAAACCCCCAATGCACTCAAAATTTTAGCAATGATTACAAATTTCGGAACTTTAAGACCACCTCCGATTATAGAGTCTTTGTTGAAAGCTTACGAGCCAAATTTAGAAAGCCCCATTAAAAAGGTTGCTTAAAGTAAAACATTCCCCTTCCCCATCTTTTAAGGTGGGGAAATAGCAAACTCAGATTAAACGTGTGGAACAGATCGTTCAAGAGGTTGTACAGCCAAGCGAAATCCCATAGTACGCAGTACAGCATTCAAGCTACGAAACTCTGGATTACCTTTTTCTGAAAGTGTCCGGTAAAGCTGTGTTGGATTCAAGTTGGCTGCTTTAGCGACAGCTTGAACACCACCATAAGCTTTTGCCATTTGACGAAGTGTTATAAGCAATTCCCCCTGGTCACCATCTGCTAAAATGGCATCAAGGGTAGCTGCTGCCAACTCAAGGTCATCACGGAATATTTCTGCCATTGCATCATCATGGTTACGGTCTTTCATTCTTGCACTCCTTTAATCTTCACGGTTTTGCCAATCACGCCAGCAAGCACATGCGCGAGTGATATCAGTGTCTTGTGTTTTTTTAGTACCACCGCATAAGAGCAATAATACGGTCTTGCCAGACTGGGCATAATAAACGCGGTAACCAGGACCAATATTCATACGCAATTCATAGACACCATCACGAAGCGGTTTGAAATCGCCAAAGTTTCCTTGCTCTAAACGATTAAGACGGCGAATAATTGCAGCTTTAGCCTGCACATCACGCAGCTTTCGCAGCCAATCATTTATCAAGTCTTTGCCATCAGAGGTAAGGTAGTGACGTATTTCAAACATAATCTATATTCGTTTATAAACGAATATTTGTCAAGATAGAAAGAAATTTATTTTTAGATTTTCACTCAGCCTCACCTTGTGTGGGGCTTTTTTTATGGAGAACTTTATGCGAAAAATATCACAAGAAGGGCTTGCTCTCATCAAACAATGGGAAGGCTTGCGCTTAAACGCTTATAAAGACACCATCGGTGTGTGGACTATTGGTTATGGACATACCAGCGCCGCAGGAAAACCTTTTGTTCACAAGGGCATGACAATTACTGAAAAACAAGCCGAAGAACTTCTTTGTAAAGACTTAAGACAATTTGAAAACACTGTTGCAAAAGCCGTTACAGTCTCTTTAAATTCTTGGCAATTCGCAGCCTTAGTATCCTTTTGTTATAATGTCGGAACAACAGCTTTTTGCAACTCAACCCTGTTAAAAAAACTCAATACTGGTGATTATGAAGCAGTACCGGCCGAATTACAAAAATGGACCAAAGCGGGTGGTAAACGCTTGCAAGGTCTTGTCCACCGACGTGCAGCAGAAGCAGGATTATGGGCAAAAGGCGCTTATGTTTCCTCCAACTATCAAACCGTAGAAACAAAGGATTCAACAGCTCTCTTTAAAGCAGAAGCATTGGCCCCCATTATTGGCTCTTTTTCTGGACTTGGCGGCTTACTAGCAGGCAATGGTCCAGTGCAATGGGCTCTTGCCAGCATTATGGTTCTAGCGGCCGGTGTTGGTCTTTTCTTTGTTGCCAAACGCTTTCAGGAGCACCGACTATGATCTTATGGATGAAAAAAAATCTGCTGTTAACAGGTGCAGTTTTTGCCGCTTTTTTTATGGCTTTAGCCAAAGCTTTTACCCTTGGCAAAAAAGCAGAACAGCAAAAGCAAACAGAAAAAACGCTAAAGGCAGCAACAAAACGTCTGGAGGTGGAAAATGAAGTTAATCAAAAAAGCGATTCTGATGTGCGCGCTGCTCTCTCTCGTTGGCTGCGGGGCAAATAAGTATGTCTCTTGTGTTGGTTGGTTACCCATTTATTTAAACAAAAGAGATGTTAACGTCATCAGTTCAAGCTTAGCAAGAGATATCTTAAAACATAACACCCTAGGTGAACGTTTGTGTGGATGGAAATATGGCTAGAAGAAAAACAAGAGACGATATAGAGCTTACAGAAGCAGAAAAAGAAATCCTTCAAGAAATCATCATGACCTACAAAAGTGTAAAGGTGATGTCGCGTTATACGAAATGGATTGTACTGATTATACTCTTATTAGCGCTTGATTTTTCACGGATCCTAGATGCCATAGAGAGTATTTTTACACAAAAACCAAATATCCGATTCTAAATACGTCCTGAGACGTGCTAAATTTTTTAGCCAATAGATTTTCTATTTTGCACGTCCCATGGAGGCGATTAATAATATTTTCACACATTTTACAGTGTTTTTTTAAAAAATTTTGCACATCATATTTCCCCTCAAAATAGCTAAAAAATACGCAAAAAGATTTGTTAAAACTTTAGATTATTTTTCACAACAGAACTTAGTAACATTCAAAAAATATTAGATAAAGTTAGTGAAAAAAAAAGAGGCGCTCTGTAGAGGCAATTGTAAAAAAATCTATTCTGTTATAAATGCAGCCCACTGTTCCAAGAGAGCATGGCGTTGTTCTAAAAAATCTGTCCGCATATAAGCTTTTGTCACCGAACTCCCAACGGAATGCGCAAGAACAGTTTCGGCAATTTCAAAGGGTGTTGACGTTGTCTCTGCTATCCAATCACGAAGACTAGATCTGAAACCATGGGGGCGATAAGTCAAACCACAAACTGTCATATATTTTGACATGCTTGCATCAGAAATTGGCTTGCCTGTAAGACCAGCAAATAAAAAACCATTCTTTTCAAAGGGGAGGGATTTTTCAATCACTTTCAAAGCTTCATCACTCAATGGCACGCGAAAATCTGAAACTTTTCCTACAATACCTTTCATATTTTCTTTTGGTATTGTCCATATATTTTTATCTATTTGTTCAAGACGCAAATAGCGCAATGGATGTGACCGTACTCCAGTCAAAATCAGAAGCTTCAGTGCTAAATTTGAAAGAATCTTATCATCTAAATTCTGATAAAAAGCCGGTACTTCTTGCCATGGCATAGCAGGAATATTTGTTGATGTAGCACGGGGCTTTCCTAAAAGGGCGCGCGCTTTTATACAGGCTTGTAGATCAACATCTAAACCAAGAGCTGCAGCATATTTCAAGCAAATATTAATACGATTAAGTGCTTTACGCGCTGTATCTGCTTTTTCATGCCAAAGAGGTGCCAAAACATTGCGAATGATATTCGCTGTTAATTGTTCTATAGGCAAATTTCCTATGTGTGGAATAACATGTAATTCTAGTGGAGAAAACCAACGCCCATTTTTGCCTTCATTCTTTAACTCAGCTTTTTTACTTTCAAAAGCTGCCTGCGCAATTTCTTTAAACATATTGCTTTGCTGTTTTAAGACAGTTTGTTCTCGAAAGATAATAGGATCATTGCCTTCTTTAAGAATATCGCTATAATATCTTGCAAGTTCTCGTGCTTCTTTTAAAGAAAGCCTTGTGACAGGACCAAGCCCCATTTCACGGCGCTTATTGTGGTGTGTATAGCGAAAAAACCAAGAGCGGGTATTGTCTTTTCGAACATTCAACCACAGTCCTGCCCCATCACAATATTTGCCTTGAGGAAATGCTTTTACAAACGCTGCTGATAATTTATGAATCGCCCTCACTTAATTTACCTTCTTGTCCACCTTCTCGTCCACCTTTTGGGATTCACCTTTGCAGGCATTGCCCGCCCACCTTTTTTGGTCCACCTTTTAGACCACCTTAAATTTTTGATTTGAGATTTTTTCTTTAATTCTTAATTTTTTTATTGGAACATAAAAAACTATACACATCAATACGCTATTACACATATTTATATACTTTGAATCTTGTTGATAATCCCCAGTCTGCCGGCATGCGGCACCATTTCTTGTATTTAAGTTATTAAAATACATATGTTTTTTCTTGAACAAGCTTTTTTTAGACTACTTTTCAGTTCACCTATTGTAATTTATACAATTTTACCTAACTTGTTGTTATTTGCTCTATATGTTTCTCTGAAGTCAATGCTAAAGAGCTTTTTTCTTCACTTCACTGCTCTACATAATTTATACGACTCTGGAAATATCTCTTGAAATACCCAGTTACGAATTGTTGTTGTGGATATACTAAAAAGTTGCATACATTCATCTGTTGATACTATAATTTTATTCTTAACATATTAACCCGTTTTTCTTTCTTCTTCATGAGTTGAATAATACATTTGGCTATTTTATTGACTTCCTATTTTGTTTTTTTATTGTGTTCTATTA
>NZ_JAIFRO010000007.1 GCF_019659805.1 Bartonella raoultii | reverse complement strand
CGTATTGCATTTGTCTTGATTAACACGTCAAACGATAAGCAAATTTCACTTCTTTGCTCATCTGGCTTGCGTCATAGGCTGTGGATAAAGTGCCTTTAAAAACCCCTTTTGAAAAAATTTATCCGTTTTTTCTCATTTCGTTCAAAATGGATTTAATAAACTTCATTTTGATTCTTTTGATAAGAATTAACCCTCTCATACTAAAATGGAGTTCTGTTGTAATATGCTGCAATCTATTAAGTCTGATCATGAACACGTCTCTTTACGCTCTCTCTTACAATCTTATCGTGAACAGACAACTTCAAAAGCTCAACAGGGGAAAATTTTTGAAGCTTTTGTTAGCAAATATCTTATGCATGACCCCTTGCATTATGGACGGTATGAAAAGGTTGAAAGCTATTTTGAATGGGCTAAAGAACGCAAAGATTGGAATAAAAATGATATCGGCATTGATTTGGTTGCAAAGCTTCGCAATCAAGAAGGGTATGTTGCTATCCAATGTAAGTTTTATAAAGCAAACCATCAGATCAGTAAAAAGGATATTGATAGCTTTATCGCAGCCTCTGGAAAAGACATCTTTAAATATCGTCTTCTCGTTGATAGCACTGAAAGTGAATTAAGTGACAATGTGAATGCAATGATTAAAGGACAAGCGATACCCGTTTATCGTATTGACCTTCGTTATATGGAAAACAGTCGTATAGACTGGCAAATATTTGCAACAAAACAAGAAGTTGTTTTGAAATCAACAAAAGAACCTCGCCCCCATCAAGAAGAAGCCATCAAGAAAGTTTGTGAAGGTTTAAAAGAAGCAGACCGTGGCAAGCTGATTATGGCATGTGGTACAGGCAAGACGTTTACAAGCCTTAAAATAGCAGAAACCCTTGCTGGGAAAGGCAAGCGTGTATTGTTTCTGGTGCCCTCACTTGCTTTGGTCTCGCAAACGATACGTGAATGGACAGCAGATGCACAAATTCCCTTGCGTTCCTTTGCCGTATGTTCTGATACAAAAGTAGGTAAACGTCGTAAAAACCAAGATGATATTGTTGGCATAGAAACATCAGATCTTGTGCTACCAGCTACAACAGACGTAAAAGCTCTTGCCAAAGAAGCTTGTGAAAGCTTCATAGAGGCAATGACCGTCATTTTTTCAACCTATCATTCCATTCAAGTGATTTCCGATGCGCAAAAGGAATATGATTTACCCGAATTTGATCTAATCATTTGTGATGAAGCACACCGTACGACTGGAGCTTCATTGGGATCTGATGATAATGAATCTGAATTCATCAAGGTTCATGACAATAGTATCATTCGAGGTAAAAAACGTCTATACATGACAGCAACACCTCGTATCTTTAGTGAGACTGCCAAAAGGCGTGCTGATGAGATTAATGCCGTTTTGGCATCTATGGATGATGAAGCGCTTTTTGGAAAACAACTCCATCATTATACCTTCGCTGAAGCTGTCGATAATGAACTTTTAACCCCTTACAAGATTGTGGTTTTAGGTATTGATGAAACCTATATCACACCAGCCATACAAAAGATTATTGCCAATGAAGACCATGAAATTGATTTAGATGATGCGGCAAAAATTATTGGCTGTTATAGAGCTCTGACCAAAATAGATAAAAAAGCAGCTGTTGATGATGATGATACAGAGCCCATGCATAGTGCTTTAGCTTTTTGTAAAGATATTAATACTTCTAAATATGTTACAAAGCTCTTCAATCAAATTATCAAATCTCATATCAATGATTTCCTTAAAGACGTTCCCTTTTTGAACTGTGAAGTAAGACATATTGATGGAAAGCAAAGTGTCAAAAAACGCAATGAAGAACTGGATTGGCTTAAACAAGATGCGGGTCACAATGCGTGTCGGATCTTAAGTAATGTTCGCTGTCTTTCAGAAGGGATTGATGTCCCTGCTCTTGATGCGATCATGTTTTTACACCCGCGCAATAGCCAAGTGGATGTGATACAGGCGGTGGGGCGTGTGATGCGTCGTGCCAAAGGAAAAAAGACGGGCTATATCATTTTACCGGTTATCATTCCTTCACACCTAGAAGCCAAAAAAGCTTTACGGAATAATAAGAAGTATCGTGTTGTTTGGCAAGTTTTGCATGCTTTACATTCCCATGATGAGAGGCTGGCTCGAACGATTAATCAGATGTCGCTAGGACAAGATAGCAGTCATACGATTGAGATTATAGAGGTTAAGCGTGCCGATGAATTAAAAGAACTCACCACAACGGTTGATGAGGTATCAATACCATCAAAAGCAGAAAGTTCTAGACATGTTATTGGAACAGCAGCAAGCAAATCCAAATCGGCATATAGAGAGCAAACAGAATTACCCCTCCCTTCTGAATTTGTTGATTTTATCAAGACAATTTTTCTGGATAGTTTTAAAATCACGGACTATTGGGAAGATTGGGCTGACAATGTTGCTGAGATTGCACAAAACCATATCACCCGTCTTAAAGATATGCTTGTGGATGAAAAGAGTGAAACTTTTCATGCCTTTGATACCTTTCATAAGGAATTAAAAAACAACGTAAACAGTGAAATCAAACAAGAGGAAGCCGTTGAGATGTTAGCCCAACATCTTGTGACGCGTCCCGTGTTTGAAGCTTTATTTGATGGCAATAAATTTGTACAGAACAATGCTATTTCACAAGCCATGGAAAAGATTTTAGCAAAACTGGATAAAACTAATATTGAGGAAGAAGCAAAAGATCTCGATAAATTCTACAAAAGTATCACATTCTGTACAGCAGGGATTACCGAACCCCAAGCAAAGCAGAATCTTATTATCAAGCTTTACGAAAGTTTTTTTGCCAAAGCATTTAAGAAAACCACCGATAGGCTTGGGATTGTTTATACCCCCGTTGAGGTTGTGGATTTTATCATTCGCTCTGTTGATGATGTCTTGCGAAGTGAGTTTGGAAAAAGCTTGGGTTCACGCGGTGTTTCTATTCTTGACCCTTTTACAGGTACTGGTACCTTTATCACACGGCTTTTACAATCCAATCTCATCAAACCAGAGGATATGGAATATAAGTTCCGTCATGATATCCATGCTAATGAGATTGTCTTGCTAGCCTATTACATAGCAGCGATTAACATTGAATCGACTTATCATAGTCTTATGGAAGGAGAGTATATTCCTTTCAAACATATTGGCTTAACCGATACGTTTCGGATGATTGAAAAACAAGATTTGATGAAAGGCATACTTAAAGAAAACAGTGAATATTTAGAACATCAAAAAAATCTGGATATAAAAGTTATCTTTGGCAATCCCCCTTATTCAACCGGTCAAAAAAGCGAAAATGATAATGCAAAGAACAACCCCTATCCTATATTAAATGACCGTATTCGTGAAACCTATGCTGCTCAATCTAAAGCAAATCTTAGGCAAGCGCTTTATGATAGTTATATTCGTGCTATTCGTTGGGCTAGTGACCGTATTGATAATGCTGGGGTAATCGGATTTGTCACAAATGGAAATTTCATCAGTGGGTATTCTATGGATGGCTTACGAAAATCTTTAGCCAAAGAATTTACGAGCATTTATGTGCTTAATTTACGAGGGGATATTCGTAAAAATATGATGAACAAAAAGAATTCTCAAGAAGGAGAAAATGTTTTTGGCAATGGTAGTATGACCGGTATTGCGATAACATTGTTTATCAAAAATCCCAATGTTTCTGGAGATTGTAAAATTTACTATCATGACATTGGAGATTCTCTCACAAAAGAAAAAAAGCTTAAGATAATCGAGGCTCTTGCTAGTATTGAAGGCATTACACGGAGCAAAAAAGGCTGGCAAATAATTACACCAGATAAACACGGTGATTGGCTTGGTCAACGGGATGACAGTTTCAAAGCATTTTTAGCTATGGGTGCTAAAAAAGGACATGATAAAAAACTGTTTGAGATTTATTCTTGTGGTCTAAAAACCAATCGTGATGCTTGGACATACAACTCTAGCCGTGATGCTTTATCAAAAAATATGCACAGCATGATTAGCTTCTATAATAACGAAGTGAAACGTTTTAACGATACTTATCACACTGACCATAAAGCACGTACAAAGGTTGTAGATAATTTTGTTAATGCGGATGAGAAAAAGATAAGTTGGAGCCATAATGTTAAGCAGGAACTGGTAAAAGGAAAAATTTTCGAATTTGAAGATACATGCCTTATTCAAAGCCTTTATCGCCCTTTTACACAACAGTGGCTTTATTATAATCGCGCCTTCAACGATAGAGTTTCCAAAATGCCGTGTATATTTCCTATGGAACAGATGAATGAAAATAAAATAATACAAGTTACAGGTATAGGAGCAATGGTGGGCTTTTCTGTCTTAATGACCAAGACTCTACCTAATTTTCACGCAATAGATACCAGTCAATGCTTTCCACGCTATATTTACGAAGATACTACGGTTTCAAAAAATAAAAGTGAGAAACAATCCCATTTATTTGCAAATGCTATAGAAGAAAGTAAAAGTGCTGGTTTACAGAGACGTGATGCTATTACGGATGAAGGTCTAGCCTATTTTAAAGCAGCTTATCCTAATGAGAATATAACAAAAGATGATCTGTTTTATTATGTTTACGGTTTACTTCATTCAAAAGATTATCGTACTCGTTATGCTGATAACCTCTCTAAAGAATTGCCTCGTATTCCTTGCGTAAAAACTGCTGATGATTTTTGGATGTTTGTTACAGCAGGGCGTGAATTGGGTCATTTACACGTAAATTATGAAGATGTGGAACCTTATCCAGTAACCTTTAAAAAAGGCAATCCGAAACAAACTGATATCTCTAATCCAGAAAAGTTTTATTATGTAACTGAAATGAAATTCGCAAAAATTAAGGATAGTAAGGAAAAGGATAAATCGACAGTTATTTATAACAGCAATATCACAATAACAGACATTCCTCTTGAAGCTTATGAATATATCATCAATGGCAAGCCTGCTCTTGAATGGGTTATGGGACGTCAATGCGTTAAGACTGATAAAAAGAGTGGTATTGTGAATGATGCCAATCGCTATGCTGTTGAAACCATTGGAAACCCTGCATATCCATTGGAGTTATTCCAAAGGGTTATTACCGTAAGTTTAGAAACCATGAAAATCGTTAAAAACCTACCAAAATTAGAAATAAGAGAAACTGAATAAACTCATAAAGCATGCTCACATAATGGGCATGCTAATTTTATAAGGGGTATAGGGTCTTATAACTATAGATTTATATCCCTTTTATAAATTGCTTACATACAATCTTAAAAGGAATAATTTATCATGCGTTATTCTAAAAAGAAAAAACTTGCACTTTTAAACACCCTTATTTGGATTGCCTTTAAGAGATTATACCGTAATCTCAAATGAGTGCTTTATTGTTTTTAAAAGCCTTGTTTAAAGAGAGATTTGTATATTCATTTTCTTATATTACTTATAGGTTTTGAAGGTTTCTCAAACCCTCAAAATACCTTCAAAAATATACTATGGGTTGAATTTAAGGTTATCTTGTCGATATAGGTTGTATTATTAAAATAATAACATATTGAAATATAATAACTTTTATTTTTTTTGATTGAAAAAAATATATAAGGGGGCGTAAAAGGAACCCTCAAAATCTTCAAAATACTCAAAACTCATAACCATAATGATCTTGATAGCATTTCTTATGATTATACCCCCTTTCTTTTGAAAGGCTTTAAAAGATCACATGCTTTCATAAGACGTGTTTTAATCATTCTCTAAGATAATCATTTTGTCGGTTCAATTTACTGACAGATAACTGACAAATATATATTTACAGCTGTATTTAAGGTTGTATTGTCGATATGGGTTGTATCATTAAACTACTAACATATTGAAATATAATGTTTTTAATTTTTTCTCATTAAAAAAAAATAATATAGGGTCTAAAAAGAACTGACAAAAATGATAAAAGTCTATTAAAAGCGATTTTGCTAATCTCTATAGTTATCAATCTTTCTTTAGATGTTTTCATAACAGACTATAAATAACAATTATCCTTTCTCTTATGAAAATGAAAAATGATGCTGTGGCTATAAAGAATATAACAGCTATAGAGAATGCGTGAAAAAAGCAGGTTTTTATAATCACAATGCAAATGAAAGCGTTTTTATAAAGACAGTTCCTATAAAAGGCTGTTAAATTGCAAATGTGTTATAAAAGAAATTAACAGAAATCTTAAAAACCATTTAGTAAAAAAATAAGATAGGTTATAAAGATAAAAATACGCATAATGAGAGCGTTTCTAAATATTATAAATGTATAGATTCAAAAAAGAACGCTATCGTTTAAGAAAGTCCATAATATAGCTTTAAAAGACTATAATACAAAAGAAGCAATTAATAAGCATATAAATAATATTTACACACAATGAATTAAAAAAATCATAAAGAAATATCAAAAAAGTTCATAAATTAATTGACAATAAATACGTATTTTGTTATATAAATAATCAAGTGATCAAAACACTAAACATGTAGCGAAAAGGTTGCGATAAACCTAATCCTATTATAAAAACTGACTATCTTTTGTGCTATGATTAGCATATATGGTGATTTTGTCGGGTGTAGTTACGCCATACAAGACTCTTATGAGAAAAGCGTAACAACGGACTACATGCCGTGTTTTGAGCGCCCGGCGCCTTTATAGGAATGTCAATTCAAAACTCTAAATCATGTAGGATTTAATTATGAAAAATATTTCAAAAAACACCCCCGTTATCTCTAAAATTGCTAATAAAACTGTACCTGCTAACAAACAAGAGCCTGCAAAAAAATACGAGTTTATTAATGACGGTGACTATGTAGATGGTCATTTCTTAACGCGAATTAGAGCTTTAAGAGATTTTGATGATGTCAAAAAAGGTGACCTCGGGGGGTATATTGAAAGTGAAGATAACCTATCGCATGAGGGCAATTGCTGGGTGTATAACAAAGCACGGGTTTTCCAAAATGCACGTGTTTTTGGTAATGCAAAGGTAAGAAGCTTTTTTGTAGACGTTTATGGCAATGCGCAAATTTATGGTAATGCTATTTTTGAAGGGATGACATTAAAGGACAATGCAAAGCTGTCGGGCAATGCACAAATTTATGATAACGCCCGTGTCACTGACCATGCTCATATTTCCGATAATGCTGTCATTTGTGATGATGCTCATGTTGGTGGCAATGCGAAAATAAGTGGCTCTGCTTATATCTGTGATGACTCGCGTGTTTTTGATGATGCGATTGTTTGTGATGCTCTTATCTCTGGCTCTTCTTATATTCATAGCAATGCCTTTTTAGAAGCGAATGAAGATATCTGTGATAATGAATATCCCGAATTTGGTAGCGAAGATGATTATTATCGTCATGAATATTATGCTGATTTTGAAGGCTATTATGATAATGATGATGATAACAGCGAATATGAAACTGATGCTGCTTAAATAAAGCGCGGGCGCGGCGGGGGTGCCTGCTTTTTAACCAAATTCTTTCATTCAAAAATTGAATCTTCTTATAAAGGAATTGTGCTATGCAAAAAAAGTTTGCACTCACAAATGAGACACGTGTATTAAATAATCAAACCCTTTATCGCATTAAAGCATTAAGAGACTTTGCTGATGTAAAGGCTGGGGATCTCGGTGGTTTTATCGAAAATGAAAGCAATCTCTCTCATGATGGCAATTGCTGGGTATATGATAATGCTTGTGTTGTAAAATCTGGTCGTGTTTATGAAAATGCAAGGGTCTATGGCAATGCTGCCATTGGTGGTTTTGTTTATGGCAATGCTCATGTATGTGATAAAACCCGCGTGTATTTTGAAGCTCATGTTTATGGCAATGCTCATCTTTCTCATAATGCTTGGATTTATAATAGTGCAAGGGTTTATGGGAATGCAAAATTATCTGGATGTGCACGTATTCATAGCAAGGCTGAGGTTTATGACAATGCTGTTGTGAGTGGTGCTGCAAAAATTTATGGCAAGGTTTATGACAATGCTAGCGTGGGTGGGTATGTTAAGGTCTACGGCTCTGTTTATGGGAATGCAAAAGTGACTGGTTATCACACCATTAGAGGTTTGGTACATGGCAATGCAAGATTAAAAAGAGATGGTTATTCATATGTTGAACAAAACATTTACTATGCATATGGGATTCCCGAAGATTGTGAAATTTATGAAAGCGATCACGTTGTAAAAATTATTGAAAACAAAGCAGCATAAATAAAAGCAGCGGCGTTGCGGGGGCGCCCCTCTTTTAAATTTTCCATTCCAAATTTTATCAACTCTTTATCACATTAGATTGTGAGGGTATCCTTATGTCTCAAAAATATAAGTTAACCAGTAAAATCAAAAAAATTAAACATGATGTTACAAGAAAAACTATCATTCTTTATCGTATTAAAGCATTAAAAGACTTTTCTGATGTTAAAGCAGGCGATTTAGGGGGCTTTATTGAAAAGGAAAGCAACCTTTCTCATAAGGGCAATTGCTGGGTTTACGATGAGGCATGTGCTTATGGGGCTGCATGCATTTATGAAAATGCAAAAATACGTCACAAAGCTCATGTGTGTGGTTATGTTTATGGTAACGCTGAAGTCTATGGAAAGGCTTTGGTATCTCAATATGCACAAGTTTACGACAATGCTTGTATTTATGATAACGCGCGCGTGTATGGTTTGGTTTATGGCAATGCCCATGTACATGGTAGTGCACGCATTTATGTTGATGCGCATATTTATGATCATGCCCATGTTTCTTACAATGCTTGGGTTTATAGCTATGCAAGGGTCTATGGTAATGCCAAGGTTTCAGGATGTACCTGTCTTTATAGCCATGCCAAGATATATAACCATGCGATTGTTCACGGTCGCACAAAAATTTATGGTTCTGTTTATGGGAATGCTCATGTGAGTGGTCGTGCTGAAATTTATGGCTCTGTCTATGGCAATGCCAAGATCTCACATTACGCTAAGGTTTGGGGAAAAGTTTATGGCAAGGCAAGGTTAAACAAACCAAATAAGGTCGCTGTAGTCCTTAAAGAATGTGAGGTTTACGAAAAAGATCATATTATAGATTTATCAAAACAAAATGATAATTAACAGGTGTGGGGGGCGCCTTTTTACCATTAACCTAACATAAAAGAGACAATGTAAAAAGAAAGCCGTGTCATGTAACGTGACGCGGCTGATGAATCAAGTGATGAGTGTAAAAATATGAATAACAGAAACCCTATATACAAAACCTATATTACACAAGTTAACCATTCTCTTTATTAAAACTTATCCAAAAGAACCTTATATCAAGCATTTGAATTATAGAGACTGTAAATGCTTGTTATAGCTATAACTGATTAATAATCCTCTCTAGGTAAAATATCCATTTGAAACAAAGCACAATCATCAAAATGCTTGCTAGGTTTATCAATACAATCAAAAGCAAATGTGTATTAAGTGAATGTCTGTAAAAACGTTCTTTTAAAATTTGTGAGGGCTATGTTTAAAAAGCAGTTTTTCATAAGACAAATAAACAACCGCTTTTATAAAATGAAGGTTTTTAAGATTTTCTCTGTTGTGAAATCTAGATCTTGTTTTTCGTAAATGAAACGTTTTTAAAAACAAATGATAACTATTATAAAACATCAGTTTCAAACGATTAAACGTTCATTTAGAAATGCTATGCATATTTTCACTTTTCTTTAAAATCTAATTTCTTTAAAAATTAGCCGGCTCAAATTTGAGTTGGCAATATTAACCATCCCAATTCTGGGGGGCGTTAACTTTAGAATAGAGCATTCTTTAAACAATATCGCTTTTGACTCCAAAATTGAGTAAAATCCCATGCCTTTATGATGTTACAATGATTTTGAATTTTGCTTGCTTATCTTAAAGAGCTGCCCCCAATTTTGGGGTGCCCCCATTTGGCTTCGTATTCTTAAACGATAACTGTTAAAACGTTGTTTGATAGCTTGCTTGCGTTATATCATTCAAAGGCTTTTGATTTCATATGACATAACGTTTTGAATTTCATACCTGCTATGTCTTACTCCGGTAAAAAAATACCGCGGTTATAAAATCGATCTTGTCTTTAAATCCTTTTATGCAATCTTATAAATGAAGCCTATAAGCTTATGAAAGTTTCAAAGGATTACTCTCTTATAGGATACTATAAGATCTTTAGATTTTGCGCTCCCCAATTTTGGGGACCGTTAATTTGTTTCTGTTTATACGATTAACAATCCAATCTTTAAAACAAGCTATGACCTTTAAACGTATGTTATTGAAAATTTCAAACGATTAAATTTTAAAACAGTGCGATTTTTGAGTGATAAAAACGTATCATAAAATTTATGAACTGTTATGAATGATAACTGCTTTTCATTTCATTTGAATACACACATGCGTTATAATATTTGCATCATGATTTGCTTTTTATGCTCTATTCATACGTGACAATCTTATCTAAAAAATGATCAAATGAATCACGTATAAAAGGATGGATTCTTAAGTGGATTCATATAAAATAATTGAACGCAACATATTGACTTTGTTGTATTTTTAGGTATACTGTGGTCTCTTCGTTAAACCATACAGAAGGTAAAATACGCCGCACCGCCTCTATACGCATTTTGACAGCACCAGCCCCTTGATTAGGGATCACTTGCGTTTCAAAACCTGCATCACTTAAAGCACTCTCAAAACTCACATTGTGTACACGGTCTCTCGTTGCACCATCATGGGGCAAAACCATCAATGCCTTCTCATAACCATTTTGACGCAACCAACCGATATGTTCGGATAACGGCTGCCCTTGTGCCTCATAATAATCCAGCACTCTGATCTCTCTGCCAATAAATTGCGCTATCCAAATCGCCGTTGCATCTGCCTTGGCTCCTGTCCCCCCAATATCCCAAAAGGCGCGTATCTGCATTAAAGGATCACGTGCAACACGCCCTATCCGCCCCTCCTGTTCAGCTGCTAACATCTCCTTTTGGTAATAAGCACCTTGAACGGCTGTAAGGTAAGCTCCCTCCCAAATATGCTTATAGGTCTCTGGACGGTTTCTCAAATCATCAAGACGCGCTTCATTCAAGATCTTAGGAAACTTGGGATTATCTGACCAATTAACCTCAACACGCTTAATCGCTTCATTGTCTGAAAAACGAAAGCGCCTTTCAACCGGGGCATTCTCCCGTAATGGGTTCCATGTTACCCATAATTCTGCACGCCATCCATCCCCTTCTTCACGCAACGTCGGTATAAGCGTCTGCCAAGCGGTCTCTGTGACAGGCTCTGCCTCATCAACCCAACAGAGCAAAATACGCCCCATCGACTTGATACTCGCAATATTACGGTCTAGTCCAGAAAACTGAAAGGCTATACGCCCATCATTTGACTTAATTGAAGATTCCCCAACCCTGTAATAATCCTTTAAAAAGTCATGGGCTTCAATAGCACGCTTAATCTCTTCCAAGGAACTTTCCGCAAGCGAATTTTGAAACTGACGTGCACAAAGAATGGTCCCCGATATCCCTCCTATACCAAATTGATACCCCTTTAACGCTGCCATCAAAGCAAAAGATCTTGTCTTTCCAGACCCGCGTCCACCCCAAGCCGCTCTGACCAAAGCATCCCCTGCAAAAAGAGAAATAAGCTTTGGAACAATCTTAATCTGTCTTGTCGTCATTTAATAAAGGAGCTATTTCTACACGCCCTATGATCTTCACGGCTCCCCCATTCTCTCCTGTCACTTGCAAGGGCAAAATCTTCCCAAGCAGTGCTAAATAAGCCGCGGGGCAATCCATTGCCTGCTTTTCTAAATAAGACACCAAACCCTCATTGCCTATTCTATTACCAGCATTTTCTGCTGCCTTCAGTACTGCTTCTTTAAGAACACGCGTGATTTTATTAGGGACACCTTTTACACGCCCTATGCCTGCTCTTGGTGGAATACGTTTTTTTATGGGCTGTAAAACCTGCTCTGTGTTTTCGGATGTCATAAATTCCTCCCTCCAGATAATAAAAAACCCCGCATGTGCGGGGATTTTGCACTGTACATCACCCTCGTTAGATACAATACACCTAAGTACAGCAATGTCATTAAATACGATTTGTTATAACTTGTCAACACAAAAATAACACATATTGATAATTTAGGCATGAATCAATATAAGAGCTCGTTAAAATAAAAAACAATGAGTTCTCGATGTTTAAACGCTTTATTTTACTAACTATAGCAATAAGCACTCTTTTATTTGCTAATTATGCAAATAGTGAACAATCAAAAATTGATGAAGAACCTTTCCCAGATTTAGGTCCTAATATAGAAGTTATTCGACGTATTCCTGATGATGAATTCAAAAGGATGCAACGAGAATCCCTCCCTTATTTAGGTCCTAATATAGAAGTTATACGTCGTATTCCTGATGATGAATATGAAAGACTAACAAACAATCATACCCAAGTCCAAATAGAAAAAAATCGTTTTGAAAATACAATAATAGAATGGTTCGTAATAGGATTCGTAATGACGATTATAATTGCTATAATGTCTATTCTAATTAGCCTACTTTGGCGTTTTAAGTTCAAGATTTCCGCATATTTATTTGGAATAGTCACTCTATTATCTGTTATTGCTGTTCCTTTTATATTTTATTTGTGAAAATACTTATGAAGCGCATTAAGAACAACCTTTAGTGAGCTCACAAGGTGTGGTAATTTTTGATCTTCACTAACGAGATACTGTAGCGCGGCGTAAAGATTGTACTGTTTATAGAGACATTGCGCTTCTTTTATTGCCTCTTGTGTGTTTAAAAACTGCTCTGTTGCAAATTTTACCCATTTATCTCTTGCTGTATCATCAGAAGATGACGGCATTTCATCATAAATCGCGCTTGGCAAGCCCTTTGCACATAGATAGTCATTTCGTATCTGTAAATATTTTTGAGCAGCATCATATTGCTCTTGAGTAAGCACGCCTTTCAAACAAAGCCGCCCTATGTAGGTACTTGCAAGTGGATTTTTCGCATCTTGTAAGCTTAAACCAAAGCGCTTTGCACGTATTTCTATTGCTAATTTATCAATAGCTTCACGAGGTGTTTTTGACCGTGATAGACGTCCATTGGCTTCTCTTATATGCCCTGTGATTTTAGGGCGTCCCCTCTTTTTATTTTTTTTCACTTATACCCTCTGTTTAAAAAGAAACGCCATCATTTGCTACTGTAGGCATATCAAGAGGTCTGTAAATGCTTCTCTCATAAGAAGAGGACTGCTCTTGATTATCATCATTTTTGCTATCTAAGAGCTTTAAATCCCCTTTGTATTTTGGTAAAATAACCTCTGTTATATAACGATCAACACCGTTTTTATCTTGCCATTTACGGGTTTGCAATTGCCCCTCTAGATACACTTTAGAGCCTTTGTGAAAATACTGAAGCGCTATTTTTACCAATTGTGAATTAAAAATAACAATGGAATGCCATTCTATTTTGTCTATTTTCTTATTACTTGCCTTATCGGTATAGCTTTCGGTGGTAGCTAAACGAAAACTCACCATTTCGCTACCAGTAGACATTATTTTACTTTCAGGATGAGAGCCAATATAGCCAATTAAAATCACTTTATTAAGCATTCGCTTTAGATCCATTAATAGGAATAACACATAACAATACAAAGAACGTATAACCAGCCATTATTATAACACATTATAGGCTATA
The DNA here is from genome assembly GCF_019659805.1 of Bartonella raoultii. GTDB lineage: Bacteria > Pseudomonadota > Alphaproteobacteria > Rhizobiales > Rhizobiaceae > Bartonella > Bartonella raoultii. The sequence goes on along the minus strand of NZ_JAIFRO010000007.1, from coordinate 76,868 downwards.
GTTACAAACGAAATTATTGTTACAAGCTATTGAATATAAAGAATGAATCCCATTTTTAGTTTGCTTGATTTATTGCTTTTTTATACAAATTATGTATTATAGAGATATTCGTCTCATTAGGATGTCAAAAGGACATCACGCATTACAAAACAGAAGCCGTGTCAAAAGCAATTGATACGGCTTTGTTGCATTTGCATATAATTAAGAAAATCAAGATTTAAGATTATGATGATGTTAGATAAAAAGAAAACCCTTTCACGTAATACATGAGCAAGGGCTTTCCACTTTTTAAATCTGTATGTTGTATAGCAGATTATGAATAAATTGGCAATATTGAATTCACAATGATATCTTAAAACGAAGATTTGTTTTTTACTAAAAGGAAAACACTTAGAATAACGTCGCTATTAAAAGCAAGCATCATTTACTTTAAGAGCAATTTGATAAAAATTGTATTGCGTTTATACATAAAATATGTAATTTAGAACCATATCACTAAAGTGATATCTCCTTTATTGTTAGTTAGTTTTTCATATTTCTCTAGATTCAAAGCCGTATCATTTCATTTTGATACGGTTTTTTCTTAATCATGCTTGCCATTATACACAAAATGTGTAATATAGATTTGATGTTGATTAAATATTGTGTATTGCGTAAAAAGCCGCGTTCATTAAGGACACGGCTTTCTTTTTTCTGTTTAAGACCAGACCCCAAACCCCTTATTTATGCTGTTTTTTCTAAAGTTTCTTCACTAACATCAGTATCTTTATAAACTCTTTTATTGCCTTTAATAACGGCATTCCCAAAAACTTTTACAGAGAAATAAACCTTCACTTTTCCTTGAATGCACGCATTATCATAAATCTCCGCCTCGGGATAAATACAAGCCGACCCCGATATTTTTGCATTCCCATAAATAAAGCCACCAACACAAGCGCTATTCAAAATTTTTGCATTGTCATAAACCTTTGCTTCTGGAGATACCATGGCTTTATTACAAACAATGGCATTCCCATAAATTTCACCACAAATTGCTGCATTATCACATATTTTTGCATTACCGTGAATATAAGCAGTCTTTTCAAGAACCCGCGCCTTATCACTAACTACTGCATTTCCTGCTACCCTTGCTTCCATAAAAACACAAGCGTTATTACGTATTTTTGCATTTTCACTAACAATAGCACCATGTGAAACGGCGGCATTATCGTATATCCAACAATTGCCATCATGAGAGAGATTGCTTTCATTTTCAATAAAACCACCTAAATCACCAGCCTTTACACCATCAAAATCTCTTAATGCTCTAATTCGGTATAAAGTAATCCCTTCAATATCGTAAGTTTCATTAGTAAGTTCATATTTTTTAGATACATTTGTAGTGGTCATAGGTTGCTCCCTAATCTAGTATTCGTTAAATTGTGAATGGAAATCTTTTAAAAAGAGGCGCCCCCGCCGCGCCGTTGCTTTTTTTACGCGGCTTGCTCTGAAAGTTTTTTACGATCAGTAATCACAACATTGTCACTAACATTGTCACAAACGCTAGCATTTCCACAAATTTTTGCATTCCCATGTATCTTTGCAACGCTATAGACAGAAGCATTATCAAATACCTTTGCATTTCCAAAAACCTCTGCACTGCTTTCAATACTCGCATTGCCAAAAACATGCGCATTCCCATAAACCTTGCCATTTACCTCTGCTTTACCATAAACTTTAGCATTATCAAAAATACGAGTGGTGTAATTCGTTTGTACATCACCAAAAACCTCGGCATTCCCATAAACACAACCGTCTATCCAAGCCTTGTCATGTATTTTTGCATTATCGTAAACACGAGCGTCACCATAAATCCACGCATCACCAGCGATTTGCGCATTCCCATAAACACGAGCCCGCTGACAGACACGAGCATTATCTCTAACCCAGCAGTCACCATCATGTGAAAGATGTTCGCTGCTTTCTATAAAACCACCTAAGTCGCCTGCTTTAACATCTGCAAAGTCTCTAATAGCTCTAATGCGTCTTAATGTGTGAATACCTGCAACAATCGTCTCGCCCGTAAATTCATATTTTTTTGGAACGCCTTGCTTTTTAGGAGGAACGGGGCCAGTATCAGTTGCTCCCATGTTATCTGCAATAGCTTTAATAAGAGCGTGACGAAAACCATTCATATATGTCATGATATTTATCCTAGTTATTTAGAGTTTTTAATTGACAGCCCACAAGGGCGCCGGGTGCTAAAAACACGGTAACTAGTCCGTTGCTTATACTTTTCCCTCGCGAAGGGTCTTGTATAGTATAAACACACCCGACATAAATCATTATACGCCTTAACAAGCACAAAAGACAGCCAGTATTTTAAGAAATGGGAGAAACCTTATCGTGGTTTATCCGCTAGTTATCTCGTGGTTTTTAAACACTTGACGCCTTTCTAAACGAACCTGCCTTTAATGTCAATACGTATTTTTTATTTTTTGCATTTTTTCCTGTTTTGATATTTACCCAGTTGAATATCAAGTGCTTTTTCTAACTCGCGATCTATATCATCATCATAAGCTTGTGAATAACTCTTCTCCCCTTCATTGCTAATCTCACAAATCAAACGGTCTTTCATTGTGCGTTTTTTGATTTTCTTATTAACCTCATTAATCAGCGCTTCACAACTCAATACGCTTCTTGGCAAATCACCACCGTATATCCACGCTTTCACTTGCGCCTTGCTACTGTAATCTACAGTTTCAGGCATCTCATGATATTGGCCACCTTCAAATTCTTCGTATTCTCTCATTCCATCATCATATTCGTAAAGATTGTAAAAATATTCTGCTACTCCTAACCCCCACGGGGCATGCCCTCTTATCGTTGCAACAAACTTTTTTTGCATGGGCGGTTTATGATTTGTTAAGAATAAATGTTTAAAAAAACCCATATCTTTTAATTCCAGTTTGTATTTTGTCGCTATAGTCTATTTACCTTAAATTTAACTGTACAAAGCGTTTTGTAGTTTTTACGTATCATTATCAAAAAATTAAATAATCGCTTTGTACGGTGCCTTTTTATCGATTTAAACGTATATCCATACAAATAGCCTCTCTACTTTTCAACATTTTGCTAGCTAATCAATGGTTTTTATTATGCCTCCTATCCCACTTAAAACCTGTTCAAAATTGTGCTTTTGAATAATGCTAAGCGCTTTTGAAGCATCGCTTGCTTCTTGTGCTTTCAATGCCTTTTCACGGCTGTTCAAAACAGCTTTGCGTACAATATTGGCTTGTCTCAAAAGGTTATCTTCCAAATCACGACATAACCTCACAAGTTCACGCGTGCTCGGAAAAAACGTATCCGATAAACCGTCTATCTCATCACATAAAATCCGTTTAACTGCTGTCATTAGTGACCATGCTGAAACTTTTTCTAAAGCCATTCCATAGGTTAATGCCATTCCCTCATGATCAGATTGTTGCGATATTTTTAAACCACATGACAGCATGCGAATAGCTTTGCCTATATCCTCTTTGCTTGCTTTCACTGCGAATAGCTCCTGCAACTGATCAGCAGCCTCTAAAGCAATCGCTTCCTGCTGTTTTGTTAATTGGCTGCCATCCTTCAAAACCAATGGGAACTCCTGTGGTGGTATCATCGCGTGAATGTGCTTCAAAGTATCCTCGATTTCCGATATCAAGCAGGCTGTCTGCGATACGTTCCCCAATGCTTTTTTGCTTTTGAGTGTAATTTCCATAATTTTTACCTTGTTGATTGATTTCGTATTTTTTTGAATTTCTTACCCAGTTACGCCATGTCGCTTGCCAATCGGTTTTGGCTGCATTAGCACCCGCTTTTGAACGCCAGTAATCTCGAAATTTTGCAATTTCGACTTTCACACGCTCTGGAGGCAACCCTTCCGAAAGGGCAAAATCGTAATCCGGTTCGAAATCAGCAGGCAAGCGACAACCTCTATCGGTTTTAACCCGCTTGGCTTTTTTCAAAACGTTTTCTTGCTCGTGAATGGGAGGTTGGTTTTCTGATGATGTTGCGATTTGTTCTGATTGAACATCATCACCCTCGATTGGCTCTTCAACCAAATCGGTTGTTTCTAAATTTTCAGAATCGATTTCTTTTTTTGATAAAACGATAGTTTTATTTTTTTTATTATATATGTTAATGTTATTGTTATTGTTAATGGCATCATTAAGCATTGCTTGTTCAATGCTATTAGCATTGTTGCTAGCATCCTTAGCATTTTTGACATCATTATCACTTTTATCTTTATCCCATCTAGCTTTTGCTGCCTTTTGTGCTCTTTCTGAAAACTTATTTAAATTTTCATTCGAATTATTGAGTTCCTCTTCAACTTTTAAACTCCACAAACGACCATCTTTTAAACGTATGATCTTCTCATCACGTAATAAAATGTCTAATGTCTTTTTTAGAATCCTCTCTGAACAACCTGCCCATCTTGCTAATTTGGGAGCATCTTCAATAATAGGACGGCGCTCTTCATACATATATAAGACAAGAGTCATATAAAGACCCTTTTCCACTATGCTCATGCCACTAACATCTACAATCCATTGTGAAGAAAAAAGCCTCGTCCATGGCAACTTAGTTGACATGCATTGCCTCCTCTCTTTTCCTACTCCATCTTATATTCGCTGCTTTTGAAGCTCTTTCTGAAAATTTACTGAGGCTATAATCAAAAGCTAATGACTTATGCCATAGGTTCCCATTCTCTAAACGCGTGATGTAACCAATGCTTATTAAAGTCTCTAAGGCCTTTTGAAACGTTCTTAAGGAACACCCACACCAGCTTGATAAATAAGACGCATTATTGATAAGAGGCGCTTTCTTATCATTCATAAGCAACACAACGGTTGTATAAACTGCCTTCTCTGTTGCTTTTAAACCCATAAGCTCTTTTAAAAACTGATCTGAATTAAACTTTACACACTCTACTTTTTTACTGGGCATCGCTCTAAGATCTCCCTCTCTTTAATTAAATGTAAAATTGCTAAAGCATCCGCTTCATTATCATCACAAGGCGCATGCCCTTTTACACGCATTGCCTTAATCATCTCTTCTTTCGACGCATTCCCCTTGCCTGTCGTCGCTTTCTTAATTGTACAAACTGGAATGCCCTCATACGGTATCTGATGATGTTCACACCATGCCGTTAAGGTTGCTAATAAACCACCATAAACATGCGCCGCATCAGTTCCAACATGACGCCTTACCTCTTCAAAATACACCGCATCAATGCTCCCTGCTGTCTGCTTGATTTCTGTAAGCCATCTCTTAAAGCGTAAATAACGCATCCCACCGCCTTCAAATCGGCGTGATCTAAAATTAATGCTACCACTAAGGATACTCCCATCAGCACCACTTATCGCCCAGCCGGTCTTCGTTCCTAGATCAAAGCAAAGAATTGTATGAAGCATCCCAATCATCAGCCTTTACTTCACTTCATTCTGAGAGGACGGTCATCACAACCAATCTCTTTTGCCTCACATTCCATTAAAAACAGAATGCAACAAGCCGCATGTGCCAAGTGTGATAAACCACTCTCAGAATCCTTACTCTCTCCACCAAACCATGCTAATAAATGACGCAACGCTGCACCGTGTAACCGGCTCCAATCCATACCATTACGCCAATTATTTGCTCCGTATTTTTTGGCCCCAAATTCTAAAACACTACCAATTTCCATAAGGGCTAAAGGCGGTATAAGATCTAAACGAGGCTTCCCATCATCATTCTTATGCGCTTCATTTACAGCCATCATCATCTCCTCAAGGCTGTAAACTGTCACACGCGCTATGAACGTGTGAGTTCTTCACAAATCGTGATATCGAAGAGCTTTCTTGCTCACATAAAGATTTTAAAAGATAAGCAACTGCTCCTCTTGAAGGAATGCCATACTTTTCCCAGCGCCATACTGTTGATCTGTTCACACCTAATAACGCTGCCATTTCGTCCAACGTAAGATTAAGGTGTTTTCTTAGTTTTTTTGCTTCTAACTTATTCATAAAATCTAGTGTGCAATGTGCACAGAAAAAAGTCAAGTCGAAAAGCACATATAATATGTGCATTATGAATGGAAAGGAGTTGACAGAATGCAAGAAAAAAAACCCGATCAAGCTATACGCTTAACAGAAGCAAGAATTGCTAAAGGATTTAAATCTGCCCGAGCAGCTGCTCAATATTATGGCTGGCCATATTACACTTATATACAACATGAACAAGGAGTTCGCGGCATCAATAAAGCGGCAAGTCGATACGCAAAAGCGTTTAACGTAAGCATAGGTTGGTTATTGACTGGTGAAGGACAGGGAATAAAAACAAAATCTACAACTGCTCTATCGGACCGCGAACTTCAAGAAGAAGTCTTTAATGCTTTAAAAGATATATCTCCTGAAAAAAAGCAGTGGCTTCTTCGCATTCTAGATACCTTAAAAGACGAAGAATAATAATTAATCTTCTTTTTTTATCTATATTAAGCTTATTCACTGCCTCCATTACAAGATAATTTATATCATCCATTTTAATATCCTAAATAGTATAATACTTACTATAATTATGTTCATCTTGCACATTTATTTATTGACATATGTGCAACATGCGCATATAAATTGCCTCATATCCTATAAATTAACCATTGCCAATAGGCTCTATGGAGGCAGTTGTGGACAAACCAATCTTTATAAATTCTGATGAGATTCTTTTAGTCATGTGCGAAAATGAAGCACAAAATCTGGTGAAATCAGGACCTTTCTACGAAGAAAAAGACATTATCGACTTTATTGACGAAGCCGATAATGCCATCAAAATCATGCGCATCGAACCAATAAATAACAGATGCGAAGATATCTCTGAAGATCTTGCTGAGTTCTACATTAAACAACGTGAAGAACAATGTTTTAACGACATTATACCTCATGACTTTGTAAAACATAGTTCTGCATACAGTTTTTTTTTAGATGAGATCAGACAGCAAGAATATGACGACAAAAGATACGGTACTTATGAACAGCAAAACCGTTTAACCTTTTGGGACGTTCTTCCAAACTACCCAAACTATACATGGCGTTTTTAAAAGCGCCTCTTTTCCTCAAATCATAACAGAACGCTTCTTTAAACACAGGCGTATTTCACGCAACGGGAAAGTTGCGTGCATTAAAAGGAAATACAGATGACAAATTCCCCTTTAACAACCATGGCAAGTAAATATGGGTTTTCTCATGAACAATTTCGAAAAACAATCATTAAAACATGTATCAATTATAACTTCTCTGATGAAGAATTCGCTGCTTTTATTTCGGTAGCCAATACCTATGGTCTTAACCCTTTAACCAAAGAGATCTATGCTCTTCCTAAAAGAGGCGGCGGCATTATTCCTGTCGTCTCAATCGACGGATGGATTAAGATTATTAAGTCTAATCCTCAATTTGATGGGATGACCTTTCAAGATCAACTTGATAAAGAGGGCAATATCATTGCTATCAAATGCGCTATTCGTCTTAAAAATATTAAAGACCCTATCGAAGTTACTGAATATTTAGCTGAATGCAAACAAAAAACTGATACTTGGCAAAAATACCCAGCACGCATGTTGCGTCATAAAGCAACCATACAATGTGCGCGCTATGCTTTTGGTTTTTCAGGTATTTATGAAGAAGATGAAGCCGCGCGCATCAATGAAGTAAACCAAAATATACAAGATAAAATGGTCTCTTATGAAACGCTTATGCAAATCAAACAATTAATGGACAGCACGCAAACAGAAGAAAACAAAATTCTCACTTATGCAAAAGCCAACACGCTTGCCGATATATCAGATGGACAAGCGCAAACCATTTTGCACCTTTTGAAAGAGAAACAACAAAAGCAAAGGATTGAAGCACAACACTCTTTACCAACAAAAGAGCAAATAGAGATGCCTGTACAAGAGGCAGAATATATTCATATCCAAGATATCGAATATGAACAAACGCAACAACAAACGGCGGTGTGAGATGGAACAAAGAACGGCAGAATGGTTTCAAGCAAGATTAGGAAAAGTCACCGCTTCTAATATTTACAACATACTGAGTAAAACAGCAAAGGGAACGCCTACAAGCAAATATGAAGACTACAAAATCAAGCTTATAACAGAACGTTTAACGGGAGAAATAAGCCCCCATTATGAAAATGAAGATATGAGATGGGGCATTGAACATGAAGAAAATGCCTTGCATGAATATAGCCTTATCCATGATGCGAATGTTACAAAATGCGGCTTTATTCAACATCCTACAATAGAAATGGCGGGGGCAAGTCCTGATGGGCTCGTTGATGAGCACGGGTTAATTGAAATCAAATGTCCTAGATCAACGACCCATATGCGCTTCTTTATAAATGATGAGATCAAACCTGAATATCATGCACAAATGCAATTTCAAATGGCATGTACTGGACGCAAATGGTGTGATTTCATCAGCTATGATCCGCGCTTTACGGGACAATCATCTCATTTACGCATGAAAATCAAACGTATCCACCGTGATGAAAAACATATTGAACAAATTAATCAGGCTGTAGAAGCCTTTTTAAAAGAAATAGAACAAGAGATCAAAAAGATTTCAACAAAAGCGGCTTAACCTTATGGGGGTGCTGCTGTCCACACATGCCTCCTAGCACCCCCACCCTTTCCCTATAACAACTTGCAAAAAAATGCGTGATTCACGACACGGGTGAATTGCACTTCAAATGAGGAGAACAGATATGGCGCATCGCCTAGCTACCATAACACAACCAGCCATTGCACGGGCTTTAAGAGAAGCAAAAAAGCAAGGATGCGAACTCATAGAAATTAAACCTACAGGAGAACTGCTTATCTATCTCAAATCCGATATTCCATTACCAAATGCAACCAATCATCCTGATAAATTGTGGAATTTATCATCTGATGATTATGAATTTGATATTAAACTATAGATTATATCTATGCCTAAACCACGCCCTCCTCATCTTGTCAAAGAAATCACACGCCATGGTAAAATTATATGGTATGTCCGTATAGGTCATGGAAAGCGCATTAGAGTATGTGGAACTTATGGAACACAAGAGTTCGTTGATAATTACAAAAGTGCACTTGCTGAATTACAAGGACTTATACTTCCTAAATCCAAACCTGGTAAACTTGTTGAAGGGTCCTTTGCATGGCTATTGAAACAATATTTAAATAGCACCAATTGGCATAACCTAGCGCAATCTACGAAAAAACAAAATGAACTCATTCTTATGAAGGTATGCGATTCCGTAGGCAACATTCCATACAAAGCGATTGAAAAAAAACATATCATAGCTGGTGTTGAACGGCGTAAAGAAACACCCGCAATGGCTAGAAATTTTCTGAAAGCACTGAATGGACTTTTTAATTGGGCAATTGAGCAAGGTCTTTTGGAAACTAATCCAACAGTAGGAGTAAAAAGACCAGCTCTCAACAATAAAGATGGATTTGCTGTTTGGACAGAAGAAGATGTTGAAAAATATTATCAACGCTGGTCATATGGTACTCATGAACGTGTTTGGATTGATGTTCTTCTTTACACAGGCTTGCGTCGTGGTGATGCTGTTCGCATCGGTTGGAAAGATGTCAAGGATAATATCATTCATCTCAGAACAGAAAAAAGCAAATTCCAAACAGATGTCTTTCTTCCTATTTTACCTGAGCTCGCAGAAACTCTTAAAATTGGTCCTATTGGAGAAGAAACATTCATCTGTAGTAAAACTAATCAAAAATTTATCAAAGAAAGCTTTGGTAATGCTTTTAGAGATGCTTGTAATAAAGCTGGAATTAAAAAATCAGCACATGGTTTAAGAAAATTGGCAGCAACACGCGCTGCTAATTCTGGTGCAACAGTCTCACAACTCAAAGCACTTTTTGGATGGACTGAAGATCAAATGGCATCTCTTTATACAAAGAGTGCAGACCGTAAAAGATTAGCTCTAGAAGCAATCAAAAAGCTCCGAAAAAGTTAGGGATAGAGCCCAAAAAACATAATAGAATCAGGATTCATCAATTCCCTTATAATTCAACATAATTTTTTGATTTTATCTACTTTCTTTTTGCCCCTTGGGCATACCATAACCCCTTCTTATATCAATAACATATTGATTTTTTATGTATTTTTATCACGAAAAATACCTCATAAATGAGGGAATGGTTTTTTAAAATATTGTTGTACGATAAAGAATCAATGAAAATGAATAAATCATTGATATTCTTTTCTCTTAAGAGAGAGTGCTTTATCTAAATAATACACTAAATAACGCTGCAAATTTCAATCAAATAGAGAAAATTTTTGAGGTTTTCTTTATAATAAGCAAAATTTATAAACCATACGCATTGTTAGCTAAATATAGTTTTTTCCTTTATTTGTCTTTTATCAAAACTTACAAAATCACTAAAATATCCTGAAAGACTTATCAAAAACTTGATTTTATAGCCTATAATAGCGCATTATTTATCATCATATTGGGTTTTAAATCATAACCTTAAAGTTTATGAAGAAAGAATTTAATAAAATAAATGAAAATCTATGAATAAAAAAATATCGATTTAAATTTTATTAAATAAGTTTTTCATTTACTTACAATAGCTATATTAGGGAACACAGTTTTAAATATGTGTTCTTTAATAAAGTTTTACATATTATTTATGATAGGCTCTAAAAAATTACATTTAAATGCTTTTCTCTTATCCTTGTTTTTACTTTTTATGATAAAGTTAAAAGTGCTATAAAAATATGATTAAAATAAAAAAGGACATCTCATGGTAAAGATCAAAGTAGAAAACCCTGTTGTTGAAATCGACGGGGATGAAATGACTCGTATTATCTGGAAATATATCAAAGAAAAATTGATCCATCCTTACCTAGACATTGATCTCAAATATTACGATCTTTCTGTCGAGAATCGAGATGCAACCAATGATCAGATAACTATCGATTCGGCTCATGCTATCAAAAAATATGGAGTTGGTATAAAATGTGCAACCATCACTCCTGATGAAGCGCGCGTTAAAGAATTTAACTTAAAAAAAATGTGGAAATCACCCAATGGTACGATCCGAAATATTTTAGGAGGAGTTATTTTTCGAGAACCTATTATCTGTAAAAATGTCCCTCGCCTTGTTCCTAACTGGACAAAACCAATTATTATTGGGCGTCACGCTTTTGGTGACCAGTATAAAGCAACAGATTTTACTTTTCCTGGAAAAGGAAAATTGAGTATTAAGTTTGTAAGTGATGACAATCAAGTTATAGAACACGATGTTTTTGATGCTCCAAGTGCAGGGGTTGCCATGGCGATGTATAACCTTGATGAATCAATTCGTGATTTTGCACGTGCATCTTTTAATTACGGACTAGAACGAAATGTTCCTGTCTATCTCTCAACAAAAAATACCATTCTAAAAACTTATGATGGCCGCTTTAAAGATCTCTTTCAAGAAATATTTGATGCAGAGTTCAAATCTAAATTTGAAAACCGTAAATTATATTATGAACATCGCCTCATTGATGACATGGTTGCTTCTGCACTTAAATGGTCAGGTGGCTATGTATGGGCATGTAAAAATTATGACGGTGATGTGCAATCAGATATCGTTGCACAAGGCTTTGGTTCCCTTGGTTTGATGACTTCTGTTCTCATGACACCAGATGGTCAAATTGTTGAAGCAGAAGCTGCACACGGTACAGTAACACGCCATTATCGCCAACATCAAAGGAATGAAGAAACATCAACAAATTCTATTGCATCTATTTTTGCATGGACACGTGGACTAGCTCATCGTGCCAAACTTGATAATAATGAAAAATTAAAAAACTTTGCCATAACATTGGAAAAAGTTTGTATTAAAACCGTCGAGGAAGGCTTCATGACCAAAGATCTCGCACTTTTAATTGGTCCTAAGCAAAAGTGGCTTTCTACAACAGGTTTTCTTGATAAAGTTGATGAAAACCTCAAAAAAGCAATGAATAATTAAGCTATAATAGTTTCATAAAAGCTTCAAAGCTCTGTAAAAAGAGAGCTTTGAATCTTCTCTTGAAAATTTAAATAATTGTTTTATAAATAAAAAAAACAATTTTTACTACATAGCAAAAACAGTGAATAAACAGGGCTGGTCTACACTTTTATTAGGGGGAAATGGGATTCGCTTTTTAACGTTTATGGGTGGTGTTTTATTGCACGCTACAAACGTTTATAGTGTTATGACTATTTTACCCTCTCTTATGAATGAGATTGGTGGTAAATTATATTATTCTTGGGTAGCGACTGTTTTTATCGTAGCATCACTTCTTGGTACTTCACTTGCAACAAAAATGTTAGAAAAAATAGGTCCACGCAGAGCTTATTTTATCTCTGGAATCATTTTTATCTTTGGTACCTTTATCTGTAGCTTTTCTTCAACTATGCCCTTATTTTTAATAGGACGTTTTATTCAAGGGTTCGGAAGTGGTTCTTTGCTATCCCTCTCCTATTCTATGGTACGTCTCGTTTTTAGCCCATCTGTATGGTCACACGCATTAAGCGTTATCTCTGGAATGTGGGGAATATCAACCTTGTTAGGACCAGCTATTGGCGGTATTTCTGTATATTATGGAGCATGGAGAGCATCCTTTTGGGTTATGGGTATATTAGCAATAATCTTCTCGCTTATAGCTCTTAAGGTTTTGCCAAAAGAAAATAAAAATTCTATTCCAACGTCTTCTCTTCCCTTTTCGCAACTTCTTATAGTTACCTTATTAATTTTTATTATTTCAGCAGGGGGGGCTATGGATACTACAGTAGCAAAAATCTATGGACTTATCATCGGATTGGGACTTCTCTTTATTTTTGCAAAAATAGAATCATTCACCCCTCATCCTATGTTACCACACAAGTCCTTCTCCTTTTCTTCTGAATTTTTTCCCGTTTATGTCTTAATACTTATTTTTATAACAATCGTGTACAGTATAGAATTATATTTTCCACTGTTTCTTCAAGAGCTGCATGGACAAACACCGCTTATTGCTGGTTATATAGCATCACTCATGAGTCTTGGCTGGACATGTGGAGCTCTCTTAAGTGCCGGTATATCTGCAAAAAAAATTCACAGAATCATTATATTTTCCCCCATATTAAACTTGTTAGGTATAAGCATTCTTTTATGGCTAATCCCAACAGAGATTTCCAAACCTGAATATATTTTTATTATTTGCTTAGCATTGTTTTCTATCGGTATTAGTGCTGGTGTAGCATGGCCGCATTTGTTAACACGAATTTTACAATGTGCAAACGATGAAGATGCTCTACGTGCTAGCGAATCTCTTATCTCTGTACAGCTCTTTTCAGCTGCATTAAGCGCAACACTTGCAGGAACAATCACAAATCTTGCTGGTCTCTTTAATCCTGGCGGAATAATAGGAATGATTTGTGCAGCAAAAGCGCTTCTTATCGTTCTCATCACTCTTTTATTCTGTATTGGTATTCCGTTTGCTTTACGCGTTTCCTACAGAATATTTAAAAACCCAACAGGACAATTAAATAATTAAATATTATTTTCTAAAACAGAAAAAAATATTAAGTACGCTTTTCTATATACCATGAGATACTAAAAATCAGTAATCCACACAAGGTTAAAATACCTCCAAGAACAGCCGTATATTCATAACTATAGCCCAATTTTAAAGTCCACGATCCAGCTTCTGCACCAAGAGCATTAGCAACATTAAAAGCAGATTGCATTAATGCTCCGGCCAAAATTTTTCCACGCACAGCAACATCCATAATTTTTGTTTGTATAGAAGGCATAGCTGCAAAAGAAGTACCAACAAAAAAACATCCCACAACCGCAGTAAACGGAGTACAGGACAAAAAGAAAAAAAGAAAAAAAACAAATGTACTCCAAAGCATAGAAAAAAATATCATTGGTGAAATACCAATTTTAATTGCAAATTTAGGGCCCAAAAGGTTTCCTACCACCATTCCTAATCCAACAAATGGAAGAATAAATGGTACCCAATGAAGCGAAACACCAGAAATATGCATTAAAGTTGATTTAATATAAGTAAAAATAGAAAATAATCCTGATGCTCCCACCGACACCATTGCCAAGAGCAACCATACTTGTTTCTGCTTTAATGCTCCCAGTTCTCGTAAAGGGCTCGTTTTTTTACCTTTTACATCAAAAGGTAAAAACTTCCCAAGAAGAAAACAACACAACAAAGCGATAATACCTACAAGAATAAAGGCGATTCTCCAGCCGATAAGTTGACCAATCCAAGTTGCACTGGGTGCTCCCAAAACTGTCGCAATTGTTAAACCGAGCATTACATAACCAACAGCTTTAGAACGTTCATGCACTTCCACCATTGCAGAAGCAACCATAGCTGCAAGTCCAAAATAGATGCCATGAGGAAGACCACTGATAAATCGTAGTACTACTAATATGCTAAAATCAGTAAAAAAAGCACTAGAAATATTTGCCAACGCATAAAAAAACATCAATCCTATCAAAACAGTTTTGCGTGATAAATGAGCTGTCCCAACAGCTAAAAGAGGTGCTCCAAGCACAACGCCTAATGCATAAGCAGAAACATATTGCCCCGCTGTAGGAATATCAATACGGGAGCTTTGTGCCATCTCCGGCTGTAACCCCATTGCAACAAATTCTGCAGTACCAATAGCAAAACTTCCCACAGAAAGAGCTAAAATTGCTAAATATCGTATCCTAAAATCACTCCTCACTACAAAAATATGTTTTTTATAAAAGCCCTTCATTGTTACCATTTCTCTGTAGTGATATTTGAACGATGAGTTTCCCAATATGCGCAAACAAATTGAGAATCTTTCTATATTTCCTGATGTTAGAATTAAACATCCCCTTCATATCCTTTTATAAGGATATAAAAGAGTGTGTTTTTATAAAGATTTTTTTGAAGTATGATATTATATAATTTTACATAAAACTTTAATATTAAAATCTTTCTCTCCGTAGAAATAAACACAGTATTTTATAATGTAAACTGCTGTATATTTTCTAAATTTTTTAAATCAACTTCATCTCTAATTCTCAACGACAGTTTTTTATAAAAACTCCATTATTGATAATAAAAAGATTTAAAAAAAATTCTGTAAAAAGACAATTTTCATACTTCTTTAAGAGTTCGCTAACGCCTCATTAATATTGTTGGTCTAAACAATCATCATAAACAGAAACAAACTGTTTTTCTCCGGATCAGGTAGTGCGTACCGGAGTAACAGTTTTTTAATCGACATAAATAATTACAGAAAGAATACATCCTTATTAAACTGAATATTTCTCTTTTCAGATAATATCATGTATTTGATGTTTTTAGAAAGCACTTCTCATTGTACAGTTTTTATAATAACTCCTGATGCAAAATAAATAAAGCAATATGAAGAAAGACTGCTAGCCCACATTATGATCAACACCTTAGCGTCCTTGCATCCATAAAGCTCGGGTTTCAGCACAAAAATCAGCATAACACCTCTTTTCAATAGCATCACGAATTCCTTGCATAAGTTGCTGATAATAAAAAAGATTATTCCAAGTCAATAACATTCCACCAAGAGATTCTCCAGATTTAATTAAATGATGCAAATAAGCACAACTATAATCAGATGCTGCAGAACAAAGCGATTGTGAATCAAGAGGCGAAGAATCTTCTGCATAACGTGCATTACGTAAATTAATTCGTCCAAAACGTGTAAAAGCTAAGCCATGACGTCCAGCACGTGTTGGCATAACACAATCAAACATATCAATACCACGAGCAACACTTTGTAAAATATCATCAGGTGTTCCCACCCCCATAAGATAACGTGGCTTATCCTCTGGTAAAATTGGACAAGTAGCATCTAAAACAGCAGTCATAGTGCTTTGGGGTTCACCAACAGCAAGACCTCCAATAGCATAGCCTTTCAAATCCATTTCTTTTAAGGCTTGTGCAGAACGTTCACGCAATTTCATATTATCACCGCCTTGAACAATTCCAAATAATGCTTTATCTGGCTGATTACCAAAAACTCTTTTACAACGCTGTGCCCATCGCAATGAAAGTTCCATAGCTTCTTCCATTTCTTTATCAGTAGCAGGCAACGCAATACATTGATCCAATTGCATCTGAATATCTGCATCCAAAAGCCCTTGAATTTCAATAGAACGCTCTGGGCTCATTTCATAGTAAGCTCCATTAATATAAGAGCGGAACATGACCCCTTGTTCAGTAATTTTACGAATTCCTGCAAGGGACATAACCTGAAATCCACCAGAATCAGTTAAAATAGGTCCAAACCAACGTGAAAATTCATGTAAGCCCCCTAAACGCGCAATACGCTCGGCCCCTGGACGTAACATTAAATGATAAGTATTACCCAAAATGATATCCGCTCCAAGAGCACGTATTTGATCCATATACATAGCCTTAACGGTTCCTGCCGTTCCAACGGGCATAAATGCAGGAGTACGAATATACCCACGTCCTGTTATAATTTCACCTCGACGAGCATATCCATCTTGGGCAATTTTTCTATAATGAAATGTCTTTACCATCATTCTTATCTTTTTGATTTCATCAATTTATATCGTTCCAGAAAGAAAAGGCAGACTTTTCTTGCTAGTGTCATCATAAACTTTATGGATTGAGCTTCAATTTACTAAAATATTGCAGCATGCATAAAATATGAAATGAAATAAAGAAAATTAATATCTAAATAATCAAGGCTACACTCTTTTACAAAAGAATTAAAAACATCTCATAACATAAAATCTAAAGATATCTATATTTATACATTATATGGCTCTAAATAACTGTAGAACACTATTTAAAAAATGACTTCATAGCCACACATTTTTACGCTTAAATAAAAGCTTGAGAATTCGATATTAATAAAATATTTTCTAAACTCATTCTATTATCTAAAAAACTTTTACTAAATCTCTTTTATTTCTATAAAATACAAAATTGATTATAATGAGCATTATTAAACTTAGTTACCATATTTCAATTATATAAATATGCACACTCTATGTAAGCATTCAAATTTTGATAGAGAATATCTTATTGCTAAACAGTACGTAGTAAAAGCAAGTAGCATACCACAGATCCATGAGGTACAAGCGTTTTGAAGAAAAAATAACGCCTTAAATATGCCCTTTTATGAAGCTGAATTACGTTCCACCATCTTATATATACAAAATAAGAGTTTTTTCTTAACAATTTTATAATTAAAATTGGCGCAAAAAAGGAGCATTATTTTCTATCTGCAGCAATCGTTGCTTTGATAATCGCATCAGGATCTACGACAGGTTCACCACGCTTAATTTGATCGATATTTTCCATCCCCTCAATAACCTGTCCCCATATGGAATATTGGCGATCAAGCCAAGGGGCATCTGCAAAGCAAATAAAAAACTGCGAATTCGCAGAATTTGGATTTTGACTACGTGCCATAGAAACAGTGCCACGTTTATGAGAAACATTCGAAAACTCTGCTGTCAAATTGGGTTTTTCTGACCCTCCCATACCTGCACGTGATGCATTGAATTTTGCACTATCCTTCTTTCCAAATTGTACATCACCTGTTTGAGCCATAAAGCCATCAATAACACGATGAAAAATAACGTTATCATACGCACCTTCACGCACAAGCTCTTTAATACGCGCAACGTGATTAGGAGCTAAATCAACAAAAAGTTCAATAATAACACTTCCCTTTGTTGTTTCAAGAATTAAGGTATTTTCTAAATCTTTAATCTCAACCATATGGCATAATTCCTTTCACTTATCTCTCAGCTTGTAAAGTGGCAATATTAATAACATCAGGATTCTTTACAGATCCATTATTCTTTGTTGTACCTTTTTTTATTTTATCAACAACATCCATTCCCTTTATGACTTCTCCTACAACTGTATATTGACCATTTAAAAAATCAGCATCATCAAAACAAATAAAAAATTGAGAATTAGCGGAATCTAAATCTTCTGAACGTGCCATCCCAACAGTACCACGCTTAAACGGCTGCTTTGAAAATTCCGCTGGTATATTGGGATAATTGGAACCTCCCATGCCAACGCGCTTCAAATCAAAATCTGCGCCCCCCTTTTTTCCAAACTTTACATCACCTGTTTGTGCCATAAAACCAGGAATAACACGATGAAAGACAACATTATTGTAAGCACCTTCTTTTGTTAATCTTTTGATTTGTGCAACATGTTTTGGTGCCAGATCAGGACGAAGACGTATGACCACATCACCATTTTTGAGAGATAAAATAAGGAGGTTCAAATCAGCAGCTACAGCACTTAACGAAAAAAAACAAAAAAAACATGTCAAAAGAGCAAAAATTCTAAGACGCACAATCCTTCTCCCTTGAAGATTGAAATTTCAAATGCAAAGCTTTCGCTACATGAGAAGGAACAAAAGGCGTTGTATCACCTCCCATAGAAGCAATCTGGCGTACTAATGTAGAAGTAATAGCACGCCCTGAAATGCTCGCCGGCAAAAAAATAGTTTGTAATTCAGGAGCCATAATACTATTCATCCCTGCCATTTGCATTTCATAATCAAGATCAGTGCCATCGCGTAAGCCACGAATAAGCAAGGAAGCTCCAATTTCACGCGCTTTGTTAACCAAAAGAGTGTTAAACGAAATAACTTGCAACCGATCAGGACCTATATTTAACAAGTCTTTCCCTACTTGCATAATTAACGCAACACGCTCTTCAAAACTAAAAAGTGTTTTTTTACGAGCTTGTAAACCTATAGCAACAACAACTTTGTCAGCTAACACTAAACTATTTCGTAAAACATCAAGATGACCATTTGTAAAAGGATCGAAGGAACCCGCATAAAGAGCAATTTTTACCATTTCACTCTGCCTCCTTCAAAATTATTTTTTTCCGTTTACATCAATCGTGTCAGAACATTTTCCCGCTTTATCATCTAATGGGTTATCATCATCTTCAGATTCAGAAATACGCTCGACCGATACGACTTTTTCTCCTTTAGCTGTATTAAAAATTGTCACTCCCTTAGTCGAACGTCCTGCTATACGAATACCATTAATAGGAACACGAATAAGTTGCCCTCCATCTGATACCAACATAATTTGATCTTGTGCCTTCACCGGAAAAGCCGCTACTAATTTACCAATTTCAGCTGTTTTAGATGGATCCGTCGCACGAATTCCCTTTCCACCACGTCCTGAAATTCGAAATTCATAAGAGGAGGATCGTTTTCCATAACCAAACTCGCTTACTGTTAAAAGCATCTGCTCGCGCGCATAAAGCTCTGCATAGCGTTCCTCTGTCAACTCTGTTTCAGCACCTCCATCTTCTTCATCAAGAGCTACAATATCCTCTGTATCAGAATCAGCAGCACGCCTTTCATTAATCATACGCTTAACGTAAGCAGAACGTTCAATTGACGTTGCTTCAACATGTTCTAAGAGTGTCATAGAAATAACTTTATCACCATTAACCAAATTAATGCCACGGACTCCTACAGAATTACGCCCTACAAAAACGCGAACATCAACAACTGGAAAACGAATACATTGCCCATTAGCTGTTATGAGCACAACATCATCATGTTCTGTACAAGTCTCGACAGAAAGAATTTCATCGCCTTCCTCATCAAGTTTCATGGCAATTTTACCATTACGATTAACTTGAACAAAATCTGATAGTTTATTACGACGCACAGTTCCACGTGTCGTTGCAAACATAATATCTAAAGCGCTCCAACTAGACTCATCTTCTGGTAAAGGCATGATTGTTGTTATGCGCTCACCCTTTTGTAAGGGAAGCATATTGATGAGAGCTCTCCCACGCGATTGCGGCGTACCAAGAGGTAAGCGCCATACTTTTTCCTTATAAACGATCCCACGTGACGAAAAGAAAAGAACGGGGGTATGCGTATTAGCCACAAACAAACGGGTTACAAAATCTTCATCTTTTGTAGACATACCAGAACGCCCCTTACCACCGCGACGTTGTGCACGATAAGTATTAAGAGGAACACGTTTAATATAGCCACTATGGCTCACCGTTACCACCATATCTTCTGGCGCAATGAGATCTTCACTTTCCATCTCAGCATTGCCAAAACCAAATACAGTACGTCGAGGTGTTGCAAATTCCTCACGAAGAGCATTCAATTCATTTTTAACAATATTCATAATGCGTAAACGCGATGCCAAAATATCAAGATAATCAGCAATATCTACGCCAATTTTATTCAATTCATCAGCAATTTCATCACGTCCAAGCGCTGTCAACCTTTGCAAACGTAATTCTAAAATAGCACGTGCTTGTTCTTCAGATAAATTATAAGTACTATCCTCATGAATGATATGGCGAGGATCATCAATAAGCTTGATTAAAGGGGCAACATCAGCAGCGGGCCAACGACGTTCCATCAATTGTGCACGGGCTGTTTGAGGATCAGGCGCTTTACGAATAAGCGCGATAATCTCATCAATATTAGCAACAGCAAGAGCAAGACCAACTAAAACATGTGCACGTTCACGTGCTTTTCGCAAAAGATATTTTGTGCGCCGACTGACCACCTCTTCACGAAAAGAAACAAATGCACGAAGCATATCAAGCAACGTCATCTGTTCTGGTTTTCCTCCGTTTAAGGCAACCATATTACAACCAAAAGAAGTTTGTAATGGTGTATAACGATACAATTGGTTTAACACAACTTCAGCTACAACATCTCTTTTAAGTTCAATAACAACACGATACCCATCACGATCAGATTCATCACGTAAATCAGAAATTCCTTCGATACGTTTATCACGTACCAACTCAGCCATTTTCTCAATCATGGTTGCTTTATTTACTTGATAGGGTATTTCACTTACAATGATTGCTTGGCGTCCATTATGAATATCCTCGATATCAACCTTAGCACGCATAATAATTGAACCACGTCCCGTTTCATAAGCTGAACGAACTCCAGCATGGCCAAGAATAATACCTCCTGTAGGAAAATCAGGCCCCGGAATGATTTCAATTATTTCATTAAGCGTTATATTGGGATTATCAATTAAAGCAATACAACCCTCAACAACTTCACCAAGATTATGAGGAGGAATATTGGTTGCCATTCCTACAGCAATACCACCTGATCCATTAACCAAAAGATTAGGAAAACGCGCTGGTAAAACAACTGGCTCACGCTCACGTCCATCATAATTATCTTGAAAATCAACAGTATCTTTATCAATATCAGCTAAAAGCTCTGCCGAAACTTTTTCTAAACGACATTCTGTATAGCGCATTGCCGCTGGCGGATCACCATCAACAGAACCGAAGTTTCCTTGACCATCAATTAATGGGTTTCTCAAAGAAAAGTCCTGTGCCATACGCACTAACGCATCATAAATTGAAGCATCACCATGGGGATGAAATTTTCCCATAACTTCACCAACAACACCAGCAGATTTTCGATACGGCTTATTAAAAAAAAGTCCCATCTCATTCATCGCGTGAAGAATACGCCGATGCACTGGTTTAAGACCATCACGTACATCAGGAAGTGCACGCGAAACAATGACGCTCATCGCATAATCAAGATAAGAGCGTTGCATTTCATCAATAATACTGACCGGCTCAATACCGGTCGATATATCACGTTCTGGGTGTAGAGTAAGATCAGTCACTGCTTTTAAGACTTTCAAAAAGAATCATTGTCACTTTTATTTATATAGAAAAATACACTAAAATGCTAATTTCTCTCCTCCAACAGAAAAGAAAATTAACAATAACTTTCAATATGTTACTCATTATATTAAAAAAATATAAATAAAATAAACAGAACTTCTTTGCTAAATTTTAAAAACCGAACACAAATAATAGAAGAAACATAAAGGATTAAGAATACTGTTTATTAAGAAACATCAAAAAGGAACATCATCATCTAATTTTTGCGAAAAATCTTCTCTCGGTTGATTCGCATTTCGACTAAAAGCGTCTCTCTGGCTTGCTACACTGTCACTAAAACTACTACCACTTCCGTAACCTCCACTCGCCTGACTGGTTCCTTGCACCTGCTCCCCACCAGCTGTTCCACGCCCATCAAGCATTTGTAATTCACCTCTATATTTTTGTAAAACGATCTCTGTTGTATAACGATCATTACCATTTTGATCTTGCCATTTACGTGTCTGCAGCTGACCTTCAATATAAATTTTGCTACCTTTTTTTAAATATTGCTCGACAATTTTGATCAAATTTTCGTTAAAAATAACAATATTATGCCACTCTGTGCGTTCTTTACGTTCATTTGTGTTTCTATCACGCCAACTTTCTGAAGTAGCAATTCGCAGATTTGCCACTTGATCACCAGAATTCAACCGGCGAATTTCAGGATCCGCACCAAGATTACCAATTAAAATAACTTTATTAAGGCTACCTGCCATTGCTTAAACTCCAAAATCTTAATTTACAAAAAAATTATTGTATAATGAGCAGTCATTTTATTATATTATTTTTTAAGCATCTGCCTGTGTAAATCTTATTACCCTTTCTAAAATATTGTATCATATAATTATAGCAAGATTTGATAATAACATATAGATTACTCCATCACCATAGAGTAAAAAGCTGTTTTCTCTATTTTTCTTTCTACAAAACTTGTATCCTCTGTTGGCATTAAAGCAATCAAAGAGATTATAATTAAAAAAAACAATTTTATTCCAATTTTAAATGCTCAATTTTTTACATATGCTAAGGGTAAAATATGACTCATCAGAAATACATTTCCATTCACGGTGCACGTGAGCATAACCTTAAAAATATTGATATCAACCTCCCACGTGATAAACTTATCGTCATAACAGGACTTTCTGGATCAGGTAAATCTTCCTTAGCATTTGATACAATTTACGCCGAAGGTCAGCGTCGCTATGTTGAAAGCCTTTCCGCCTACGCACGCCAATTTCTAGAGGTGATGCAAAAACCAGATGTTAACCGAATAGATGGCCTTTCTCCAGCCATTTCTATTGAACAAAAAACAACCAGCCACAACCCTCGTTCAACAGTAGGAACCGTTACTGAAATCCACGACTACATGCGCCTTCTCTTTGCACGCATCGGCGTCCCTTATTCTCCCGCTACCGGACTTCCTATTGAAAGCCAAACGGTAAGCGAAATGGTTGATCAAATTATGTCCTTACCAGAAGGTACACGAATTTTTATAATGGCTCCTCTCGTACGAGGACGCAAAGGAGAATATAAAAAAGAGCTAACGGAACTTTTAAAAAAAGGATTCCAACGCGCTAAAGTCGATGGAAAATTCTATGAAATTTCTGATATTCCTCCTCTTGATAAAAAGTATAAGCACGACATAGATGTAGTGGTCGATCGCATTGTTGTACATAACGACATTGCTCCTCGCCTAGCGGACAGTATAGAAACCTGTTTACAGCTCGCAAATGGGCTTGCGATCGCCGAAATGGCAGATCAGCCCTTGTCCCCAAAAGAAACCAAAAAAGAAGCTGCACATAAATCAAAAAATGAAACACACAAACGGCTTATTTTTTCAGAACGATTTTCCTGCCCCATATCTGGATTTTCTATTCCTGAAATTGAACCACGCCTCTTTTCATTTAATAATCCTTTTGGTGCTTGTCCTCTTTGCGACGGACTTGGTATAAAAAAAACAATAGACCCACTCAAAATTGTACCAAATGAAAATCTTACCTTAAAGAATGGAGCAATTATCCCTTGGTCTAAATCATCTTCACTCTACTATAACCAAACCTTAGAAGCATTGGGCAAAGTTTACGGATTTAAGCTCACCGATAAATGGTGTATGCTCTCAACTGAAGCACAACAAGCTCTTTTATATGGTACAAAAGACAAAAAAGTCTCCTTTATCTATAAAAATGATATAAGCTCGCATAAAACAGAGCAATATTTTGAAGGCATCATTCCAAATATGGAACGGCGATGGAAAGAGACCGATTCAACGTGGTCGCGCGAAGAAATCGAGCGTTATATGTCTTCTACACCCTGCCCCGCTTGTCATGGTTATCGTTTAAAACCAGAAGCACTTGCTGTTAAAATTCATGGCATGCATATTGGACAAATATCAGAGCTGTCTATCCTAAAAGCAGATGATTGGTTTGCCAATATTGATCAATATCTTACTGAAAAACAACGTAATATAGCAGTCCGTATTTTGAAAGAAATTCGAGAACGCTTAGCTTTTTTAAATCATGTAGGACTTGAATATCTTACCTTATCTCGCAGTTCAGGTACTCTTTCAGGTGGAGAAAGCCAACGTATTCGTTTAGCATCGCAAATTGGTTCTGGTCTTACAGGGGTCCTTTATATTTTAGATGAACCCTCTATTGGTTTACACCAACGCGATAACGAACGCCTCTTGAAAATGCTGCACCATTTGCGCGATCTTGGCAATACGGTTATTGTCGTTGAACATGATGAAGATGCTATTCGCACAGCGGATCATGTTGTTGATATGGGACCTGCAGCAGGTGTACATGGTGGAGAAGTCATAGCACAAGGAACACCACAAGAAATTATAGAAAACCCTTCTTCTCTTACAGGTCAATATCTGTCAGGGAAAATGACTATTCCAATTCCTACTCAACGACGCAAAATATCTCAATCAAAAACACTTAAAATTATTGGAGCAAAAGGCAATAACTTAAAAAATATCAGTGCTAACATCCCTCTTGGAACCTTTACGTGTATAACAGGCGTCTCAGGTGGAGGAAAATCAACATTTCTTATTGAAACACTCTTTAAAGCGGCATCCCATCATATCATGGGGAGTCATCATAGTCCTGCAAGCTATGACAAAATCGAAGGATTAGAATTTATTGATAAGGTTATTGATATTAACCAATCACCTATCGGACGCACCCCACGCTCTAACCCAGCAACTTATACAGGGGCATTTACTCCAATTCGTGAATGGTTTGCCGGACTCCCAGAATCAAAAGCGCGTGGTTATCAAGCAGGACGTTTTTCTTTTAATGTTAAAGGAGGACGTTGTGAAGCATGTCAAGGTGATGGAGTCATTAAAATTGAAATGCACTTTTTGCCTGATGTTTATGTTACATGTGATGTATGCCAAGGAAAACGCTATAATAGAGAAACATTGGAAATAAAGTTTAAAGGGAAATCTATTGCCGATATCCTAGATATGACAATAGAAAAAGCAGAAGAATTTTTCCAAGCAGTCCCCGCTATTCATCATAAAATGCAGACTCTTATCAAAGTCGGACTGGGCTATATTAAAGTAGGACAGCAAGCCACCACGCTTTCCGGTGGAGAAGCGCAACGTGTAAAACTATCTAAAGAACTTTCGCGTAAAACAACAGGCCGTACACTCTACATTTTAGATGAACCAACAACAGGTCTACATTTTCACGATATCTCTAAACTTCTTGAAGTACTACATGAACTCGTGGAACAAGGTAATACCGTTGTTATTATTGAACATAATCTTGAAGTTATAAAAACAGCTGACTGGATTATTGACTTAGGACCTGAGGGAGGAGATCGTGGTGGTAATATCGTCGCAACTGGACGACCTGAAGATATTATTCAGGTTGCTAGCTCTTATACAGGAAAATTCCTAAAAGAAATTTTACAACGCCAATCTTAAAATAACCCAAACACTTCCAGCATTTCTTATGAAGAAATAAACATATGGTATAAAAAGTAAACAACACCTCTCATTGTAGCATTTTAATTCCTTATAAATAAGGAAGCCCTTTTCCCTAAATAATAAGGGATTGAATTTATAAGGACAAAGATTTTCTTCCAAAGAATATCTAATTTCATAATTTTTGACTTTTTGTGCACAAAGTATCTATTGGATATCTCACAGTTGCTAATATCTCGCGGTTGCCAATATAATGCAATGCAGTCTAAAAAGACAAAATAACGTTGGAGACAATTTCAGCATGAAAAAAATTGAAGCCATTATAAAACCTTTCAAACTTGATGAAGTGAAGGAAGCGCTTCAAAAAATTGGATTACATGGTATCACAGTAACAGAAGCAAAAGGTTTTGGTCGTCAAAAAGAACATACAGAGCTGTATCGAGGTGCTAAATATGTTGTTGACTTTCTACCTAAAGTAAAGATTGAAATTGTTGTTGCCGATGAAAAGCTGGAACAAACAATTGATACAATACGTAAAGCAGCACAAACAAAACATGTTGGAGATGGAAAAATATTTGTTCTTTCTATTGATAATGCTATCCATATCGGTACTGATGAATCTGGAACTGAAGCCCTTTAACGTCTATTTTTGACTTTTTAATCACTTCATCCTCACATTAAGGAAATTGAATATGACAACCGCATCAGAAATTATCAAACAGATTACAGACAACGAAATACGTTTTGTCGACTTACGTTTTAGCGATCCGCGAGGAAAATTACATCATGTCACAATGGATATTTCAGAAATCAGTGAAGATACATTTAGCGACGGTGTTATGTTTGATGGTTCCTCAATTGCTGGATGGAAAACAATTAATGAATCCGATATGATTTTGATGCCAGATCCAGAAACAGCCCATATTGATCCCTTTTTTGCACAATCAACTTTGGTTCTATTTTGTGATGTACTCGATCCTGTTTCTGGAGAGTTTTATCGTCGAGACCCTCGTTCTATTGCCAAAAGAGCTGAAGCTTATATGAAATCTTTAAGCATAGGAGATACGATTAATGTAGGTCCAGAAGCAGAATTTTTTATTTTTGATGATGTTCGTTATAAAACTGACCCTTACAATACAGGTTTTAAACTTGATTCAAGTGAACTTCCATCCAATGATGATACAAAATATGAAATAGGCAACCTTGGTCATCGTCCACGAATGAAGGGAGGATATCTTCCTGTTCCCCCTATCGATTCTGGGCAAGATATGCGCTCTGAAATGCTTACAGCACTCAAAGATATGGGGGTCCGTGTAGAAAAACATCATCACGAGGTAGCAGCAGGACAACATGAATTAGGAATTCGTTTTGACACGCTCGTTCGCGAAGCCGATAAAATGCAAATTTTTAAATATGTTGTCCATCAAATAGCAAATAGCTATGGAAAAACAGCAACTTTTATGCCTAAACCTGTTTTTGGTGACAACGGTTCAGGTATGCATGTTCATATGTCCATTTGGAAAGATGGAAAACCAATCTTTGCAGGAAATGAATATGCCGGACTATCAGAAACTTGCTTATTCTTTATCGGTGGTGTTATCAAGCATGCAAAAGCAATCAACGCCTTTACAAATCCATCCACCAACTCTTATAAACGTCTAGTCCCAGGTTATGAAGCACCAGTCCTTCTTGCGTATTCTGCACGCAATCGTTCTGCATCTTGCCGTATTCCAATGAGTGCTTCGCCAAATTCAAAACGCGTAGAAGTTCGTTTTCCAGATCCAACAGCAAATCCCTATTTAGCCTTTGCAGCACTTTTAATGGCTGGCCTTGATGGAATTAAAAATAAAATTCATCCAGGGCATGCTATGGATAAAGATCTTTATGATCTTCCCTTAAAAGAACTGAAAGAAATTCCAACAGTCTCAGGAAGTTTACGCGAAGCACTTGAAGCACTTGATAAAGATCGTAGCTTTCTTAAAGCTGGAGATGTTTTTGATGATGATCAAATTAATTCTTTCATTCAAATAAAAATGCAAGAAGTTTTACGCTATGAGACAACGCCCCATCCTATCGAATTTGATATGTATTACTCTGTTTAAAGCATAATTTATGATGCTTTTTAATTTTAAAATGGAGATTAAAATCTCCATTTTTGTGGATATTCTTCTCATCACAGAGCACAAGAGGCTTTTTGCCCATGTGCTTTTCTTTTATAATTTAAAGGAATCCATTCAAATCAATTGAGAAGGTTTCTAATGCTACGAATTTGTTCCCTATTTTCCATTTTTTTATGCATTACCCTGATGATATCAATAACTCAAGCCTCTACAATTACACATCAAAAACTTATAGAGCTTGAAGAAGCAGCATCTGCATACAGTAAAGCAATTCAAAATGCCGATGCAAGCGCTATTTTAAATGCTATTCCACCCCAAATCATCAACAGTTTGACTGCGAAGAAAAAATTCAGTAAATCACAATTTCAACAAATTATGAAAAATCAAATAGAGCGATTAGCGAAAAATTATAAAATTGAGAGTATCCACGTTGACCAAAAACAAAAACGTGAAGGAGAACTTGATAATGGTATCCCTTATTTTATAATACCTGTAGAATTTGTAACCACAACAAATACTGGAAAAAAATGTTCTATTAAAACTGAGATTATTGCTCTTTTTGAGAATAATAAGTGGTATTTTATCCGTGGAAATGATGAGTCAATCTTAAACATCACAAGTAAATCATTTCCAGGGCTTGAAAAAATAAAAGTTAATCCTCAAAAAATCACAAAAATACTATAATAATGACAACAAAATACATGTTACCAAACCGCTTGTTTTTACAAGCACATTGTGATGATTTGAGCCGCAGCATTAAATTCAACCTTTTTATGCGCACGGCGTATCATGACTTCTTCATCCATTCCCCATTGTTCTATCATCCAATCTTCATCTAAATGGGCAATATTCCAAGCATGATCAGTATCGATTTTTCCAGTTGCAACAGCAAGCGCAATAAGAGCTGATCCTGTCAAAGTTGTCATCATATGAAGTGCAGCAAGCATATAAGGAGACTCAACTTTACGCAAATAATTGCTTACCGCTTGAATTGCTTCCTGTGATTGCTCAACATACATAAGCCCTTCTGTTATATGGAAATAGGCCCCAAGTTTCTCTTCTGCCCAGTTCAATAGAGGATCCCACTGTTCACATTGTCGCTGTAGAAGCTCTTTTGGTGTTTGTGCACGATAAAAGATCATATCACATGCAACAAAACGTAATAAATCTTCAAAAACAGCCTGCATGTCATCAGCGATGCCATCAATAACAGTATTCACAAGGCGTGTCATTGGCATTTTAGCTGGATCAATAACGTGCTTTTGGTTTTCAAATTCCTGCGCAACAAATGTCGCAAATACTTCAGTTGGTACAAGAAAATGGCGCTTTGCCGGTGTCTTGACCAGACGTTCATCTAATAATATAGAAAAGCCTCCCTCCTCATATGAAATTTTTACTTCTTTATAAAATCGTTTTGGTAAAGGCTGACATGAAAAACTTTGAATCTTCTGAGCAGGGTTATTTTTATCTAATGATCTATCAAAATGATTCAAAATTTCACGCATTTTGTTTTTACCTTTGATATTTTTAAAAAATCGATTACTTTTTTAAGTGCTGTATATGCGATAAGTTTAAGTTGCTTTTTTTTCTTACGCAAAAGAAGAAAAAAAGACAGAATTTTTATCTAATTTCAGGTTATATTTCATATTTATTTCATAAACAAGACAATGGCCTTATTCATATATTTAGAAGTAAAAATTATGAGAATAATTATCTGTATTTCAAGACGAAATGTACTAAACTTGATGATAATATCACCCTATAAATTATCTCCTACAAGCATGCTATCTACATTATAATTTTTCAAATATTTCTAACAAAAGATTAAAGCAAAAAACGCCTGCCACCTAAAAGATTATAAAGCTATATATTTTATTCTTTATCCTACCTTGTTTAATAGCCATAAAAACATCTCTCTCATTCTCTAACATATCCAACAAATAATTTCCCCTGCCTTATATCACAAACCTAACTACGATATTTTACAACATAATAGGATAAATTTGTACGCTCCATCATTATTCCTCTATAAAAAGAGAGCGTATTGTGATATTTTTTCTGAAAGCATAAAAAATATTCTATTTGTTTTCCTTGTCTTTATATTACTTGCTGTTTTTCTTATAAAGATTTTATCTGCAAGAAAAAGATATGTTGCTTTTCTGATACAGACGCAGTTTATTTGAAAGTAATCTTGAAAGAGTATTGAGAATTTTCTTTTAAAATGATTAACGTATCCTGAAACTATAAAGTGTTCAAATACTTCCGTATGTGTATTTTTTCATAAAAATACAAAAAGCTATGATGTCATTTGTACTATTTATGGTTTTATAGCAAATATACTTATCTGTTGGGGTACAGGTTTTTTCTTATATATCTTTACCTAAGAAAAAATAAGAAGAAGACTTTAAGGATATGCCTTTTAAAAAGGCCGTTGGTAAAAAATAGAAAGCGGGGAAATATCAATATGATAACAGATAAACCACAAGCAGAACATGAATCTTTTAAAATACACGAGAATGCACAATATAGAGACGTTAAGGAAGAATCTAAAGTTTGTTCCTTCAAAAAAACTATGATGCTCTCAAAAACAGACTATAAAATAATCTTTTGTATAACGATAGTTATGTTAATCTTAGGATCTATTCGTGCAGTATCTCTGCCAATATTTTTATTCGGATTGTTTAGCGGAAGAATTTATGTTGGAGGAGGCGGTTTTTTTGACTTTATTGTCTTCCTACCAACTTTTATTTGGGGGTTATCTATCATCTTCTTACCTGTCGTTTTAGTATTACACTTTATACTAGATAAAAGACTAAAAAAAATGCTTCAAAAACTGGAAAAGAGCTCCAAACAGCAAAGTAAATCAGGCACTGTAGAAAAAAGATAAGGGAAAAAAAATGATTCTTATTACAATATTATTAGGTATTCTTGCTTTTTTGGGTCTTATTATTGTTACTGTTTTAAACAGCATGCTTATTGTTGGCATTTATTACTTTTTTTTCAAACGGGCAAGATTGTATCTTGATACAGAAAAAGAATTGAACGAGCAATTTTAAAAAAGAAAGATAAAACTTTACAAAAATTATTACTTCCTTCTTGCTAAAAACCCATCCATTCTTTTTTAATTAATATCTTTTGAAGTTTAGCATTTATATATTTTGCTTTATGGTCCTTTTTCCGTATCCTAAAAAAGAATCTTACCAGTTCTCATCGGATTTAAGACTATGTTTTTTTTGGAAAATACAATAATGCTCTTTTTCTTATCTTCAGATAAGAGCTATTAGGGAAATTAAAAAAATATTTATCTTTTTCTACAAATTGAACGCGTTTAATTTAAAAGAAAAAATAAATTTATCACCTTGTAAATTATTTATATACAAAAGCGATATCTTCACGCATTCATAGCTTAAAAATACTTCTCACAAAAAAATGAAAACAGAAAAATGCGCACCACAAAAATTATGGGGAGGCCATCTCTGGTCACCTTCCTACTTCGCTAGTAGCTGTGGAAATGCTCCAATTGACATTATTCGTCAATATATCCAAAAACAAAACACACCTGACATGTGAATTTATTTTTCTATCCCCCTAAACAGTATTTACAGCACGACACTAAAGAATAAAAACTCCTCTTTCACTTTGCCTATTCTGTATCGCCATCATTTTCATTAAAAGCCAAAAGATTAAAGCTTTGTACCATATGAGGTGGTAAAGGGGCGACGATATCCAATATTCCCCCTGAAGGATGAGGAACACGAATCCGGCGTGCATGAAGATGAAGGCGATTTTGTATTCCACCTGGTAACGCCCAATTACTATCGGAAAAAAAATATTTTGCATCACCAATGATAGGATGATCCATATAAGCAGCATGTACACGAAGCTGATGTGTTCTCCCCGTATAAGGTTCCATTTCAAGCCATGAAAGAGCTCTTCCTCGCGTATCTAAAATACGATAATAGGAAACTGCATGCGATGAATCTGGCTCCCCATGCTCACAAACCCGCATTTTATCACCTTGGGAAGCGCTATCCTTAACCATCCATGTTGAAATTTTATCTTGCTTTTTTTTAGGCACACCACGAACCAATGCCCAATATGTTTTTTTCGTTTCACGCGTTCTAAAAGCAGCCGTTAAAGCCTGTGCTGCTCCCCTTGAGCGTGCAACAATAAGCACTCCTGATGTCTCACGATCAAGACGATGAACCAAACGCGGCTTTTCACCTTTTTTATTACGCCACACTTCAAGCATACTATCCACATGACGGACCAAACCAGAACCACCCTGTACCGCAAGACCAGCTGGTTTATTAAAAACAAAAATCTTTGAATCTTCATAAAGCAACATTTTTTTTAAAACCGTTTCATCATCCTGTTTACGAAGGGTTTTATCTGTTATAGCAAGAACTTCCTTATTATTAAGAGATAGAGGCGGAACACGAACAGATTGTCCTATAAGAAGACGCGTATCAGTTTTCACACGCCCACCATCAATTCTTATCTGGCCAGAACGCAGTAATTTTTGTAAATGTCCAAACCCAAGTCCTGGATAATGTAGTTTAAACCAACGATCTAAGCGCATTCCATTTTCATCTGCTTCAACTTTTTTTATTTTTACGCCTGTCATGAAAGTTCCCTTACCATATATTTTTCTCAATAACTTTATGACTCTGTTTTATATCTCGTCTTGTATAAAGCCAATCTTTATCCTATGAGATTAACTTTATCACATCATATTACAGTAAGTATCTAAAATTGCCTTTTATTCCCGTTTAAATTTTATTAGCTCACAATCTAATGATAAGAAAAATTGATAAGCTTTATGTTTACAATAACGAGTGGAGATGAGCACCTATGTCATTATTCAAAACCTATGTACGTATCCTCACTTATCTAATCTAAATAAAGAAAAAATGCACCTATTCTATTTTAAATGAAGCAACCCGTTGCCTTGATATTGAAACGGAAGAGCGCGCCAAAGCTGCGCTTGAATATATAAACCATAACCGCATCCCTTGTATTATAGCCCATCGTCTTTCAACAATAAGCAATGCTAACGTTGTACTCTTTCTAGAACAAGGGTATTTAATTGAAAAAGGAAGTTTTCAAGAATTTGATCGATAAAGGTGGACACTTCTATAAATTCTTAAAAAACAGTGGATTATCAATCAAGAAAAAAGAAGAAAAATGTCACCCCACTGCATAAGGCAATCGCATCATAAAAACGAGACGACTTTACAAATTTTTCTTTAAAAATAAAATTCAATAATAAAGCTAACACTTTATAAATAAACAAAATACCTGTAATGAAGAGGAATTTATTTTCTATAATTTTTCAAGAAAAGCTTTTAATGCCGTAAGAGACTGACCAGCTTTACTTCCTTTAGGACCACCAGCCTGCGCCATATCAGGACGCCCACCACCACCTTGACCACCAAGAACAGATGAAAGAATACGCACCAAATCAACAGCATTCAACTTACCCGTTAAATCATCTGTAACCCCAACAACAGCACTCCCCTTACCATCCTCAGAAACAGAAATAAAAGCAACAACTCCAGATCCAATTTGCTTTTTGCCAGAATCGACTAACGCTTTAAGATCTCGTGGTAAAATATTACTTACAACACGTCCTATAAAAGAAATACCATTGATAATGGTAATGTCTTCTTGACCATTGTTCATATTCCCACCCTTCAGCACAATTTTTTTTCGCACATCATTCAATTCTTTTTCAAGTTTACGACGATCTTCAAGCAAAATTTGTATCCGTCCCTCCACACCAGTAGTAGAAGTTTTTAAAAGATCAGCTATTTCACGAATACGTGCATCTTGGCGACTAAGATAAAGACGCGCTGCTGTACCTGTCAAAGCTTCGATACGACGTACCCCAGATGCTACAGAACTTTCACAAACAATATGAATAACCCCAATATCGCCAGTTCTCTTCACGTGGGTCCCTCCACAAAGTTCAATGGACCACTTCTTTTTTAATCCTCCCTGTTCAAGCTGGTTACCCATAGCAACAACACGTACTACCTCACCATATTTCTCACCAAATAACGCCATAGCTCCTTCAGAAATTGCATCATCCACCAACATAAGACGAGTTGTTACTTCACTATTTTGCAAAACAATATTATTCGCTAAATTTTCTATTTTTTTCAATTCTTCCAAAGAAACGGATTTGGGATGAGAAAAATCAAAACGTAACCGCTCCGGTGTTACAAGAGATCCCTTCTGTGTAACATGAGATCCTAATACTTGACGTAAAGCTTCGTGTACTAAATGGGTAGCAGAATGGTTGGCTCGGATTTTTTTACGACGAACACCATCAACGGCTAATTCCACACAATTAGATGTCTTTACTTGACCAGATTTAACCTCTCCAATATGAAGAACAACACCATCAGCTTTTTTTTGAGTATCATATACTTCAAAAATAAAGTCTTCAGCGGAAATGATACCACTATCACCAATCTGCCCTCCAGATTCACCATAAAAAGGGGTCTGATTTACAATAAGAACAGCCTTTTGCCCTGAAGAAAGCTCATCAACAACTTTACCATCATAGACAAGAGCTGTAACAATACCTTCCGCTTTTTCTGTTTCATAACCCAAGAACTCTGTAGCTCCTACCCGATCACGAACAGAAAACCAGATTTCCTCTGTTTTTGCTTCACCTGAACCAGACCAATTGGCACGCGCTTCCTCTTTCTGGCGTTCCATCGCTTTATCGAAGGCCTCAATATCAACAGATATTCCACGACGTCGAAGAACATCTTGGGTCAAATCAAGTGGAAAGCCATAGGTATCATAAAGCTTGAAAGCAACTTCACCATTCAAATCATCCCCTTCTCTAAGATGAGTACTTGCTTCATTTAATAAACCAAGTCCTCGTTCAAGAGTTTTGCGAAAGCGCATTTCTTCTAATTTTAAAGTTTCTGCAATCAAAGATTCAGCACGCACCAACTCAGGATAAGCTTGCCCCATTTCACGAATTAATGCAGGTAAAAGACGCCACATTAAGGGCTCTTTAACACCAAGAAGATGCACATGACGCATAGCACGACGCATAATACGCCGCAAAACATATCCCCTTCCCTCATTAGAAGGAAGAACACCATCAGCAATCAAAAATGCCGTTGAACGAAGATGATCAACAATAATCCGATGACTGGCAATAAAATCGCCCGTCGCCTCAACCCCTGTAATTTCTTCTGATGCAGCAAGCAACGCACGGAAAAGATCAATGTCATAATTATCATGCACCCCCTGTAAAACAGCAGCTATACGCTCTAACCCCATTCCCGTATCAATAGAAGGATGAGGCAATTCAACACGTTCCTCCTTACTCACCTGCTCATATTGCATAAAGACAAGATTCCAAATCTCAATAAAGCGATCACCCTCCTCATTTATACTTCCGGGAGGTCCACCCCAAATTTTATCACCATGATCATAAAAAATTTCCGAACAAGGACCACAAGGTCCAGTATCTCCCATTGCCCAAAAATTATCAGCCGTTGCAATACGAACTATCTTCTCGTCTGAAAGTCCTGAAATTTTACGCCACAATTCCGCTGCAACATCATCACTCTGATAAACCGTTACCAACAATTTGTCTTTTGGAAGACAAAATTCCTTTGTTAAAAGATTCCATGATAAAAAAATGGCTTCTTCTTTAAAATAATCACCAAAAGAAAAATTACCCAGCATCTCAAAAAATGTATGATGGCGTGCTGTATAACCAACATTGTCAAGATCATTATGCTTTCCACCCGCGCGAACACATTTTTGTGCCGTTGCTGCCTTTTTATAGGAACGCTGTTCCAGGCCAGTAAAAACATTTTTAAACTGTACCATTCCTGCATTTGTAAACATGAGTGTGGGATCATTACGCGGAACAAGTGGGCTAGAAGAAAGAACTTCATGCCCATTAAGACGAAAATAATCTAGGAAAGTTGATCGTATGTTCTTAACGCTATTCATATCAACACCTGAAAATATAACAGAAAAAAATGAAAGCAAAATCCATCTTTACTAAATATCCTCTTTGCCAAGCTTGGAGTTAATTTAATCAAAGAGTAGAATATTTGCTCAAAAAAATTTAAAAATAAGCAATTTTACATTTTAAAATTCTAAGAAATAAAAACAGAAAAATGTGAAGGAAAGAAATTACCTTTTAAAAATATCTTATCAAATGACTTCATCGCTTTCTGTTGTATCTGATCCTGCATTTTCTAAGAACTCAATAGCAATCAAACCAGCATTTTGACGCAAAGCTGTTTCGATTTCTGTAGCAATTTCTATATGCTCACGTAAAAATTGTTTCGCATTTTCTCGTCCTTGCCCTAAACGTTGAGAATTATAAGAAAACCATGAGCCAGATTTTTCCACAATGCCAAGTTTGACTCCCAAATCAATCAATTCACCTAATTTGGAAATACCTTCACCATAAATAATATCAAATTCAACTTGTTTGAATGGAGGTGCTAATTTATTTTTTACCACTTTAACACGTGTCTGATTCCCAACGACCATATCCTTATCTTTAATAGAGCCAATACGGCGAATATCCAAACGAACAGAAGCATAAAATTTTAAAGCATTCCCACCTGTTGTTGTTTCAGGAGAACCAAACATCACGCCAATTTTCATGCGAATTTGGTTAATAAAGATCACCATACAATTAGAGCGAAAAATTGATGCGGTTAGTTTCCGCAAAGCTTTACTCATTAACCGAGCTTGTAAGCCAGGTAAAGCATCACCCATTTCTCCATCAATTTCTGCACGTGGCGTTAAAGCAGCCACAGAATCAACAACAAGCACATCAACAGCACCAGAACGTACCAACGTTTCCGTAATTTCCAACGCCTGTTCACCCGTATCTGGCTGAGAAATAAACAAATTTTCTAAATCAACACCAAGCTTGCGTGCATAAATAGGATCAAGAGCATGCTCTGCATCAATAAAAGCGCAAACTCCACCGCTTTTCTGTGCCTCAGCAATCGCATGAAGAGCCAATGTAGTTTTTCCAGAGCTTTCTGGTCCATAAATCTCAACAATACGCCCCTTCGGTAATCCACCGATACCCAAAGCGATATCTAAAGATAATGAACCTGTTGGGACTGTTTCAATTTCAACAACCTGCTCTTTTTGCCCAAGACGCATAATTGAGCCTTTACCAAAAGAACGTTCAATTTGAGAGAGAGCAGCATCGAGAGCTTTTGTTTTATCCACGATTATATCCTTGACCAATTTACAATAATCCAATACCTAATCTACACTGTTATTTTGAATAAACTAAAGTCTTGCGTTGAGATTTTCACAGACTATTTTTATTCTTCTCCCCATATTGCGCCTACAGCACACAGTCTTCTGAAAAAACTGGGTATTTCTCATTTTTTAATAACAAAATACACTTCAACCCCAAATTTTACTAAGGAAAAAAATCAACATATTTATACCTCTCTTATAGAAAAGAAACAATTTAAATTTCAATACAATGCTTTATACACAGTTCTCAAATATCCCTTTGTAAGTTCTTAAAAGAAGATATCTCGTAATAGAATTTTCCTCAATAATGATAAGCAAAAAATTTATCATCAACCACGTAACATAATAACGCACACAGCCAACACATAAACACAAAGCAACTTATAGATAATCGCTGATAAATATTTTTTAAATTTGTTCTTTAGACAGATATAAACTTTAAATTATATAAAAATTTTTGAGATTACAAAATAATGAGATATAATTGAAAACATAAATAAATTTATAATTATACAATTGATATAACACCCATTCAAGAACAATAAACATTTTTCTCAATGAGACTTTTATTTTTTAAGAATTCTTTTCTCTCGTAATTGCTTCCACCATTTAAGGCGCTTTGCAATTTCACGCTCAAATCCACGTTCAACTGGCTGATAATAGACTTGACGTCCAAGTTTTTCAGGAAAATATTCCTGCCCTGAAAAAGCCTCTGGTTCATCATGGTCATAGCGATAACCATGCCCATACCCTTCTTCCTTCATAAATTTTGTAGGTGCATTGAGAATATGCTTGGGAGGAAGCAAAGAACCATTTTTACGAGCAGAATGCATAGCAGCTTTATAGGCAAGATATGTCGCATTTGATTTTGGTGCAGTTGCAACATAAAGACATGCTTGCGCCAAAGCCAACTCCCCTTCAGGTGATCCTAAATAATCATACGCATCTTTTGCTGCATTACAAATGGCAAGAGCTTGCGGATCCGCCAAACCAATATCTTCAACGGCAATACGAACCAATCTTCTGCCAATATAGAGAGGATCTTCTCCTGCATCCAACATACGCGCTAAATAATAAAGGGCTGCATCAGGATCAGACCCACGAACGGATTTATGCAACGCTGAAATAAGATTATAATGACTATCCCGTCCTTTATCATAAATGGGGACGCGACGTTGAATCTTTTTTTGCAAAGCGATTGTATTGAAGATCTCCCCTTCTCGTGCCATACACCAAACTTCCTCTGCCAATGTTAATGCAACCCGCGCATCACCATCAGACATCTCTATCAGAACATCTCTTGCATCTTCATCTAAAGGAAGAGATTTGCCTTCCACTTTTTCTGCCCGCTTTAACAGCATATCCAAAGTTTTATTATCATGCGGAAGAAATGTCATAACACGTGCCCTAGAAAGAAGAGCAGCATTAAGTTCAAAGGAAGGATTCTCCGTTGTAGCCCCTATAAGAATTATAGTACCATCTTCTATCATGGGAAGAAAACTATCCTGCTGTGCACGATTAAATCGATGTATCTCATCAACAAATAAAAGTGTTTGATACCCTGAGATAAAGCGTGCCTGAGCAACTTCAAAAATTTTCTTAAGTTCAGCAACACCAGTAAAAATAGCGGAAACTTGCTCAAAAGCGAACTTTTTTTCAAGTGCTAATAAACGGGCGATTGTTGTTTTTCCTGTTCCTGGGGGTCCCCAAAAAATCATAGAACCAAGTGAACCAGCAGCCATCATATGCGAAAGCAAACCATCTTCTCCAACCAAATGATTTTGTCCTACAACATCATGAAGAGAACGAGGACGCATTCTTTCTGCAAGCGGCTGATTTTTATGAACTTTAAAATCAAAAGATGAAGCAAAAAAATCCTTATTCAAAAAAAACCTCAACGAATAAACTGGCGAATATACATACCATCACGTTCATATTCTAATTGCCACATATTTTGATGACCTTGTATAAGAATCTTTTTCAACTGACTTACTGTCTGAATTTTATGGCCATTAACAATGCGCAAAACATCTCCAGGGCGAAAAATCCCAGCAGCATTGCTCATTTCATCAAGGTGCGTAATCACGACACCTCTTGCTGATATAGGCAGATGAAAACGTCGACTGTTTTGCGGTGTTAAATCTAACACTTCTGCACCAGAAAGAGGGCTATCACCAACAATTTTTTCAGACTTTGCAAATGCAGATTCTGGTATTGATAAAACAGTGATTTCTGTTTTAAAAGTCTTTCCATTTCGTAAATATTCTAAAGCGACACTATGCCCAATACCAGTAGTCATCAAACGATACCCAAGACTATCTGGATTATCAACACGTATCCCTTGCGCACTCAAAATAATATCGCCTATTTTTAAACCCGCTTTTGACGCAGGACTATCTTTGATAACTTCAATGATAAGAGCACCATAAGGACGTTCTAGCCCTAAACCATTCGCAATATCAGACGTAACATTTTGAAAAGATGCACCAATATAAGGAGGTACAAAATATTTTCCGCCACGTTTAACAGTATCAAGCATAACCTTTACAAGATTTGCCGGAATAGCAAAACCAATCCCTATAGAACCACCTGAGCGCGAATAAATAGCCGTATTAATTCCGATTAAATGTCCTTTCATATCAATTAAAGCTCCACCAGAATTCCCTGGATTAATAGCAGCGTCCGTTTGAATAAAAAAATCAAAATCAGAAATACCAACACGCGTACGTGCTTGTGCTGAAACAATACCACTTGTAACCGTCTGTCCAACACCAAAAGGATTACCAATTGCTAAAACAAGATCACCAACTTCAACAGCATCAGAATCTCCTAACGGAAGAACAGGAAATTGAGCACCCTCTGCATCAATTTCAAGCACAGCAATATCTGTTGCTTCATCTTTTAGCCTAACCCTACTCTCAAACTCCCTACCATCAGAAAGAGCCACTTTAATTTCATTTGCATCTTTAATGACATGATAATTCGTAACAACCAACCCCCGTGTATCAACAATCACCCCAGATCCCAATGAAGATTGCTTACGTACTGGAAAATTATCTTGAAAACGACTAAAAAATTGCTCAAAAAAAGGATCACCTTCAAAAGGCGAACGAGCCTTAATTTGCCGAGCTGCATAAATATTGACGACAGACGGAATAGTCTTCTTAACTAAAGGAGCAAATGAAAGAGTAATTTCTTTTTGTGTTTGCGGAATTTGAGCGTATGCGCAACAAAATGACATAGGTGTCATAATTGCCCCCAAAAGCCATACCACAAAAAAATATCTCATGACTCACTCCTTATAAAATCAAAATATTCCTTAAACATTCATAAGATAAACAATACATTCCTCAATGTAATATCAAAAGATATCCATTAATATTTATAATTAAAAATAAAAACAACCTCTCTAAATAATAAATGTTATAAAAATAAAATAATTCAATATATTGCAACCTCTTCTTATGCTTACATATCAAACAAAACTCATTTTACAACAGGCAAAAAAAAACCGTCTAAGAAAGACGGCTTTTTAAAATTCAACAAAACGACAAACTTATGAAGAAACTTCTTTTTCATTACTAGAACTTTCCATTCGCACGCGATCTATAGCACCTTTTGCATCAACATCACGATCCACAAACTCTATAACAGCCATTGGAGCATTATCACCTGAACGAAATCCTGCTTTCATAATACGTAAATATCCACCCTTACGTTCTGCATAACGCGGTGCAAGTGTATCAAATAATTTTGCAACTTTTCCAGTATCACGAAGAGCTGCAATTGCTTGTCGACGTGCATGTAAACCACCACGTTTACCAAGAGTGACTAATTTTTCAACAATAGGACGAATCTCTTTAGCCTTTGGAAGGGTTGTCACAATCTGCTCATGTTCAATTAGCGAAATCGCCATATTTGCAAACATCGCTTTACGGTGGCTAGCAGTCCGATTCAACTTGCGGCCTGACTTATTATGGCGCATAAGCCTTCTCCTTAAATTATAATATTAATACTGATCTTCATAGCGTTTTGCAAGATCATCAATGTTTTCAGGTGGCCATGCAGGAATTTCCATACCAAGGTGCAACCCCATACATGCTAAAACTTCTTTAATCTCATTTAAAGATTTCCGACCAAAATTTGGTGTCCTAAGCATATCAGATTCCGTCTTTTGAATAAGATCACCAATATAGACGATATTATCATTTTTAAGACAATTCGCCGAACGAACAGATAATTCTAACTCATCTACTTTTTTCAGAAGTGCAGGATTAAAAGCAAGTTCCGAATCAGCTTCTTCAACAACTTCCTTTTCCGGCTCATCAAAATTAACAAACAATGACAATTGATCCTGTAAAATACGTGCCGCAAAAGCAACAGCATCTTCCCCAGTAACAGCACCATTTGTTTCAATTGTAAGTGTTAATTTATCATAATCCAAAACTTGACCTTCACGC
Organism: Bartonella raoultii; assembly: GCF_019659805.1. Taxonomy (GTDB): domain Bacteria; phylum Pseudomonadota; class Alphaproteobacteria; order Rhizobiales; family Rhizobiaceae; genus Bartonella; species Bartonella raoultii. The sequence goes on along the minus strand of NZ_JAIFRO010000007.1, from coordinate 35,311 downwards.
GTGTTCTCTACTTTATAAGAAACTTTACGAATTGGTGAATACAGACTATCAACAGGAATAAGGCCTATACGCGCATCATCCACACAATTGCGATCAGATGGAACATATCCTTTTCCTGAATTGATAATAAACTCCATACGAATCTCAGCACCTTCATCAAGTGTACAAATAACATGTTCTGGATTCAGAATTTCCATATCTCCAACAGTACTGATATCCCCTGCTTTCACAACACCAGGACCCTCTTTACAAACAACGACACGTTTAGGCCCCTCTTCCTGCATACGAAGTGCAATTTCTTTTATATTAAGGATAATATCTGTAACATCCTCACGAACACCTGGAATTGATGAAAATTCATGTAAAACACCATCAATCTGCACAGCAGTAATCGCAGCACCACGAAGCGATGACAACAAAACACGACGAAGTGCATTTCCTAATGTTAAACCAAAACCACGCTCAAGAGGCTCTGCAACCACACTTGAAACATTTGGATTATCATGCGTATAAAATTCAACCTTATTGGGTTTAATCAGTTCCTGCCAGTTTTTCTGGATCATATTTTTATTCCCGTTCTTTCGCTCCGTCACCATTCAATCGTAACGGTCAGTGTGAACATTAGAGAAGGCTCTAACAACAAAAAACAATACCCGAATTAAACACGCCGTCTTTTACGTGGACGACATCCGTTATGAGGAATCGGTGTTACATCACGAATAGAAGTAATAACAAAACCAACAGATTGCAACGCACGTAAAGCGGACTCACGACCTGATCCAGGACCACAAACCTCAACTTCCAAAGAACGCATACCATGTTCTTGCGCTTTTTTAGCACAATCCTCAGCAGCCACCTGCGCTGCAAAAGGTGTAGACTTTCTAGATCCCTTAAAACCTTGAGCACCAGCGGAAGACCATGCAATTGTATTTCCCTGAGCATCCGTAATGGTAATCATTGTATTATTAAATGTTGAATTGATATGCACAACACCTGATGAAATATTTTTTCGCTCGCGACGACGAACACGCGTGGCTTCTTTTGCCATAACTTTCCTTTCAACGATCTCCTCACTGCCGTAATATCAGCAGCTCCACCTTCTCACTTCTTGCAAAACTTAAGCAAGAAACAAAATATCTAAAAAAAATAAAATTCTTCTTTTAAAAAATTATTATTTTTTCTTACCAGCAATTGCCTTAGCCGGACCTTTACGGGTACGCGCATTTGTATGTGTACGTTGCCCACGAACAGGTAAAGAGCGGCGATGACGTAATCCTCTATAGCAACCAAGATCCATCAAACGCTTCACATTCATTGCAACTTCACGACGCAAATCTCCCTCAACTTGATATCCCTGATCAATCGCCTCACGAATTTGCAATACTTCCGCATCTGAAAGCTCATGCACACGTCGCCCCGTAGGAATACCAACTCTTTTAGTAATTTCTTGCGCAAATTTTGGTCCAATCCCATGAATATACTGAAGTGCAATAATTACACGCTTATTTGTTGGGATATTGACACCAGCAATACGAGCCACGCCTGTTCTCCTTGGTTATACTAAAAAAACACCCATAAAGTACCTTCTATACTTTACAGAAAAAAGCGATTCAGCATAGAATTTTCCGAATCCCATTATTTTATTGAAATAAATCAAAGCAGTTTTTGATAGATTTCATCGAAAAAGTCAACTCTTTTCATTTATTTCCCAAAAAAAACCTCATTGAAGAATCTTTTTTATCATATGTGAGACCTCATTAATATCGATCATCCCATCTACTTTCTTCAACAATCCCTTCTCGGAATAAAACTCAGATAAAGGTGCCGTTTTTTCACGATATTCTACCAACCTCTTTGCAAAAGCAACTGGATTATCATCTGAACGAACTTGACCACCAGCAGCTATCGTAGCTTGAACACGCTTTTTCATGCGTTCAATTAATGCATCCTCATCTACTTTTAGCTCAATAACAGCATCAAGATTCATATTTTTTGATTTCAAAATCTCCTGCAAAGCCTCTGCCTGAGCCACAGTGCGTGGATAGCCATCCAAAATAAAACCGTTTATACAATCACTTTCATCAATCCTATCCGATACAATCTGATTCACAATATTATCAGACACCAAAGCACCAGAATTCATAATAACTTTAGCTTCTTTACCAACTTCCGTTTCTTTAACAATAGCTTCACGCAACATATCACCTGTTGACAACTGAGGAATATGATATTCCTTAATCAACATCTTAGCTTGTGTACCTTTTCCAGCTCCTGGAGGCCCTAACAGAACAATTCTCATCGTTTCCTCTTACCTCCACGAAGTTTTGATTTTTTAATCAACCCTTCATATTGGTGAGCTACAAGATGTCCCTGAATTTGAGCAACTGTATCAAGTGTAACAGTAACAACAATCAACAACGACGTTCCTCCAAGATAAAAAGGAACCTGTAGTGTAGATATCATAAACTCAGGTAGTAAACAAACCAATATAATATAAATTGCTCCCACAACAGTAATACGCGTCAAAACATAATCTATATATTCAGCTGTACGCTCACCAGGACGTATGCCTGGAATAAAACCAGAATGCTTTTTTAACTGATCAGCCGTATCACTTGGGTTAAACACAATTGCCGTATAAAAAAAACAAAAAAACGCCATCAAAAATGCATAGATAAGCATATAAAGTGGCTGTCCATGACTTAAAGAATAAGAAATAGCTTGAACCCACTGTGGCATTTTGTCAGAAAAATTATTAATCGTTGCTGGTAACAATAACAAAGATGAAGCAAAAATTGGTGGAATAACACCAGCCGTATTTAGCTTTAAAGGAAGGTGAGACATATCACCTTGAAACATCTGATTACCAACTTGACGTTTTGGGTACTGAATAAGAATTCGCCGTTGCGCACGTTCTACAAAAACGATAATTCCAATAACAGAAACAGCAATAAACATAATAACTATAAGAAGAAAAGTTGATAAATCAGCCTGACTATGCGCAGTCAAAAGTTGGGCAAAAGTAGAAGGAAAATTTGCTACAATTCCAGTAAAAATAATAAGAGAAACCCCATTACCTACTCCACGTGACGTGATTTGTTCACCAAGCCACATAAGAAACATCGTTCCACCAACCAGTGTGATAACAGAAGAAATACGGAACATTAAACCTGGTTCCATAACAATATGAAGCCCTGTTCCTATGCCTGTTTCAAGTGCAACCGCAATACCAAAAGCTTGCAAAATTGCCAATACTACTGTTACATAGCGGGTATATTGATTAATAATCTTACGACCTAACTCACCTTCTTTTTTAAGAGACTCTAAAGAAGGAATAATAGAAGTTAATAACTGAACAATAATAGATGCTGATATATAAGGCATAATTCCTAGCGCAAAAATTGCCATACGCCCAACAGCACCTCCAGCAAACATATTAAAGAGCCCCAACACACCGGATGCATGATGTTCAAACGTTTGCCGTAAAGCATCAATATTAATACCAGGAAGGGAGATATAAGTACCAAAGCGGTATACAAGAAGTGCAGCTAATGTGAACCAAATGCGCTGCTTTAATTCAGTCGCACGAGAAAAAGTACCAAAGTTTATATTGGAAGCAAACTGCTCTGCTGCTGATGCCATAAAACGTCTCCCACGTACATAAGCTCTTTGGAATCATAGAAGTATAACTCTTTAATTTATATCGTTATACACAAATAAATGCAAATCGAAAGAACCCTTCAGAAAAGATATCATGAAAAGAGACATCCCCTCTCTAAACCATCATTCATACCATAAAATTTTATCGAGCAACTTCAGGAATAATAACCTGACCACCAGCTTTTTCAACTTTGATACGAGCAGCTTCAGAAGCACCAGATACATGAAAAATAATCTTATCTTTTAACGTACCATCAGAAAGAAGACGAATCCCATCCTTTACACGGCGGATAATACCTGCCTCTTTCAAAGCAACAGCATCAACAGGCTTCTCAACATTTAACTTTCCGGAATCAACAGCCAACTGAATTCTTCCTAGTGAAACTTCATTATAGCTTTTGGCAAAGTAATTTTTAAATCCACGCTTTGGCAAACGACGATAAATAGGCATTTGCCCACCTTCAAAACCATTAAGCGAAACACCAGAGCGCGATTTTTGTCCTTTTACACCACGACCACCCGTCTTACCAGTACCCGAACCAATACCACGCCCAACACGCTTCCGCCTTTTTGTTGCTCCTTCACAATCACTCAGTTCATTGAGTTTCATATTAAATACTCCTGCAACCTTTTAATCTTCATCAATAATGCGAACCAAATGTCTAACCTTAGAAATCATACCTCGCACACAAAGTGTATCATTTAAAACACGCCGCCGCCGTATTTTATTCAATCCAAGTCCCTTTAAGGTTGCACGCTGAATCTGTGAATTCCGAATTGGGCTTCCAATCTGTTCTATTGTCACAGTTTTACTATTCTGAGATTTTCTTTGCACCATTTCCTCATTCCTTTTCTGATAATCTCAGAAATTATCCTTCCATATCAACTAAATGCCGACGACGTGCCTGTAAAGTTGAATATTTTATACCACGTTGAGCTGCGATATCCCTAGGATGCATTTGATGTTTCAACGCATCAAAAGTTGCACGCACCATGTTATAAGGATTGGATGACCCTAAAGACTTTGCAACAACATCCTGCATACCAAGAGCTTCAAAGATAGCGCGCATTGGCCCTCCAGCAATAATACCAGTACCAGCAGAAGCTGAACGCAATAAAACACGACCTGCTCCATGACGACCTTCAAGATCATGATGCAATGTACGCCCAGAACGAAGTGGAACATAAATCATTCCACGTTTTGCAGATTCTGTCGCTTTACGAACCGCTTCTGGTACTTCTCGCGCCTTACCATGACCAAAACCTACACGCCCCTTTTGATCACCAACGACAACAAGAGCGGCAAAACCAAAACGCCGACCACCTTTTACAACTTTAGCAACGCGATTGATATGAACAAGTCTGTCAACAAATTCACCCTCACGCTCTTCTCGTTCACTACGTTCTTTCTGTGCCATTCCTCATTCCTTTTTCTTTTCCGGAAGCACGTCAATAAATTTCTACTATCACATTAGAGAAACTTATATGAAACACTCTAAGATTTTCCTTACTCATTGTTTTTAATAAGGTCTTTCAAAAATTCAAGCCAGCTTCGCGCGCAGCTTCAGCCAAAGCTTTTACTCTCCCATGGTAAACATATGCACCACGATCAAAAACCACTTCATTAACACCAGCCTCCTTCGCACGTTCAGCAATTAACTTACCAACCGCAAAAGCAGCTTCTTTATCAGAACCTTTTTTTAATGACTTTTTCAAATCACCATCAAGAGTAGATGCCGATACAAGCGTACATCCACGCACATCATCAATAATTTGAGCATAAATATTCTGATTTGAACGATAAACACTAAGCCGCGGACGATCGCTAGAAACCATTTTTATTCTACGACGAACACGCCGCGCACGACGCTGAAGAATGTCCTTAGATGAAAGCATAATACAAGATCCTTATTTCTTTTTACCTTCTTTACGAAAGATACGCTCATCTGCATGCTTAACGCCTTTACCTTTATAAGGCTCAGGCCTACGATACTCACGAATTTCTGCCGCAACTTGCCCAATTTGTTGTTTATCAATCCCAGAAATAACAATTTCTGTAGGTTTAGGAACCGTTACAGTGACACCAGAGGGAACTTTATAAATCACATCATGCGAAAAACCTAATGACAACTGAATATCTTTACCTTGCAAAGCAGCACGATAACCAACACCGTTAATCTCAAGTTTTTTCTCAAAACCATCCTTCACACCACAAAAAATATTTTCAATCATAGATCGTGACATACCCCATTTAGAGCGTGCATCTTTTGATTGATCCCGTGGTAAAACTGATATAACATTTTCCTCAAGTTTGACCAAGACTTCATCGTTAACGACGTAACTTAGCTCACCTTTCGGACCTTTTGCCTTAACCAGCTGACCTTCAACAGTAGCTGTGACCCCAGAAGGGATTGAAATGGGCTTTTTTCCAATACGAGACATTATTATAACCTACTTTTTTGTTTTTCTAAACATAATTAGAAAACACGACACAGAAGCTCTCCACCAACATTTTGCTCACGCGCTTCATGATCTGCCATAACACCTTTGGGCGTTGATAAAATTGAAATACCAAGGCCATTTGCCACTTGAGGAAGCGACTTAGCAGAAACATATACACGACGCCCCGGCTTTGATACACGCGAAATATCACGAATCGCAGCCAATCCTTCAAAATATTTTAACTCGATTTCAATTTCAGATTTCCCGTCACCTAAATTAACCTGATGATATCCGCGAATATAACCTTCTGACTGAAGAACATCAAGAACGCGCGCACGAAGCTTTGAAGCAGGTGTAACCACTTTACCTTTTTTTCGACCAAGTGCATTACGAATACGTGTTAACATATCACCAAGAGGATCTGACATAGACATTTAACACTCTCCTCTTACCAACTAGATTTAACAATACCGGGAATATGACCAATAGAGCCAAGTTCACGCAATGCAATTCGTGACATTTTCAATTTACGATAATAAGCGCGTGGACGCCCTGAAACTTCACAGCGATTACGAATACGGACTTTTGCAGAATTACGTGGCAATTCCGCCAATTGAACAGAAGCTTTAAAACGCTCTTCAAGAGAAACCTTCTGATCCATAACAACAGCTTTTAGACGTGCACGACGTGCAGCATAACGCTTTACCATCATTTCACGATGTTTATTTTTTTCAACGGCACTTACTTTTGCCATAACCTTACCTCACTACATTTGCCGTTACGAACGAAAAGGGAAATTAAAAGCACGCAACAATTCACGTGCCTCATCATCCGTTTTTGCTGTCGTACAAACGATAATATCCATACCCCAAATTTGATCAACTTTATCATAGTTAATTTCTGGAAATACAATGTGCTCTTTAATACCCATAGCAAAATTTCCACGACCATCAAAGCTTTTGGGATTCAAACCACGGAAGTCACGAACCCGTGGAAGTGCAATCGTAATAAGACGATCCAAAAACTCAAACATACGATCTTTGCGTAATGTAACTTTTGCCCCAAGCGGCATTCCCTCACGAACTTTAAAAGTAGCAATAGAATGACGCGCACGAGTAACAACAGCTTTTTGACCTGTTATGAGACCCAAATCTTCAGCAGCAAGAGATGGCTTTTTGGAGTCAGCAGTCGCTTCACCAATCCCCATATTTACCACAATTTTATCAACGCGTGGAATTTGCATCGCATTTTTATAATGAAATTTCTCTTGAAGAGTTTTACGAACTATTTCAAAATAATGCATCTTCATGCGTGGTGCTTGTTTTTCTTCAGCCATTAATCAATTCTCCCGAACGCTTGGCAAAACGAACTTTAATACCATCTGCATTCATACGAAAACCTACGCGTGTAGGTTTACCATCTTTAGGGTCAGCAATCGCCAAATTGGAAAGATGAATCGCAGCTTCTTTAGACACAATTCCAGCTTCTTGTTTTTGTGTCTGGCGCTGATGCCGTTTAACCATATTAACACCACGAACAAAAGCTTTATTTTCCTTTGGACTCACCTTAATAACTTCACCACTACACCCTTTATCCTTACCGGATAAAACAACAACCTTATCACCTTTTTTAATCTTTTGCATAATACTTGCTCCTTATAATACTTCAGGAGCGAGCGAGATGATCTTCATGTGGTTCCTACCACGAAGCTCGCGGGGAACAGGTCCAAAGATACGTGTACCTATCGGCTCTTTCTTATTATCTACCAAAACAGCAGCATTACTGTCAAAACGAATAACACTACCATCTGGGCGACGAATATCCTTAGCAGTACGAACCACCACAGCTTTCATTACATCACCTTTTTTAACACGTCCACGAGGAATAGCATCCTTAACTGCAACAACAATAATGTCACCGACCGAAGCATATTTTCGCTTTGAACCGCCTAACACCTTGATGCACATGACACGACGTGCACCAGAATTATCGGCAACATCGAGGTTTGTTTGCATCTGAATCATGACTGGCCACCTTTTCTTAATACTTATACCCAGTTATGCCTTTAACACACTTGGATTTGCCTGCCAAACAACAGCAAAGCTATTACTTATAAATCTATTAATGAAAAACCACTATTCAATTTTAAAACAATAAACTTAATTCACTACGCTACACTGTCTTTAACAACAATCCAACGTTTATCTTTCGAAATTGGTTTAGATTCCTGAATAGAAATTTGATCCCCAATTTTGAATTGATTGTTCTCATCATGCGCTTTATATTTTTTAGACTGCCGAATAGTCTTTTTAAGAAGTGGATGAGAATAACGACGCTCCACTTTGACAACTACAGTCTTATCACTTTTGTCGCTAACGACAACACCCTGCAAAATGCGTTTAGGCATCTCTTCTTTCCTTAAACCTTACTTTCGTTTATCTTTTGACGAAGAAAAGTTTTAACACGTGCAATATCACGACGAACCTGCCTAACACGCGCAGTCTTTTCTAATTGGCCTGTTGCCTTTTGAAAGCGCAAGTTAAACTGCTCTTTCTTTAACTTAGCCAACTCATCTTTCATTTGGTCGAGCGTTTGCGCCCGTAATTCTGTGGCTTTCATCGCTTAACCTCTTTATTCAGCAATACGCTGTATGAAACGTGTTTTAATAGGCAACTTCGCAGCCCCCAATCTCAGAGCTTCACGCGCAACATCTTCAGGAACTCCATCAAGCTCAAACATAACACGCCCTGGTGCTACACGTGCAGCCCAATAATCAACGCTCCCCTTACCTTTACCCATACGAACTTCAGTCGGTTTAGATGTAACTGGAAGATCTGGGAAAATACGAATCCAAACCCGCCCCGAACGTCTCATATAACGCGTAATTGCACGACGTGCTGCTTCAATTTGGCGTGCAGTAATACGCTCAGGCTCAACAGCTTTCAAACCGTAAGCACCGAAATTTAAATCCGTACCTCCCTTCGAAGCACCGTGAATACGACCCTTGAATTGTTTACGGAACTTTGTGCGCTTTGGCTGCAACATTGTTCTCTACTCCAAACTTTTATTCAATCATAAAAACTAAGTATTTTCGCGACGACGACTCGATGACGAACCAGAATGATCAACTTCTGTCGCACGACGTTCTGAAGCCATCGGATCATGCTCAAGAATCTCACCCTTAAACACCCAAACTTTAACACCACAAATACCATAAGCAGTTTTAGCTTCTGCTGTACCGTAATCAACATCAGAACGCAAGGTATGAAGTGGAACACGTCCTTCACGATACCATTCCATACGGGCAATTTCAGCACCACCAAGACGACCAGAACAATTAATACGAATACCTTCTGCTCCAAGACGCATAGCAGACTGAACTGCACGCTTCATTGCACGCCGAAAAGCAACACGACGCTCTAATTGCTGAGCAATTGATTGCGCAATAATCGTAGCATCAATTTCTGGTTTACGAATTTCTACAATATTGAGTGATGTTTCAGCATTGGTCATCTCTGAAAGCTTGCGACGAAGCTTTTCAATATCAGCACCTTTTTTGCCAATAATCAAACCAGGACGTGCTGAATGAATCGTTACACGACACTTTTTATGGGGCCGCTCAATAACAACCTTAGAAATAGCCGCTTGCTTTAATTCTTCCAGTACATACAAACGAATTTTTAAATCTTCATGAAGAAGACGCCCATACTCACCACTATCAGCATACCAACGAGAATCCCACGTCCGATTAACACCAAGACGAAGCCCAATTGGATTGATTTTCTGCCCCATTATGCGGCCTCCACTTTTTCGGTAACTTCACGAACAATAACAGTAAGGTGTGAGAATGGACGTTCAATCCGACTAGCACGTCCACGACCACGAACATGAAAACGCTTCATCACTATCGACTTACCAACATAGGCTTCTGCAACAATAAGCGAATCAATATCAAGATCATGGTTATTTTCTGCATTTGCAATCGCCGATTCAAGAGTTTTTTTCACAGTTCCAGCAATACGTTTACGCGAAAATGTTAAATCGGCTAATGCCACATTAACTTTTTTACCACGAATCATCGCAGCAACTAAATTAAGTTTTTGTGGACTTACACGAATTGTCCGAGCAACAGCTCTCGCCTCATTTTCCTTAAGCTGGCGCGGAACTTTAGCTTTTCCCATTACTTATTTCCTCTTCGCTTTTTTATCTGCACCATGCCCATAATAAGTCCGGGTGGGAGCAAACTCACCAAACTTATGCCCAACCATCTCTTCAGAAACAGAAACAGGAATATGCTTATTACCGTTGTAAACACCAAAAGTTAAACCAACAAACTGTGGTAAAATAGTGGAGCGACGACTCCATATTTTTATAACTTCATTGCGCCCACTTGCACGAACCTTCTCTGCTTTTCCAAGAAGATAGCCGTCAACAAACGGACCTTTCCAAACTGAACGAACCACTTCAGACTACCTTTCTCATTTCTTACGCTGATGACGCGTACGCATAATAAATTTATCAGTGGCTTTATTGGAACGCGTACGCTTACCCTTTGTAGGTTTACCCCAAGGAGATACAGGATGACGCCCTCCTGATGTACGCCCCTCACCACCACCGTGAGGATGATCAACTGGATTCATAGCAACACCACGAACATGCGGACGTTTACCACGCCATCGTGACCGCCCTGCTTTACCATCATTAATATTACCATGATCAGGATTAGAAACTGCACCAACGGTTGCAAAACAACTGCTCGATACTAAACGCTGCTCACCAGAATTAAGCCGTAGAATAGCCATCCCTTGATCACGCCCAACCAACTGTGCGTAAGTACCAGCTGAACGAGCAATTTGACCACCTTTTCCTGGCTTCATTTCAACATTGTGAATAATCGTCCCCACAGGCATATGACCAAGTGGCATAGCATTACCTGGTTTAACATCAACATTTAAACCAGCTATAACAGAATCGCCCACACCAAGACGCTGTGGAGCTAGAATATAATCTAATTGCCCATCATCATAGCGAATTAATGCGATGAACGCAGTACGATTCGGATCATATTCCAAACGCTCAACTTTTGCGGAAATACCACGTTTTAAACGCTTAAAATCAACAAAGCGATAACTACGTTTATGACCACCACCTTGAAAACGAGCAGTAACGCGACCACGATTATTACGCCCACCCTTTGAAGACAAGCCTTCTGTTAATCTTTTTACAGACTTGCCCTTATAAAGACAAGAGCGATCTACAATAACAAGCTGACGCTGTCCTGGTGTAGTCGGATTGAAGTTCTTAAGTGCCATTATTCTTATCTCCGAACCTCTTTAAAGACCTGTCGAAACGTCGATAGACTGACCTTTGGTCAGTGTCACAATCGCTTTTTTAACATCACTTTGCCGACCAACAATGCCTTTAAAACGCTTTACTTTACCCTTACGGATTATTGTATTAACTGACTTAACTTTAACGCCAAAAAGCGCTTCAACAGCAGCTTTAATTTCAGGTTTTGTCGCTTTCGATGCAACATTAAAAGCAACTTGATTATATTCAGAAATCATAGTCGACTTTTCAGTAATAACTGGACTAACAATTATATCATAATGGCGAAGATCTGTCATTTAAAACGCTCCTCAAGAGCCTCGACAGCTGCTTTTGATAAAACAAGTTTGCTGCGACGCAAAATATCATAAACATTAATTCCTTGAATTGGTAAAATATCAATATTAGGAATATTAGATGCTGCTCGAAAAAAGTTATTATCAATTTCCTTGCCACCAATCAAGAGAGCATTATTGAAGCCAAGCTTAGAAAAACTGGAAACAAGTAACTTTGTTTTAGCATCTTTAACACGCAATTCATCAACGACAATTAAATCTTGCGCCTTTAATTTTGCTGACAAAGCAAGACGCAAACCAAGGGCGCGAATTTTCTTAGGAAGATCATGTGCATGACTACGAACCACCGGTCCATGGGCCTTACCACCACCTCTAAATTGTGGCGCACGAGCAGAAGAATGTCGAGCACGCCCTGTCCCTTTTTGTTTAAACATCTTAGCACCTGTACGCGACACATCAGATCGCCCTTGTGCTTGATGCGTTCCTTGCTGACGACGCGCAAGTTGCCAACGCACAACACGCTGCAAAACATCTTCACGCGGTACAAGACAAAAAACACTCTCGGAAACCTTTAACGTCCCAGCCTCACTACCATCAAGAGTTTTAATTACAAGATCCATTATTCGGCTCCCTCTATTTCAGAGCTTTCCGCCACTGGAGCAACCATTTCTGTTTTTTCCTTTACAAGACGACGAATACCAGCAGGTTTTGGCGCATTTTCAGGAAGACGTTTCTTTACAGCATCACGCACCAAAATCCAAGCACCTTTAGAACCAGAAACAGCTCCACGTACTAAAATTAAACCACGTTCAACATCCGTCGAAATAACTTCAATATTCTGTGTAGTGACACGTACTTGCCCCATATGTCCAGCCATTTTTTTACCTTTAAACACTTTACCTGGATCTTGGCACTGTCCTGTTGAACCATGAGCACGATGCGTAATAGAGTTACCATGCGAAGCACGATGCCCACCAAAGTTATGCCGCTTCATTACACCAGCAAAACCTTTACCTATACTCGTACCTGTCACATCAACTCTTTGTCCTGGAACAAAGTGTTCTGCTGTAATTTCAGTCCCTATATCAAGTAAATTATCAGGACTGACACGAAATTCTGCTATTTTAGCTTTTGGCTCAACAGAAGCCTTAGCAAAATGTCCACGAAGAGCTCGTGACGTATTTTTAACCTTAGCAAAGCCTACACCTAATTGAACAGCAGTATAACCATTCTTTTCAACTGTACGCTGAGCAACAACTTGACAATTCTCCAAACGAAGCACTGTTACTGGCACATGCTCACCAGCATCATTATAAATACGGGTCATCCCCAGCTTCTGTGCTATTACACCTGAACGCATCCGGTCTATTCCTTCTGTCCTCAGAGCTTAATTTCAACATCTACACCAGCAGAAAGATCGAGCTTCATAAGCGCATCAACTGTCTGCGGTGTTGGATCAACAATATCAAGAAGGCGCTTATGTGTACGCATTTCAAATTGTTCACGACTCTTCTTATCAATATGCGGACCGCGATTAACTGTAAACTTCTCAATCCGCGTTGGAAGCGGAATAGGACCACGGACATTTGCACCAGTACGCTTAGCAGTTGATACAATCTCACGCGTTGATGCATCGAGAATTCTATGGTCGAACGCTTTCAAGCGAATGCGGATATTTTGACTGTTCATGCTCTTTATTTCCTCGTCATCCAAAGCACCTATAAAATAAAAGTGCTCTTCTACAACCATATTCACTCAATGATTTTAGAAACAATACCTGCACCAACAGTACGACCACCTTCACGAATAGCAAAACGAAGCTTTTCTTCCATTGCTATTGGAACTATCAGTGAAACATCCATTGCAACATTATCACCAGGCATCACCATTTCTGTACCTTCTGGAAGTGTAACAATCCCTGTAACATCCGTTGTACGGAAATAAAATTGAGGACGGTAATTCGTAAAAAACGGCGTATGACGACCACCTTCATCTTTCGTTAAAATATAGGCTTCTGCTTTAAAACGGGTATGAGGCGTAACAGAACCAGGCTTGGCTAAAACCTGTCCACGCTCAATGCCTTCTCTATCAACACCACGAAGAAGTGCACCAATATTATCTCCCGCTTGTCCTTGATCCAAGAGCTTACGGAACATTTCTACACCTGTAACCGTCGTCTTTGAAGTAGGACGAATACCAATTATCTCAATTTCTTCCCCAACTTTAATAACACCACGCTCAACACGACCTGTCACAACTGTTCCACGACCAGAAATTGAAAAAACATCTTCTATCGGCATCAAAAATGGCTGATCAACAGGGCGTTCTGGAGTCGGTATATAATTATCAACCTCACTCATTAAAAGACGAACAGCATCTTCTCCTATGCTTTTATCTTTATCTTCAAGAGCAGCCAACGCTGATCCTTTAACTATTGGTATATCATCTCCTGGAAAATCATATTTTGATAAAAGCTCACGAACTTCAAGCTCAACTAATTCCAAAAGCTCCGCATCATCAACTTGGTCAACCTTATTAAGAAAAACAACAATTGCTGGAACACCAACCTGACGAGCAAGAAGTATATGCTCACGTGTCTGGGGCATTGGACCATCTGCTGCTGAAACAACTAAAATCGCTCCGTCCATCTGCGCTGCTCCCGTGATCATGTTTTTCACATAATCTGCGTGACCAGGACAATCAACGTGGGCATAGTGACGCTTCTCTGTTTCATATTCAACATGCGCTGTAGAAATAGTAATCCCACGCGCACGCTCTTCAGGTGCTGCATCAATTTGGTCATACGCTTTAAATTCACCAAAAAACTTCGTAATTGCTGCTGTTAAAGATGTCTTCCCATGATCAACGTGACCAATCGTTCCAATATTAACATGCGGCTTCGTACGTTCAAATTTGCTCTTTGCCATTTGAGCTCTCCATTTTCCGTCCAAACCAAGGACTAAGTTAAAAATTAATTACATAATCTAAATTACGCGTATTTCTTTTGAATCTCCACAGCAACAGCCGAAGGAACAGGCTCATAATGATCAAACTGCATCGTATACTGCGCACGCCCCTGACTCATTGAACGAAGATTATTTACATAACCAAACATATTCGCCAAAGGAACCATTGCATTCACAACTGTCGCAATGCCACGCGCCTCAGTTCCAGAAATCTGTCCTCTACGAGAGTTTAGATCACCAATAACATCACCAACATAATCTTCCGGAGTCACAACCTCAACCTTCATAATTGGTTCAAGAAGCTGTGCACCAGCCTTTTTTGCCCCATCACGAAAAGCTGCACGAGCAGCAATTTCAAAAGCTAAGACGGAAGAATCAACATCATGATAAGCACCATCAATCAAAGTTGCTTTTACACCAAGCATAGGGAACCCTGCAAGAGGTCCTGACCCCATAACACTCTCAATTCCCTTCTGTACACCAGGAATATATTCTTTAGGAACAGCACCACCAACAACCTTTGACTCGAAAACGAAATCATCACCATCATGAGGTTCAAAAATAATTTTCACACGAGCAAATTGCCCTGCACCACCAGATTGCTTTTTATGCGTATAATCAATTTCTGCCAATTTTGTAATTGACTCACGATAGGCAACCTGTGGCTGTCCAATATTCGCCTCTACCTTAAATTCACGTCGCATACGATCAACGATAATATCGAGATGAAGCTCACCCATTCCAGCTATAATAGTCTGCCCCGATTCCTCATCCGACTTTACACGAAACGAAGGATCTTCAGCCGCCAAACGATTAAGAGCAATACCCATTTTTTCTTGATCTGCCTTTGTCTTTGGCTCAATCGCAATTTCAATAACGGGCTCTGGAAACTCCATTCGTTCCAAAATAACAGGTTTCAAGGGATCACAGAGAGTATCACCTGTTGTCGTCTCTTTAAGCCCTGCGAGAGCAACAATATCACCAGCAAAAGCTTCCTCAATATCTTCACGAGAATTTGAATGCATTTGGAGCATACGACCCAAACGCTCCTTCTTTCTTTTTACAGTATTTTCAAGCGAAATACCCTTTTGAACTTTACCAGAATAAATACGACAAAAAGTCAACGACCCAACAAAAGGATCATTCATAATTTTAAAAGCAAGCATAGAAAGCGGAGCTTCATCTGAAGATTCGCGTGTTGTTTCCAACTCAGTCTTTACATCAACACCTCTAATCGCCGGAATATCAACTGGAGAAGGAAGATATGCAACAACAGCATCTAAAAGCGGCTGCACACCTTTATTCTTGAAAGCTGTACCACAAAGAACAGGATGAAACTGAACCTCTATTGTTCCTTTACGAATAAGAGCAACAAGCTGCTCATCTGTTGGCATAACGCCTTCAAGATAAGCCTCCGTAGCAGCCTCATCAACTTCAACCGCCATTTCAATGAGTTTTTCGCGATATTCTTCTGCTTTTTCTTTCAAATCAGAAGGAATCTCATCAATTACAGCGGAAGCACCAATGGAACCATCCCATTTTAATGCTTTCATCTCAACAAGATCAACTACACCCTCGAAATCATTTTCAGCACCAATTGGCAACTGCAAAACAAGCGCTTTAGCCCCCAATCGAGAACCAACCATTTCCACACTACGATAAAAATCAGCACCTATTTTATCCATTTTATTAACAAAAACCATACGCGGCACACGATATTTCTCCGCCTGTCGCCAAACAGTTTCTGTTTGCGGCTCCACACCCGCATTAGCATCAAGTAATGCTATTGCACCATCAAGAACACGTAGAGAACGCTCAACCTCAATTGTAAAATCAACGTGCCCCGGCGTATCAATAATATTAAAGCGTCGTTTCCGACCATCTCGCCCCTCCCAAAAGGTAGTTGTTGCTGCAGATGTAATCGTAATACCACGCTCCTGTTCTTGCTCCATCCAGTCCATCGTAGAAGCACCATCATGAGTTTCCCCAATTTTATGGCTTTTTCCTGTATAGAACAAAATACGCTCAGTCATAGTGGTCTTACCAGCATCAATATGCGCCATAATCCCAAAATTACGATAATCTTCAATTTTATATTCGCGAGCCATTCTATTTGCCTTAAATTTTAAACAAGCCTACCAGCGATAATGAGAAAATGCACGATTAGCTTCAGCCATACGATGAACATCTTCACGTTTCTTAACTGCAGAACCGCGATTATGCGCAGCATCCACCAACTCACTAGAAAGACGATCGATCATCGTCGTTTCATTACGTCCACGCGCTGCCGCAATCAACCAACGAATAGCAAGAGCTTGGCGGCGATCAGGGCGCACATCAATTGGAACTTGATAAGTAGCACCACCAACACGCCGCGAACGAACTTCAATATGAGGAGCAACATTATCTAACGCCTGATGGAATAAAGCCACAGGATCTTTTTTTACTTTTTTCTCCACGGAATCAAGCGCACCATAAACAATACGCTCAGCAACTGACTTTTTACCATCAAACATAATGGCATTCATAAATTTTGTAATAACCAAATCACCAAATTTAGGATCTGGATTAATTTCACGTTTTTCTGCTCTATGACGACGGGACATTAGCTTTGTCTCTCAATATTATTTTGGACGCTTTGCGCCATATTTTGAACGACGCTGTTTACGATTCTTGACACCTTGAGTATCAAGCAATCCACGAATAATGTGATAACGAACCCCTGGCAAATCTTTTACACGACCGCCACGAATCATTACAACAGAGTGCTCTTGAAGATTATGCCCTTCCCCAGGGATATAACCTATTACCTCAAATCCATTCGTTAAACGGACCTTAGCAACTTTACGAAGAGCAGAATTTGGTTTTTTTGGAGTCGTTGTATAAACACGTGTACAAACACCACGTTTTTGTGGATTCGACTGAAGCGCAGGAACCTTATTGCGCTTAACAGGCATCACACGCGGCTTACGAATCAACTGGTTTACGGTAGGCATGCAACCTTCCTCTTTTAAATCTAAGTTCACTTCACCCATTCGGGCTTTTTTCTATTTCTATCTATTCAATCCAATAAGAACAGATATATAAGCTTACACAGAAAATCGGGTAGAGCTGCTATAAACAGTTTACCCGACACAAGCAGAGAAGGCAAAAGCCTCTTGCACTCGCATTTGCTTTTAATCTTTTAAAACAATCCTCGCTTTAATGACCTTTTAAGAAAATATCCTAAAACATCATCATTTTCACGTCGACTGTAGTGGTTTTTAATAACTAGAACATATACATTCGTCAAGAACTAAACATCAGTTTTTTTTAAAAAGTGAAAATAAATTAAACAATAATGTCTGAATTTAGCTTTTTATGAGGACTTATGATAAATGAAATTATCATAGTAATATTTCCCTTAATAAGGGAAAACACAATATTATAGGGGACATTTATAAAAACACCTTTTAACAAGTTATAAAGATCTCTATGGTGAGCACCATGAAAATAGTAACGTGGAATATTGCCGGCATAAAAGCACGACATGAAACATTATATCAATGGCTACAAAACAATCAGCCTGATATAATCTGTCTTCAAGAAATTAAAAGTACCGATGAAAAATTTCCCCGAGACGCTATTGAAAGCTTAGGATACCACATAGAAACACACGGACAAAAAAGCTTTAATGGTGTTGCTATTCTTTCAAAAAAAACACCTGATGAGGTTATTCGCCGATTACCAGGAAATAGTAATGATGAGCAAGCACGTTACATTGAAGCAGTGTATTCAACCAATAAAGGAGCTATCCGTGTTGCATCCCTTTATCTACCAAATGGAAATCCTGTCAATAGTGACAAATATCCTTATAAAATAGAATGGATGGAAAGATTATATACACATGCAAAATCACTGCTTGCATATGAAGAGCCTCTTGTCTTAGCCGGTGATTATAATGTCATCCCTACTCCACTGGATGCAAAAAATCCTCAAGAATGGAGTCATGACGCCTTATTCCTTCCACAAACAAGACAGGCATTTCAACGAATTATTCATTTAGGTTTTTATGATGCTCTGCGCAACGTTACAGATATCCCTTCCTTTAGCTTTTGGGACTTTCAAGCTGGTGCATGGCCTAAAAATAATGGGATTCGCATTGACCACTTTCTCTTATCCCCAGAAGCTGTTGATCAACTCATCTGCGCTTATAGTCAAATAGAAGTAAGAGGCTATCAAAAACCATCAGATCATACTCCCGTTTGGATACACCTGAATTGCCTTTGATAAATTATAAAACTTGTTTTAAAAGAATAAAAAATCACTCGCTTAAGAGATTAAAAATGTGCTAAACGATGCAGTTTAGTATCAAAAATAAAAACAAGAAAATAAATGGAGGATAGAATGAAAAAATCACTGTTAACATTTATTGCAGTGGCTACCATCGGGCTGACAAATGTCGTGTATGCCGCAAATGATACACTAGAAAAAATTAAAAAAACAGGAGAAATTACTCTAGGTGTACGAGAATCATCAGGTCTAGCCTATGCTCTTGGTAACGGTAAATATGTAGGTTTCCACACGGAAATGGCTGAACGTATCATTGGCGATATTTCCCAAAAAATTGGCAAGCCAATTAAAGTTCATTATCTCCCCATTACATCACAAAATAGAATTCCTCTCTTACAAAATAATACCTACGATTTTGAATGTGGCTCAACAACAAATGATATTGCCCGAAGTAAAGAAGCAGCTTTTGCTTATACCACTTATGTTGAAGAAGTTCGGATTGCTGTAAAGAAAAACTCTCACATTAAATCTCTTACTGATTTAAATGGAAAAACAGTCGCAACAACCACCGGAACAACATCTGTTCAACTGATCCGTAAAAACAAACGTGCGAAAAATATTCACTTTAATGTCGTAAAAGGAAAAGACCATGGGGATAGTTTCCTCCTACTAGAATCTGGTCGTGCCGATGCATTTGTTATGGATGCATCAATTCTCGCTGGACATATTGCTAAATCCAAAAATCCATCTGATTATGTGATCCTTGATCCTATACTTTCAGTTGAACCAATTGCTTGTATGCTACGGTTAAATGATAAAAATTTTGAACACGCAATTAACGATAGTATTGTGCGTCAAATAAAAGACGAATCACTCAAAAAACTTTATGATAAGTGGTTTATGAAGCCAATTCCTCCTACAAATGCTATTATGAATCTTCCCTTATCAACATTAACAAAATATGCTTGGGAACACCCAAATAATAAGCCAAGAGAAAGCTATATAGAAAATAATTTATAGAATTTTCAAAAGCATAACCACACTCTATAAGAATTGCTATGTTCTTTAAAAATTGAATGTGGTTATGTTTTAGTTCATTTTTTAATAAAGTTTGCTTATATAAAGCAGTTAATTTATTACTCTGTTTGTAAATGACTTAATTTAGGAAATATGAATTAATGGACTTTTCTTTCCTTTGTAGAGATGATCTTACACAAACACTAGTAGCAGGATGTTTAGGAACTCCTGGCACAACGCACACTTATTTAGATACACTACTTGATGGTTTTAAAAATACAGTTTTATTATCCATCTCTTCACTAATTTTAGCTGTATTTTGTGGTGTTATTATAGGAACAATGCGCACTCTACCCAATAGCACTATAATCAATCGTGTCTTACGCACTATTGCTGGTATATGGGTGGAAATTATGCGAAATATTCCTCTCCTTGTACAAGTGTTTTTGTGGTATTTTGTTGTTCCCAAACTTTACCCACCTGCAGTAAAGTTCTCACCGATTCTCTTAATAACATGTGCATTGGGTTTCTTTACATCTGCACGTATTGCAGAACAGGTGCGCTCAGGTATTGAAGCGATTTCTTCTGGTCAACGCTATGCAGCTATGGCAATGGGATTTACAACTTATCAAAGTTATCGCTATGTTATACTGCCGCGTGCTATGCGTACAATCATGCCTCCTCTTACTTCAGAAGCAATGGGCATTGTCAAAAACTCATCTATAGCATTTGCCGTTTCCATAAATGAACTCATGCAGTTCCAATATCAAGCAATTGAAGAAATAAGCCATGTTTACGAAAACTATTTGCTTGTTACAATTCTTTATATTGTCATCGCGTTATTCATATTCATTATTATGACAGTGATTGAACAAATGCTCAAAGTTCCTAATTTTCAAACGGGAGAGAATTGAACATGATAGATTTTATAACCTCTCAGTTTGATTTGTACTTTCCTTTCAATTTTTCAGGCTTTGATTTTTCATTCTTTACCTTTGATATATTTCGTTCTTACATTGTAGAAGGCTTACTGTTTAGCATTTTTTTAACCCTTTTTGCGACAGTCTTTGGGCTTATTTTCGGTACGCTCTTAGCAATGATGCGGCTTTCTTCTTTTAAACTACTCTCTTGGCCGGCAATAATTTATATAACGGTCATGCGCTCAGTACCACTTGTCATGGTCATCTTATGGTTTTTTGTGCTTTTACCATTTCTCATTGGTGAATCGATCGGTGCCAATAAATCAGCACTTATTACCTTTACTGCATTTGAAACTGCTTATTTTGCAGAGATTATGCGTGCCGGCATAAAGTCAGTTTCGCAAGGGCAAAAATATGCAGGACAAGCTCTTGGAATGACATATTGGCAAAATATGTATATTGTCATTTTACCTCAAGCCGTTAGAGACATGTTGCCAGTCTTTTTAACACAAGTTATTATCCTTTTTCAGGATACAACTCTTGTTTATGCAATCAGCGGAAATAGCCTTTTAAATGGTTTTGATATCGTTGCAAATAATTTTGGTGTTAAGCAAGAAGCTTATGTCTTAGCAGCTATTTTCTATTTTGTTATCTGTTTTACATTGTCACAAATAGTTTTGTATATACAGAAAAAAGTATCTATCATTCGCTAACAGGAAAAAAAAAATGTCGACACATATGATTAAAATAAAAAATGTTTCTAACTGGTATGGCGAAGTTAATGTTCTTAAAAACTGCACAACAAATATTAATAAAGGAGAAGTTGTTGTAGTTTGTGGACCATCAGGGTCAGGTAAATCAACGCTTATAAAAACCATTAATGCTCTCGTTCCTTTTCAAAAGGGAGAAATTTTTATTAATGGAATACCTGTCCATTCAAAAAAAACAAATCTGCCTAAATTACGCAGTCAAGTAGGAATGGTATTTCAGCATTTTGAACTTTTTCCACATTTATCTGTCACAGAAAATCTCACAATCGCACAAGTTAAGGTCTTAAAACGCAGTAAAAAAGAAGCACTTGAGCGTGGTTTATTATATCTTGAACGCGTTGGACTTATCGAACATAAAAATAAATACCCAGGACAACTTTCCGGAGGTCAACAACAACGTGTTGCTATTGCACGTGCCTTAACCATGGATCCTCTTGTCATGCTTTTTGATGAACCTACATCTGCTCTCGATCCTGAAATGGTTGGAGAAGTACTAGATGTCATGATTAGCTTAGCAAAAGAAGGTATGACAATGATTTGTGTAACACATGAAATGGGATTTGCACAAAAAGTTTCTGAACGTATTATCTTTATGGATCAAGGAGAAATTCTAGAAGACTGTTCATCTAAAGAGTTCTTTTCTGCCCCAGAAGCGAGAACACAACGTGCCCAAGAATTTTTGTCTAAAATCCTAAGTCATTAATTATGATCTATGGAAAAAGCTTGTTCTATTGCAAAAGAAAATACAAGAATTTAAGTTTTTATACTGTTTCATTAAGGAATGTAACAATCAATACTCAAAAACTGTTATTTTTTAGAATATCCGCTGCCAGTGATATTATTGCACGTCTCTCAAATTCATTACAAGTAGCAAAAGCATGTTCTTGTAAAGGACGAATCCAGTCTTTATCTTTTGCATTTGCTTTTTTATAGGCTGCAGTTAACATCGCTACACCGCGAATGATATCTCCTTCTTGAAGCAACATATTTCCAAGCATTGCTTGAGCAGGAGGATTTCCTTTTTTTGCCGATAATTGAAACCATCGTGCTGCCTGTACAAGGTTTTTTTCTCTTCCTTCTCCGTTGAAAAATATTTTTCCTAAATAATACTCAGCCTGAGGATTTCCATAATTCACCGCAGCCTGCATATAAAGACGAGCGGCATAAGAAGGATTGGCTTTTACAGGCGATTGAGGGATACCTTTTTTGATATAGCCTGCAAGTTTAACTAACGCATCAGAAACATAGCTTTCATTCTCTGAACCAAGATCAGCACCTTTTTTAACAATATATGCAAAAAAACGATATGCTTGATAATCATCTTTCGCTACACCATCACCCTCTGCATAGATACAACCTAGTTTCCAATTTGCACCAATATGCCCCATATTAGCAGCACAGCGCAATGCTGAAATCGCTTGATTTATTTGTCCGTTTTTATAGGCAGACATACCACGTTTTAAAAAATAAAATGAATTATCAGATACTTTTTGCCAACTATTGACATTTTTTACATAAACAATGGAAAGAAGTCCTCCTAAAGTCAGAACAATCACAGATTTTTTCCATACCTCAAGCCTATTTATCATATAAAAAATTCCCCTTATCTTAGGCTTAATCATGATATCTGCTCACAACGCTCTCTATACGCAGCTACTTTTTTCAAAAAACTATTCCATAAAAAATGTATTTATTAAGAAATAATCTCAAAATAGCTGAACTCTAGCATAAACAAACTTTTGCCCGCAATAATCATAACATAAGAACGATTATAGAATGATAGCGATAATCTATAACTTTAATAGACACAAAATGGGGGTATTTTTATAAACTTTGCATAAGATCTTTCTAAGAAACACTAAAAATAAGATTGAAGGTAAAAAAGTTTCTTCAAAAATCTATAAATGAGCACAAGAAAGATAACAATCACGCTAGACGCTCTAAAGCAACAGATATTTTTTTCTGCGCTGCACGTAATTCTATAATCCTATTACGTTCCGCCTCAACAATTTCCGGTTTCGCATTTTCTATAAATTTAGGATTGTTTAATTTTATTGATACCTTTTCAATATCTTGTGTAATTTTGCTAATATCCTTCATCAAACGAGTACGTTCAGTCTCCAAATCAATCAACTGCCCTAATGGCAAACAAAAAATCGCCTCTCCTATAATCATTTGCGCAGATACAGTTGGAATTTTATCAGAAAAGTCAATTGTTTCAATACGCGCTAACCTTTTAAGAAGAGTATCATAATGCTGTATACGCTCTCTTGTTATTTTTCCTCCCTCTACAATAATAAGAGGTGCCAAAATACCTGCTGGAATATTCATTTCAAAACGAACAGATCGAATCTCACTGACAACATCAATAAGCCAATTAATATCAGCTGCTGCTTCTTCATCTATAAACGTTGCCTCTGGCCATTGTGTCAATGCCAGCATATCCTTACGTTCCATGCCTATTGTTTCTGTAAGAGACCAGAGCTCCTCTGTCATATGAGGCATAAAAGGATGAAGAATCTTATACACTTCATCTAAAACCCAAGCAGCACACGCTTGAGCTTCATTTTTAGCATCTTCATTTGAACCTTGAAAAATAGGTTTGAGAAGTTCCAAATACCAATCGCATAATGTATTCCAAATAAACCGATAAAGTATACTAGCAGACTCATTAAACTTATAGTTTTCAATACCGGCTGTTACAGCTAAAACAGTTTTAGACAATTCTGTCAAAATCCAGCGATTAAGAGCAAGCTTTGCCTTTTCTGGCTTAAAAGTTGGATCATGCTTAACACCATTCATTTCTGCAAATCGAGTAGCATTCCATAACTTCGTAGCAAAATTACGATAACCAGCAATACGAGAAGGATCAAGTTTTACATCACGTCCTTGTGCTGCCATAATGGCAAGAGTAAAACGAAGCGCATCTGCACTATATTGATCTATGAGCTCTAATGGATCAACAATATTGCCTTTCGACTTTGACATCTTTGCTCCCTTCTGATCCCGAACAAGAGCATGCACATAAACTGTTGGAAAAGGAACATCACCCATAAAATGAAGCCCCATCATCATCATACGAGCGACCCAAAAGAAAATAATATCAAATCCTGTAACCGAAAGAGAAGTCGGATAGAAGGTAGCTAATTCTGTCGTTTTATTGGGCCAACCTAACGTAGAAAAAGGCCAAAGAGCCGATGAAAACCAAGTATCTAAAACATCTGGATCACGCGTTAACTTAACCACTTTACCATAATGAGAAAAAGATGAATCTAAAGCTTCCTCTACAGTTTTTTCAACAAAAACAGTGCCATCAGGACCATACCAAGCTGGAATCTGGTGTCCCCACCATAATTGACGCGAAATGCACCAAGGTTGAATATTTTGCATCCAATTGAAATAGGTTTTTTTCCAACTATCAGGAACAAATTGCGTTTTGCCTTGATGAACAGCCTCTATTGCTGGCTTAGCTAATTGAGCAGCATTAACATACCATTGATCTGTCAAGAAGGGTTCTATAGGTACCCCACTACGATCACCATGGGGAACGGTATGGGGATGATCATCAACAGCAACTAAATAGCCTCTTTTTTCCATTAAAGAAACAATTTGATCACGCGCGACGAAACGATCAGATTGATCAAGCTGTTCTACCAATTTTTTTAATTCATCAGATAAAGTCAAACCATCAAAAAACTCTTCATTCCCATGAAGAAAAATCTCAGCTCTTTGTGTAAAAATATTGATTAAACGTAAATTATTTCGCTTTCCTACTTCAAAATCATTAAAGTCATGTGCTGGTGTAATTTTCACGGCACCACTTCCCTCTTCAGGATTGGCATGGATATCACCAACAATCAATAATCTACGACCAACAAGTGGTAAAAGAGCATTTTTACCTATAAGATTTTTATAACGTTCATCCTCAGGATTAACCGCAATTCCCGTATCACCAAGCATGGTCTCGGGGCGTGTTGTCGCCACTATTATAAAAGTTTCTGGATCATTCGGATCAAAAGTTTTATCTTCAAGTGGATATCTAAAATGCCACAAATGTCCCTTAACTTCTTTTTGTTCAACTTCAAGATCCGAAATAGCTGTTAATAACTTAGGATCCCAATTAACAAGCCGCTTATCCCTGTATATCAACCCCTGTTTATAAAGCGTAACAAAAACTTCACGGACGGCCTGAGATAACCCCTCATCCATTGTGAAGCGCTCACGTGACCAATCACATGAAACACCAAGACGGCGTAATTGGTTTGAAATAATGCCCCCTGTTTCATGACGCCATTTCCAAATACGCTCAACAAACTTTTCTCTTCCCATTTCTTGGCGCGTTGGCTCTTGACGTTCTGCAAGTTGACGTTCGACAACCATTTGCGTAGCAATCCCTGCATGATCCATACCCGGCTGCCATAATACATTCTTACCACGCATCCGTTGAAATCGCACAACAATATCTTGAATTGTCGTATTAAGTGCATGTCCCATATGAAGTGAGCCCGTAACATTGGGTGGCGGAAGCATAACACAAAAAGCTTCTTTGTTACTGTTCGAACCCACTCCCGCTTTAAAAGCGCCACGAGCCTCCCACTTCTTTGCAACGCGTCGCTCTATGGAAGCAGCATCATAGTTTTTCTCTAACATTCTCTCCACCCATAACGCCGCTGAAAAAACACTATATCATCAAAAATTAAACTACATCATTCCGCAAACTGTATTCATCATTGAGTCTGCAAAACAAGAGACAAAACTCTCATAAAAAATGAGAAGATAAAGAATTAAGATGATTTCTTAATTGCCTTAACAATCTCTTCCCGTAAAATATCTTCAAGTAAAATAGGCAATTTATCTTGTAACCATTCTGCTATAGCTGGACGCAATACATCCCTTGCAATCTTCTCTGCAGAAGAAATACAATATGCAGATAATTCTACACGTCCAGCAGCCATATTCTCCGATTGAGATACACGTGCCTCATCATTATATTTTTTTGCTTTATGAACAAAATCTTGTTCTTCAGAAGAAAGTTTCACCTTTTGCATATCTACGCCAACCGTATTATTTTCCGCTGTTATATTTTCTTTTTCTTGCGTTAAAGAAAAGTCCTGATTTTCAGAAGAAAGGCCAATACGATCAGCCAAAGCTTTCATCGCATCATCAACAGACAACGTCGTATCATAAACACCATCCGATGCTTCTGCTGAATGATTTGTAGAGGAATTCACCGCAACATTTTCACTTAAAAAGTGATCGGACTGAACTGCATTTTCTTCGATTATTTCGCGAATAGATGTCAAAATTTCATCCATACTTGGCTCACGTAACACGCTTGAACTCTGTACCATACTTTAAAACCTCTCAAAAACGCAACAACAAACAGAATCACACTCTTAGTGTAAGAAAAAGAATCATAAGATCAATAACTCTCTTTGTCATGTTGTCATGAAGAAAGTGCTCCACACAACTTTCTTCATTTATAAAATAGCACCTAACCACAGTTTTTTAACACATCCAATCCTTAATTAATTGATCTTTTTAAAACAAAATTATTCGTAAATTTGAAAGAATCGTTTTTTCTATTTATCGAATATATTTAACCTCTTTTAAGCCTAAATACTTTGCAGTTAATTTCCCAATAAATGATTGAACACTATAACTAGCAACCACAACATTCCGTTCTGCCATAGCAAGGGCAATCTGTGCATTAATTAACTGCGTTCGAGAATTTAAAACATCCAACGTTGTTGCCTGTCCCACATGGTTTTCTTGAATACGGCCTTTAAAAGCAATTTCAGCAGCACGAACACTTTCACGATATGCAATAACAGATGCGCGTGCCCCCTCTAACTGAAACCAAGCAGAAGTAAGCGCTTGTCTCGTACTACTCTTAGCCAAATCAAGCTGAAGATGTGCCTGCCCCAACTGCTCTTTTGATTGGCGAATCTGCGCAGAGGTACGCCCACCTTCAAAAATTGGAATATGCACTGATAATCCTATAGATTTAGAAACACCATCCTCTCCAACACCACTATAAATACGGTTATAAGAAGCTGCTGCAGAAAAATCAACTTTAGGAAGTAAAGCGCCTTCTTTTGCTTTTACATTATAAGAGCGTGCATCAATTAAATACTGTGCATAAAGAATTGCTGGATGTAACGCAACACTTATTCGATAAGCAGTATCAAGATTTACAGGCAACCCCTGTGCCACTGGTGGACGTTTCAATCTTTCAGGATCAGAACCAACAACCTGTCTATAAACAGCTTCTGCTGCTTTTACATCAGCACGTGCAAGACTAAGCTCTGAAACAGCCACAGAACGTGCAGCTTGCGCCTGAGAAAGATCAACACGCCCCCCTTCTCCCACATCAAATTTTGCTTTATTCGAACGAACTTGCTCTTCAAGAGCTGCCAAATTCTCTCTCCGAAGATCAGCAATACGACGCGCTTGATAGAGATTAGCATATGCCGTTACAGTATCTAAAAACACATTTTGCTCAGCATTACGAAGATATTCATGCTGCGCCTGTAACTTAAGCTGAGCAGCTAAAAACGTATTTTGCGTAATAAAGCCATCAAATAACCTTTGATTTAATTTTATCCCAATAGACCCAGAAGTAGTATAAGGTCCCATTACAGCCTTATTACGCCCATAGCTCCCAACTCCTTCAATTTGCGGCAATAAACCGGACCGTGCAATGACCACATCATCACTAGATATACGCACAGCTGCTCGTTCACTATTCAATTTAGCATTGTTTACATAAGCTTTAGAAAACGCATCCATCAACGTTTCAGCGCAAACCGCTCCTGATAGACAAACACTTAACAACAGCAAAAAACACGCCTGAAATTTTTTGTTTATTCTAAACACAATACTCACAATAACACATCCCAATATTACAAAACTATTTTTAAATCATAAAAAACAAGTACTAAAATACAAAATCAGGTGTTTTTAAAAAACCAGGAAGACGTTTCACAGCGAGATTAAAAGCACGGCGAGCTGAAATAATTTCATCTTCTTTTATATAGATTCGTGCAACACCAGCATTACCATGCCCTTCAACCACTACAAGACGTCCACCTTCTTTCATTTGATCAAAGATAGCTTCTGGAATAAAATCAACAGAACCCTCAATAAAAATTACATCATAAGGTCCCTCAGCGGCATAACCTTGTTCTAATGGTCCATGAACAACAACCACATTATCACATTGATTACGTTCTAAAATTTCAGCAGCTTGTTCCGAAAGAGTTTTATTCCCTTCTAAAGCAATCACAGATCCCGCAATCTTTGAAAGCAATGCAGCACAATATCCACTATTGGCCCCAATATCTAAAACGATATCAGATGGTTTAACAGCTGCAAGCTGTAATAATTTTGCCAAAGATGCCGGCCCCATTAAATAACAGGCAGGTAAACCACCTTGCGCTGGACATATAACAATATCACTATCAAGATAACTTAAAGCTTTCCTCTCTTGAGGTATAAAATCTTCACGCGGTACGATTAAAAATGCCTCAAGAACTGATAAATCCGTAACATCTACCGTACGAATTTGATTGTCAACCATTTTGCGACGAAGCTCTGCAAAGTCTGCAACCATAATGATTATTTTCTCCTACATACAAACAACAACAAACAAAATAGTGACAAGGAAGATTAAAAACCTTTTACTATGGATGTTGCAAAAAAGTACGCGACAGTCAACAATTTAGATTTTAATCGCATTTTCTGTCATATAAAAACGTTCTTACTATGGAGGGAAATAATTTCTTTCACATAAGATCCCCCAAAGCCATTTTAAAAATTGGCTGGAGGCCTCGCCCGGAATCGAACCGGGATACAAGGATTTGCAGTCCTCTGCGTAACCATTCCGCCACGAGGCCTCATCAACAAATATAGAAGTGTCAATAAGGGAAGGCAACGCATCCGTCAAGATATAGAAATCTTCTCTAATCTTTTTTCTTCTTTTTATGTAGTTTTTAATATTTTTTTTTAAAAAATATAATTTTATCCTTTGCAAATCAGTATTGCTTTGCTATAGCCCTTGCAGTGAGATAGTTGAGCGTTGTTCCCCGGTAGCTCAGCGGTAGAGCAACCGGCTGTTAACCGGTTGGTCGCTGGTTCGAATCCGGCCCGGGGAGCCACTTATTGTTTTAAGCAATGTAACTTACTGCTTTTAATAGTATTATTAGATTTAGAATATGAGAATGGAATTTTCTTACTATATCTCTTAAATTTCTTCGAATCAGAGATTCTTTCCAAGCTTATTTCCATTAGAGTAGTGCTGTAACGACTATTTTTGTCATTTATTTTCTTTAACTCTCATTCAAGCTGCCTTCTTTGCCATTCTTCTTAAACGAGAAGATTTCGCACGTTTTGCCCTTTTTTTGGCTTTTTTATATTTTTCATTTGCAGACGAAAAGTTGCTCCCCTGTGACTGTGCCAAAACATCTTTACATCCTAAAGATCGCTTCTGGGAGTTAGATTTCCTAAGATTTTTTTTACTTTTTTCTTTTTCTCTATCTTCTAGCATAATTGATTTTTCTGCAAATGCTGTAAATTGTTCTGGAATAGATTCGCGCACTAGTTTTATACGAATCAAGCGCTCTATAGAATCCAATCGCGCCTTTTCTACTTTTTCATCAAAAAATGTGAGTGCCTCACCAGATGCATCGTTGCGTCCTGTACGACCAATACGATGTACATAGCTTTCAGCTTCATCAGGTAAATCATAATTAATAACATGACTTATTTCTGCTATATCAATACCGCGTGCAACAATATCTGTCGCAATAAGAATCTGTACCGATTTTTCACGAAAAGCTTTTAAAGCTGATTGGCGAGCACTTTGTGATTTATTTCCATGAATTGTTGCGACAGAATAGCCACTTCTTTTTAAATGACGTGTAACAGAATCAGCACCATGTTTTGTCCGAGTAAAAACCATAACCGAAGAAAAAACTGGATTTTTTAAAAGCTTACTTAAAACATTCTTTTTTTCACAGGTAGGAATACAATATAATTTTTGGGTAACGCCAGCAGCTGTAGTTCCTTGAGGAACAACTTCTATTTTAATAGGATTATTAAGCAAACATTGTGCCAATATAGTAATTTCCTTCGACATTGTCGCAGAAAAAAGTGCTGTCTGATGATCTTGATGCAATAGCTTTGCAATCTGCCGTACATCATTGATAAAGCCCATATCTAACATACGATCTGCTTCATCTAAAACCAAAAAACGAGATTGAGAAAGATCAACATATTTTTCACGAATAAGATCTCTTAAACGCCCCGGCGTTGCTATTAAAACATCCACACCTGCTTCCATACGTTTAATTTGTTTTAAACGTGATACTCCACCTAAAATAAGACAGGTCGAGAGATGTGTTCCTTTTGCCATAATTCGAATTGTTTCATCAATCTGCACAACGAGTTCACGTGTAGGGGCTAAAATCAAAGCACGCGCAGTTTTAGGACAACGCTTATCACCCAAAGCCAAAATTTGACTCAGTATAGGTAAACCAAAGGCTAATGTTTTACCAGAGCCTGTTTGTGCAATACCTAAGATATCATGTCTTTTTAGCATCACAGGGATAGCTTGTTCTTGAATAGGCTTTGGTCTATATATACCAGCTGTACGCAAATTTTTATTCAAAAGAGCGGGCAAACCCAACTTAATGAAAACATTTTCTCTACTTATATTCAAAATAAAATCTTTCCTCAGCTTAATAATTCTCAATGAAGAGTAATAAGCTAATTTTCTTGTTCAAGAATCCGCAAAAAGAAATATTGACCTATTAAACGAGTGAAGCAGTTCCTGAAAAAGTGATTTGCGCAACCCACGCGTACCCTAGAATAAGGATAAAGATGCATAAATTCCATTTTATAAAAAGCTCACGAACCGGCTTAAACATCTTTAATTCTATTATGATAGTATTATGCTAAAAAAGCAAGGGATTTGTAAAAATTATTGAACAATAATAAGAAAACAACATTTTTATCTATTATTTTTTATAATTGTTTCCTTTGGTAAATGAACTCTTTCAAAATCAGGATAAATCTCAAGAAAAACTGGATTTTGTACTGTTTTCTGACCACCGTAGATTAAATACCACTTGTTTTCATCAAAAATCGCCAAAGTCTTATAGAGAACGGTGTGCTCTTTTGCTTCAAGTATCGTAGGAATTAAAGCATAAAAACTCCCCTTATCTGTTTGTTGATATTCTACATTTGTTTCATCTAAATGATAAGTGCCAGAAGGAAATCTCTCAAACTGTACGCGAATCTGCTTAATTAAACTATCACGTAAATTATCCTCTGTCGTATTCAATCGACGCGCCATTTCTTTATAAAGCCGATCCGGCATATAAATAGAAAGAGACTCAAAGTTTCTACTTTTTATGGCGTTATTAACATCAATAATTAATCTTGAAAGTTCAGCTTTTTGTATTGCCATTGGTTCAATTGCCAAAGTTGGTTTAGCAATATTGAAAAACAAAAACAGACTCAGTACAAAATAAAAAAGAGATCTCATTTTATATTTCTTATTTTCATAAAAATTTTAATTGTTCAAATAACGAAATCAAATAATGTTTGATCATCAGTAATATCACGATAAAGCCAACCTAAAGCTTGGAATCTTTTCTCTAAAAGAGAAAAGTTATCGTATTTTTTTGTTTCAATTGCGACCAATACAGAACCGAAGCTTCTCGCTGATTTTTTAAGATACTCAAAGCGTACGATATCATCATCTGGAGATAATTGCGCAAGAAAATGACGTAATGCACCAGGATGTTGTGGAAAACTAAAAATAAAATATTTTCTCAATCCCTGAAAACGTAGTGAACGCTCTTTAATATCTGGCAAACGTTCAAAATCAAAATTTCCCCCTGAAACAACAAGAAGAATTTTTTTGCCTTTTAACTCTTCAGGAGCAAAACTATTAAGAGAATCAATTGACAAAGCACCCGCTGGTTCAAGAACCACACCTTCAACATTAAGCATCTCAACCATTGTAGAACAAATACGATTCTCAGGAACTGTAATAACCGAATCTGGTGAAAAATTTTTCAAGATCTTATAATTTAGCACTCCAATTTCAGCCACCGCAGCACCATCCACAAATGTATCAATTTTTTCAAGTTTGACACGTTTTCCACTCTTCAGACAAGCAAGTAAACTTGCAGCTTTTTGTGGCTCAACAAAACGAAGCTCTGTTTTCCAATCATATTCACTTAAAAATTTGCTTATACCACTGGCCAAACCACCTCCACCTACCGGTACGATAATCAAATCCGGCTCACTTTCTCCATTACGTTTTTTCCATTGTGAAATAGCTTCACATAAAACTGTCGCCTGCCCAGTAATAATATGCATATCATCAAAAGGCGGTGCCATCACACCACCACTCTGCTTAGCAAAGGATTGTGCTGCCTCATAACACTGATCAAACGTCTCGCCAGCAAAACGAATATCAATAAATTCTTTACCAAAAATGCGTGTCTTATCAATTTTCTGTTGTGGGGTCATCACAGGCATAAAAATCACGCCTTTACGTTTAAAATAGCGACAAACAAAAGATAGCCCTTGGGCATGATTCCCCGCCGATGCACAAACAAATGCACTATCTTGCGATACCTTACTAAGCATTTCTGAAACAAAATTGAAAGCACCACGAATTTTATAAGAACGCACCGGTGTTAAATCCTCACGTTTCAAATAAATCTCTGCATCATATTTCTGACTTAAAAAATCATTTCGTTGAAGTGGTGTTTCAGCAAATACATGATGCAAAGCCACCATCGCTTTAGTTACGTCTTGAATAAATTTGCTCATAAACACCAATCACTTCATGCTGTATTAATATTATACAACCTTCTTCTAACTATAAAGACAACTTTTGTCAGTTAAAATCTTACAAAAAATGAAAAGTTTCTTTCTTGTTCATTAGTTCTTGATTCAACAAAAGATATAGCTTATGAGAGGTCTCTTATCGCGGACGTGATGAAAACGGTAAACATAGCAGACTTAAAATCTGCCGGTCGAAGACCTTGCGGGTTCAAGTCCCGCCGTCCGCACCACTCTAGGTGAGTTTTTCCTTATTTCGTTTTAAAAAGTGAAACGGCTTTTTGTACCATTATCGTAATGTTATCTTATAGAAAACTGTAACAATAAAAAATGCGAATCATATTGCCTTTGATAAGCATCTGGCTATGCCATATGAATCTGAAAATTTTTATTCTAAACTATAAACACCTAAAAAGAACTCTTTATACTTTACCACAATAACTTAGAATTATTTGAAGTTTGGGGGCTATAAAGCTCTATTTTATAAGAGAGCAAAATACGATAGAGGTCCTATCTTGATAGGACCTCTTAAGTCATTTTAATCTTAAAAAACTAAAATTTGTAAGCTATTCCGACCCGAAAATCATTCGTTTTATACTTAAGTTCAATTTCGTCTTTAAATTTCTTCTTACCCAAATCAGAATAACGGTATTCCGCACGTATGATCATATTATCTGTCATTGCAAAGTCAACACCACCGCCAATGGTATAACCAACCATTGTCTTCGTAACATCTGATACTTTATCAAAGGGATCTTCTCCTGTAATTGAGATCGATAAAATATCCTGCAACTGTCCATAAGCAATACCACCAGCTATATAGGGTAGCATACGACCAGCAGAATAACCAATACGTACGCGTGTAGCACCGGTCCATTTTTGTTTCAAAGTATGAAAAAATGATATACTATTTTCTACCTCTTTTTTATTCTTCACAACTGACCGAGAAACTCCACCAACATAACCTTTCATAACCTTTGCTTTTTTATGATGTTTTGCTTTGCTCTCTGTACTTGCCTCATTATCAGATCCCTCATTATCAGATCCACTCGCAGTGGATTCAGTGCTTGATTCAGTACTTGATTCACTACTTGATTTCTCTGTAAGGATAGTACTTTTTGTATCCTTTTTGTTAGATAAAAGTATATCCGTATCAATTCCTAAAATAAAATGATTATCGAGCCCTAAATTAACACCTGCATAAAACCCACCTAAAAATCCAGAAAGTTTAGGCATATACTTTTTATCAAGTGCTAACCATTCCTTATTTCTACTACTTTCATCAGGATAAAGAGGAATATCAACATTAGGTACGGTTGCAGAACTTTTGCTCGAAAAATTACCAACTTGAGCTCCCAAATAAACACCTGTCCAAGAAAAAGATGGAAAAACCTTAACTGATGAAACGACCTGCTCTGATTGCTGAGGAACTATCACATCTGCAGCTTGGGCTACAGAAGTTGAAACGAAAGCAAAAACGGATGCTGTTATAAATTTTGTATTCATAAAATTATACCCCATTACTATTGTTTAAACATAATAAAAATCATATTTAGAAAGAATAAAGTACTAAAAATCTTATGTCGCAAATTATATATACTTCGCTATATTTACATCAAAATTAAATATTATCAAATAAATTTTGATCAAAATTATGATTTAGTCTATCAGAAATACTTAAAAAACTGAAATTAAACTATAGAGTCTATTATAGATTACTCTAAATAATATGAAAATAAAATACTTAGATTATGAAGTTATTGTACATGATTTTAAAT
>NZ_JAIFRO010000006.1 GCF_019659805.1 Bartonella raoultii | reverse complement strand
ACCCTATATAATATATAAAATAATTGTGGAGATATTTTTATGTTCAATATACAAACTACTTCAACTGTATTTTTTTATCCTTCGTTTAAAATATTAAAACAATTTTTAAGCACTTTTTTCTTAGCATGTTTAATACCATTTTTAAGTGGTTGTGGATTTAATACCATACCAACAAATGAAGAAAAAGCACATGCTGCATGGAGTGAAGTACTAAATCAATATCAACGTCGTGCAGACCTCATTCCCAATCTTGTAGAAACTGTCAAAGCCTATGCAGCTCATGAACAAGCTGTTTTTACAAATGTTATTGAAGCACGTGCCAAAGCAACCCAAGTCAATATTCATACTGATATGTTAAATAATCCACAAATGATGCAGAAATATCTCAACAATCAAGCCAATTTATCAAGCGCCCTTTCGCGTCTTATGGCTGTAGTTGAAAATTATCCTGATCTGAAAGCAAATCAGAATTTTCTTGCTCTTCAATCACAATTAGAAGGAACTGAAAACCGAATTTCTGTTGCACGCCGTGATTATATTGAATCCGTACGTGCCTACAATACCGCACTAAAAACAATGCCAACAATGATATGGGTAAAATTATGGTTTCGCAATGCTAAACCTATGCCAACATTTACTATTGATACTGATAAACAACAGACACCGAAGGTTAACTTTAACTAATGAAACCATTTCGACATTGTATTGTTTTGCCATATTTATGGGCTTTTTTGGGTATTCTATATCTGTTTATTGCATTTGAAAATGTCGCTCATGCACAAAACAAATTTCCTCCCTTAACGGGCTATATTAACGATATAGCCCATTTGCTTGATAATGCAGCAAAGCAGGATTTAACAAAAAAACTAGCTGAACTCGAAAAGAAAACAGGGGATCAAATTGTTATTGTAACTCTTCCTACCCTTTCAGGAAACAATATAGAAACATATAGTAATTCGCTTTTCCGCAGGTGGGGCTTAGGTCAAAAACAAATCAATAATGGTGTCTTACTTGTCATTGCACCACATGAACGTGAAATGCGTATTGAAGTAGGCTATGGTTTAGAAGGAGTACTCACAGATGCTCTTTCTGCAGTTATCATTAATACTTTTGTTCTTCCTAATTTTCGCGAAGGAAATTATCAAAAAGGAATTGTCGAATCCGTTCATGCAATTATCAATCTTATTACAGAAAGTGATTCTGACTTTTCTTTTAAAATCAAAGAAAAAGCTAAAGCTGTTGAAGAAAAACGTAAGCAAGATGAAAAAGAAGAAAGGATCGTGAACACAATCATATTTTTAACCATTTTTATGGTATTGGTTCTGCCTATTTTCGCAATGATTTTTGGAAAAAAAATAGGGCCACAACAATATCTCTGGATGGGTATCATTTTCACACCTTGGTTTCTAAACTTAAATGCTGGAAATAGACGTTCTGGTGGAATCTTTAGAAAAAATTCAGGAGAAGGAGGATTTAGAGGCGGTGGAGGTTCATCCGGTGGTGGCGGTGCTACAGGAAGATGGTAAAGCGCACATAAACTTCTAGCTTAGCAACTTCTTAAAGATAAAACTTATCACCATATACTCTCATTTTTAATAAACTATTTTACATATTATTCTATAATTTTGTTACTGAGTATAGTACGAATTCAAATATAAACATAAATAGCGAGCATGACATTTAAATTAAAACATACTGATCGTAATCATCTATCACATCAGTTTAAAGCCCTCCCTGAAAACCCACCTGTTGAATGGAAAATAAGTAATAACTTAATCGAATACCCTGCAGCACTGCATTATATGCAAGAGCACGTAGAAAATATTCTTGCAAAAAATGCACATGAACAAGTTTGGCTCCTTGAACACCCTTCCCTTTATACGGCTGGTACAAGTGCGAATAAAAAAGATCTTTTATCACCTCATTTGTTTCCTGTTTACGAAGCAGGTCGAGGTGGTGAATTTACATATCATGGTCCAGGACAGCGTATCGCTTATATTATGCTTGATCTTAAACGTCGGAAACAAGATCTGCGTGCTTTTATTAGCGCGCTAGAAGAATGGATCATACAAATGCTTGCAAAATTTGATATTAAAGGTGAACGTCGTGAAGATCGCGTTGGTGTTTGGGTTAAACGACATAATTTTCCAATAACACAAGACAGACTCTCTTGCGAAGATAAAATCGCTGCTATTGGCATTCGCGTACGAAAATGGGTGAGTTTTCATGGAGTTTCCATTAATGTTAATCCTAATTTAGCACATTATTCAGGTATTGTGCCCTGCGGAATCTCAAATTACGGTATAACAAGCTTTTTTGATTTAGGTTATCCTGTCACAATGCATGATATTGATATTGCTCTCAAAAAAACATTTGAACAAATTTTTGGTCCAACAATTGATATCTCCTAAGCACATTGATTTTTAAATAGAAAACAGGCATAAAATTTACTATGTTGAAGGACTTATTTTAACGAGGTGGATAATCAAACGTTATGAGCGATAACAACAAGGATCTTTTCAGTATTTTTCATAATGCTCAATCTCGGATAAATACAAAAGAAAAAAAATTACAATCTCTAATAAATTCAAAAGCAGTGACTTCAAAAAAAGATACGAAAGATACACAAGAAGATAGCTATAATGCCCTTTCAATTCGTGTGCTTGAAGGCTTAGAGCCTGTGCGTTTACGCCCTGGAATGTATATTGGTGGGACAGACAGTAAAGCACTTCATCATTTGTTTGCTGAAATTATTGACAACGCCATGGATGAAGCCGTTGCTGGTTATGCAGATTTAATTGATGTATCATTAGATAAAAATGGTTATTTAACAGTTACGGATAATGGACGTGGAATTCCTGTCGAAAATCATCCTCAAATGCCCAATAAATCTACTCTTGAAGTCATTATGACGCAACTCCATTCAGGTGGTAAATTTGATGGTAAAGCTTATCAAACTTCTGGTGGACTCCATGGAGTAGGAATCTCTGTCGTTAATGCTCTTTCCGATGATATGGAAGTTGAAGTTGCACGAGAACGAAAACTTTATCGACAACGCTTCTCACGTGGAATTCCTCAATCTGGATTAGAAGAGTTGGGAGATGTTTATAATCGTCGTGGCACACGCGTCCGTTTTCATCCTGATCATAAAATTTTTGGCGAACAAGCAGCCTTTGATCCAGAAAAAATTTATAAAATGACACGCTCCAAAGCTTATCTTTTTGGTGGTGTAAAAATTCGCTGGAATTGTGATCCTTTCATACTTGAAGGAATAAAAAATATTCCAGAAAAAGATGTTTTCCACTTTCCTGATGGGCTTAAAGACTATTTACTTTCATCATTGAAAAATGAATA
Organism: Bartonella raoultii; assembly: GCF_019659805.1. Classification (GTDB taxonomy): domain Bacteria; phylum Pseudomonadota; class Alphaproteobacteria; order Rhizobiales; family Rhizobiaceae; genus Bartonella; species Bartonella raoultii. The sequence goes on along the minus strand of NZ_JAIFRO010000006.1, from coordinate 154,890 downwards.
TCGTGTAACATCGGAAATTTTTTCTGGCAAAACAAAACAAGATAATGGTCATGGTTCCGTTGAATGGGCTATTGCTTGGTATGGTGGCGACGCTCATGTACAATCTTACTGCAATACTATTCCTACTGGAGAGGGTGGAACACACGAAACAGGATTACGTCAAGCTCTTTTGCGCGGATTGAAATCTTATGCTGAATTAATAGGAAACAAGCGTGCTTCTATCATTACATCTGATGATATTATGATTTCAACAGCTGCAATACTTTCAGTCTTTATCAAAAATCCTGAATTTGTTGGACAAACCAAAGACCGATTAGCAACAATTGAAGCACAGCGTATTGTTGAAAACGCAATACGCGATCCTTTCGATCATTGGCTAACAAATTCTCCACAAGAATCAACAAAACTTCTTGATTGGGTTATTGAGCGTGCTGAAGAACGCATTAAAAGACGCCAAGACAAAGAAATAAATCGAAAAACGGCTGTCCGAAAATTACGTTTACCTGGAAAGCTTGCAGACTGTAGCCAAAACCGTGCTGCCGGTGCTGAATTATTTATTGTTGAAGGTGATTCTGCTGGTGGTTCTGCTAAACAAGCAAGAAACAGAACTAATCAAGCTATTTTACCTCTTCGTGGAAAAATCCTAAATGTAGCTAGTGCAGCATATGAGAAAATGAACTCAAGCCAAACAATCGGTGATCTTATTTTGGCACTTGGATGTGGAACACGCTCTAAATATCGTGAAAAAGATCTTAGATATGAGCGTATCATCATTATGACAGATGCAGATGTTGATGGTGCTCATATTGCCTCACTTCTTATGACCTTCTTTTTTCAAGAAATGCCTGACCTTATTCGCCAAGGACATTTATATCTTGCTGTGCCTCCCCTTTATAGAATATCACAAGGAGGAAAAATTGCTTACGCACGTGATGATATTCATAAAGATGAATTGCTCAAAACTGAATTTACTGGAAAAGCTAAAATTGAAATTGGACGTTTCAAAGGACTTGGTGAAATGCGTGCTGAACAACTTAAAGAAACAACAATGCATCCTGAAAAACGCACATTACTCCGCATTTCCATTGATGATACGGAAATGCAAGGAACTAAAAACACTGTCGAAAGTCTCATGGGAACAAAGCCAGAAGCACGATTTCGCTTTATACAAGAAAACTCTACCTTTGCTTCTAATCTAGATATTTAAATTTCAAACAATCTTTTTTACACTACTGCAGCTGCATCAATAACACGTAATTGCGGCGTAACTGTTCCATTCCAGTAATTCAAACTAAGATTACCAGCCAAATGGATTATTTCACCAACATTTCTAGATAGAAAATCACCAAGCGATGTTCCTACAGAACGAAAGGCAATAGCTTGTAGTTTTTTTCCTTCAATGTTAGAAATAGAAAGGCGAAGATGTCCTTTACCTACCTCACATAGATTAATTAACCTATGAGAAGGAAAAACAAAAACAGGCGTCATATTCCCTGAACCAAATGGTCCTGCTTTTTCTATCGTATCAAAAAGTATTTGATTAGCAGCAGAAGCAGAAAGACAACCATCTATACTAAGAGATTTTTTAGCACGTAACTGTGAAACCATTAAAGCGACTTTTTCTTCCAACCACTTTCGAAAATTTGCAATTTTTTCTGATTGGATTGTAACCCCTGCTGCCATGCTGTGTCCTCCCCCTTTTTCCAATAAATTTAATGTAACGGCTTCACGAACAAGGGCCCCTAAATCTATACCGCTAATTGAACGCCCTGATCCTACAGCACTTCCATCCTCTTTCAAAGCAATTGCAAAAACAGGACAAAAAAAACGCTCTTTCAAGCGAGAAGCAAGAATACCAATAATTCCCGGATGCCATTCTTGATGCGCAATAACAAGTGATAAAGGTGTTTCATTTCCTTTATAAAGTGAAGCAATAGAAGCTTCCGCTTGCGCCAATTGAATACTCTCCATTTCTTGGCGCTCTTGATTAAGTCTATCCAATTGTTCTGCCATTCTGTCCACTTCATTTTTATCCTCACAGCTTAGCAAACGTGCTCCTAAAGCTTGATCACCAATGCGCCCTCCTGCATTAATTCGGGGACCTAATAAAAAGCCAAAATGAAAACTATTAAGTGGTTCACCTATACGTGCTACCTTTGTTAAAGCCGCTATACCAGGATTATGCATGGAACGCGCAACTTGAAGACCTTTTACTACAAAAGCACGGTTAACACCTTGTAATGGAACGATATCACATATAGTCGCCAATGCAACAAGATCAAGCATACTTAAAATATCAGGAAGTGTTTCTCCAATTTTTTTCTTCCGCAGCAAACGATGAACCCATGCTAATGTTACAAATACAACACCAGCAGCACATAAATGACCTTGTCCAGAAAGATCATCAGGGCGATTAGGATTGACCAAAGCAACAGCTTCCCCATGCACCTCTGACATTTGATGATGATCTAAAACCACAACATCTGCCCCTGCAAGTCTAGCTGCCTTGATCGCATCTGGACTGTTTGCCCCACAATCAACAGTAATAATCAAATGAGCACCTTCTTGTACTAACATTCGCATCGCTTGTTCATTGGGACCATATCCTTCAACAATACGGTCAGGGATATAAATTCTTACTTCAATCCCAAAATAACGCAAAAAACGTGCAATAAGTGCCGATGAACACGCACCATCAACATCATAATCACCAAAAACTGCGATCTGTTCTTGATTCAAAATGGCTTGAAAAATGCGCTCTGCTGCAGATTCCATATCTCTAAAAGTTGTCGGATCTGGCATGAGCATACGCAACGTTGGATTAATAAAAGAAACAGCGTCAAATTCATCCACATTTCTTGCTGAAAGAACGCGCGCCAACGCGTCTGGAAAACCAAACTTTTGAGAAATAGCACGTGCATTATTGATCCCTTGGATATCTAAGGCATCCAACCAAGCCTGACCAGAAGCGGAACATTCAACATTGAGAAAATAACGAGATGATTGCATTATCCTTCATTTTATACATAGAAGTAAATAAAATACAATCACTCCTTCAAGATAAAGCATTCTAACATACTGCATTTTCACTACAAATGTGGCAAAATATTTTATAATAAAAAGTAGTATCATAACACCTCAATCGTAAGATACTGTTTTATAAATCTTTATTTTCTCTTGACGTCAATCAAAAGACATTATATCAGTGCTTGGAATAGACGTTAAATATTTTGTCATAATGGCAATTTTCAACGCAAAACAACAAAATTATCTTTGATTACAGAAGATTTAATAAAGGATACTTCTATGGCAACTTTTTCACAAAAGCCAACTGAAGTGGTGAAAAAATGGGTTATTATTGACGCAGAGAACCTTGTTTTAGGTCGTCTTGCCACATTTGTTGCTAATCGCTTGCGTGGCAAACATAAAGCTACATTTACTCCACATATTGATGATGGTGATAATGTTATTGTGATCAATGCAAATAAAATAGCTCTCACCGGAAAAAAATATACAGATAAAATATATTATTGGCATACCGGCTATATCGGAGGAATCAAGGAACGTACAGCGCGCCAAATTCTTGAAGGCCGTTTTCCTGAACGTGTTGTTGAAAAAGCTGTGGAGCGCATGATTCCTCGTGGACCACTAGGTCGTCGCCAATTGAAGAATCTTCGTGTTTATGCTGGAAGCCAACATCCGCATGCAGCACAACAGCCTGAAGCTCTTGACGTTGGTGCTTTAAACCGCAAAAACAAAAGGATTGCTTGATTATGGCTGAAATTAATTCTCTTTCTGAACTTAGCGTAGTAGAAAATTTTACAGAAGCTAAGGAAAATATTGCTCCTATTCACGTGCAAAAACTTGATTCGCAAGGACGTGCCTATGCAACAGGAAAACGTAAAGATGCCGTTGCTCGTGTATGGATCAAACCAGGTTCTGGAAAAATCACTGTTAATAATAAAGAATTTGATAAATATTTTGCTCGTCCTGTTTTGAGAATGATTCTTCGCCAACCAATTGTTGCAACAAATAGAGATACCCAATTTGATATTGTTGTAACCGTTGCAGGGGGGGGGCTTTCTGGGCAAGCTGGTGCAGTACGCCATGGTATTTCCAAAGCTTTAACTTATTACGAGCCAGAACTCCGTACCATTTTGAAGAAGGGGGGCTTTCTTACGCGTGATAGTCGTGTTGTTGAACGTAAAAAATACGGTAAAGCAAAAGCGCGTCGTTCATTCCAATTTTCGAAACGTTAATGTCGATTTTTGTATAAGATATAGAGTCCCGTTTTTGCGGGACTTTTTTTGTTTGCTAAAGCAAAATATCCTTTATAGTGTTATGCGACTGTTCATTTTTTTGAGGAACATATAGTAAAAATTTATATCTGTTAGAAAAAGTGAAAATCCAAAACAGCTTATTTTCTAAGTAAAGATTAAAAAGAAATCTCTTAAAAATAGCCCTAAACTTCGACCCTCATTCTTAGAATTATGCTCTCATCTCCAAAAATCTTTGGGCACACACTTGTTCACAAAAATATTCATAATATGCCTTTAGTGATCTCATGCATTTTTCAATGCTCTTTTTTCTACTATTATTAAGCAAGATTTTAGTCCAAAAAATTCTTTACCATTGTGATAAAATGAGGAACAGAAATGGGCTTTGACATATATTCCTCACAGCCACTAGCACGAATCCGTTCTTCATCCCCTTTCATAGCAAAGGCGGTCACAGCAACAACAGGGATAAATCTTAGTTCTGCATCCTCTTTTAATTGTTTAATAACATCGATACCTGATACCTCAGGCAATTGGATATCCACAAGGATGAGAGAGGGCATGGATGAACGCGCTAAATCCAATGCCATAAGACCATTACGCGTTTCAACTGTTTCGTAGCCACTCGCTTCTACAAGATCACGGAATAACTTCATATTAAGTTCATTATCTTCCACGATCATGACTTTTTTTGACATTAGTATTACTCCATCTTTTGAGATATATAGCAACTAATACATATTCCCTCTTAACTAAGATAAAATGATAAAAAAAATTGTAAACCACAAAGAAACTGAAGAGCTCTTAATAAAAGCATTTTTTGGCAAATATTTATATGCTCATCATTATGCTGCTTGAATTTATAAAAGTGAAATTCATAATAATCGTAAGATTGTGTTATCGTATGTTTTTTATTCAGTATGCAAAATTTATAAAATCCTAATCAACTCAAATCTCTTATTATCTTAGAAAAAGATATACATCGCTTTAATAAGCCGGACATTAATTTTTGAATATTTAAAAAATATAATTAAGTAAATTTTATTTATTATGTATAGATTTTCTATATAAAAATAATGATTTTATTTCTAAATGGAGATTATTTTTTCCATAAATAGAACATTTCATATTTTATTGTTTTTAAACTCTTTTAATTCATTAATATAACCGTTTAATAACAAGTTAGAATAAGAATATTATTGGTGGATTTTTAACAAAATTTTTAAGAGGTAACATATCTAATTAATGCGTTATTAAATGCAAAAGATAGTCTTTTGTAAGCTCTATATTACTGATCACTTTAGCTGTGTAATATATGTTAAAATTCATAAAATATTACATATGATTGTCTGATGCTTCATATTAAAATTTTAAAATAGAATCTTAACTGCTTATTCTGATATTCTCAAATAATTTCAGTGAAAAAGAAAGAAAAATAGGAAATAACACTCCAATATGCCAAATGGCAATAATGCTACAGGCGTTTTAAATGTGTAAAGTAATCTTCTTATAAGGTACTCTCTCTCAAAACAGACCGATAACTTATAGTTTAATAAAATACTGTATAAAAAATTAGACATTAACCATTTTAATTAACTCTTTTAAAATATTTATTAAAAGCGATAACGTAACCCTCCAGAAAAACGAATTCCAGAAAACCCCGCCTTGGTAAGCCTATGCTGATAATTTAAAGCACCGTGAAATATAACTTCAGAAGACAATTGTGAATTGATACCTAGTCCAACTTCTAAAGAAGAACCAAAATCACCCAACTGAAATTTATCTTTTAAATGCACAAACTCTTTTCTTCCAAAATGGTTTAAAAAATGAATCTTTCCATATAAAGAAATAATACGATTCTTTTCAGGTTCCGCAAATGTCTTAGTTACCTCCCCACCAATACGTATCACCCACTGTTCGAGATTTCCTATATCAATGTCAAATCTATCAATGTCGTGTGCTTTATAAAACTGAAGATATTGATAAATAAGCTGAATTTGTGGATCAAAAACAAAACCTTCATACTTTGTGATAAACTCTTTGCCAGCAGATAAAGAAATATTCAAAGGATTTGCCTTTACTGTTGCCATTTTTCCCAAAATGGTATGGACATCACCTGTAAATAGTCCATAGGATAAAAGCCCATTCACATAAAAGCTAGTGCTATGTTCCATATTACCATATGCTGTAAGCGACAATTTGTGAAATGCACTTTTTTTACTTTGTTCAACATTTTGAGGTTGTAAAGAAAGATTTCCATAAGTCCCCATAACCCCAAAAGATATCTTACGATACACGCTCTCTATTGTTTTGAGAAAAATGCCTGTCTCTATAGCATTATAATCAAGATTACCTCCATATCCATATTCCAGTACAGACAGATTAGAGGTGTAATGATATTTACCACCATACCCATAAACAAATAAAACTGGTATGTCCTCTATTTTTGATAATCTATTAGGAAGAGATTGCATAGCTTTCAATGGTTTATATTGATGCGTTACATCCATTAGCCCAGTATGAAATAAGAAATTTGGTAAAAGAAGATAGGTTGGAACTTGTGGCACAACATCTCTTATTCTTAATTCAGCATCAGTTACAACAGATGTATCTAAAGTAGACTGAATGTATTTATTCTCAAGGCGAAAATCCCAAAACTCTCCATCGCCTTTAACTAATCTTTGATTAGGATGTGCTTTTCCAAGAGAAGAACTAGAACCATAGGCACGGAGATAATATTTGTAAGGTAAACCTTCTAATGCAATGTAAGAATGACTCAGTACAAAAGAATCTTCCGCTGCTTTTCCAGAAACTTGAATAAGTGAAATATTTTGAGTCTTCTCATTACTTGCCACCTCTCCATGATTTCCTTTAATAAACTGCACATGGACTATTGTTTTCCCAGAAACATCACCATGAATTAAAAGCCGATCAGTCATGTGATTATTCAGCGAGCCATCGTCATTGAGATGCGTATTGAGATAAAGATGTGCACTATTCTCTACACTGTACACTTCTTCCCCTCCCCCTCCAACATGAAGGACCTGATATTCTTGAGATATTGGAAGATCAAAAGCAATAACGCTATCAGAAAGTTTTAAAAATGAAAGAGATGAAACTAAATGATTTGAGTTTTGTAAATTATTCTCTTTTCTCTTTGTTAATAACCACTTAGATCCTCCTGTTAAATAAAGCTCAACAAGAGAATCATCTGTAACACGAGTACCTCCCACAAGTGAAGAAGAATCTACCAACATCGCTACAGAAGCTTTCTTCTCAGCGGTTAATAATAAATCACCAGAAATTTTTGTGCCTGTGGTCACAGCGATATATGCATTACTCTTATTATTATAGATAGCTGTACCATCTGGAACCTCAAAAATCGTTTTTTTCAAAAAGACAATCCCTTGTTCATATCCATTACTTCTCTTATCCATATCAAAATCTATACCATATTCGTTACCTCTCACTGTAATTTTTGAATCTTCAATATTAACCCGAGAAACTAAAATACTCCCTTCCCTACCCATATTTGAGCGTGCATTGGTATCTAATCCAATCCACAAAGCACGAACATTATCAGCGATAACATCGGTATTTTTTAAATGGATAGAACCATCTTTATTGATATTGAAAACTGCATGAACAGTATCTTTATCCTTCATTTTATGACTTTTAGCACGAATTGTTAGACCATCTAAAGTTGCACGTCCCCTTTCCTCCACATAAAGTGCAGCAGCATCCTTCACATCAATAGACCCACTTATCATCTGAATATTTGCATCCGCCCCACTGAAAAGGGCCATCTCTTGACCAATAGCTTGGCCTTCTATTTTTATTGTTGAATTTGCTAAAATAACAGATGTTCCTTGCTTTTCTGCATAAACGCCTCCTTGAAAAGTCGTAATTTCTCCACGATTTACTTCTATTATTCCATCATCAGCTCTAAGACCTATTGATATATTTTTAAAAGTTGAATCGTTCAAAACCACCTTCCCCCCTCGTGAAGCTACAACACCATAAGAGTCTCTTAAACCATCTATACCTCTTACTTGTACACGCATTGCTTGGATAATTGTGTTTGGCTCTTGTGCTCCTATAACAGCAGATGATATAAGAGAATTCTCTTCCCTATTTTTCTTTTCGAGGGGCGCAATAAACTGATAGACTTTATCGCCTATTATATGTTTTTTACCATCACCACATCTATAAGGTAATCTGTTTTTGTCACATGAAAATAATACAGATGAATCAGCATATACTTTAGCATTCATATGCAATAAAAAAGAAAAAATAGTTGCTGTAAAAACGCATGCATATAAGCGATTTTTAGATACTCTGATCATCACTCTTTTTCAAACTTTCTTTAATAAAAATACATGAGAAACAAATCATACCATAAATAACATTACGTATAAAATAAACAAACAATTATATTAATTATCTAATTTATTTTTATGTTTATAATTTATTTTGTATTTTACTGAATGAGAATAATGCAAACCAATAGAAAACCAATTTTAGGCAACTTCTGCCAATAAAACATGTTATAAAATTGCAAACTATGAAAAAAGGGGCATAAAAAACTTAACCTCAATTCTTCTCTTAGAAAGAGCAAAACGGAGAAGAAATTTTAATATAACCTATAGGAAAATAGAATAATATACGTCTTTCTATAGCAATAGAAATCTTTAGAAGATTCTACCAACATACATTTGCTAACGACTTTGATATAAAAGCTATTGATCTTTAAAATATCAATTTGGCCAATAGGGTTTGGGCATCAAAGCATATCTTTCTTTCACACCCTATCATTAATTAATAAAATGCTTTAAAAATGAGCTTTAACGTAGCAATATTTTTTTTAAGAGATATATCATCCCAAGTGAACCATATAAAAAAATATTCTTTATATGAAAGATAGTAATATAAACTTCTGTAAATAATAACGAGAAAGTATTTTCCATAGCATTTAGATTATAAGAAAATTGATCATTGCCAATGTCCTTCTAAACTTTTATGAAAAGAGTGATGGTTTTAGCTATCTTACAGACATGTTTTCATTTAATTATTTCTTTTATAAGACCTTTTTCTTTGTTAATCTTTTTTTCTGATTTTCAAAGTGATTTATGAATAACGCATTCCAGTTTTATTAAATTACTTTAAATGCATTTCTTCGCAGTGATAATAAAAAGTAAACGCCCCTTCATTGAAGAAATAGCAGATTTATATTGTAATCATAGAACAGGGTAGTTAATCCTTGAAAACCTTATATAAATTGTTAACACTCAATAATTTGAATATTGTTTTTATTTTATCCTACGGTAATGAATTTATTTAGATAAAAGGGGAAAAACTTGTCGATACTTTCTTATCTAAAATATTAAAATAATTATAGTCTCTGTGATATGATGTACCAAGAAAACAATCTCTGCACTCATAAAATAGTAAAAAATATATGAAAACAGTTGATTATACTTAGCAGCAATATTCAAGGTTGGCATTCAGGTTGTTCTTTATTTTTTTGACAATGGGCACTACTCAAACGCTTTTTGATACTTCGCTGAGGTATAATAGCATCAGATTGGCAAATAGAAAGGTTTTCGTCTTTATACTTCTCACACCAATTTATTGATCCTAATTTATGATGAAAACCATCTTGAATTAAGCATGCATCAATGGATGCATCTGCATTAATTTTTTCATTAATATTATGATATTTTTCTGTGTTTATCCCTTCAAAGTTCTGTATTCCGCATTCTAACAGAGCTTTTTTTACCTCAACTTGATCAGCTCCTGGCTTTTTCCACACATCTACTACTGTTAAAGGAGGCTGCTCAGTTTCACATCCGGCCATAATAAAAAGACTTATCCCACTCAATAGCTTTAGAATTTTCTTCATTTCATTTTCCTTGAATAGCTTTTAATATACAAAAAAAATTATTAATTATTCTATCTGTGTTTTACTTACCGAGAAATAATGGTCATTATCATTGTGAAAACCTCTGTCAAAGAGATCATAGAAAATTTCTAAAATTACATCAGCACATATCTCTAACGATAAATGACTAATATTTGCATCATCACCTAAAGCAGATATCTTTAAATATAGCATTTTAGTATTTATCACTATGCACGCATAAATATTGATACTTTCTCCTGCCTCCACAAGACATGCCTGTTATCCATCTTCTCAAGATAAATAGATAATACAAAACATAACCCGTACTTCTAAAATGATAAATTTGATAAAATTATCTGCATCATGGCTTTCTATAATAGAACCCGCTCTTCTTCTTAAAGAACCAGTTTATTTGTTGTTATTATTCTACATTATTCCAAATCTTTTGACTTTATCCCCAAAATATCTTGTCCAGTATTCCAGGCTATAAAGTTATTTCATAAGCTCCATATAATATTCCGGAACTCCTTTATATAAAATAGTTATGAAAATTTTGAGGCCGTATTTTGAAATAAATAATCCCATAAATGCATGCAAAAAAGAATCCTGAAATGACACTCTTAGATACAAAACTATTTAGATTTTCATCTAAATAGTTTTTCATAATTTTTACAAAAAGGATTTATTTAAACGCTTCTTGATACTTTTTTTGAATATGACTGTAGCAACAAACAAACAACTTTTAGTTATATAGTCATGATAGCAAATTATGGACTTTCTTTGTTGCCCAGATCTATTTAAATCATATAAACTAATAAATTCACATTTAATTTTTTTATGTTTACAGCATAAATCATATTTTAGTATCGTTTTTTATTTATACTGATCTGATTTAGCTTTTTAACCATTTAGCCACTCTAAAATAGATGAATTGATATATTGCTTTATATTAAACAAACCTCTTCCATACCAATAATTTAAAATTTATTTTTCTCTTAAATTTGGAATATAAAAATGTACCGCTCCATAATATTTATCTCAATATATCTTTATTCATTCTTTGGTTAAGATTCTATATTAACAAGGGTGATACATTTCTCTGCTAAGAATCTACGATTTTTGTTATCAATAAAAGTATGTACATAATTTTCAAAAAAACAATGACGGAGCGTATACTTCTTAATCTCTTAAAATATTTATTGGAATTTTTTCTGTATAATTACCAAGCAAGTTATTCACCTCATTCTTTGTCTCTTTTATTCAAGCTCTAGCATGTTTTGTCTTTTCTTTGCATTATAAAATTTCAATATATAAAAGCAGATAATAAGCCAAATGATCCAACTGACACCTACAATCAAAATTGATCGTGTATCATTGAAAAACCATAACAAAACAAAAATAAAAATCATAAATAAAATAGAAAAAATGGGTCCTATTGGCCAAAATGGAATTGGAAATTTTAAATTACGTTGTACTTCTTTAGGCATTTTAAGCCGCATAAAAATTTGAGACAGTAAAATCATTGTCCAAACGAACACTGTAGCAAATGTTGCCATTGCTGCAATGAGAAAAAATAATCGATCATGATAAAAATAATTTAAGATAACCCCAAGAAGAAAAACACAAAAAATTAATAAAATAACAAAAACTGGTATACCATTTTTTGATAAATATTGAAACTTTTTCAACGCATACCCTTCCTGTGATAACCCATATATCATGCGACAAGCACCATACATTCCACTGTTCATTGCAGAAATCGCCGCTGTAACAACAACAATATTCAAAATATTGGCTGCTGATGAAATCCCAAGATTTTCAAAAATTGAAACAAAAGGACTATCCATAAGACCAATTTCATTCCAAGGATAAAGGGACATTAAAATAGCTAAGCTCATAATATAAAATAGTAAAATTCGAATTGGAGTCGAATTAATTGCTTTTGAAATCGTTTGATAAGGATTTTGTACTTCCATTACCGCCATCCCAATAATTTCTATACCACCAAAAGCAAAGATGACAACACTAAAACATGCCAAAAAACCAAACCAACCATTGGGAAAAATACCACCATTTTTCCATAAATTATGGACACTTACAGCAGAAAAAGTCGTATTTGTACCCCATCCATATAATATAATTGCTACACCTAAAATAATCATAGAAATGATAGCAATAATTTTGATAGAAGATAGCCAAAACTCCAATTCACCATAAACTTCTACTGCTGCTAAATTAATTCCGGTAATGATGAGTGTAATACTCAGTGCCCATATCCAAGGAGCAACATCAGGATACCAAAATCCCATATAAGTTGCAAAAGCTGTAATATCAGCTAGACCAACAAGAATCATCTCAAAAACATATGTCCACCCTGTTATAAAACCAGCTAATGGTGATATGTAATTTGCTGCATAACGAGCAAATGAACCGGGCATTGGATTATGAATAATCATCTCACCAAGAGCCCGCATAACCATAAAAATAACTAAACCAGAAACACAATAAGCAATCAAAACACTTGGACCTGCAAGCTTAATTGCTTGTGCAGACCCATAAAAAAGGCCTGTACCAATCGCAGAACCAAGAGCTAAAAAAATGACTTGGCGCTTATTCATGCCCCGCTTCAGTTCATTTGTTTGCATTTTTTTCCTTCTTTACTGAAAGCTTAACTAAAGCCTATACGACAACATCAGCTTTATGATAGATAAAGCCTCATGTTTTTTGCTAATCTATCTTTAAAAAGTATTGAATAATGGCCTATCAGATACTCTCTTCTAGGCAATGAAAAAATACTTTTATCGTGGATTATTCAGCATTTTTATGCTTACGATTTTGTATTATTTTATTGATATAACGTGATAATGATTTTTTTTGTAATTGTCATTTACTCATTTCGTATTATATGTATTTTTTATGGAAAATGAGTTCTAATTTAACAGTAATCCTCATGCTTTTTTCAGATCCTGAAATAGAGGCTCAAAAATTCATACTATACCAGTTGGTCATGAGTACACTAGTTTTTCCTGACTTTACACAAACTCTCTCTCATTAGCTTATATGATCATAAATCAGATAGTGTATAAAAAGACCTCTAGTAACAATGCAAAAGAAGCTTAATCATGAATAAAGTGAATCTCGCCAATTATAAAAAGATTGCGAAAATCTAGCCTCTACCCATCTTTTAAAAAAGGTAACCGCCTTCAATGAGATTTTTTCAAGAACAAGATCTATTCCAAATAAAATAGCCTTTTTGACTATTTGTCCAATAATAGATTTAGTATTTTCTCTAGTACTTTGATCTGAAATAGTAATAAATGCTTTATTGGTCCCTTGAACAAGAATCTTGTTTCTTTGTGCACCCATGGTAACAAAAACACTTTCTTGAGCTCTACCTTTCCAAAGATTCGCATTAACCTCTATAATTTTTGAAAAACAAAAAATGACCGCCAATAGAATATATAGTGTATTTTTTGTAGGCATTTATTTTCCCTTTGTGTTTACTTTAAAATACAAATAAGTAAATAATAAACGCATAAAAGATAATTTAGATTTTTCTTAAGTATAGTAAAAAACATTAAAAAAACAATCTTTAAAAATTGTTTTTATAGATTGTATTATCATATCACTTAATATCAAAAAGATGAATTGCTCCAAATATATAATTGTATAAGAAAATTAACAGTGAAATATTTTTTCTTCCTCATTGAATTCAAAATAAATATTATTTTAGATTCAATATAGGAAATATTGTTTTTGGTAATACCGATAATAGTATCCCTTCACGTATCAGTACATACCCTTTATCGAGATCTGGAGCCAAATAGCGATCTTCCTTTAGAGGATCAATATTTTTGCGTAATATCTTCATAACAGACTGCAAAAAAGAGCTTGTTTTTAAAGGTGCACGATATTCAATTCCCTGTGCTGCAATAAGCGTTTCAATACCAATAATAGTAAAAAGATTTTCACTCATTGCCAATAATCGACGCGCCCCATGACAAGCCATGGAAACATGATCTTCCTGATTTGCTGAAGTTGGCGTTGAATCAACAGAAGCTGGATGTGCCATTTGTTTATTTTCAGACATTAAAGCTGCTGCTGTTACTTCAGCAATCATAAAACCTGAATTAAGACCCGCATTATGTGCTAAAAAAGCTGGAAGACCATAAGAAACTGCTGGATCAACCATAAGAGCAATACGCCTTTGAGAAATAGATCCTATCTCACATAAAGCAAGAGCAATCTGATCAGCAGCAAATGCAACAGGTTCAGCATGAAAATTTCCACCAGAGACAACATTACCATTCTTTAAAATCAAGGGATTATCTGTAACTGCATTTGCTTCAATAATCAGTGTTTTTGCTGCTGCAATAAGAATATCAAAACATGCTCCCATAACCTGTGGTTGGCAACGTATACAATAAGGGTCTTGTACACGCTCATCATCACGCAAATGCGCGGCTCGAATTTCCGAATTCTCTACAAGCTTTTCTAATGTTTCTGATACAACAATTTGCCCATAATGTCCCCTTAAAATATGAATATCAGGATGAAATGGTGCCGTTGATCCCATAATGGCATCTGTGGTCAATGCGCCAGCGAGAAGTCCACCACACAGTGCCCGATACCCTTGAAAAAGTCCTGCAAGAGCAAGTGCTGTTGATGTTTGAGTACCATTAATAAGAGCCAAACCTTCCTTAGCTTTTAAAGTAATAGGAGACAAACCTGCTTTTTCTAAAGCCGCTGCTCCACGCATGCGAATATTTTGAAAAAACGCCTCACCTTCCCCCATCATCACAGCAGCCATATGAGCAAGTGGTGCAAGATCACCTGATGCACCAACCGATCCCTTTTCGGGGATAACAGGAATAACGCCATTTGCCAGCATATTTTCTAACAAATGCACAACTTCTAAACGAACACCAGAGGCTCCCCGCCCTAAAGAAACAAGCTTTAAAGTCATCATCAAACGTACAATATTTTCTGCTAAAGGATTCCCCACACCACAGCAATGAGACAAAATCAGATTTCTTTGTAAAAGGGCCACATCATTAGCATCAATTTTAATCGATGCTAATTTGCCAAAACCAGTATTAATACCATAAACTGGTTCACTTCCAGCGGCAATCTCAGTAATACGGTCTGCTCCCTTCTTGATGGATAAATGCGTATCATTATGAAGTTTACTTACTGCACCATTCCAATAAATAGCTTCAAGTTCGCTCAGTGTTACTTTTCCTGGATTGAGAATAATATTCATAATTTTTTCACCCATCTGGTCATAAAATATAAAAAAGCATTTTTTTCTCTCATACTAGATAAAGAGTAAAGATTATTGTATAAAGGAGGTATACTAATTTTTAAATATTTTAATGTTACTATGTTTTTTCTATATTTTCATAAAAAGCAAAAAGCTTTATTTTTAAAATTGACTTTTGTTATTTACTATACAAGTTCAAAGCATATTTCAATGAAGTTATTTTTTAAATAGTAACAATCTCTTTTGAGAAAAAAATATTATACAGATGGCATAAAATAAAAGTGAAGAATTTGGTGCACCCGACAGAATTCGAATCTGTGACCTCTGCCTTCGGAGGGCAGCGCTCTATCCAACTGAGCTACGGGTGCTCCACACTGATTATCAAAACAGTTGTGACCTTTTAACTTATCATACTCTCAGCTTCAATAAGCAATTATCATTGGAATAAAAAATACTTGTTTATAAATTTTATATAAAAATACAATATTTTTATTCTCTCTTGCTAGTGCTACTTACTTTTAAACCGCTTCTTTTTTGTATAAACTGCTCTTATTGTTGTAAAAAAATCTTTTATTACAACTTCAAAGCTTTCAAAAAGTAAGCTAAAAACAAGTTATAAATATCAGGATAATTCTTAATGACTATATTACCAAACCGCTTTCATTTTATCTCTGCGGACACTGAAGAAGCTACGAAAGCTACTCATAAATTAATATCCCTTTACGGTCATTCTCCTCTAGAAGAAACTGATGTTGTTGTTGCAGTCGGTGGGGATGGAACAATGTTACAAGCTGTGCGCGACGTTATGAATACCGGCAAGCCCATTTATGGCATGAATCAAGGTTCTGTAGGATTTCTTATGAATGAATTTCATGAACAAAAATTGCCAAATCGTATTGCTATCGCTCATAAAAAGGAAATTCATCCTCTGCGTATGATTGCAGAAGCGGAATGTCAAAAATATATTGAAGCACTTGCAATAAATGAAGTCTCTCTTTTTCGTCAATCTTATCAAGCAGCAAAAATTCGTGTTAGTATTGATAATAACGTACGCATGGAGCAATTAAGTTGTGATGGTATTCTCGTTGCCACACCTGCTGGATCTACTGCCTATAATTTATCAGCACAGGGACCTATTTTACCTCTCATGGCCCCCCTTATGGCACTTACTCCCGTAAGCCCCTTTCGTCCTCGCCGATGGCATGGAGCACTGCTTCCCAATACCGTAACAATACGTTTTGATATGCTAGAACCTAATAAACGTCCTGTAAATGCTGCAGCTGATAATGTGGAAGTGAAATCTGTCCATTCCGTTACTATTTCAACAGCAACAGAAGTAACAGCCTCAATCCTTTTTGACTCTAATCATTCATGGGATGAGCGTATTTTATCAGAACAATTTCGCTATTAGTTATTGTATTATGCTTTCTATATGTATATGTCTGTTATAGTTGACTTTTTTTTGAAGACATCTTAACTCTTTTTCTAAGAGTGTAGAATACTGGATCTCATTAACAGTTTATATGAAAAATTAAAATCACAGAGCAATTAATAAAAAATGATACCACCTTTAAACAGTTTTGATGATTTAGGTCTTTCTGCAAAAGTTATAAAAGCAGTAAAGTCGGTAGGTTATACAATTCCAACACCTATTCAAAGTGGAACAATTCCTCATGTTCTTCAAAGGAAAGACGTTCTAGGAATTGCACAAACAGGAACGGGAAAAACAGCTTCTTTTGTTTTACCTATGCTTACACTTCTTGAAAAGGGCCGTGCAAGAGCACGAATGCCCCGTACTCTTATATTAGAACCAACGCGTGAACTTGCTGCTCAAGTTGAAGAAAATTTTGATAAATATGGAATAAATCACCGTTTAAATATTGCGCTTTTAATTGGTGGCGTTTCTTTTGAACAACAAGATCGTACTCTTGAGCGGGGAGCTGATGTCCTTATAGCAACGCCTGGACGTCTTCTTGATCATTTTAAACGTGGTAAATTGCTTTTGATGGGGGTTGAAATTCTGGTTATAGATGAAGCTGATCGCATGTTAGATATGGGATTTATTCCTGATATTGAACATATCTGTAAACTAACGCCCTTTACACGTCAAACTTTGTTCTTTTCTGCAACAATGGCACCAGAAATTACAAAATTAACAAAACAATTTTTACACTCTCCCGTAGCTGTTGAAGTAACAAAAGCATCTTCAACTGCTAGCACAATTACACAACGACTCGTCAAATCTGGAAATAAATCATGGGATAAAAGAACCGTTTTACGAGAACTTATCTACAGTGAAGGAGATGAACTTAAAAATGCTATTATTTTTTGTAATCGGAAGAAAGATATTTCTGAACTTTTTAGGTCGCTTGTCAGACATAACTTTAGTGTAGGTGCGCTGCATGGAGATATGGACCAATACTCGCGCATGAATACATTAGCCGATTTTAAAAATAATAAACTCAAGCTTCTTGTTGCTTCTGATGTTGCAGCCCGTGGTCTTGATATCCCAGCAGTGAGCCATGTTTTTAATTATGACGTTCCTACACATGCTGAAGATTATATTCATCGAATTGGTCGTACAGGACGCGCAAACCGTAGCGGAAAAGCTTTTACAATCGTTACAAAAACTGACCAAAAATATATTAATGCTATTGAAGAAATAAGCCATGAAAAAATTGAATGGCTCAATGGAGATCTCTCTTCTTTAACAAACGATGATCAAGCTGAAAATACCATTCCAAAAAGAAAAACTTCTAAATCATCGAAGACAGCTACCCCAAAAGAACAGAGTATTCAAACTAAAAAGTTTTTAAAAAATGATAAAGTGGATGATATAAAAACTGCAAACAAGAAAACAAAAACACCTGAGCAATACCAATTTCGAAAAAATAAGGATTATGCTCCACTTGGATTTGGCGATGACATTCCTGCATTCATGCTTATACCTTCCCCCTCTAAAAAGGAAAAATGATTTTCTTTTTGCTAAAGAATAAACGAAGTATTCTGGAAAGCTGGTCTTATTTTTCGTGAAAAGCTAATCTTTTTTTTACCTTTTCACGTCCTAAAAGTTGCAAAATTTTTCCCATTTCAGGTCCATGCTCCATTCCTGTAAGCGCTTGACGTAATGGCATAAACAAAGCTTTTCCTTTACGTCCTGTTTTTTCTTTTAATGTTGTTGTCCAAACTTTCCAACTTTCATCCGTCAATACACCTTCAGGCAAAAAATTAAGAGACTGATGTACAAATGCGCGATCTTCGAATGCAACTGTATCAAAACTCTGTTCATCATGAATTATTTTCCACCACAAAACAGCATCATTCACTTTATCAATATTACTTCTTATCGCATTCCAGAAATATTCCGCCTTTTCTCCTTCAATAGAAAGATTTTGAAGGCGCGTTTTAACGTCCTCATAATTTAGTTCATGAACAAGATGACTATTCAAAGTATAAAGATCAGCAATATCAAATTTTGCAACCGATTTTGATGTATTTTGTAAATTAAAATGTTCTAAAAGCGCTGCTTGATGGGGATAGGGATGCACATTTTGTGATGTCCCAATCAAAACAGCAAGACACTGAACAGCTATCGATTCAAATCCTTCTTCCCGTAGAGAACGAATAGAAAGATCATTGTTACGTTTTGAAAATCCTTGTCCTAAAACTGTCGCCAATAAATTGAAATGACCAAAAACTGGTAATTCTGCATTGAGAGCTCTAAAAAGAGCAATCTGAGCACCTGTATTTGTAACATGATCATCACCACGAATAATATGTGTAATGGCCATATCTATGTCATCCACAACAGAGGGTAATGTATAAAGATAGCTTCCATCTTCACGAATAAGAACAGGATCTGAAAGAGATGCCAAATCAATCGTCTGCTTTCCCTTTACGGTATCATTCCAGCAAACTTCCGTTCGCTTTGTTTGCAAAGGATTATTTTCAAAATTAGGAAGAAGAAATCGCCAATGGGGTTTACGATTTTGTGATTCAAAGTTTTTTTTCTCTTCTGCTGTCAACTTCAATGCTGCACGGTCATAAATGGGAGGCAGTTTGCGTGAAAGCTGGATTTTACGACGTCGCTCTAATTCTTCCGCTGTTTCATAACAGGGATAAAGAAGACCACGTTGTTTGAGAGTTTCTGCCACTTCATCATATCGATTAAATCGCTTAGATTGGTAATAAATTGCATCTGGTTGAATACCAAGCCATTCAAGGTCAACGGCTATAGCATTGATATATTCCTGTTTAGAACGCTCAATATCGGTATCATCATAGCGCAAAATAAATTCTCCCTTATGCGCTTGCGCATAAAGCCAATTGAAAAGCGCACTACGAATATTACCAATATGAATATAACCTGTTGGAGAGGGGGCAAAACGAACTTTAACCATAAAAGAATACTCAATTTTTATCGCGAAAATAATTGACAATAGGATAACGACGATCACGTCCGAAATTCTTGTAACTGATTTTTACACCGGGTGCAGATTGTCGCCTTTTATATTCAGCACCATAAAGAAGCTGTTCAATTTTCTCAACAGTTTCCCGTACATGCCCACGTTGAACAATATCACAAATGCTCATGTCATTTTCTATAAGAGATTGTAAGATATCATCTAAAATAGGATAAGGAGGTAGAGAATCTTCATCTTTTTGATTTTCTCGCAGCTCTGCGGAAGGTGCTTTTGCTATAATATTGGATGGGATTACAATTCCTTCTGGCCCTTGAAAACTTTTTAAATAATGTTCATTGCGCCACTCAGCTAATGTATAAACTTGTGTTTTATAAATGTCTTTAAGAGGATTGAAGCCTCCATTCATATCACCATAAAGTGTTGCATATCCTACAGCCATTTCTGACTTATTGCCTGTTGTTATCACCATTGAGCCAAATTTATTCGAAAGAGCCATTAAAAAAGTACCACGTATACGACTTTGAAGATTTTCTTCTGTTACATCAGATGGCAAACCTAAAAAAACGGGCGTCATTATCTTCAAAAAAGCCTCAACAGCTTGCTCAATCGGTATGACTTCATAACGGCATCCCAAAAGATTTGCACAATTTTTAGCATCTTGTAATGATTCTTGTGAAGTATAATGATAAGGCATCATTAAGGTGCGAACCCTCTCCGCCCCAAGAGCGTCCACCGCTATTGCCGCACAAAGTGCTGAATCAATCCCTCCTGAAAGACCAAGAATAACATCTTTAAAGCGGTTTTTATTGACATAATCCTTCAATCCCAAAACACAAGCTTGATAATCAGCTGCTAATCCATCGAGAAGAATTTCATTGGGACCAGAAATACATTGCCATCCTATCGTTTTTCGTTGCCAATGACTTATAGCGATATGGCTTGCAAAATGTTTCATTTGAAATACAACTGCACCTTGTCCATTTAAGGCAAAAGACCCTCCATCAAAAACCAGCTCATCCTGACCACCAACTTGATTAGCATAAATAACTGGTATGCCGGATTGAAGCGCTTGCGCACGAACAATGTCTACACGTTTTAATATTTTATTACGTTGGTAGGGCGACCCATTAAGGACGAGAATAATCTCAGCTCCTTTATTACTCAGCTCTGTACAAAGAGAAGAATCATTCCAAATATCCTCACAAATCACTATTCCTAATTTTACTCCGTGATAAAGAATTGGTTCAGGACGCGGACCGGGAGAAAATAATCGTTTTTCATCAAATTCAGCATAATTAGGTAAATCAAATTTCAAGCTTTCAGCAATTATTCTTCCTTCATCAAGAAGCATAGCTCCATTGTAAACTTTATTATTACGCCTTAGAGAAAGACCAATGACGATTCCTGGTCCCCCTACGGTTATCTTTGCTAACTCTTTAACAGCATCTTCACACGCTTTTGTAAAAGCAAATTTTAAGACAAGATCTTCTGGCGGATAAGCACTTATAAAAAGCTCTGTCAATAAAACAAGGTCTGCACCTTCTTTTTTGGCTTTCTCATGTGCCATTGCAGCAAGAGAAAAATTTCCTTCAATATCACCAACAATAGGATTTAATTGAGCAACAGCTATCCGAAAATCATTTTTCATAATTTTTTATCATTTCAAAAGTTTAGCAATAATAATCCTAGTTTCATCATTGAAAATATCCCTTTTTTTCTCTTCTTTCATAAACACCTAAGATACAAAAGTATTATATTATTTCCTATTTAATTATTTGTAATACGTTATTATGAATTAATAATACGATTTTTTTTGAGAAGCTCAGCAACAAGAAAAGCTAATTCCAACGCTTGATCTGCGTTTAATCGTGGATCACACTGTGTATGATAGCGATCAGATAAATTTTCTGCAGAAATGGCATGTGCCCCCCCTGTACACTCAGTTACATCACGGCCTGTCATTTCAATATGAATGCCTCCTGGATAAGTACCTTCATCATGATGCACAGCAAAAAATTTTTCTACTTCCTTTAATACATAATCAAAAGGACGCGTTTTATAACCATTTACAGTAACCGTATTGCCATGCATTGGATCACATGACCATATAACTTTACGCTTTTCACGTTCAACCGTTCTAATGAGTTTAGGAAGATAATTCTCAATCTTATCATAACCAAAACGCGTAATGAGAATTAACCGCCCCAATTCATTTTCAGGATTTAGAATATCAATTAATTTTAAAAGCTCATCCGGCTCAAGAGAAGGACCACACTTTAATCCAAGGGGATTCTTAATACCACGGCAATATTCAACGTGTGCATGATCAATCTGGCGTGTACGATCACCAATCCATAACATATGGCCTGATGTTGCATACCAATCTCCTGAAATCGAATCAATACGCGTTAAAGCCTCTTCATAGCCTAGCAAAAGCGCTTCATGACTGGTATAAAAAGATGTTTCACGTAACGAAGAATGTGTTTTAGATGTAATACCAATAGAACGCATAAAATCAATTGCTTCAGAAATACGCTCTGCTAAGAGCTCATAACGTTCACCTTGTGGACTCTTCGAAATAAAACCCAACATCCATGTATGAACATTTTCTAAATTCGCATATCCCCCTTGTGAAAAAGCACGCAATAAATTGAGTGTTGCTGCTGATTGTCGATAAGCCATAGACATCCGTTGAGGATCAGGAGTACGAGAATCCATTGCAAACGTAATACTATTAATAATATCTCCTCGATAAGAAGGAAGTTCAATTCCTTCTCTATTTTCCGTATCAGAAGAACGTGGCTTTGCAAACTGGCCAGCAATACGACCTATTTTAACAACTGGTTTAGAACTACCAAAAGTTAAAACAATTGCCATTTGTAAAAACACACGAAAAAAGTCACGAATATTATCTGCTTCATGCTCTGCAAAACTTTCGGCACAATCTCCACCTTGTAATAAAAAAGCCTGACCTTGTGCAACAGCTGCTAATTCATTCTTCAAATCACGCGCTTCACCTGCAAAAACTAAAGGAGGGTAACTCTGTAGTTTTCGTTCAACATCTTCTAATATAGACTTATCTGGATAAATCGGAACTTGCTTAATTGGCCTTGCTCTCCAAGAGTTAGGCCTCCATTCTTCTACCATTCATTCTCTCCAAAGCTTATGCTCACGACTTTTTGCATAAAAAGCTTTGTAAGCTACCATAACACGCATTGTTTAATTTTCTACTTTTTTTCCATTTTCATATACGTAACTTGGTTTATACATCGTTACCAATTCTTCTGTCATCGTTGGATGTACCGCCATAGTTGCATCAAAGACATCTTTTGTAAGCTTTCCTTTAAGAGATATCCCTATCAGTTGTGCTATTTCACCAGCATTCTCTCCTAAAATATGTGCTCCTACCACAATACGACTTTCACCATCAACAATGAGCTTCATAAACATTTTTTCTAAACTCCCAGAAAAAACATCGCGCATAGGGCGAAAGACTGTACGATAAATTTCAAGACGCTTATAACGATGTATAGCCTCTTCTTCTGAAAGCCCAACCGTTCCAATCTCTGGTTGCGAAAAAATTGCTGTCGTAATTAAATCATAATCAGGTTTTGTAGGTGTATTCTCAAAAGCAGTTTTAACAAAACACATAGCATCATGGATCGCGACAGGTGTCAATTGCATATGCCCTGTCACATCACCAACAGCCCAAATATGAGATATATTTGTTGTCATCATGTCATCAACAATAACTGCGCCTGACTCATCTACTTTAACACCTGCTTGTTCGAGACCTAAACCTACCGTATTTGGTACACGTCCCATAGCAAACATAACTTGATCAGCGCTGATCGTTTGCCCACTTGATAAAACAACATCATAATACTCTTTTGCTGCTTTAACTTGAGAAACTGTTTCTCCATATAAAATAGAAATACCTTTTTCGATCATTGTATCACTGAGCAATTGCCGCAAATCATTATCAAAATTGCGAAGAATTAAATCACCACGATGGAGTAATGTTGTTTTCACACCTAACTCATGAAAAATATTCGCAAATTCAACGCCAATATATCCTCCTCCAACAATGACGATGGATTCTGGTAGTTTCTCAAGATCAAAAATCTCGTTGGAAGTAAGACATAAATCACTCCCTTTTATAGCGCTATTTGGAGCAACCTTTGCTCCCGTTGCAATCAAAATTTTTTCTGCGCTTACACGCTTACCCGTCGCTGAAATTTCTAATGTGTGCTCATCCACAAAAACAGCGCGACTTTCATAAATATGCACATTATTATTTTGAAGTCCCTTACGATAAAGCCCTTCCAATCTTGATATTTCTTTATTCTTAGCCGAAACGAGCTTTTCCCAACTAAAAATTGGATCCGCATATTTCCATCCAAAACCAACGCTCTTACTAAACTCTTTTGCATATTGTGAGGCATAAACATACAATTTTTTGGGAACACAACCTCGAATAACACAAGTTCCCCCTATACGATATTCTTCTGCTATAGCCACACGTTTACCAAGCGCCCCAGCAAGGCGCGCTGCACGCACGCCACCAGAACCACTTCCAATAACGAATAAATCAAAGTCAAAAGATCCCATAAATTATTCCCCTTTCATATGTCTCCAACAACCGAGCTATTATCTTTTTATTACCAGGTACAAATCTTTTTGTATTTTCAAGTATCATTTTCTTTATAAAAAAACATCATAAAAAGACCCTCTTTTATTAAAAGCGGCAAAAAAGCAGCCTTTAATAAAAAGGAATCGTACAATTATTATAATAATATCCAATCAAGCTATTTTGGGGTTGATGAAGAGTGCGATGCGGCAGGTGTAATAGGTTTGTTTAAATCAAGTACTTCAAACATCTCCTTTTTCACATTTTTTATAAGATCCTGCATAAGAGCAGAACGCCATACATCAAATGTAGAATAAGCATCACGCGCGATGCTTGGAACCTCTGTCAAAAACTTTTTACCGGTGTCAGAACTGTAGAATGCCGTAATTTCATCAAGTTCTTTTTGTGTGAAATATTTTGCATACACATGAGCAATTTCTTTTTCTAAATCAGAGCGCCTTTTAGCCAAAGCAAGGGCTTGCTTATCAACAATATCAGAAATCGTACTCGCCAAATTTGGATCATCACCGGTTAATTCGTTTTTGAGATCACGTGCCGCATTTGGTAAAAAGCTATCAAATTGATCGGTTGCATGAATAGCTCTAATAGCCTTTCTTGCTGAATCTAAATGCTGATCACTTACCCCTTGTGCATGAATAAGTTCAATATTCATAACAAAGACGACAATTGCACTAAAATATACGACGAAACGCTGAAAAAAAAATATTGTTTTCATTTAATGGTTACCCCGATGACTAATTATAATTTTAATTTATTATTCTATAAAAAGCTTCAGCACTTTTTATTGTGCTAGCATTACATTATGTAAACTGTTTTCATTCAAAATGAAAC
Source organism: Bartonella raoultii (assembly GCF_019659805.1). Classification (GTDB taxonomy): domain Bacteria; phylum Pseudomonadota; class Alphaproteobacteria; order Rhizobiales; family Rhizobiaceae; genus Bartonella; species Bartonella raoultii. The sequence goes on along the minus strand of NZ_JAIFRO010000006.1, from coordinate 129,542 downwards.
GGCTCTAAAACTTTTATTTGTCCATCAGCCATAGCTATAACTGCGTGAGACGCCAATCCTAAAAAAAGACCATGCTCGACAACACCAGGAATTGCAAGGAGCGCATCCGATAATTTTTTAGGCTGCAAAATACAGCCCCAAAATGCATCAAAAATAAAATGCCCACCATCCGTTTCAAAAGGATTTTCTCCATTCATTCGTAATATAATTTCTCCCGAAAGCCCTAAATTATCCGCTACTTTTTCAATGGCTTTGCGTGTAACACCTACACCAAAGGAATTGATTTCAATCGGCAATGCAAAAGCACCAAGCGTTTTAACTATCTTTGTTTCATCAGCAATAACAAGCATTGCACGAGATGCAGATGCTACAATTTTTTCATGCAACAGTGCTCCTCCCCCCCCCTTAATGAGAGACATCTCTGGGCCAATTTCATCAGCCCCATCAATATCAAGATCAAGTTCAGGCATTTGTTCTAAGGTTGTTGTAGGAATCCCAAACTTACGACAGAGTTGTTCAGAATATCGTGAAGTTGTAATACCTGTTACACATAAACCATCCGCAACACGCTCACCAAGAATGCGAATAAACTCATTGACTGTAGAGCCGGTTCCGATACCAAGCCGCATACCATTTTCAACAAAATCAAGCGCTTTAACAGCCGCCATTTTTTTTAACTGCTGAACATTCATAAATGACTTTACCTTTTATTAATCAACGATTGTTTACTATAAGTTGATAACAAAAGTAGCCACTTGCTTCAATTCTTCATAAATTTATTTACACCTTTTAGTGACAATAAACTGTAACTGTACAGCAAATAATAAACAATTTTATCTTTTAATAAAATTTATGCCTTCACAACTGTGTAAGAAAGTATGAAACATAATAAAAACGTACCTCTCCACCACCAACATATATGAAAAATATGAAGATCTAATACATTTAAGAGCTTTATGAATGCTGCCTATGCCTATTCCACGGTCTATAAAATCCTCTTGAAGACCAAATGATCTCTCCACTTTTGGTCATCATAACACTTCCTCGTGATAATAATTGCTGAGGACTAAATGTGAAGTGTCTTATTTTATTACATGTTTGATCACGTATTGGCAATGTCCTAATCAGAATATCTGCCTCTAAACATTGATTTGTTTTGCCATGCACAACAATTACTTTTAATCCATTTTCTAATAAAGAAGTACATAAGTGATTATCACAAATAAATTGCTCATGAAACGAAGGTCCATATTTTGTTGGTTTGACCGTCTCGTTTGCAAGAAATGATTTTTTCCATATGGATGTTATAAATTTAGAAATGCGAAAACGGTCAGTATATAATCTTTTCTCACCGAAAATACCTACAAGACTCATATTATCTGCTATTATCAGTTGTATAGGTGAGTGTACAAAGCAAATATAAATACTAATAAAAATAAAAAAACTAAAAAAGAATCTAATAGCTGTTTTGCAAAAAGTAAGTCCTACTAAACCTATACTAAATAAAATGAATGCAGATAAGGGTATAAATCCAATATTTATAGAAGGAGAAACAGCTTTTATAACATGAGCAATTTTTATAACAAGATCAATACCAAACCCCATAATTTGAAGAGGTAACCATTCGAGATCTACAAGCATCGCAAAAACTGCTATTAACCCAAAAGGCATAACGAGTATTGATATAACAGGTAAAGCTAAAGCATTGCTGACGATGCCCAGAAGAGCAATATTAGAAAAATGATAAGCAGCATAAAATCCGCTTGCAATCCCTGCCACAAGTGAAGATGCACATGTTGAAAGAATTGATAAGAAAGCAAAATTAATTATTCTAGCTCCAATATAAGATGGTGTTGTTTTTCTCGCCCAAGAAGATATTTTTCCACTCCACCAATCAAAAAATGCAATCAATGCTGCAGTTGCAGAAAAAGACATTTGAAAGCTAGGACCTAATATTTCATGCGGCGTAATAGCAAGGGTTATAAAACCTGCAATAATAAAATTACGTATTGTTATAGCAAAACGATTACATAAGATAGCAATCAACATAACAGCAATCATTACAAAACTTCTTTTTGCTGATACCGCAAGGCCAGATAATAGCAAGTAAAATGCGGTTACCATTAACGCAACAATAGCAGCAATTTTTTTAGTAGAATAATAAGATGAGAAAACTGGAAAAAATGCTAAAAAACTACGGACACTCATAAGAACGATGCCACTCAGCAAAGCCATATGCAAACCTGATATTGATAAAATATGTGCTAATCCCGCTATGCGCAATGCTTGATTTGTTTTGTTTGAAATACCAGCCCGCTGTCCTGTTATAAGAGCGACCGCAACATTTCCCTTTTCCCCTTTGATCGCTATGCGGATTCTTTGTGCTATTGTCATTCGTAAATTTTCAATTTTCTGTAAGATTTTATCCAATATTCTATCAGGTTGAGAAACTGATATTTTGATTGGTTTTCCTAAATAAAATCCCTGTGCACCAATTCCTTTAAAGTAATTATGAAAACTAAAATCATAGCCTCCAGGATGCACCGGTCCAGCTAATGCTCGCATTTTAACTTTCCCATACAGCCCATCTCCTATTGCCAATTTAGAGGGTAAATATCTTGATGATAAATGAATACGGGAAGGACTATGATGTAATACTGGCTTTTCTGTCTTCAATACATCCAAGACTAAACGAAATCCTCCCCATTGTTTTGACTCTATGGAAACAATTCTCCCTGTTAAGGTCGTAACAATATCATTCTTTAACATTGCTGTGGACATACGCCATGTTTCTATTTTTGCAGATAATGCACCCAATAGGATGCAAAATAAAAATCCTACGCTCATCCATATTCTGCGATAGCAACGTAAAAGATATAATATTCCAAGAAAGCTACTAATCAATATACCAAATTGTTCCCAACTTGGCTCTCTTTCTAAACTAAAATAAAAAATGATCCCTATGGCAAAAAAAATTAAAATTAAGGAAAAAAGAATTCCTAAAGAAATTTCTTTGTTTATGTAATCCTCCAACCATTTCTTGAAAAGAATGGCTGCCTCTTTTAAAGACGTAAATAAAAAAATCTTTTGCTTATTTTCGCTCTTATTGTTTACATTATCATGCGTAGAAAAAATATTCTGTCCTATCAGACGTGACTTTCTTTCCTTTAAGAAGTATCTTACGAATAAATTATCTTTAACTTTATTTTGATTAAATATCCGCAAATCCCCACCTTACTTGCAATGCCCTATTGCACACCCTACCGCCTATGCTAACATAAACCTTCAATAAAGTTCCATAACGAATATCTTAATTTAAAGGAAAATATCCGTGTCCGTTATTACCCGCTTTGCTCCCTCACCAACAGGCTTCCTTCATATTGGTGGTGCTCGTACTGCTCTTTTTAATTGGCTTTATGCCAAACATACTGGTGGAAAAATGCTTTTACGGATTGAGGATACAGATAGAGAACGCTCAACACATGCAGCTGTAAAAGCTATTATAGATGGCTTACACTGGATGGGTCTTAGTTATGATGGCTCCCCTATTTCACAATTTGAACGTGCAGAACGTCATCGTCAAGTTGCAGAACAATTGGTAAAAGATGGCAAAGCTTACTATTGCTATGCTTCTTCTCAAGAATTGAGTAAAATGCGTGAAAGTGCTCGTGCAGAAGGTCGTCCACCACGTTATGATGGACGTTGGCGAGATCGTGATGTTTCTGAAGCTCCTAAAGATATTAAGCCTGTTATTCGTATAAAAGCGCCACAAAATGGAGAAACTGTTGTACACGACCGTGTTCAAGGTGATGTTCACTTTCCGAATAAAGATTTAGATGATTTTATTATTCTTCGTTCTGATGGCTCACCTACATATATGCATGCTGTTGTCGTTGACGATCATGATATGGGTATTACACATATCATACGTGGTGATGATCACCTCACAAATGCTGCACGCCAAACAATTATCTTCAATGCAATGGGATGGGATATTCCAATTATGGCACATATTCCACTTATTCATGGTGAAAATGGTGCAAAATTATCAAAGCGGCATGGAGCTCTCGGTGTTGATGCTTATCGCGCCATGGGATATCTTCCTACTGCTTTGTGTAATTATCTCGTCCGTCTTGGCTGGAGCCATGGTGACGACGAACTCATGTCAATTGAAGAGATGATTTCTTGGTTTGATATTGATGATATTAATAAAGGTGCAGCTCGTTTTGATTTCAAAAAACTTGATGCTCTTAATGGGCATTATATTCGTATGAGTAGTGATCAAGACCTTTTTAATTCCGCGCTTCATATTTTGTCAAAAACTGAAGATGGATTACAAATAATGAAAAAACTTGATGAACAACGTCGTGCTCAATTTTTACAAGCAATACCAAGTTTGAAAGAACGCTCAAAAACACTGTGCGAACTCATTGATAATGCTTCCTTCATTTTTACACAACGTCCATTACAACTCGATGAAAAAGCGCAAACACTTCTTACTCCAAATAGCTTGGTCATTTTAAAAGACCTTTATCTTGCCTTGAAAACATGCTCTTCTTGGGATATCAAAATGCTAGAAGAAACTCTTCGATCTTATGCACAAATACAGAATCTCAAATTTGGATCTCTTGCTCAACCACTTCGCGCAGCTCTCACAGGACATGCAACATCGATAGGTGTTTTTGATATTCTTGTATTATTGGGACGAGATGAATCTCTTAAGCGTATTAATGATCAACTTATCACAACAGTATGTTAATGATATACTTATAAATATCTCAATGTAACTTAAAAGCTTTCTTTTATCTTAGAGCGTTAAAAAGAGAGCGTTTATTTGCTACAACGACAAATAAAAAAATATTTTTAGATTGCATGGACCAACTTTTAGAGTCAATCTATTCTCAACATAAGTAAGAAAAGCTTCAATTATACATCTCTTTAGCGAATGAAGCAGAAACTTGATTTTTAGAAGAAAAGGATCTGAAAGGAATATCTAATGTCTGATAATAAAGCACATATCACTGTGAATGATACAAAAATAGAGCTTCCCATACGTAAAGGTACAAGTGGACCTGAAGTTATTGAAATTGCCTCTCTCTACAAAAAAACGGATACTTTTACTTATGATCCTGGTTTTACTTCAACTGCTTCTTGTGAATCCAAAATCACTTATATTGATGGCGATAAAGGAATATTGCTTTATAGAGGTTACCCTATTGATCAACTTGCTGAAAAAGGAGACTTTCTCGAAAGTTGCTATCTTTTACTTTATGGTGAACTTCCAACAAAACAAGAAAAAACAAGTTTTGATCATTGTATTATGCAGCACACGATGGTGCATGAACAATTTTCACGGTTTTTCCATGGTTTTCGCCGAGATTCTCACCCCATGGCTGTCATGATTGCATGCCTTGGAGCGATGTCTGCATTTTATCATGACTCTATTGATATTACAGATCCTCAACAAAGAATGATCGCCTCTATTCGTCTTATTTCAAAGGTGCCTACCCTTGCTGCTATGGCCTATAAATACAGTATCGGACAGGCATTTGTTTATCCACGTAATGATCTTAATTATGCAGCAAATTTCCTTCGTATGTGCTTTTCTGTTCCTTGTGAAGAATATAAAGTAAACTCTGTACTCGCCCGCGCTATGGATCGTATCTTTACTCTTCATGCAGACCATGAACAAAATGCTTCCACTTCTACTGTACGTCTTGCAGGATCATCAGGCGCAAATCCGTTTGCATGTATTGCAGCGGGTGTTGCATGTCTTTGGGGACCAGCACATGGCGGTGCGAATGAAGCATGTCTAAAAATGTTACAGGAAATAGGTTCTGTTGAGAACATTCCTGAATTTATTGCACGTGCAAAAGATAAAAATGATCCTTTCCGCCTTATGGGTTTTGGGCACCGTGTTTATAAAAGTTATGATCCACGTGCCAAAATTATGCAAAAAACCTGCCACGAAGTTTTAAAAGAATTGAATATTCAAGATGATCCACTTCTTGATATTGCTATAGAGCTTGAAAAAATTGCCTTAAATGATGAATATTTTATTGAAAAAAAGCTTTATCCTAATGTTGACTTCTATTCTGGTATTACATTAAAAGCTCTCGGTTTTCCAACTGAAATGTTTACTGTTCTTTTTGCTCTGGCACGTAGTGTTGGCTGGGTTGCCCAATGGAAAGAAATGATTGAAGATCCAGCACAAAAAATTGGTCGACCACGCCAACTCTATACAGGCTATGCTATGCGTGATTATGTTCCTATAGATCAACGTATGCGTTAAAAAAAACACCAAAGCTTTAGTTTACTAAAGCTTTGGTATAAATAATTAAATGCTGCTTTTTAAAGAAGATTATTATAAGTAGAAATAGCAAATGAAACATAAATTTTTACATTGCTCTAAAAAAACTTATAGATTATAAAATCATAAGGGCTTATGTTTTTTGCTTATCCAATAGGAGAACAGAATGAAATTTTTAGCAGTAGCTCTTATAATAAGCGCAACGTTATTCCCTCAATTGACCAGTGCTGAAACATTAAAAATTGCCAGTGATGCCTCCTATCCACCATTCAGTTATATTGATTCAAATAACGAACTTAAAGGCTTTGATATTGATATATCTTATGCCCTTTGTAAAAAAATGAATGTCGAATGTACTATTATCACTCAAGATTTTGAGGGAATGATTCCTGGGCTTCTTGCAAAAAAATATGATGCAATTATTTCTTCCTTGGCTCCTACGCAAGAGCGCTTACAAAAAATCGACTTTACGGATGCTTATTATCATACAGCATTAGCCATCATTGTTAAAAAAGATTCAGAAATTAAAGAAATATCATCCAAGGCCTTTAAAGGTAAAAATCTTGGCGTACAATCCAATACAACACAAGCGGCATACGCAGAAGATCATTATGCATCTGAAGGAGTAAATATCAAACTCTACCCTACATCAATAGAAGTCAATCGAGACCTTTTAAGCAGCCGGCTTGATATTGTAATCCTTGATAAAATAAAAGCTCTAAATTGGCTCCAAAATGAAGGAAAAGATTGTTGCCAACTTCTAGGAACACTGGAAGAAAAAAAATTTCCTATTGCAATTGCACTCCGTAAAAACAATAATGATCTTAAAGAAAAATTCAATGCAGCAATAAAAGAAATTCGTAAAGATGGAACTTATGATGAAATTATGAAAAAATATTTCACATTTGATATTTATTAAATATCAATTTTGGTATATCCATCTCTATCTCAATGCTTTCCAATATTTATAATGGGAGTGATATTTTACTTTCGTCTTTTTAAGATTTAAAGTTTTCTTTTATATTTAAATTTGAATGTTTTTTTTGCAAAAAATTATTCTTAATTTTTATAAATAAATGTTCATAACAAAATTATCTTAATAAAAAATATATAATATAATCAATTAGATATCTATTTCTTTTTCTGGCTTTATAAAAAGAAAAAATTATTTTTAATAGTGATATCCATTCTATAAGCATAAAATAAATATCGATAAATTTTTGCATTGCTCCAAAAGAACTTACAGATTATAAAATTATAAAAGCATAGGATATGTCCTCATATTTTTCCGCTTATTCCAAGGAGAACAGAATGAAATTTTTAGCGGCAGCTCTTGTAATAAATATAGCCCTGTTCACCAAATTGGTCGATGCACAAACACTTAAAATTGCAACTGAAGGTTCTTACCCTCCATTTAGTTATATTGATTCAAATAATGAACTCCAAGGTTTTGATGTTGATATATCTCACGCTCTTTGCGAAAAAATGAATATCAAATGTAGTATTACTACTCAAGATTTTGAAGGAATGATTCCTGGGCTTCTTGCAAAAAAATATGATTCTATTATTGCTTCCGTCGCTCTCACACAAGAGCGCTTACAAAAAATTGATTTTACAGACCCTTACTATAGTACAGCATTAGCTATCATTGTTACAAAAGGTTCAACGATTAAAGAGATCTCAGCCAAGGCCTTTAAAGGTAAAAACTTAGGTGTGCAATCCAATACAACACAAGCTGCATATGCAGAAGATCATTATGCATTTCAAGGCGTAAATGTAAAACTTTATCCTTCAACAGTAGAGGTTAATCGCGATCTTTTAAATCATCGACTGGATATGGTTATTCTTGATAAATTACATGCATTAACTTGGCTTAAAAATGAAGGAAAATATTGCTGCAAACTTTTAGGAACTCTGAAAGATACACATTTTCCTATTGCAATCGCGCTACGTAAAAATGATGATGATCTTAAAGATAAGTTCAATAAAGCAATAAAAGAAATCCGTGTAGACGGAACTTATGAGAAAATTATGAGAAAATATTTTACATTTGATATTTATTAAATATTAATATGAACTAAAATTAAACACACTATTTATTTCTAGAAATCATTATCTAAGTCTTTACGAGGAATGCAAAAATGGCTGAGAGTTTAGCATTGCTATCATTTAGCAATGGGGGTTGGGGGATGGTTATACTTTCTAGCGCAGGAATGACATTATCATTGGCTTTATGCTGTGGGCTTCTAGGACTTCCTTTAGGTCTCCTAAATGCCGTGATGATTCGATCTAATATTAAGATAGTGAAGGCTATTGCTATCCTGTTTTCATCTGTATTCCGTGCCCTACCAGAACTTTTAACTTTGTTTTTAGTATATTACGGTTTACAAAATATTATTCAAACCATTTTTGATTATTTTAACATTGAAATAATCTTTAGTATCAACGCTTTTATTGCCGGTGTTCTCGCACTAAGTATGGTTCTTGCAGCTTTTTCTTGTGAAGTTTGGCTTGGAGCATTCAATATTTTTGATAAAGGACAATACGAAGCAGCTAAAGCCTTAGGACTTTCACGGTCAACCACATTTTTTCGTATTGTCTTTCCTCAATTAATCCGCAATGCCTTACCAGGACTTTCTAATAATTGGCTCACTTTACTTAAAGATACATCTCTCGTTTCTACTATCTCACTTGTTGATCTTATGAGACAAACAAATTTAGCCGTTGCCGCTACTAATGAACCCATGTTATTTTATCTTGTGGCATGCTTACTCTATCTATTATTTTCAACATTTTTTTCTGCAATTCTTCGTTCTCTAGAGATATATACGCAAACAGGCTATCGAAAGGCGTTGGGCTGATATGATTCCTGAATGGCTTTATTTTCTTTTTAACCCTACTCTCTTGAGCCGTTACGGATTCAAGTTTATCGATGGATTTATTATTACTTTTGAGCTTGTTTTTATTTCATGCTCTCTTGGTTTTTTTCTCGGTATATTTATTGCATTTGCACGTTTATCAAAGAAGAAGCCTTTGCAGTATTGTGCACATGCATATGTTTATTTCTTCCGCGGCTCCCCTTTATTGATTCAACTCTTCCTTTTTTATTATGGTCTTGGATCAATGAATAATTTCTGGCAAAAAATTGGTTTATGGTGGTTTTTTCAAAATGCATGGTATTGTTGTCTTTTTATTTTTGCACTCAATTCTGCGGCCTATCAATCTGAAATTTTTAAAGGAAGTTTTTTATCAGTAACAACTGGACAACGCGAAGCATCTAAAGCATTGGGACTAAGTAACTCTGTTATGTTCTTTAAAGTTATCCTTCCACAAGCAATTGTTGTCGCGTTACGCCCTTTAGGAAATGAATTTATTATAATGATTAAATCAAGTGCGATTGCCTCACTTATTACTGTTTATGATTTAATGGGTATTGCTAAATTAACTTATTCACGCACATTCAATTTCCAAGTTTACATTTGGGCAGCTCTTATCTATCTTTTTATCGTTGGGCTCATTCATTGCTTTATTACTCTTATAGAACGTCGTCTAACCCGATATTTGCGATAAAATAAAAATGTCACATTAATCAATTTATTTATTAATGAAAGAATACAGCAAAATGGATTTGGAAAATAATAAACTTGCCCATACTTCTGAAAAGTTAGTGATTTCTATCCGAAACTTAAATAAATGGTATGAAACTTTTCAAGTGCTACATGATATTAATTTAGATGTTAAAGCTGGCGAGCGCATTGTTATTTGTGGGCCTTCTGGATCAGGAAAGTCAACTTTGATTCGTTGTATTAATCAATTAGAACAGGCACAAAAAGGATCAATCTGCATCCATAATATTGATATTTATACTGCTCCTATACAACAACAACAAAATATTCTACGCAAAATAGGAATGGTTTTTCAACATTTTAATTTATTTCCTCATATGACTGTTCTACAAAATTGTATTTTAGCACCTATGACAGTTCAAAAACTTTCCAAACAACAAGCAAAAGAACGAGCAATTCGTTATTTAACGCAGGTTGGTATTGAAAAATATTGTGAAAAATATCCTTTACAACTCTCCGGTGGACAACAACAGCGTGTTGCAATTGCCCGTGCACTTTGTATGGAACCTGAAGTAATGCTTTTTGATGAGCCAACATCAGCTCTTGATCCAGAAAGTGTTGGAGAAGTTTTAGAAGTTATGGTTCAGCTAGCAGAAACAGGCATAACAATGCTTTGTGTGACACATGAAATGGGCTTTGCCCGTAAAGTTTCAGAAAGAATACTCTTTTTAGAAAATGGAAAAATTATTGAGGATACTGAATCTCAAAAGTTTTTTACCAACCCAAAAAGCCAACGTGCTCGTAATTTTCTTGCTAAAATTCAACATTAATCACTAACATTGCTTTATTTATTACAATTTTAAATGTCCTGCCTTTTTGAGAAGAGCAATAATTACTTTAGCACCAATAATTCCTGATGGGACTTCCGTTTTCATTTTCTGTTCCACTATCTCAAAAGCATCAAGTTGTGCTTGTCGTAATAAAGGATTATACAAAAGCTGTTCTATCTGTCTTGCTAACATGCCAGGGCGTAAAAATTCGTTAAAATATTCTGGCATAATAGGCTTATCAGAAATAATATTCGGAAGAGCACCAGTCCATATCATTATTTTAGGAAAAAGAAATAATTGAGAAAAAAGATCAAGTTTATAGCAATGAACCATGGGAATTTTTGCTAATGCCAATTCAAGTGAGACTGTCCCATGTGCAGCAAGTGCTACATCTGCTTGTGCAAAAGCACGCCATTTTTCATCTTCACCAACAACAACTTCTACTTTACTCTTCCATCCTTGCACAAAATCATGAATTGCATCCTGCAAATATGGTAGGGTTGGTAAAATAATACGTAAATGAGGAATACGTTGTATAAGAATTTCCACTACTTCTCGAAAAATTGGCATTAAAGAGCGAATTTCGAAATTGCGTGATCCTGGCAAAAGAACCAATGTAAAGGATGAATCCTCTTTATCACACAAGTTTTTTTTTTCTGCTTGGTGTTTTCTTTCTACTTGAACAGTCAAAAGAGGAGGATAAGTCAAAAGACGGTGTCCTACATAAGTTGTAGAAGGACCCTCCAAGTCCTGCATAACCTTTTCTTCAAAAGGAAAAACTGCTAAAACATGATCGACAAATTTTCGCATAGCTTTAGCGCGTTTCGGCCTCCATGCCCAAACAGTTGGTGCAACATATTTAATGATAGGAATAGAAGGTGCTAAAGCACGCACCTTTTTTGCAACACGATGGGTAAAATCTGGGCTATCGATAATAATTAGACAATCGGGTTTTTCACGCGCGATAAATTTAGATAAATTGCCAATATGCCGCAACAACAGTGGCAATTTTTTAAACACTTCTCTCAAACCAATTAAAGCAATATCTTGAGAATCAAAAAAACTTTTTAAGCCTAATGCCTGTAAATGCCTTCCACCAACACCAATTAAATGAATATTGTATCCTGTTTGTTGTGTTAAACACGAAATCAAATCTGCTCCTAGTAAATCACCAGATTCTTCACCTGCAATAACAGCAATTTTTAAGAAACAATTATTCATGATCAAATCTTTCAAATGTTTCTATAAACAAGGAATATTCATTTGCTTTTTCTATTGTTGTTTTCACTGATAAGATCAAACTTTTATTTGCCTCCACCGCAATACCAGATAATCTACTTTTCGCAATATTTTTCACTGTCTCAGGTCCAATTGATGGCAAATCAACACGATGATCTTGTTGTGGTTTTGCACATTTTACAAGAACACCGCCTTTAGATGGAATTTGCCTTCTTTTCCGCATTTCATAAACACGATGCAGCATATTATCGGTCCCTTCTGCTCCCTCAACTGCAACCACCCTTCCATTAACAGCCACTGCTGCTTGTCCAATATCCAATTCTCCTAAACGCTTTGCTACTTTTACTGCTAAAAAAATATCCTTTTTTTCTTTTTGTGTAGCGCGCCGTAATGTTAAATCAAATCCTACTGGTGCTAAAAGATCTGGTACTATCTCATGAGCACCAATAACGCGAAAACCATACCCTTCAATAACACGTATAAAAGCTTTTAATAATGCGTCATCTCCCGCTTTTAAAGCACTGATTAACTTAGGAAGAGCTAAACATGTTATCCAATCAAGTCGCAATTCTGTAAGAAGCGGTCGCCTTTTTACACCACCGGCTAATACAATATTACAAATTTTAGCTGCTTTTAAGACTTTAACGAGTCGTGCTAACTCCACTACTGATAATTCGCAATGCTCATAGCAACGAAGTATAACATCTGCTTCATCACGCAAAAGTACAATGAATGGATTCTGTCCACTTTCCTCAAGTGCTTGCGCAATAGTAATAGGCAAAACACCACTTCCTGCTATAATAGCAGTACGTTGGGAAAGAAAATTTCTGACATTTGAGACAGGCACTTTAAATCCCCATTTTCTCTTATCCTACCACCTTCACATTTGGTGTGCAATAAAAACGTCTTCCTTCTTCTTGAATAAAATTAACAACGTCAACAACTGACTGAGAAGTAGAATAAAAATCCGCAACATCACTAACACGCTCTTTAAACGGCTTACTGTGATCAAAAAGCATAGCAACCGCATGGCGTAATGCATGAATATCTTTACGTTCAAAACCTGCACGTTTCATGCCAATAATATTTAACCCTGCAAGCTTTGCGTGTACACCAACAGCTGTCCCATAAGGGATGAGATCACCAGCCAATCCAGAGACACCACCAACAAACGCATGCTGCCCGATACGAACGAATTGATGAACAGCAGCACCACCACCAATAATAACATAATCGCCAACAGTAACATGACCAGCAATCATCACATTATTGGCAAATGTTACATGATTCCCCACATGACAATCATGAGCAACATGCGCATAACAAAAAAACTGGCAATTATCACCCACAATCGTCATTCCTATACTCGAATCGGAACCTCTATGCATTGTGACACCTTCACGAATCGTACAATTTTTCCCAATAGAAAGTGTTGTATGACCTCCCTTATGTTTACTATTTTGCGGCTCTGCTCCCAAAACTGCATGCGAAAATACTTTACTATGAGCACCTAATATTGTATTGCCCATAATCACAACGTGACTCATCAAATTGCATCCATCGCCAATAACAGCTTCTGAGCTGATATAACAAAACGGCCCAACTTGTACATTCTCACCAAGCTGTGCTCCCTTTTCCACAAGAGCCGTTGGATGAATTTTCGTACCGGACATTATAAAATTCCCATTAATATTAATATCGTTTATTCTTTTTCGATAATCATCGCTGCAATCTCTGCTTCAGCGACGCGAATATCTTCTACTTTTGCAACACACGAAAAACGTCTCATGCCAGCTCTTTTTTTTAAAAGCTCAACATGAAGCTTAAGCTGATCACCAGGCATAACAGGTTTACGAAATTTCGCATTATCAACAGTCATCAGGTAAACAAAATTTATTTGCTTATCCCCTAACTTTAAAAGTGAAATGGCCCCTGCTGTTTGCGCCATAGCTTCTAAAATTAATACTCCCGGCATGACAGGCTTTGTAGGAAAATGTCCCATAAAATGTGGCTCATTAATCGTTATATTTTTAATACCGATAGCCCGTTGTTCACCATCAATGTCAACGATGCGATCAATCAATAAAAATGGATAACGGTGTGGTAAGATAGAAAGTAATTCTTCAATATCTACAGCCTCTAAACTTCTCATTTCTCCGCTGTTGATCATACTAACGTTTTTCCCTTCCTACTTTGCCAATATTACGCAAAGCTACTACTTCACGGAACCATTGTTTAAATGGTCGTGCTGGACTTCCTCCCCATTTTTCACCATCCGGAATATTGTTCATAACACCACTACCAGCAGCAATCTGAACACATTTACCTATGACAATATGATCCGATATCCCAACGCTTCCGCCAAGCTGAGACATATCACCTATGGATACACTTCCAGCAATTCCACATTGAGCGGCAATAAGGCAATAGCGACCAATCTTCACATTATGGGCAATCTGTACTAGATTATCAATTTTGCTCCCTTCACCAATAATAGTGTCCTCCAGTGTTCCACGATCAATTGTTGTATTTGCACCGATCTCTACATCATCTTCTATAATAACACGGCCAAGTTGAGGTATTTTTTCAATTCCAGACATACTAGCAACATAACCAAAACCATCTTGCCCAATGCAAACACCAGGATAAAGTTGTACTCTATCACCTATTAAAGAACACTGAATTGTTGCCTTTGGAGCAATATAGCAATCACGTCCAATACAACAATTTTCACCGATCACAGCAGTGGATGAAATAAGAGTCCCTGCACCAATTTCAACATTTTTACCAACAACAGCTCCTGCTTCAATACACACATCATGTGCAAATTTAGCACTTGGATGAATATGCGCATGTGGTGAAATTTCTTTCTTTCCCAACCAAGGCATTGGCTTAACGGAATCAGGAAATAAAATACGACCAATCTGAGCAAAAGCACGCTGCGGTGTAGATGTTACCAAAATTGCCATGGATTCAGGAACTTTAAAAACTATTTCATTCGTACAAAAAACGGCAACAGCAGAACTCCCTAACAGAGCATCAGAAAACTTTTTATGCTCCACAAAAACAAGAGATCCTTCCTTGGCATTCTTAAGTGAAGAAAGAGCATTTATCTCTGTATTAGATAATTCTGGATTAAGAAGTTTTGCACCTGTTAACTCTGCAACATTTGCAACTGTCAATCGCCGAGACGGCGTAAAAAAAAATGTACCCGCCATCAAAACACTTTCTCTTCTATCCTACCTCATTCTCTCCAACAATTTTTTCCTTTTCAAGAAAATTTAAATCAGAATTTTGTAGAAATTCCAAAATTCAATTGCTGTAAGCGATCACCTTCCTGCTTTTTAATTGGCCAAGCATAATCAAAACGCAATGGACCAAATGGTGAATCCCACATTAAACTCACACCTGCAGCAGAGCGCCAAGCGATTTTGGTGTTTGTAACAGCTGCTTCATCCTGAAATGTAGGTTTATAATTATTGCCATAAAGCGTTGCAATATCTGCAAATACAGCACCACGAAATCCTAATCCTTCAGGAACAACAGGTATAGGAAATTGAACTTCAGCAGTCGCATTCATATATGTTGTTCCCCCTAAGAAATAAACCTCACCTTTATTGGAAACCTGACGTGGACCAATTCCATTATATTTAAATCCTCGAATCATATCAGAATTCGCTTTAAACATATCGAAAATGCGAACACCATCTCGACCTATTTCATGAATATAACCACCACCAAAAGAAACTAAACCGACAAGGTCCATCCGTTCAGAAAGAGTCTTGTACATCATCGCTTTACCTGTCGTCTTCAAGAACTTCGCACTCCCGCCAAGCCCTGCATACTCCTGAAGTATATGCGCGTACCACCCATCATGTGGACTTCTCATATCGTCAATCGTATTATAGGTCAAACCATAACTAAGTGATGAACGTTTCCAAGGGCTTTGTTGTGCTGCTTGAACAATTGCACCAGAATATTTTCCATAAACT
The DNA here is from genome assembly GCF_019659805.1 of Bartonella raoultii. Classification (GTDB taxonomy): domain Bacteria; phylum Pseudomonadota; class Alphaproteobacteria; order Rhizobiales; family Rhizobiaceae; genus Bartonella; species Bartonella raoultii. Next base: position 113,605 of record NZ_JAIFRO010000006.1, on the reverse strand, counting down.
TCCCTTATGTCATCTTCTTTGCTTAAGTCATACTCTCCACCAAAATCATATTCTTCTTGCACATAAGAATAAGCTAAATTAGCAGATAATCGGTCATTAATAGGCATTCCGAATCGGAGTGATCCACCTGTCTGACGTACATCATATGCCTTATCAGCACGGTAAGTACTACGAAAAATATCTATCCCCGCAGATAAACGATAACCCAAAAAATAAGGATCAACAAAAGATAAATTGTAATTACGCGATTTTTCTTGCCCAGCCCCTAAGCCCAAACGAACATACTGACCACGCCCTCCAAGGTTACGCTCAGTAACAGACATTTCAAGTGACATACCAGGACTTGTACCACCAGTTGTATATCCTCCAGATAAAGAAAGATCGCCTGTTGGGGCTTCAACCACATCGATGATTAATGTTACCTGATCAGGCTGATCCGTCGGAACCATTGAGATATTAACAGCTTTGAAAAAACCTAAGCTTTCTAAACGACGTTTTGCCCGCTGTACTAAGGTTTGATTATAAGCATCCCCTTCATTTAAATCAATCTCACGACGAATAACATAATCACGGGTCTTTTCATTTCCTCGTATTTCAATACGTTGAACATAAGCCCGCGGACCTTGTTCAATGTTATATAAAATTGAAATGGTATGATTTGCTAAATTACGATTTCCTCGAGGCTCAACTTTAGCAAAAGCGTATCCTAAATCAGCTACTTTATTATTAATAATTAAAACAGATTCTTCAATATCCTCTGCACTATAAATATCACCTGATTGGGTTTTAAGCAGCTTTTTCATAGATTGAGCATTGACCCCATCGACATCGCTTTCAACCTGCACATCACTAATTTTATAACGCACCCCCTCATCAAGAATGAAAGAAATTTTATATGTATTACTTGCTACATCAAACACCGCTTTAGAGGAAAGAACACGAAAATCTGCATAACCATGATTATAATAAAAGCGACGAAGAGCTTCTTCATCTGCTGCTAAACGTTCCTCACTATAAACATCACCTCCTAATAATAACGAAAATATTCCTGAAGGTTTTGTTGAAATGACATCACGCAGACGACGGCTCCCAAAAGCATTATTCCCCTTAAAAGTAACGCTGCTAATCTTTGTTTTGCGGCCTTCAGCAATATTAAAGACCACATTTACACGCCCTTTACCAAGATTAATAGTTTGGACCGTAACAGTAACATTATTACGACCAAGCGTCTTATAAGCTTCACGAATCATCTTAATATCTGCGGAAAGTTTAGAAGAATTAAAAGGCTCGTTCGGTTTTAAAGAAATAACTCTTTTAAAATCAGGATCTTTAATAGACTTATTGCCTTGAAACAAAACTTGATTGACAACTTCATATTCTTTCACAAGTACAATCAACCTATCACCGACTTGATTTATTTTCACATCATAAAATAAACCTAATCCGAAAAGCCGCTTCACCGCAACATCTATATCACCACTGGAAAAACTTTTTCCTGTTTTAATGCCCATATTGTCTCTAATTGCCTCAGCACTTACAAACTTATTGCCACGAACCTCGATAGAACGGACAACAGATGCCTGAACTTCTCCAGCCATCATAACTGATACCAAGGCTGTTGTTGGAGCTATCATCCCCATACCCAACACCAACGCAGATGCTGCATTTAAAAATTTCGAATTTGTAGTCATTGGCTTTTTTTACCTTACTCTTATTCCCTGGACACAATGTCTCAAAAAACTAAATGCCATAACACTTATCCACAGCGAGACTTTACACCCCTTAATTACTCATTATAACGTACAATGCCACAACATTTTGTGGACATGGTAAACGACCTCCAATGTTATATTTTCCACTATTACCTAATTTATAAAATGTTTTCCATAATTTAATTGGCTAAACCAACAGAAATAATCATTAAAGAACACAAAAACCATAAATAGCAGAACAAAAAACAAACCTAAGCGAAAAATAATTACCTGAATTTTAGATGATATAGGCTTCCTTGCAAAGACCTCAATGACATGAAATAATAAATGCCCGCCATCAAGTGGTGGAATCGGAAAAAGATTAATTAATCCAACATTAATCGAAAGAAAAGCTATAAGATTTAATAAAGAGACAAAGCCTGTTTCACTCACTTTCCAAGCAATTTGAACAGTTTTAGAAGGGCCACTTATTTGACAATGATCTTCTTTTCCCGCTATTAAACGACCAATAAAAAAAACTGTTTGAGTAACAATAAATGTAATGCGCCTTGATGCTTCCTCTATAGCTTTTACAAAACCATAACGCATATGTTTTACATAGGATGGGTCTAAACGCATAGAATTCTCTGGATCAATAGGAACACCTACACCTATCATTCCACTACGAACACGATTACCAAATCCATCATCTCGCTCAATCACTTGCGGTATAATCACTGTCGTAAATTCTTGTCCTCTGCGTTCCATTTTAAACTCTATAGGATCTCCCCCATGTAAAGTTACATATTCCATTAAATCTTCAAAACTTACAACACGACGACCATCCATTTCAATAAAACGATCCCCTAATTCTAAACCTGATTGAATAGCAGGAGCATCTTTTACCAAAGAGCCAATAACCGGATCAATGACTACACGGCCATAAGTAAAGAAAAAAAATGTTAAAATAATAAAGGTAAAAAGAATATTGAATAAAGGACCCGAAAAAACAGTTGCTGCTCTTTTCCACGCATGTGCACTAGCGTATGAACCATCACCTGTTGAAGATGATTGGAATGACGATATATCCTCTCCATCCCCTCTAAACTTTACATATCCCCCTAAGGGAATAAGTGCTAAACGCCACTGCGTACCATGCTTATCTGTATATCCCACTATTTGTGGTCCAAATCCAAGTGAAAAAACAGATGCCTTAATACCACACCACCGCCCAATGAGATAATGCCCTATTTCATGTACAAAAATAATAACCAGAACGGCAAAAAAAATACCGAAAACTCTTAAAAGTAAGTTGCCAGCAATTATATGGTTTAAAAGCTCCAAAATATCTTCTCCCCATTAAACCATGTAAAAAAGATTAAAAGGTGTATCCATATCAAACATAAACGAACCAATTAAATAAAGAACAAAACCAGCCCCTACTAACCCATCCATACGATCCATAAAACCACCATGTCCAGGCAATAAAGAGCTAGAATCTTTAACAGAGAATTTCCTCTTAAACCATGATTGTCCCAAATCGCTTATTTGTGAAACAATTGATAAAGTAAGAGCAAGTAATGGTATGAAAAAAGTTACTGAATTTATGCCAAAAAAACAAAAAGCAATCAATACACCACCAGCAACTCCAGTAAATGTACCACCAAGCGCCCCAGACCATGTCTTATTAGGAGAAAACTGTGGTGCTAATTTAGGACCGCCAAATGCACGCCCGGTGAAATAGCCAGCGATATCTGTTCCCCATACTATTATAAATAAGAAAATAATAACTCTAAATCCTAATGCATCATGACCTCTTAAAAAGGATAAAGCTACAACTGGAAAAGATGCATATAAAAAACCAAAAAAAACCCACACAGTTTTTTTCAGAGGCCCAATAGCCAAAAATGCTGCCAAAACTATCAAAATATAAAAAATCAACGAAGCAGAAATATTCAATACCAAAAAAGCACTCAAAACTAAATAAAAAATACTCGCTAATATTTTCTGTGAAATATGCCACTTCTCTTTTGTGATAGTAATCCACTCATAAAGAACGAAACCACCAATACTCCATACAAATAAAGAAAAGTAAATTCCTCCACACCATGTCAAGTACAAAGCAATACTGCCCAAAACAAAAGCTGTTAAGATACGATAAACAAGATTAGACAAAATAACATCCAAACAATAAAATTGAAAGCACAGACATAAAAAATACTGCTCGCAAAATACTCTGCTATATAGTATTTATTATATTCATATTTTTACAAACCTTCCTTATAATTTATCATAAATTCTCCAACATACAAAATTTATGTTTATTTGGTAAAAACGATTTTAAAAGCTTATATATCAAACTCAAATCCACAACATGTTGACCACTATTGTATTAATTGTAAAAATAAAAAAGCTGTTATTTACTTCATCAAAATTATACAATCTTAATCTACTATTCTTTCATATGAAAACATTACTTACAAAACTATACTATTAGCCATTTTCTTAAAAGGTGAAAGATAACCACATATACAAAATAATGCGTGGTTTTCTTTATTTTACTAAATCTATTTAATACATAGTATGAATAAGATTAAGGAGCATTGTTCTTTACTTTAAATTCCCCTTTAAATATATTTTGTAAAATATTTCTACCTTTTATTCTATAATAAAGATATATCACGATTTAATGCGATAAATATATCGTTTTGTATTTTATACATTATACACCACTTCTTCTTACCCATAAAGAAGATATGCAGAACACAGGATAATACTTATCGAGTAAAAAATTGTCTTAAACATGCATAATTTCAGATTCTTTCACAGCTAAAATCCTATCAATATCAGCAATCGTTTCATTTGTAAGTTTTTGAACTTTTTCAGATAAGCTATGTGCTTCATCCTGTCCAATTTCACCCTCTTTTTCTAACTTTTTCAAATTATCCATGCCATCTCGACGAACATGACGTGTTGCAACTCGCGCTTGCTCTGCATATTGATGTGCAATTTTTACAAGTTCTTTACGACGTTCTTCATTCAATTCAGGTAAGGGAATACGTAAATTAACACCATCTGTGATAGGATTTAAACCAAGACTAGAATCACGAATAGCACGCTCTACAGCTCCTACCATCGCCTTATCCCATACAGAAACTGAAAGCATTCGTGATTCCGGTACAGAAATATTAGCAACCTGATTGATAGGTACTACAGAACCATAAGCTTCAACTGTCAGCGGTTCTAATAAACTGGCTGAAGCGCGTCCCGTTCGCAAACCACCCAATTCATGTTTAAAAGCTGAGACAGCACCATCCATACGACGCTTTAAATCATCCATAACTGATGTAATATTCATATTTTGTCTCCTTCAATTACATCTTGAAGATTACCTTTATTCTGATACAATTGTAAATCGTCCAGTTCCATTCAAAACCTTAGCTAAACCACCTTTTTCATGAATAGAATATACAATAATAGGTACATTATTTTCGCGAGCTAAAGTGACTGCTGTTGTGTCCATAACAGATAACCCCCATTGCAAAATTTCAATATGTGTCAATTGATCAAAACGCTTCGCTTTAGGATCTATCTTTGGATCTGCAGAATAAATACCATCTACCTGCGTTCCTTTTACAAGAACATCTGCACCAATTTCCGCTGCACGTAGAGTAGCAGCAGAATCCGTCGTAAAAAATGGATTTCCCGTACCACCAGCAAAAATAACTACTTTTCCTTGATTCATATAACTTATCGCTTTACGTTGCGAAAAACTCTCACAAATTTGAGGCATAGCAATCGCAGACAAGACAACTGTTTCAACCCCTAATTTTGTCAAGGATGTTCGTAAAGCCAAAGAATTAATAGCCGTTGCAAGCATTCCCATATGATCACCTGTTACACGATCTCCACCATGTGAAGCAACAGCAACACCACGAAAAATATTGCCACCACCTATAACTATAGCAACTTCTACTCCTATTGCCCGCACTTCAGCAATATCAGCAGCGATACGATCTGCAACAGAAACATCTATTCCAAAGCTTTGCCCTCCCATAAGAGCTTCGCCAGAAACTTTTAAAAGAATACGTTTATACTGAAGTGCTAATGCCATTGATAATCTCCCCAAAAGCACATTTATTTTTTGCTTTTGACATCACTAAGGGCACCACCTTATTATGTGACGCCCTCTCAATAATTACATTTCCCTGTACCATTGATTATGAAATCGATTATATGATTCCAAATTTCTCAACAACAAGCAAAAATAGCTATCCTTTAGCAGCCGCAGCAACCTCTGCTGCAAAATCAGACTCTTCTTTTTCCACACCTTCACCAAGTGCAAAACGAATAAAACCTGTAATTTTTGCTGGTGCACCAATAGATTTTTCAGCATCCTTTAAAGCTGCTTCAACAGTAATATCAGGATTCATAACAAAAGCTTGAGAAAGCAAAACAACCTCCTCAAAAAACTTACGCATACGTCCTTCTACCATTTTCTCAATAATATTCTCAGGCTTGCCCGATTGACGAGCTTGATCCGAAAAAATTGCCTTTTCACGCTCTACAGCACCAGCATCAACATCTTCTGCTGTAAGTGCTAATGGGTTGGTTGCAGCAACATGCATTGCAACTTGCCGACCAAAAGCCGCAGCAGCCTCTTTATTTCCAGTTGTTTCAATAGCAATCAAAACACCAAGTTTTCCAAGCCCTTCTGCCACACTGTTGTGTATATAAGTCGCCACAACACCATCTTTAACAGATAATTTAGCAGAACGACGAAATGTCATATTTTCCCCAATCGTCCCAATAGCATCTTTAATGATTGCCTCAACGGTCTTTTCAGAATCAGGGTAAAAAGAAGCAGCAACGGAATGTACATCACCATTCGTATTCAAAGCTGCTCTTGCTACATTCCGCACAATGTCTTGGAATACTTCATTACGTGCGACAAAATCTGTTTCAGAATTCACCTCAACCAAAACTGCGCTTGTATCTTTTGATGTAACGCCTATTAAGCCCTCAGCAGCCATACGACCAGCCTTTTTATCTGCTTTAGCTATCCCTTTTTTACGAAGCCAATCAACAGCAGCCTCCATATTACCATTGGTATCTGCCAGAGCTGCTTTACAATCCATCATACCAGCGCCTGACAATTCTCGAAGTTCTTTTACTTGTGCAGCAGTAATGCTCATATTTTCCTCTTTGTTTTACAACGGTGAAGGCGTACAAAAAAACATGCACGCTTATAACCTCTTCTTTAGAAAATAAGTACCCTTATAGGCATTTAAAATATTACTCAGAAACAGAAGCCACATTTTCTAAAACGGGCTCTACAGGTGTATCAGCTTGTGCTCCTAAATCAACACCCATTGCACCTTGTTGACGTGCAATACCATCAAGCGCTGCACGAGCAAAAAGATCACAATAAAGAGAAATTGCACGTGAAGCATCATCATTACCAGGAATCGGATACGTGACGTTATCAGGATCACAATTGGTATCAATAATAGCAATAACTGGAATACCTAAACGCTTTGCTTCTTGGAGTGCAATATTTTCTTTATTTGTATCAATGATAAATATAAGATCTGGTATAGATCCCATATCTTTAATACCACCAAGCGCTCGATTAAGCTTTTCACGATCACGCTCAAGATTTAAACGTTCTTTTTTAGTAAAACCTTGCGCTTCAGCTGCAAGAGTTTTATCAAGCTTACGCAAACGATGTATCGAATTAGAAATCGTTTTCCAATTTGTTAGCATACCTCCAAGCCAACGTGCATTCACATAATATTGCGCTGAACGATTCGCAGCATCAGCAATAATGTCAGACGCCTGCCGTTTAGTACCCACAAAGAGAATACGTCCACCACGCGCAACAGTATCTGAAACAAGTTTAAGCGCTTGGTGTAAAAGAGGAACAGTCTGAGCAAGATCAATAATATGAATATTATTACGTTGCCCATAAATGTAGGGAGTCATCTTTGGATTCCAACGGTGTGTCTGGTGACCAAAGTGTACACCCGCTTCTAAAAGCTGCTGCATAGTAAAATCTGGTAGTGACATAATTTATCCTTTCCGGTTTAACCTCCGCGGAATAAGCAGGTAAACCTACTACCGGCGGATGCTCACTCATTGTTGTCGCAAACACCCAAAATCCGCGTGTGGAATAGCGTAAACATACTAATATTTGATTCTTTTTCAAGTTATTTTCTGCTTATTTTCTGCAATCATTTAATGTTTGCATTGTTCAAAACTCTTTCCAACGTTGAGAAATTCAAGAGTGTTCAATTTTGCACGTACTGAAAAAGTACCATAATCTATATGAATATCGCGCATAACACCATTCTCATATAAAAGAAAACTGATACTATAAACTGGTAAACCATCTTTCTTTTCTGCATCATCAAAGTAAGAAATTGTAATGGGCCAATATTCTTCTTCATTCAATTTTCCGATTTTTTCTGTTTCAGCATCAGAAAGATTTATTCTTTTTTCCCCAATGACGACACTTTCTTTTATGACTTTATCTGCTTTATCTGTCCCATCAAATACAGTAACATGGTAAAAATGATCTCCTATTTTTGCACGCCGAATAATATTTTTCAGTTGCATTATTGGAAACTCAGCCATTGCAAGCTTATACTCTTTTTCTTTTGGTTTTTTTAGTTTTACTATAATACCGTCTTGCACACGTTCAGCTACCCCTTCAGCACGATGTGCTATCTCTTGTCCAATTTGATCTGTAACATTAAAATGAAATGTACGGCTATCACCCGTTTCATAACTGGTTGTCTGTTGATCAGTTAACCGCATGGGCATATCTTCAGTTTGAATACGGCTGATAAAACGAAAACGTGTCGTATATCCCTGACATACCGAACCGGTGAGCTCATAAACCATCCGCCCAGACATCCCAGAAATTGTCATATCATGAGAAACACTATCAAGCTGAAAGTCATAAATCGCCCGATGAGGAGCAATAAAAATAGACTCCTCAGCTCTTGCAGCACATAAAAGACCAACATATAAAATTATTATAAATAATAATCTGATCATTCCCAATTTCCAATTCTACCCCCGTTGCATAGCACCATACAACAAAGCAAAAAAGGCTAATTTCTCAATTAACCACACATTTCCTTATGTTTAAAAATAGTTTATGCAATAGAATTATATAGAAAGCTATGGAGTTTAAATTATGGTCGACCCAATTGAAAAACAACTACAAAAACTCGAAATCACTCTTCCTGAAGCAACACAACCTATTGCAAATTACGTAACTGTCTCACAAAGTGGCAATCAACTCTTTGTATCTGGACAACTTCCGCTTATCAACGGAACCCCCATAGTAACTGGTAAAGTTGGTGCAACCGTTAGCACCGAACAAGCAAAAAAAGCAGCTGAAATCTGCGCACTTAATATTCTTGCCCAAATCAAAGAAACCCTTGGGGACTTAAAGAGAATAAAACACATCATAAAGATCACAGCTTTTGTTGCAGTAGATCCTTATTTTACCGATATTCCCCTTGTTGCCAATGGAGCTTCAGATTTACTTGTCAATATTTTCGGCGAAGCTGGAAAACATGCGCGTTCTGCCATTGGTGTTACTTCTCTTCCCCTGAACGTTCCAGTGGAAATAGAAGCTATTGTAGAAATCTAAACCTTCATCAATAATAACTACGTATCTAACTTCTAAAGATGACAACTGAATGCAAAAAACTTTTTGTTTCACATTCTATCACCCTTTGTATTTTCTGTTTAAAATTTAAATTTTGAACCCCCATAAAAGGAAACATTATCATGAAGCAACTCTATGATGACAATAATATTTTTGCTAAATTGATTCGCAATGAAATCCCTTCTGTTCGTGTTTATGAAGATGATGATGTCATTGCATTTATGGATATCATGCCACAAGCACCAGGACACACGCTGGTTATCCCGCGAAAAGGCTCTCGGAATCTTTTAGATGCAAATCCTGAAACATTATGTTCAGTTATCAAAGCTGTCCAAAAAATTGCCAATGCTGTAAAAAAAGCTTTTCAAGCAGATGGTATAACAATCATGCAATTTAATGAAGCAGCCAGTCAACAAACCGTATATCATCTTCACTTTCATATCATACCACGTATGGAAGGAGTAGAGCTTACACGCCATAACAATGTTATAACACCTGCCAATATACTTGAAGAGAACGCAGAAAAAATTCGTGCCGCCCTTTAAAATACTTTCAAGTTGTTGAGCTTTTCTTTCCGACACGTTTTTTTGAAAAATGTGTCGTTTTACTTTTTTTTGAACTAACAGACATATTAGAAGATGAAACTTTTAGCTGTAACCTTTCTTTTTCCCCATTGAGCTTTGATGTTGATACGTAAACCATGCCGCCATTACGTAACTTTCCAAATAGAATTTCATCAGCTAATGGTTTCTTAATATATTCTTGTATAACACGACCTAACGGACGTGCTCCCATCTGGGAATCATATCCTTTATTGGCAAGCCAAGCCATCGCAGTAGGACTTAATTCAAAACAAATTTTCCGATCAGCAAGTTGTACTTCAAGCTGAAAAATAAATTTCTGTATAATATGGTGAATGCTTAACTGAGATAACGGTGCAAACGGAATGATAGCATCTAACCGATTACGAAACTCTGGTGTAAAGATTCGATTGATCGCTTCTACGTCATCACCATCACGATGCACTTTACCAAACCCTATAGCTGGCTTTGCCATATCTGAAGCACCAGCATTGGTTGTCATAATTAAAATAATATTTCGAAAATCAACTTTTTTACCGTTATGATCTGTTAACTTTCCATAATCCATAACTTGTAATAAAATATTAAATAACTCTGGATGTGCTTTCTCAATCTCATCTAGCAATAAAATGGCATGAGGACTCTGATCAACCGCATCTGTAAGAAGCCCTCCTTGATCAAATCCTATATAACCTGGAGGAGCCCCAATTAAGCGCGATACTGTATGCCGCTCCATATATTCTGACATATCAAAACGCAAAAGTTTAACACCTAAAGAGGAGGCAAGCTGTTTTGCAACTTCCGTTTTTCCTACACCTGTGGGGCCTGAAAATAAATAATTTCCTATTGGTTTATCTGATTCTCGTAATCCTGCTCGCGCCAATTTAATGGATGATACCAATGCTGCAATTGCTTGATCTTGTCCATAAACAACATGCTTGAGTTCTCTTTCAAGTTTGCTAAGCACTTTTTGATCATTTCTAGAAACTGTTTTGGGTGGAATCCTTGCCATAGTCGCAACAGTCGCTTCAATTTCTTTAACACCTATACTTTTTTTTCGTTGTTTTTTTGGCAAAAGCTTTTGTGCTGCTCCACTTTCATCAACAACATCAATTGCTTTATCAGGTAATCGACGATCAATCATATAACGTGAGGATAATTCTACAGATGCTTTCATGGCCTCATCGGTATATTTAATTTGATGAAAAGTCTCAAAGTAAGGCTTCAATCCCTGTAAAATTTGAATTGCATCGGTAATGGAAGGCTCATTAATATCAATTTTTTGAAAACGGCGCTCTAAAGCCCTATCTTGTTCAAAAACTTTACGATATTCTCTATAAGTTGTCGAACCAATACATCGAATAGTTCCGGAGGATAATGCAGGTTTCAAAAGATTTGCCGCATCCATATTGCTCCCCAATGTAGCCCCTGCCCCGATCAATGTATGAATTTCATCAATAAATAAAATGGCATTTGGATACTGTTCAAATTCTTTAATAATTTGCTTTAGCCGTTCTTCAAAGTCACCACGATAGCGTGTACCGGCAACAAGCCCCCCCATATCAAGAGAAAATATCGTTACATTTGATAACACTTCAGGTACTTGCCCATCAACAATACGTTTTGCCAACCCTTCAATGATCGCAGTTTTTCCAACTCCAGGATCTCCAACTAACAGTGGATTATTTTTTGATCTTCGGCATAAAACTTGAATCATGCGTGAAACTTCTTTTTCACGACCAATTAATAAATCAATTTTTCCATTGCGCGCTTTACAGTTAAGGTCAACACAATAAGCAGTCAGTGCACTAATTATCTTTTCACCATGATCCGAAACTTGCTGATCTAATTGCTCTTCCAGCCCCTCAAGCAACATAGATAATCCATCATCATGTGTGATACCATGTGAAATAAAACGTACAGCATCATAGCGTGTCATTCCCATCTCTTGAAGAAAATAGGCCGCATGACTTTCTCGTTCAGAAAAAATCGCAACAAGAACATTTGCTCCAGAAACCTCGTCTTTTCCAGCTGATTGGGCATGAATGACAGCACGTTGGATAACCCGCTGAAAAAATGTCGTCGGTTTTGTATCCTCATTCGTTTTAATTTGTGCATCTAATTCTGACTGGATATAATTTGTTAAACGTTCTCGTAACTCTTCTACATCTACTTGACAAGCGCGAATAACTGAATTTGCATCCACATCATCTAATAGAGCAAGAAGCAGATGTTCTAATGTTGCATATTCATGCCGTTCTTGAGTAGCAATCGTTAAAGCGCGATGCAACACTTCTTCCAAACTAGGTGTAAAAGATGGCATAATCCCTCACTTCCATTCCATTACACATTGTAACGGATGTTCATTTTGATGTGCGCATTCCCTCACTTGCATTACTTTCATTTCAGCAACTTCATAACTATAAATTCCACATTCTCCTACCCCAACATGATGAATATTTAACATAATACGCGTTGCTTCTCCGAAACTTTTTTTAAAAAAACTCTGCAAAACAAAAACAACGAAATCCATCGGTGTATAATCATCATTAAGTAAAAATACGCGATAAAGCTTAGGCTTGCGCAATTTGGAACTCATTTTAGGTATTATAGTAGAGTTATATCTCTTTTCATCCCAATTATTGCCCTTTTTATTGTGCATAATAGGGACTATGGGGTTTATTGTGAGCTTCTGTACCATCATCGTTTCCTGTGCAGCACATTCTTTGTTAATCTTAAGTTCTTTTGTAACTATTACAATACCAGTTTGTATAAAAAAGAAGAAAACTTTTTTATATGGTTAGATTAGGTCAAATATGAAAAACCACAAAATAATTTCTGTAAACAAATTAGTAATATCATTAATCTAAATTATATTCATAAGCTTTAGAACAAAGGAGCTTTACAGTATTTAAAAGGCTAATGGAGAAATAGGATACTGCAAGTGTATATTAACTGCTTTAAAATTATACGTTTTTATAAAAAGATAGCAATTTCTTTTGTTGTTTTATCCCTTTCTTATGCTTCCTCTTGGGCATCTACTACTCCTCAAGAAGCATATCCTGATAAGTATGCTGCTATTGTTATAGATGCAAATACAGGAAAAACTTTATTCCAAGCCAATGCATCACTAAAACGTTATCCTGCTTCTTTGACAAAAATGATGACTCTATTCATACTTTTTGAAGCGATGAATATGCGTCGTGTGACACCAAATACACCAATTCCTGTCTCACATTATGCTGCAACACGTCCCCCAACAAAAATTGGCTTTAAAGCTGGCCAAACAATTTCTGTAGAAGCAGCAGCTAAAGCGCTTATTACAAGATCAGCCAATGATGTTGCAAGTGCCATTGCTGAATATCTTGGTGGAAATGAAAAAAAATTTGCGCGAATAATGACAGCTAAAGCTCGTAAACTTGGTATGTTACATACACATTTTGCAAATGCTTCAGGACTTCCAGATGTACATAATTATTCCACTGCACGAGATATGGCTATTTTAGCATTAGCTCTGCGTAAACATTTTCCAAAACAGTACAAACTATTCAAAATAAAAAGTTTTATTTTCCACGGACATACTATTAATAGCCATAATAAACTCGTTAAAATTATGAAAGGCGTTGATGGAATTAAAACAGGCTATACACAAATGTCCGGCTCGAATTTAGCAACCTCCATGCGCCTTGAAGGACGCTCTATTGTTGCTGTTGTTATGGGAGGCAAATCAGCTACCGCACGTGATCAACATATGACAAAATTATTAAACAAATATTTGCCACAAGCGAGCCGTATGAAGAGTCATGAACATTTAATAGCCTCTGCACACTACAGCTTACCTACTGGTGCTAATATTCCCATACCAGCCGTTAAAGCAGATCCAACCGATTTTGATGATGAAATTTCTACTATGTTAACAGCATTTGCAGAAGAACCCAGAGATTCCAATACAGCAATAGCTGCTGTCAACCAAGCGATTATACCAATCCCAAATCCCCAAAAAGATATCTCTGTTCAAACAAATAAAATTCTTACAGCCTCTCTCTCTACAAATACCCAATGGGCCGTTCAAATTGGCTCTCTTCCCAGTAAAGAACAGGCAAAAACTCTTCTTTTAAAAGCAAAGAATACAGCATATTCTTCTTTAAAACATGCCTCTTCACATATGCAACTATTTGAAAAAAGTGGACGCCGTTATTATCGTGCACGCTTTATAGGTTTTCAATCAAAAAAAGCTGCATTCAATGCTTGTTCCACATTAAAGAAAGCAAATTTTAACTGCTATACTGTAGCTTATTAAAAGTTTTTGAATTTTGCGTTAGGATAGTATCATGACAGATAATGCTCTTGCTTCATCTCCTGAAAAAGAAAAATTATTGAAGCAGTTACCCCTCCTCTCACTGCGTTCTTTTCATGATTCTACGGCAAAACTTGCAAACTTAAAATATACTCCTGCGACTTTAGATACCCAATCTCTTGTCAATCTTTTGATTTGCCAAACAACACGAAATCGCCGTCTTCTTATGCCTCCTGTGCGTATTCATTTACGCGTTGCAAGCCAAACCGGTAATGTACCTATTAAAATTCGTCTTGGTGCAACAAATGTCTAATTTTACAAAAATTCTTCTGCGAGTAAAAATATTTATATATTGCCTATAAAACTTTGAAAACTCAATAATAAGTATACATTTTTCTTAAATCTATAAGAATGGTAGTATAACTTTTTATTTAAATTCTTCAATAAATGTCTTTAGCTGTTCTTTTCAAGATACCGTAAATTGTGTATATTATCTCGTTTTGATGATCACATACCCAAGATTGTTATTAGTAACAATTCATAATAATAAATGTGCTTTATCATATATATACTTCCCCTCTTAAATATAAGCGTAAGTAATCTTGTGAAGAAAATCTTCGTCGCTTTCCCCCTTAAACAACAAAAGCATTATACAAAATTGCTTAAATCTTTTTTCTAAAATTATATTTTAAAAATACACAAAATAATTTGAACATATAAATCCTCATCGATAAATACCCCGTAAAGAATTTATCCAGATGAAACATTTTTGTACATTAACAAGATATTGCATTAACTGCTAAACCACCTTGACTTGTTTCCTTATAGCGTTCACTCATATCTTGTCCTGTTTGGCGCATTGTTTCTATACAAGCATCAAGAGAAACAAAATGATCTCCATTACCATACAGAGCAAGAGAAGAAGCCGTTACAGCCTTAACTGCTCCCATTGCATTACGCTCAATACAAGGGACTTGTACAAGACCAGCAACTGGATCACAGGTCATTCCCAAATGGTGCTCAAGTGCAATCTCTGCTGCATTCTCAATTTGAGCCGGTGTCCCCCCTAATGCTGCGGTTAATCCCGCTGCTGCCATTGAAGATGCTGCTCCAACTTCACCTTGACAACCAACTTCTGCGCCAGAAATAGAAGCATTATGTTTAATAACACCACCGATAGCTGCTGCCGTTAATAAAAAATTATGTATTCCTTCTCGATCTGAAGCATCATTAAACTGAAGATAGTAACGCAAAACTGCCGGCACAACACCAGCTGCACCATTTGTTGGTGCTGTAACAACACGACCACCGGCTGCATTCTCCTCATTAACAGCCATAGCATATACAGAAAGCCAATCATTTGCTAAAAGTGGATAATTATGATTTTTCTTTCGATTTTCTAAAAGGGTTTCATGTAGCTTTTTGGCACGCCTCAAAACATGCAACCCACCTGGCAACACACCTTCTTGTGAAAGTCCCCTATCAATACAACTTGTCATAGCTGAAAAAATTTTATCAAGCCCCCTATCAAGAACAGAACGTTCCATCTTAGTTTCTTCATTTATACGCTTCATTTCAGCAATGGAAAGTCCTGATTTTTTTGCCATTGATAACATTTCACGTGCGGAGTTAAAAGGATATGGAACCTTCTCCATTTCTGTTTCTGTCTTAGTATTCATCTGGCTTAATTCATCCTCAGTCACAACAAATCCCCCACCGATAGAATAATAAATCTGCCGCAACAAAATATTTTTATTGGCATCAAGCCCTTCAAATGCCAGCCCATTAGCATGTCCAGGGAGAACTTTCTTTCGCTCAAAGATAAGATCAGTTTTTGAATCAAACAGATAAGCAGGATGTCCCTTTGGTTGCACTTTTTTCTCACGTGTAACCTTTTCTAGTAAGGACTTCATACAATCAGGATCTATCGTAGAAGCCTCCTCTCCTAAAAGCCCTAACATAACCGCCTTATCTGTAGCATGTCCCACTCCTGTAAAAGCCAAAGAGCCATGAAGATAAACACGTATATGAGAAACTTCGCCAACAGATGACTGTGATTTTTTTTGTGCAAGAATCTCTTGCAAAAACATATTAGCAGCTGTCATTGGTCCCATTGTATGTGAACTAGAAGGACCAATACCAATTTTAAAAAGCTCAAAAACAGATAAAAACACGTACCACCTCAAAACTAATTATAGTTCGAGTATACACTTTTTATTGCTTTTGTCCTCTTTAAAATCAAACTGTAAGGTAAACCAAAAAAATGACAGAAATAAATACGAACGTCGCTCGTCTTGCTACCATCCAACACTTTCTTTCTATAGCGCTTTCCATAGGCAACCTTCATAAATTGATAATCATTTTTATTACTATTCCAAACGTAGTAAAATAAATGTTAACATGCAATATTAAAATGGAGATTCTCACTGAAGATTTTTATTTTAATACGCAAAAAACATAAAATTTATCCAATAACGAATATCCTATGGACAAGATGAAATAAAGCGTACAAAATTTTCAACGGATTCACGTTCCGTTTCAAAGTTGTTTTCTGGTGCTTTCACATCACGATAGCCAAGAGCCATTCCGCAAATAATATGCCGATCAGAAGGAACTGATAAAAGTGTACGTATTTGTTGGTGATAATCGGCAAAAGCAGCTTGAGGACATGTATCTAATCCAAACCCACGTGCTGCTAACATAATGGTCTGCATAAACATGCCTAAATCAAGCCAACTTCCTACTTCCATATCATTATCCATTGTGAATAAAAGCCCTACCGGCGCACCAAAAAATAAAAAATTGCGCGCTTGTTGATGAAGCATTTTTTCTTTATCACCTTTCTGAATTCCAAGACTTTTATAAAGATCCAAACCAACTTTTCTACGTCTTGAAAGATAAGGTTCACGCCACTGACGCGGATAATAATGATATTCACGCTCTCCTTTTACACCTGAAAGTACAAGTTGTGAAAGTTCTTGTCCTACCTTTTGTAACACACTACCCGTAAGAACAATCACTTGCCACGGCTGAATATTTGTCCCAGAAGGAGCACGAGCCGCAAGTTTTAAAATTTCTTTAATTGTTTCTTGTCTAACCGGTTGATCAGTAAAAGCGCGAATTGATTTTCGCGATAAAATAGATTGAAAAATATCATTAGGAGAAACTGTCATTTTTTACTTTCTCTTTCAAAGATGAATTTGGATATCATTATATACGCATTCAAAGCCAATATTCTGCGAAAACAGTTTCGCACTCCCTTTATTTCCAGTAAAACTTTGAATAACTTATAGGTTTTATAGCCTATCAATGCCTCTTATTAAAGAATAATACAGCTTTTCTTTATTTATGAATAAGAAACACACCGAAAATGAGAAAATAAACTCTAAAATTAATAGTTAACTCCCAATTCGCTAAACTTTTAAAAGCCTTCGCAATATGTTCTAAATCATACAAAATCTCATCAATATTTTGCTACATCTATCGCAAAATAGGCTGTTTTATAAACTCCTATAATTATTTTCTTAAGCTTTTTATTATCATGAGGTGGTTTACCAGCCACATCATCAACATATCAGATCTTTCTAAGAAAGAAAATTTAACTCTTTTAAAAATTTATTTTAATTTATGATGATGTATTCTTATATCAAAATGTACGCTACTACACTAATGCCTAAGAAATCCTTCTTCTTTATAAGAACACAAAAATCCAAGCAGTTTTTGATTTTTTTGTTAATTAGGCAATTGAATAATATCTCTTTATATTTGCTTATTCTTTTATCAAAAATCTATCTATTTTTTATAAATTTAGTTAATGTTTATTCTCTACTGTCCTGCATTTTTATATAAAAAATATAAATCTTTATACAAGCATTATTTTACAGAAAAAATATTTTATCATAAGTTATGATATCGCTTTAGTTTTTACTGAATATCCTAGTAAAACGTCTGAATGTAACATTCAGACGTTTTTATATGACTTATTCTAAAAATCTAAACTATTCAGCTGCTGCTTCAGTTCTCATATTTGTTAACATAGCCTTAGCCGCTTCATTATTACTAGATTTACGGCGCTCATCAACAATCAAATCATCGCGTACAGCAGCAATACGGCGAATTTGGGCAATCGTCCCCCCTGTACCTGCAGGGATAAGACGACCGACAATAACATTTTCTTTAAGGCCTTGCAAAGTATCAATCTTTCCAGAAACCGCAGCTTCCGTGAGTACCCGTGTTGTTTCCTGAAATGATGCGGCTGAAATAAAGGAAGGTGTTTGAAGAGATGCCTTTGTAATCCCAAGAAGAATAGGATTACCCGATGCTGGTTTTTTTCCTTCGGCAATGAGATTATCATTAATTTCATCTAATTCAATGCGATCAACATTATCACCTGGAATATAACCAGAATCCCCTGATTCAGTAATTTCAACTTTTTGCAACATCTGACGAACAATCACTTCAATATGTTTGTCATTAATGAGAACACCCTGCAAACGATAAACTTCTTGAATTTCATTAACAAGATAAGATGCCAAAGCTTCAACACCCTTAATTGCCAAGATATCATGAGGAGCTGGATTACCATCAAGGATATAATCACCCTTTTCAATTTGATCGCCTTCTTGAAAATGAAATAATTTACCCTTTGGAATTAAATATTCTACAGATTCAAGAGTTTCATCATTGGGCTCAATGATAATACGGCGCTTGTTTTTATAACCACGACCGAAGCGAATTGTACCACTGACTTCGGCAATGATTGCATGATCTTTGGGACGCCGTGCTTCAAAAAGCTCTGCAACACGTGGTAGACCACCCGTAATATCTTTTGTCTTAGCACTTTCCATTGGTAAGCGCGCAATAACATCTCCTGCCTTAACATGAGCACCAGGCTCAACAGAAAGAATGGTTTCTACTGACATCATGTACCGCGCTTCACCTCCCTTATAAAGTTTGGCAATGCTTTCACCTTTTTTATCCGCATGAATAATGATAGCTGGTTTTAAATCGGCACCACGTGGATTAGCACGCCAATCAATTACCAAACGCTTTGTAATACCCGTAGATTCATCAGCTGTTTCAGTAACCGATAAACCATCGATCATATCTTCAAAACCTACATACCCCTCAACTTCAGTCAAAATAGGACGTGTATAAGGATCCCACTCTGCTATACGTTGACCACATTTAACCATATCACCATCATCAACAAAAATATGTGCACCATAACTAACTCGATGCACAACGCGCTCTTTTCCAGACTCATCCTTGATAAGAATAGCCATATTGCGTCCCATAACCACCAACTGCCCTTCAGAATTGCGAACGATATTGCGATTACGGATTTCTACTATACCATCATAGGAAGCTTCTAAATGTGAGGAATCAACAACCTGCGCTGTTCCTCCTAAGTGGAAAGTACGCATAGTAAGCTGTGTTCCTGGTTCACCAATAGACTGAGCAGCAATAACACCAACTGCTTCTCCCTGATTAACAGGTGTTCCACGTGCTAAATCACGACCATAGCATTTGGCACAAACACCAAGGCGTGTTTCGCATGTCAAAGCAGAACGGATTTGCACAGATTGAATTCCAGCTTCTTCAATTTTAGCAACATCAGCCTCTTCAATCATAGCTCCACCTTCAAGAATAACTTCTCCAGAAACTGGATCTAAAATATCAACAAGTGCTGTACGACCAAGAATTCTTTGCCCAAGGGAGGCAACAATTTGCCCTGCATCAACAATTGGCTGCATAGTAAGGCCTTTTGCCGTACCACAATCTACTGCTGAAATAATAGCATCCTGTGCAACATCAACAAGACGCCGTGTAAGATAACCAGAGTTAGCAGTTTTTAATGCAGTATCAGCAAGTCCTTTACGTGCACCATGCGTTGAATTGAAGTATTCATTAACGGTTAGACCTTCTTTAAAATTTGAAATAATTGGTGTCTCAATAATTTCACCTGATGGCTTTGCCATTAATCCACGCATACCAGCTAACTGCTTCATCTGATTGGCTGAACCACGTGCTCCAGAATGCGACATCATATAGATCGAATTCATAGGACGTTGACGGCCTGTTTTAGGATCAAATTCGACAGCTTGAATGCGTTTCATCATTTCATCTGCAACACGATCTGTACATTTTCCCCAAGCATCAACGACCTTATTATATTTTTCACCTTGCGTAATTAAACCATCATTATATTGTTGTTCATATTCTTTAGCCAAGGCCTCTGTTTCTGCAACCAAGCGCGACTTGCTATCAGGGATAACCATATCATCTTTACCAAATGAAATTCCCGCACGACAAGCATAAGAAAAACCAAGTTGCATAATGCGATCACAAAAAATAACCGTCTCTTTTTGTCCGCAATGCCGATAAACTTGATCAATCATTTTAGAAATATTCTTTTTCGTCATTTCCTGATTGACAATATCAAATGGAATATTCGGATTTTTAGGCAAAAGTTCTCCAATAATTAAACGACCAGGAGTCGTATCATAAAGTTTAGAAAACTCTTTTCCATCCTTACCCACATTGTTAACACGACCTTTGATCTTGGTGTGCAAAGTTACAACTTTATTTTCCAGAGCATGATGAAGTTCACCTATATCGGAAAATGCCATCCCTTCACCTGGTTCTTTTTCAGAAATAATCGAAAGATAATAAAGACCAAGAACCATATCCTGTGAAGGAACAATAATGGGTGCACCATTGGCTGGATGAAGGATATTATTGGTTGACATCATCAATACACGTGCTTCAAGCTGTGCTTCTAGAGAAAGAGGAACATGAACCGCCATCTGATCACCATCAAAATCTGCATTAAAGGCGGTACATACCAATGGATGAAGTTGTATAGCTTTTCCCTCGATCAAAACAGGTTCAAAAGCTTGAATTCCCAAACGGTGCAATGTCGGAGCACGATTGAGCAAAACAGGATGTTCACGAATAACTTCATCTAAGATATCCCAAACTTCCGGATGTTCTTTTTCAACAAGCTTTTTTGCTTGTTTTACAGTTGATGAAAAGCCTTTTGCATCAAGCCGTGCATAAATAAATGGCTTAAATAATTCAAGGGCCATCTTTTTAGGCAAACCACATTGATGTAATTTTAACTCAGGACCTGTCACAATAACGGAACGTCCCGAATAATCAACACGTTTTCCAAGTAAATTCTGACGAAAACGCCCTTGCTTACCCTTTAGCATATCTGAAAGAGACTTGAGTGGACGTTTATTTGCTCCGGTAATCACACGCCCACGCCGCCCATTATCAAACAATGCATCAACAGCTTCCTGAACCATACGCTTTTCATTGCGTACAATAATTCCAGGAGCGCGCAACTCAATCAAGCGTTTCAAACGGTTATTACGGTTTATAACACGCCGATACAAATCGTTCAAATCTGACGTTGCAAAACGCCCACCATCAAGTGGAACCAATGGACGCAAATCTGGTGGAATAACCGGAATAGTCTTCATAATCATCCATTCAGGTTTATTGCCTGATTCAAGAAAATTCTCAACAATCTTAAGACGTTTAATCAGCTTTTTTTGCTTTAACTCTGAAGTTGTTTCAGCTAATTCAGAACGCAAATCATTAGCAATTTTTTCTAACTCCATACTCGCTAAAAGCTCATAAATAGCCTCAGCACCAATCATGGCTGTAAACTGATCTTCCCCGAACTCATCAATTGCAAGCATATATTCTTCTTCAGAAAGAAGTTGATGAAGCTTAAGAGATGTCAACCCCGGTTCTGTAACGATATAATTTTCAAAATAGAGAACCCGTTCAATATCCTTTAAAGTTAAGTCTAAAAGTGTAGAAATACGACCCGGTAAGGATTTAAGAAACCAAATGTGGGCAACAGGAGCAGCAAGTTCAATATGCCCCATTCGCTCACGACGTACACGTGAAAGCGTAACTTCTACACCACATTTTTCACAGATAATACCCTTATATTTCATGCGCTTATATTTGCCGCATAAACATTCATAATCTTTGATTGGGCCAAATATACGTGCACAAAAAAGACCATCACGCTCTGGCTTAAATGTCCGGTAATTAATGGTTTCAGGCTTTTTAATTTCACCATATGACCAAGACAAAATCTTCTCAGGGCTCGCAATAGAAATACGAATAGAGTCAAATGTTTGCGTTGGCGCCTGAGGGTTGAAAAGATTCATTACCTCGTGGTTCATGCCGTTCTCCTTCAAAGATTCTTAGAATCTGTTGTAATAACTTATTAATTTTATAATAGACCTTCTTTAAAAACTAGTTCCATTTTTAAAACTGATCTGCACTATGCTAAACATTTCTTTGTTTTAATCTCTCAAGAACATCAAAGCGCACTTTCCAGCGCGCTTCTTGAATTATTGTTCTGCCGTATCAGATAATGCGCGTTGAGCAATTAATTCACGCGCATCATCGAGCTCTACATTAAGAGCAAGCGAGCGCATTTCTTTTACTAATACATTAAAGCTTTCAGGTATACCTGCCTCAAATGTATCGTCACCACGCACAATTGCTTCATAAACTTTTGTTCTACCAGCGACATCATCAGACTTTACTGTTAGCATTTCTTGCAAAGTATATGCCGCACCGTAAGCTTCAAGTGCCCAAACTTCCATTTCACCAAAACGCTGACCACCAAATTGTGCTTTACCACCTAATGGCTGCTGCGTAACAAGCGAATATGGCCCTATTGAACGAGCATGAATCTTATCATCAACAAGGTGATGCAATTTTAACATGTAAATATAACCAACAGTCACCGGACGATCAAAAGGCTCTCCAGTACGACCATCGTAAAGCGTAACCTGTCCTGAACTATCCAATCCCGCATCTTCTAGCATCATATTAATATCAGCTTCATGCGCTCCATCAAAAACCGGAGTTGCAATTGAGACGCCTTTTTTCATCTGTTGCGCTAATTTGTAGAGACTTTCATTATCATACTGACGTACTGGCTCATTATGATCATTATCAGGCATCAAATTTTCTATACGCTGACGCAATGGAAGAATATCTCCAGTCTCCTGATACAACTCTACCAAATCACCAATTTTCTTACCCATACCTGCGCATGCCCAACCAAGATGTGTTTCTAGAATTTGACCAACATTCATACGACTAGGAACACCAAGCGGATTTAACACAATATCAGCATGAGTCCCATCTTCAAGAAACGGCATATCTTCTACGGGAAGAATACGCGAGACAACCCCCTTATTACCGTGACGTCCTGCCATTTTATCACCTGGCTGAATTTTGCGCTTTACAGCCACAAAAACCTTTACCATTTTCATGACACCTGGAGGCATTTCATCGCCCCTTTGGACCTTTTCCACTTTATCCATAAAACGGCGTTGTAAAGCTTCTTTTGATTCATCATATTGTTTACGCAAAGCCTCAACTTCATTTTGAAGCTTTTCATCTTCAAAAGAAAACTGCCACCACTGCGACCTTGGGTAATTTCCCATGATCTTACTGTCGAGCTCTTTACCTTTTACAAAGCCTTTTGGACCTTCTACAGCAACTTTACCTGCCAACATATCGGAAAGACGTGCATAAACACTGCGATCAAGAATCGATTGCTCATCATCACGGTCTTTGGCTAAACGTTCAATTTCTTCACGTTCAATTGCCATTGCACGCTCATCTTTTTCCACACCATGGCGATTAAAAACACGAACCTCAACTACAGTTCCAAAAGTCCCAGGAGGCATTCGCATAGAAGTATCACGAACATCCGAAGCTTTTTCTCCA
The DNA here is from genome assembly GCF_019659805.1 of Bartonella raoultii. Lineage (GTDB taxonomy): Bacteria > Pseudomonadota > Alphaproteobacteria > Rhizobiales > Rhizobiaceae > Bartonella > Bartonella raoultii. The sequence goes on along the minus strand of NZ_JAIFRO010000006.1, from coordinate 89,575 downwards.
AAAATTGCACGCAAAAGTTTTTCTTCTGGCGTCATAGGACTTTCACCTTTTGGTGTAATTTTACCAACCAAAATATCACCAGGCTGAACTTCTGCACCAATATAGATAATACCAGCTTCATCCAAATTCCTTAATGCTTCTTCTGCAACATTAGGAATATCACGCGTAATTTCTTCAGGACCAAGTTTTGTATCACGCGCAGCAACTTCAAATTCCTCAATGTGAATCGAAGTAAAAACATCATCGGCAACAATACGCTCGGAAAGCAAAATGGAATCCTCGTAATTGTATCCATTCCAAGGCATAAACGCTACGAGAACATTCCGACCAAGAGCTAAGTCACCAAGATCCGTAGACGGACCATCTGCAATGATATCACCTTTTTCCACTCGATCACCTACATGTACGAGAGGACGCTGATTAATACAAGTTGACTGATTGGAACGCTGAAATTTTTGCAAACGATAAATATCAACACCAGATTTTGAAGGATCTAAATCTTCTGTAGCACGAATAACTATACGCGTTGCATCAACCTGATCAACAATACCAGCACGCTTTGCACCAACAGCCGCTCCCGAATCGCGCGCCACGATTGCTTCCATTCCCGTACCAACAAATGGAGCCTCAGAACGTACCAGCGGAACCGCCTGACGCTGCATATTTGATCCCATCAACGCACGATTTGCATCATCATTTTCCAAAAATGGAATAAGAGCAGCTGCAACTGAAACCAACTGTTTTGGTGAAACATCCATCAAATCAACATGATCACGCGGTGCCATCAAAACCTCGCCTGCATGACGACAAACAACGAATTCTTCTATAAAACGCCCTTCAGCATCCAATGAAGAATTAGCCTGCGCTACATAATGCTTTGATTCTTCCATAGCAGAAAGATAAATAACTTCCGTTGTTACTTTACCATCAACGATTTTACGGTACGGACTTTCAATAAAACCATATTTATTAACTCGCGCAAATGTTGCTAAGGAATTAATCAAACCAATATTAGGACCTTCCGGCGTTTCAATCGGACAAATACGACCATAATGCGTAGGATGTACGTCACGAACTTCAAAACCTGCACGCTCACGGGTTAAACCTCCTGGACCAAGAGCAGAAAGACGGCGCTTATGGGTAATTTCTGACAATGGATTGGTTTGGTCCATAAATTGTGATAATTGTGAAGATCCAAAAAACTCACGAACCGCTGCACTGGCAGGTTTGGCGTTTATTAAATCCTGCGGCATAACCGTATCAATTTCAACTGATGACATCCGCTCTTTTATTGCACGCTCCATACGAAGTAAACCAATACGGTATTGGTTTTCCATCAGCTCTCCAACGGAACGAACGCGACGATTGCCAAGATTATCAATATCATCAATCTCACCACGCCCATCACGCAATTCAACCAACATCTTCACAACAGCAAGAATATCTTCTTGCCGCAGAATACGCACTGTATCTGGGCAATCAAGATCCATACGCAAATTCATCTTAACACGCCCTACAGCTGAAAGATCATAGCGCTCTGGATCAAAAAACAACGAATGGAACATCGCTTCTGCTGTATCCATTGTAGGGGGCTCACCCGGACGCATTACCCGATAGATGTCAAACAATGCATCTTGTCGACTTTCATTTTTATCCACTTTTAAAGTATTGCGGATATATGCCCCAATATTCATGTGATCAATATCAAGGATATTAATTTGATCAGCTTGAACATCAAACAAAGTTTTTAAAATTTTTTCGTCAATTTCATCACCAGCTTCCAAATAAATTTCACCTGTTTCATAATTGACTATATCTTCTGCTAAATAGGATCCTAATAAATCATCCTCACTAACCTTAACTGCTTTCAGACCTTTTTCTGCCAAGGATTTTGCAGTACGAATTGTTAACTTCTTCCCAGCTTCTACAACAACTTCACCACTATCTGCATCTACAAGATCAGAAACAAGCTTTATTCCTTTAAAACGATCAACAGAATAAGGAGTGCGCCACCCATCCCCATCACGTTTATAAGTAACTTTATTATAAAAAGTTGATAAAATATCTGATGCATCCATGCCTAATGCCATCAAAAGACTCGTAACAGGAATCTTACGTCGCCGATCAATACGTGCATAAATGATATCTTTAGCATCAAATTCAATATCAAGCCAAGAACCGCGATAAGGAATAACACGCGCAGCAAATAAAAACTTCCCTGATGAATGTGACTTTCCTTTATCATGATCAAAAAAGACACCAGGAGAACGGTGCATCTGGGAAACAATAACGCGTTCCGTACCATTCACAATAAAGGTACCATTCGTCGTCATTAAGGGCATATCGCCCATATAAACGCCTTGCTCCTTAATATCTTTAATATCTTTTGAGCCAGTATCTTCATCAACATCAAAAACAATTAAACGTAATATTACTTTTAATGGTGCAGCATAAGTTAAATCACGCTGACGGCATTCTTCAACATCAAATTTGGGTGGATCAAATTCATAACCAACAAACTCGAGCATAGCTGTACCGGAAAAATCTGATATAGGAAATACCGATTTAAAAACAGCCTGCAAACCTTCATCTGGGCGCCCTCCTTTTGGTTCCTCTATCATGAGAAATTGATCGTATGACGCTTTTTGCACTTCAATAAGATTCGGCATTTCTGCAACTTCAGGAATCTTACCAAAAAACTTACGTACGCGCTTACGACCATTGAATTGAGACGTCATTGCTAGATTCTGGGCCATCACCGCTCCTTGATCTTTACTCTTCAAGGTGCCTTAAACCTTGAAAGCTTCATGTCATTAACCTGCATTTGCAGACCAGTTTATTTCACACTCATAAATAGGTACCGTCAACTTATCCCACTAACATATATTCTTTCATTACTTAGCTTTATAATAAGGGGACTCGGAGGAAAATCTATCCATTACAATTAACTAATCTATTTAGAAAAGATTTTGATTTATCACCTTCTCTCTTTTTAGAAGCAAAGATATCGGCGAACATAAATGCTCGCCGATAAAACCAAGCTTACTTAAGCTCAACTTTAGCACCAGCAGCTTCAAGTTGAGATTTAATTTTCTCTGCTTCATCTTTAGAAGCACCTTCTTTAATAGGCTTTGGCGCTCCTTCAACCAAATCTTTAGCTTCTTTAAGACCAAGTCCAGTAAGAGCACGCACTTCCTTAATAACATTAATCTTTTGAGCGCCACCTTCAACCAGAATGACATCAAACTCTGTTTTTTCTTCAGCAGCTGGAGCAGCAGCGCCAGCAACAGCAGCAACAGCAACAGGAGCAGCAGCTGAAACGCCCCATTTTTCTTCAAGTAACTTGGAAAGCTCAGCCGCTTCCAAAACAGTTAGATTAGAAAGGTCTTCTACGATCTTCGCTAGATCAGCCATTTTAAATTTCCTTTAATTAAAAGATTTGAACCATTGTTTAGAACTTATTCAAAAACAGAAAAGTCTCAAAACTCTTCCATCAACGTGAATGTAAAAAGCCTTAGGCCGCCTTTTCCTCCCGAGCATATGCACCAATGACACGTGCAACCTGACCAGCAGGTGCATTAACAACCTGTGCGATACGAGTAGCAGGGGTAGAAATCATACCTACAAGCTTTGCCCGCAACTCATTTAATGAAGGCAATGAAGCCAAAGACTTCACAGCATCTACATCTAAACTTGTTGCACCCATCGAACCACCAAGGATAACAAATTTGTCATTGCTTTTCGCAAAATCAACAGCAACTTTTGGTGCTGTAATTGGATCTTCTGAATATGCAATAAGTGTCTGTCCAGTAAACAAGCTCACTATTGATTCAGATTCTGTGCCCTGAAGAGCAATTTTAGCAAGACGGTTTTTGGCGACTTTAACGGCACCACCAGCTTCACCCATTTTCGAACGAAGTTCGTTCATCTGTGAAACTGTCAGACCGGAATAATGAGCAACAATAACAGAACCAGACTTTCGAAAAGCCTCATTCAGCCATGTAACAAATTCGCGTTTTTCCGTTCTATTCACTGTCTCTCTCCATTTAACAGATTTATTTAAAAACAAACCTGTTGGTTACCTTTAATAGCATAAAATACTTATACTACCGATGAGGATCCTGTCCCCTTTTTCACGCATAGCGATCAAAGGTAACCTTGGCTCAAACCCTCTAAGTTTTTTATAACTTACAGTTCTTAACCCCAGTCTCATGTAGGTTTTTTTTGATTAAGATACGCGAAATAGTACCACCTACAATCTCGGACAGGATATTCCGGAAATTTCTTCCGGTATAACCTAAGCTCAATAAAGCTTAGATAACGCAACGCCGATAAAAACCGACATTTTAAACACAATTTTGATCTTCACATACCCCACAAAATTATTCTGAACGAACAGTTACAGGATCAACTTTAATTCCAACACCCATAGTTGAAGAAACTGCAACACGCTTAATATATTCACCTTTTGCACCCTGTGGCTTTGCTTTAATAACAGCACTTGCAAAAGCTTTAATATTTTCTACTATCTTCTCAACCTCGAAAGAAGCCTTACCGATACCAGCATGTACAATACCTGCTTTTTCAACACGAAATTCAACTGCTCCCCCCTTAGAAGCTTTAACAGCACTGGCAACATCAGGTGTCACAGTCCCAACTTTCGGATTTGGCATTAAACTTCTTGGACCAAGAATCTTCCCAAGACGGCCGACAAGAGGCATCATATCTGGCGTTGCAATACAACGATCAAAATCAATTGTCCCACCATTAATTCTTTCAAATAAATCTTCTGCTCCTACAATATCAGCACCAGCAGCTTTTGCTTCTTCAGCTTTATCTCCACGTGCAAAAACGGCAACACGAATATTCCGTCCTGTTCCATTAGGCAAATGCGCAACACCGCGCACCATTTGATCTGCATGCCGAGGATCAACACCTAAATTCATCGAAATTTCAATAGTCTCATCAAACTTAGCAATTGCACGCTCTTTAACCATAAGAACTGCATCATTTAAAGCATAGAGCTCATTAAAATTGATATCTTTGCGGATATTTTTTATTCTTTTCGCTATTTTTCCCATAACATTAGCCCACCACTTCTAAGCCCATAGAGCGAGCTGAACCTTCAACCATACGCATTGCAGCCTCAATATCATTTGCATTAAGATCTTTCATCTTTGCTTCTGCAATTGACCGAATTTTATCACGAGAAATGCTTCCTACCGATACTTTACCAGGCTCTTTCGAACCAGATTTCAAATTTGCTTCCTTTTTTAAGAAAAAGGATACTGGAGGAGTCTTCAAAGAAAACGTAAAAGATTTATCTTGATAATACGTAATTATAACTGGAATCGGCGATCCCTTTTCCATTTCTTGTGTAGCCGCATTAAACGCCTTACAAAACTCCATGATATTAATACCACGCTGACCAAGCGCAGGGCCAATCGGTGGAGAAGGAGTAGCAGCCCCTGCAGGAACCTGCAATTTGAGCTGACCTATACTTTTTTTTGCCATAATAATCTGCCTTTAATTTCACTGATAAACTAACAACATACCTTGATATATTGCCTTTTATCTGCTTGCAGTATAGTGGTTCGGATTCTCAAAGCTGACAAAAGCCATAAATCACCTCCCACCAGTTACTTAAAGTGATTAAAACCACTTCAAAAATTTAATCAGATTTTTTCAACCTGACCAAACTCTAAATCAATAGGCGTAGGACGCCCAAAAATAAGCACTTCAACCTTGAGACGAGAACGCTCTTCCTCAACCTCTTGAACAACTCCATTAAACGAAACAAAAGGACCATCAGCAACGCGAACCTGTTCTCCAACCTCAAACAACACAGAAGACTTTGGAGACTCAACACCTTCCTGAACTTGTTTAAGAATTTGTTCAGCTTCTCTATCAGAAATAGGAACAGGACGCGAATCCGATCCTAAAAAACCTGTTACTTTAGGAGTATTTTTAATGAGATGATAAACATCATCTGTCAAATCAGCACGAACAAGAATATAACCAGGAAAAAATTTCCGCTCAGCATCAACCTTACGCCCACGACGAATTTCAACAACACGCTCTGTCGGGACAAAAATCTTTTCCAACAAGTGGTCAAGCCCTTTTTGCTTTGCTTCCTTCTCGATAGCTTCTGCTACCTTTTTTTCGAAATTTGAATATGCTTGAACAATATACCAACGAGCAGCCACAGTTACATTTCCTTGCACTATCAACTAAAAAGAGACTTTAGGAGATCAATACCCTGCCAAACACCAAAATGCATAATCTGATCTACAACAAAAAAGAAAGCTGAAGCTCCTGCCGTCACAAGCAACACCATAAGAGTGGAGATTACTGTTTCACGACGCGTAGGCCATTTTACTTTCGCTGTTTCTGTATAAACCTGTTTTAAAAAGGTGATTGGATTGATTTTAGACGCCATCAGTCACACTATATTCTTTCTAACTCTATTGCTTATATAAAAAACAAACACGAAAAATGCAAAAGCCAACCTCTTGCCTTATACAGCCTTCTCATTCTTTACTCAATACAGCTTCATAAACAAAAAAACAAGCCCTATATAAAAAAAGGGATGGAGGCAGCTCAAGTTCCACCTCCTTATAGGCTAAAATCTTATCTTTGTGGCAGGGGCAGCAGGGCTTGAACCCGCGACCTGCGGTTTTGGAGACCGCCGCTCTACCAACTGAGCTATACCCCTAACTCTAAAATAAAAGACTCTTCGCCTTCTACAACCATATTCACTCAATGATTTTAGAAACAATACCTGCACCAACAGTACGACCACCTTCGCGAATAGCAAAACGAAGCTTTTCTTCCATTGCTATTGGAACTATCAGTGAAACATCCATTGCAACATTATCACCAGGCATCACCATTTCTGTACCTTCTGGAAGTGTAACAATCCCTGTAACATCCGTTGTACGGAAATAAAATTGAGGACGGTAATTCGTAAAAAACGGCGTATGACGACCACCTTCATCTTTCGTTAAAATATAGGCTTCTGCTTTAAAACGGGTATGAGGCGTAACAGAACCAGGCTTGGCTAAAACCTGTCCACGCTCAATGCCTTCTCTATCAACACCACGAAGAAGTGCACCAATATTATCTCCCGCTTGTCCTTGATCCAAGAGCTTACGGAACATTTCTACACCTGTAACCGTCGTCTTTGAAGTAGGACGAATACCAATTATCTCAATTTCTTCCCCAACTTTAATAACACCACGCTCAACACGACCTGTCACAACTGTTCCACGACCAGAAATTGAAAAAACATCTTCTATCGGCATCAAAAATGGCTGATCAACAGGGCGTTCTGGAGTCGGTATATAATTATCAACCTCACTCATTAAAAGACGAACAGCATCTTCTCCTATGCTTTTATCTTTATCTTCAAGAGCAGCCAACGCTGATCCTTTAACTATTGGTATATCATCTCCTGGAAAATCATATTTTGATAAAAGCTCACGAACTTCAAGCTCAACTAATTCCAAAAGCTCCGCATCATCAACTTGGTCAACCTTATTAAGAAAAACAACAATTGCTGGAACACCAACCTGACGAGCAAGAAGTATATGCTCACGTGTCTGGGGCATTGGACCATCTGCTGCTGAAACAACTAAAATCGCTCCGTCCATCTGCGCTGCTCCCGTGATCATGTTTTTCACATAATCTGCGTGACCAGGACAATCAACGTGGGCATAGTGACGCTTCTCTGTTTCATATTCAACATGCGCTGTAGAAATAGTAATCCCACGCGCACGCTCTTCAGGTGCTGCATCAATTTGGTCATACGCTTTAAATTCACCAAAAAACTTCGTAATTGCTGCTGTTAAAGATGTCTTCCCATGATCAACGTGACCAATCGTTCCAATATTAACATGCGGCTTCGTACGTTCAAATTTGCTCTTTGCCATCGCTACTAATCTCTTGTTTTTCTCTTACTTTGTTAGCGCTTGGAAAATAGGCTTGCAAAATGAATTTCTCATTAGCCAAACCATTAGAATTTAGACAGAAAACTCCGTCCATCACCATAATGCCAAGCCCCTTCTACCACACTCACTTGCCTAATCATCAAAGATTTCTGACACCAACCATTCTTTTAAAACAGATGCTATTCTCTGGAGCGGGTAGCGGGAATCGAACCCGCATATTCAGCTTGGAAGGCTGCTGCTCTACCATTGAGCTATACCCGCACACATACCCCACCCTAAATCTTTCCGATGAATGGTGGAGGGGGTTGGATTCGAACCAACGTAGCATACGCAACGGATTTACAGTCCGCCCCCTTTAACCACTCGGGCACCCCTCCATTACACCGGCAAACTTGCGCGATAAGATATCACTCTCACCAAATCTTCATCTCTTCAATTCCAACTGGTTGCGAGGCGGTTATGACGATTACTATCGTATCTGTCAATAGAATAAATTAATTCTATACAAATTTCCTACTAATGATTTTAAACTATAGATTTTTTATCACCTTTTTATCATTAACATGCTATAAAGAAGATATGGACGAAAAAAGATCAAAAAAACTTGATTATAAGCATCTGCGGCGCCAATCACATAACATGAAAGGCTCCTCTTCTCAATCTGCAATGCGCCTAAAACAAAGGATTCTTCCTGTTAAAAAGAATATAATCCATCTTTATGGAATTCATCCAGTTCATGCAGCTTTAAAAAATCCTAAAAGAGTTTTCTTACACCTTTATACCACACAAAATGCTTTAAATCGATTAAATATACCCGAATCAGACATACCTTGTCCTGTCATAATATGCGCACCTAAACAACTTGATTCGCTTGTTGGAAATGATGCAGTTCATCAAGGTATTGTCTTAGAAACGGAACCTCTTAAGCCATGCCAATTGTCTGAACTCCAAAATACAGATCTTGTCATTGTAATGGATCAAATTACAGATCCACATAATGTTGGAGCTATTATGCGCTCTGCTGTTGCATTTAAAGCTGAAGCACTTATTACCACTTGTCGTCATTCTCCTCAAGAGAGTGGTGTTCTTGCTAAAGCAGCGTCCGGAGCTTTAGAAATGATTCATTATATTACCGTACAAAACCTCGCCAAAGCTATCCAAGAGCTTCATAATACGGGTTTTACCAGCTTTGGACTCGATTCAAAAGGTGATCATCCCTTAGAAGCAGCACTAACAGGAAGTAAAGTTGCTCTTATTTTAGGAGCAGAAGGGAAAGGTTTACGTAAAAAAACACGCGAAACTGTTTGTACTTTAACACGTCTCGATATGCCTGGAAATATAAAATCCTTAAATGTTTCAAATGCAGCAACAATAGCACTTTATGCAGCCCATAAATACCTTAGGTCATAATTTTTTGTTTTTTGCGTGAAATATCAAAAAAACCAATCCCCAAAAAACCTGCAAAAAAGCCACCAATATGTGCTTCCCATGCTATTGAGATAGCATCTCCTGCAAACAAAAAAGAAAAAACTCCTATCATGACATCAACAATTAGCCATACACAAATATAAGTAAGTACTCCCTTTGAACGGAGCGATTTTTTTATAGATAATAAAGGTCCTAAAGGCTTTTCATTCTGCGCGTTAATACCAAAATAAATCTGAGAAAAACCATAACGTGCAATAGCACCCATCATTCCAGACACTGCTCCTGACGCGCCAACAAGTGGTATCATACTATCTTGATGCAAAACAAAATAAGTCAAAACAGAAACAATTGCCGTTAATGCCCAAAAAATCAAAAAACGTAAACTGCCTAAATGTCTTACCAAAGGGGTCCCAAAAACCAAAAGCCAAATCATATTAAAAGCAACATGTTTTAAACTACCATGCATGAATGAGTAACTCATTATAGTATGACAAAACAATAAAGGATTGCTTTTAAATAACGCTGGCGTAAATGAAAAAAACTTAAAGCTTTTAATATAAAGCTGATGAGAAAAAAAATATTGAGAAATTAAATAAATACAAAAACAAAATACAATCAAAATAATTATTATAAATGGGACATTCAATAAAGGCTCTCTTGATTGTTTTGATAAAAAATGAATATTTTTGTATGGGTGCTTAGCATTTTTCATTATATAAAATCTCACACATTTTACGAAATTTATTAGGTCGTGCCAAAAACAAACGAATCGTTTTTATAATAAAAAATTTCTAAACTTAGCACTCCTTTAGCCTCTTCTTAAGTTCCCATATCTCCTTATAAAAAAGCTGCATACTTATGCATCTATCCTTTTAAGAGAACAGATATTGAACATATTATCCATAAAGTTATTGAACTATGCTCATGAAATGGAATACTTTTGATTAAAAAATTCTTCTTGCACAAATAGTTAACACTTACAGTTCTTTTTCATTTCTTTCATTTAAAAGAGCTGAAAAATAAAAACGTAATCCCAAATTATTATTTCATAAAATAAATTATTGCAGGGGAATATTTTGAGAGCTCTGCTTGCAATCTTTGAGCCATACATCATAAATAGGATGCTCCACAGCATTTAAACCAGGACTATCTGCAAACATCCATCCAGTAAAAATACGTCGAACTTTCTTGTCTAATGTGATCTCATTAACCTCAACAAAACCGGTTGTGCGCGCTGGCTCATTCTTAGAGCTCGTATAACATGCACGTGGCGTTACCTGCAAAGCACCATATTGATAAATTTTACCAAGAGAAACTTCAAAACGCGTCGTCCTACCTGTAATTTTATCAAGACCGGCAAAAACAGCAATTCCATTACTAATACGCTCAGCTTGTACTCCAAAATCTAAGGATAAGACGACTATAACTCCTACGAAAAAAATATAAAAAAAACGCCTCAATCCTGACACTAAAAAAAATTTCATTACATTCAATCAATCGCATTTAAAAACTTATTATAAAATAAAAAAAATAAAAATACGCAATATTAAAATATTTTATTTTTTAGGTGACCATGCATTATAATCTTTATGTATACAGGAATGTTCACTGGTATAAATGATAGACCCCTTTGGTCGATAAGCCTCACTTGTTCCTGTCATATTGGCAATATGAGGTTTTTCCCATTCATATGGACGATAATCTTCCTGTGTTGGCGGATTATCATAGCGATGATGAATCCATCCATGCCATCCTGGTGGAATAGTAGAAGGTTCAGAATAATCTCTATAAATTACCCAACGACGCGGATAACCATCCTTATGTCTTCCCCCTTCATAATAAGTATTCCCAAACTGATCTTTCCCTATACGCTTACCTTTACGCCATGTAAAAAAACGTGTACCGACGGTATTACCATTCCACCATGTAAAGATTTGCTTAAAAAAAATTGCCATCTTCTTTCCACTTCCTAAATATGTTAACACAATCAGCCGTTGAAAAAATATTTATGACATTTAAAATGGAAAAATGTATAAATCCAACTATAAATCCACTTGAGAGAATAACTTCATAATCCCTCATGCGCAGGGAAGATATCATATTTATAGACTTTCCTCCACCCTATAAAATTTAATCTATACCAAGTTTTATCTTAACCAATTCATTAACAGTTTGGGGATTTGCTTTACCACCTGTTACCTTCATAACTTGTCCAACAAACCAACCAGCTAGAGCAGGTTTTTGTTTTGCTTGTGCAACTTTATCAGAATTATTGGCAATGATTTCATCAACAGCTTTTTCAATAGCTTTTGTATCCGTTACCTGCTTCATATTACGCTCTTCTACAATTTGACGTGGATCCCCACCTTCATGCCAAATAATTTCAAAGAGATCTTTAGCAATTTTCCCAGAAATCGTTCCTTCTTTAATAAGATCAATAATGCTTCCCAATTGATTTGGTGATATTGGAACCTCATCAATCTCACGATTATCTTTGTTTAGAGCGCCCAAAAGATCATTAATAACCCAATTGGCAACGATTTTTCCATCACGACCACATGCTACTTCTTCAAAATAAGCAGCAATAGCTCTTTCTGTCACAAGAATAGAAGCATCGTACACACTCAGCCCCATCTCCTTAATAAAACGTGCTTTTTTATCATCAGGTAATTCTGGCAACTCCTTTGCCAAAGTATCTACAAACGCTTGATCAAATTCCAATGGTAAAAGATCAGGATCAGGAAAGTAACGGTAATCATGTGCTTCTTCCTTTGAACGCATAGAGCGTGTTTCACCTTTAGCGGCATCAAAAAGCCGTGTTTCTTGATCTATGACACCACCATCTTCTAAAATTGCAATTTGACGACGAGCTTCATACTCAATTGCTTGACCTATAAAACGAATAGAATTAACATTTTTTATTTCACAGCGCGTGCCAAAATTTTCACCAGGACGACGAACGGATACATTCACATCTGCCCGCATAGAGCCTTCATCCATATTACCATCACATGTTCCTAAATAACGAACAATTGTACGCAATTTTGTCATATAGGCTTTGGCTTCCTCTGATGAGCGCATATCTGGCTTAGAAACAATTTCCATCAATGCAACCCCTGAACGGTTCAGGTCCACAAAAGACATTGTTGGATGTTGATCGTGCATTGATTTTCCAGCATCTTGTTCAAGATGTAATCTCTCAATTCCCACTTCAATATCTTCAAACTGGCCATTCGAATCCGGGCCAACAGATATGATAACTTTCCCCTCTCCCACAATTGGGTAGCGAAATTGAGAAATTTGATATCCTTGCGGTAAATCTGGATAAAAATAATTCTTACGATCAAAAACAGATTTTAAATTAATGTGAGCCTTTAGTCCCAACCCTGTTCGCACCGCTTGACGAACACATTCCTGATTAAGAATAGGCAACATTCCTGGCATAGCAGCATCAATGAGAGAGACATGATTATTCGGCTCAGCACCAAATTTTGTTGACGCACCGGAAAAAAGTTTTGAATTCGATATTACTTGTGCATGGACCTCCATGCCAATAATAACTTCCCAATCACCTGTAACGCCAGAAATAAAACGCTTAGAATCAGGCGTACGTGTATCAATGATTCCCATTGCTAATCCACTATCAATATTTTTTTAATATACACTTTGTATAGTTCCTCTAAAACTGCTAAATGCAAGTTTAGAATATAACCCCTCAAAAAGCCCAATTTTATAGGGATTTTATGTTAGTGTAAATATTATCCTTTTTTAGACACTTTCTTCTTAACTGGAACCTTCTCTGTATTTTTTTCTTTTGCTACAGTTTTTTCCTTCATTGTGCTCTTTTCAGTTAATTCTGATTCATCAGATTCTTTCATGAGCTCTTCAACTGTTACTTCTTTATCTGTAACTTTTATTTTTGATAACAAATAATCAATGACTTTTTCTTCAAAAATCGGAGCCCGCAGATTTGCAACAGCTTCTGGTGTATTACGGAAAAAGTCCATAATCTCTTTCTCTTGTCCAGGATACTGACGAACCTGATCAAAAACCGCAGCATTGAGTTCATCATCACTGACTTTAACACCAACTTTCATTCCAATTTCAGAAAGCACCAGCCCCAGACGAACACGACGCTGTGCAAGTACATGATATTCTTCTCGCGCCTGTTCCTCCGTAATTCCCTCATCTTCAAAACTACGTCCAGCCTTTTTTAAATCATCATTAACCTGAGACCATATATTGTTAAATTCAATTTTTAAAAGCCCTTCAGGAATCTCAAAATCATAATCAGAATCTAAAGCATCAAGAATTTGACGTTTAACTTTTTGACGCGTCATTGTCCCATACTGACTTTCAATTTGTCCACGCACAACTTCACGTAAACGATCTAAAGACTCTAAACCAACTTTTTTTGCCGCTTCATCATCGATCTTTAGCTCATCTGGTTTAGAGATACTTTTAACAGTAATATCAAATTCTGCATCGCGCCCTGCCAAATGTGCTGCACTGTAATTATCAGGAAATTTAACAGAAATTGTTTTTTTATCACCTGCTTTTACGCCAACTAATTGCTCCTCAAAACCTGGAATAAATTGTTTTGATCCCAAAATCAGCTGTGCATCATTATCTGCTCCACCCTCAAACGGAACACCGTCAAGTTTTCCAAGATAATCTATCGTAACACGATCTCCTTCTTCAGAAGATTCTTCTTTTTGTGAATAACTACGTGTAGAAGAAAGGATGCGCTCTACTTGATCATCAATTTCTTGTTTAGGAATAGTCGCAACTTCACGAATAATTTCAATATGTTCAAAATCTTTCACTTCAAACTTTGGCAACACTTCATATTTTAAGCTAAAAATAAAATCGGCTTTGCCATCCAAAATCTGTTCATTTTTATCTATATCAATTTGCGGCTGCATTGCTGAGCGTTCATCGCGACCAGCTAAAATAGAGCGAGGCGCATCATTGACAATCTCATTGAGAATTTCTGCCATAAAAGACTTGCCATACATTTTTCGCAAATGCCCAGCTGGTACCTTACCAGGACGAAAACCATTAAGCTTAACCTTACCCTTGGTATCATCCAACCGTTCATTCAGTTTCTTTTCTAAATCTCTCGCCGGAACCACGATCTTAATTTCGCGCTTCAGTCCTTCATTAAGCGTCTCGGTAACCTGCATAAACAACCTTCATTTTTCTTAAGGAGAGGGATAACCCCACTCTGATAATAACTATATTCTAACACTTAAAGTGTTAAATCACCATGAAGCGGAATTCCAGATATATAGAAATCCATCGCCTTCAAGGAACCGCTTTGGTGCGGATGGAGGGACTCGAACCCCCACGGTCTCCCGCCAGAACCTAAATCTGGTGCGTCTACCAATTTCGCCACATCCGCTAAATTATAAACCAGTTAACCTTACATAAGCGGCGTTTCTATACCATTAATTATAGAAAAAAAGCAAACAAATATATTCAAAAAAACAAAGATACATTCTTCTTTATAAATTATAAAAATAAAATATATCCTTTTCATACAGAAAAGCTTCCGCTAAAAGTGTCTTATGTTAAAGACATTCAATATTCCAATCCATATTATCGGTGGTGGTCTTGCTGGCTGTGAAGCAAGCTGGCAAATCGCTCAATCAGGAATTCCCGTTGTTTTGCATGAAATGCGGCCTCAAAAAAAATCGGATGCCCATAAAACTGATATGCTAGCAGAATTGGTCTGTTCAAATTCTTTTCGATCCGATGATACATCAACAAATGCTGTAGGGCTTTTACATGCTGAAATGCGCTTAGCAAAATCACTGATTATGAAGGCTGCCGATGCCAATAAAGTACCAGCTGGAAGCGCTCTTGCCGTTGATCGTGAAGGATTTGCAAAAACTGTTACACAAGCACTTGAAAAACATTCTCTTATAAAGATAGAACGTGAAGAAATTCAAGAATTTCCCAAAGACTGGCAGCATATTATCATTGCAACTGGTCCTCTTACTTCACCAACACTAGCTCAAACAATACAAAACATAACTGGAACAGAATCTCTTTCTTTTTTTGACGCCATTGCTCCTATTATCTATACTGATAGTATCAATATGGATATTTGTTGGTATCAATCTCGCTACGATAAGATCGGCCCTGAAGGAACCGGAAAAGATTATCTTAATTGCCCTCTTAATAAAGAGCAATATGAAGCATTCATCCAAGCATTAAAAAATGCAGAAAAAACAGAATTTCGTGACTTTGAAAAAACGCCTTATTTTGATGGATGTCTACCAATTGAAGTAATGGCTGAGCGTGGACTTGAAACCCTTCGATATGGTCCTATGAAACCCATGGGGTTAACCAATGCGCATTATCCTACAGTTAAACCCTATGCTGTTGTTCAATTACGTCAAGACAATAAGCTTGGAACCCTTTATAATATGGTAGGCTTTCAGACAAAACTGAAATATGGTGAACAGACCCGCATTTTTAGGACAATTCCCGGTCTTGAAAAAGCAGAATTTGCACGTCTTGGTGGCCTTCACCGCAATACATATCTTAACTCACCAACCATTCTTGATCAAACTCTTCGCTTGAAAAAAAGACCTCAATTGCGTTTTGCAGGACAAATTACCGGATGTGAAGGTTATGTGGAATCTTCTGCAATAGGTCTTCTTGCTGGGCGTTTTGCTGCTGCTGAATATCATCATAAAGCTCCTTCTCTTCCCCCATTAACTACAGCATTTGGAGCTCTTTTGAACCATATTACAGGCGGACACATAGTAATAGAAGAAATGGAAAGATACTCCTTTCAACCAATGAATATCAATTTTGGACTTTTTCCCCCTATTGATTCTAATAAGAATTTAGGAAAGCGCTTACCAAGCAAAGAAAAAAAATTAGCGAAAAAGCAAGCACTAACAACTAGAGCTCTCAATGATTGTACGCAATGGCTAAAACAGCAAACATAGCTCCTGTTTATGCTATATATTTTTTATTCTATTTTTTCAACAGAATGCAAAACTCTTATAAGAAAGCACCCCAACTTTTGAAGTAGTGATTACTATAATATACAAAGACTTCTCTATATGTCATTATTATTCAATAATAATAAGTATCTAAAAGCTTTTTTGTAATATAAATAAAAACTTATACTTTCTTGAAAACTTGAATATACTTCAGCTATTTTAATAATAACGTTAAATATTCTCTCGTAATAAGGGAAAGAAAATACATACCAAATCCCTAGATAATAGCTCTTTTACCACTGCCATAGTTTTATATTTATTACACAACAATACCATAGTATATCAGCATAAAAAATGAAAATCCTTTATAATATTACATGAATTTCCAAAACCCAAAACCTCGTTGCAAATACTGGAATAAAAGTATACCGCAAATGCTATATAAAATATTTCTAAAAAACCCGATTTACCTGTAAACGGGTTTTTTAGTATAGCTTGAATTATTTTTTGTTAACGGCTTCTTTAAGGCTTTTCCCTGCAGAAAATTTTGGCACAGAACGCGCTGGAATATTGATTTCAGCACCAGTTGAAGGATTACGCCCCTTTGTTGCAGCACGATGAGAAACTTCAAAAGTACCAAAACCTGGAAGACGAACATCTCCTCCTGAAGCCAACGCCTCTGTAACAGAAGCGATAAAAGCATCAACAACAGAACCCGCTTGCGTTTTTGAAACACCTGCCTTTTCAGCAATGGAACTCACCAACTCACTTTTATTCATGGAACATTTCCTTTCCCTATATTACCACATGACACAACTTAACCGTGTCAGTTAGTTAGTTTATTGAAAACTATAATAAACAGAAGTCTTATTTTTATCCAAAACATTGTTTTTTGGGCAAAAATCACAGTTATTCACGGAATTTTTTATTTTTTTTTCAAAATAAACAAATAAATAACCATTAGAGTACCTTCTGATACTTCAAAAATACAGTTATAAATTGAAATAATGAATCAGTGTGCAATTTGTACTCCTTCATTATCGCTACCTTCTGTTCTCATAGATACAGGCACTGAGGAAGGATCTGCCCACTCAATGGGATCAGGAAAACGAACCAAAGCATGTTTAAGAACTTCACTCACATGATTGACTGGAATAATCTCCATATTATTTTTGACGTCATCAGGAATATCGATTAAATCTTTTGCATTTTCTTCTGGAATAAGTACTTTTTTTATACCACCTCGAAGAGCGGCCAATAACTTTTCCTTTAATCCACCAATCGGTAAAACACGCCCACGTAAAGTAATTTCACCTGTCATTGCAATGTCTTTATGTACCGCTATACCTGTTAGGACTGAAACAATTGCCGTCACCATTGCAATCCCTGCTGATGGGCCATCTTTTGGTGTTGCTCCTTCTGGAACATGAACATGAATATCACGTTTCTCAAAAAGAGGAGGTTCAATACCAAAATCAATAGCACGAAAACGTACATAAGAGGCTGCCGCTGAAATTGATTCTTTCATAATATCGCGTAGATTTCCAGTTACTGTCATTTTCCCTTTACCAGGCATCATAACCCCTTCAATGGTCAATAACTCTCCGCCAACTTCTGTCCAAGCAAGCCCAGTAACCACACCAATGTGATTTTCTCCTTCAATTTGGTTATGGTGGTAACGCTTAACGCCTAGGAAATCATTAATATTATCTTCTGTAATTTTTACAGATTTTTGATGCGTTTTAAGAATTCTTGTCACAGATTTACGTGCGATCTTCATTAACTCACGTTCAAGGTTACGAACACCCGCTTCACGGGTGTAAAATTGAATAATCGACCTTATCGCGCCATCCGAAACGCTAAACTCTTTTTTAGATAAACAATGATCTTTTAATGCTTTTGGTAAAAGATGTTGCTTAACAATCTCCATTTTTTCATGTTCTGTATAACCAGCAATACGAATAATTTCCATCCGATCCATTAGCGGTCCTGGAATATTAAGAGTATTAGCAGTTGTAATAAACATGACATCAGAAAGATCATATTCAACTTCTAAATAATGATCAACAAATGTGCCATTTTGTTCTGGATCAAGCACTTCTAATAAAGCCGATGAAGGATCTCCACGAAAATCTTGTCCCATTTTATCAATTTCATCAAGTAAAAACAGTGGATTAGATTTTTTAGCTTTCTTCATGGACTGAATAATTTTTCCAGGCATAGAACCAATATATGTTCGACGATGTCCACGAATTTCTGCTTCATCCCGAACCCCCCCCAATGAAATACGGACATACTCGCGCCCTGTTGCCTTTGCAATAGAGCGAGCAAGTGACGTTTTACCTACACCTGGAGGGCCTAGTAAACAAATAATGGGGCCCTTTATTTTAGAAGCACGACTTTGCACTGCTAAATACTCAACAATTCGCTCCTTGACTTTTTCAAGACCAAAGTGCTCATTATTCATAACTTTTTCAGCAAAATCTAAATTGTTTTTAATCTTTGATTTTTTACCCCAAGGCATTGCTAATAACCAATCAAGATAGTTACGTACAACCGTTGCCTCTGCAGACATCGGGGACATATTCCGTAATTTTCTCAATTCTGCTCCTGCCTTTTCGCGTGCTTCCTTTGAAAGCTTTGTCTTCGTAATACGCTCTTCTAATTCAGAAAGTTCATCACGACTATCATCACCTGCTCCCAACTCTTTTTGAATAGCCTTCATCTGCTCATTGAGATAGTATTCCCGTTGGTTCTTTTCCATTTGCCGTTTAACATGCGAGCGAATGCGCTTTTCAACCTGTAAAACAGAAATTTCCCCTTCCATGAAAGAAAGAACACGCTCAAGACGATCTCGTACAGGTAATAATTCCAATATTTCCTGTTTTTCTGAAAGTTTAATCATCAAATGAGACGCAATAGTATCAGCAAGTTTAGAAGGATTATCAATCTGCCCAATAGCATTTACAACTTCAGGAGAAATTTTTTTATTAAGTTTTACATAATTTTCAAAATAAGCAATTACCGATCTCGAAAGAGCCTCAATTTCAACATCATTCTCCTTAATTTCCTCTGTAACAGTTGCACAAGCTTGATGATAATTTTCACTTTCAGAAAATTGGCTAATTCTTGCACGTGCAGTCCCTTCCACCAAAACTTTCACCGTTCCATCAGGAAGCTTTAAAAGTTGAAGAATGTTGGCAAAAGTACCAATATCATAAATATCTTCAGATTTGGGATCATCATCAGATGCATTTTTTTGCGTTACCAACAGTATCTGTTTATCAATCGTCATCGTTTCTTCAAGAGCACGAATTGATTTCTCACGGCCCACAAAAAGTGGAACAATCATATGTGGGAAGACAACGATATCACGAAGAGGTAAAACAGCATAAAGCTCCCCTCTTACCTCATTTGTCTTTTCATCGATATATTGCATAATTCTCCTTTCTGGAGCCTATGATCTATCCGCTACACAAGCCCGCCCTTAGAAAGCCTTCATCTTTTCATAATATATGAAGTGGTAACTGCAAACGTATAAATCAAGCATTCTAATTCTAATATCCACTGAAAGCATCCATTCTCAAACAGTGTTCACAACTACCTTTCCATACAACACAACCTCATGCTGATACATTTTCTTTATCTTCTGCACGTTCTGAGTAAATATAAAGAGGACGCGCTTTTCCATCAACGACATCACTCGAAATAACTACTTTTTGAACACCTTCAAGAGCTGGAAGCTCGAACATCGTCTCCAAAAGTATTTTCTCCATAATGGAACGCAAACCACGTGCACCAGTTTTACGCTCAATTGCTTTTTTAGCAATAACCCGTAATGCATCTTCATGAAATGCTAGCTCAACATTTTCCATTTCAAAAAGACGCTGATATTGTTTAACTAAAGCATTTTTGGGTTGTGATAAAATTTGAACAAGAGCATTAACATCTAGGTCCTCTAAAGTCGCTACAATGGGAAGACGACCAATAAACTCTGGTATCAAACCAAACTTTATAAGATCCTCAGGCTCCAAATCACGAAAAATTTCACCAACACAGCGCTCATCAGGTGCTTTAACAGTTGCAGAAAAACCAATAGATGTTTTTTCACCACGCCCAGAAATAATTCGTTCTAAACCAGCAAAAGCACCTCCACAAATGAATAGAATATTTGTTGTATCAACTTGAAGGAACTCTTGCTGAGGATGCTTACGCCCACCTTGTGGAGGAACAGAAGCAATCGTTCCTTCCATAATTTTTAACAATGCTTGCTGAACTCCTTCTCCCGAAACATCCCTTGTAATAGAAGGATTTTCCGCTTTACGGGAAATTTTATCAACTTCATCAATATAGACAATACCACGCTGCGCACGTTCAACATTATAATCAGCAGCTTGAAGAAGTTTTAAAATAATGTTTTCTACATCTTCTCCTACATATCCTGCTTCCGTCAAAGTTGTTGCATCAGCCATCGTAAAAGGAACATCAATAATACGAGCCAATGTTTGTGCTAAATAGGTTTTGCCGCACCCTGTTGGACCAACAAGAAGAATGTTCGATTTTGCCAATTCAATATCATTGCTTTTAGACTGATGAGCAAGCCGCTTATAATGATTATGGACAGCAACAGAAAGAACACGTTTTGCGTGTTGCTGCCCAATAACATAATCATCAAGAACCTTTATAATTTCCTGTGGAGTAGGAACACCATCACGCGCCCGAACCCCAGAAGATTTATTTTCTTCACGGATAATATCCATGCAAAGCTCTACGCATTCATCACAAATAAACACTGTAGGCCCTGCGATGAGCTTACGCACCTCATGCTGACTTTTGCCGCAGAACGAGCAATAGAGAGTATTTTTTGATTCGATCCCGCTATTGCTGATTTTGCTCATTTCTCTTTCCTTTCACCACAATATAGGAAAGCTTCGCTTTTTCAAAGGAGCTTTTCCATAACAAAAACTAAAAGACATATAAAAAATCATACTGCTCTCAATATCTTTAAGTATTTTTCTTTTATTTTTGCGATATTTTTTTAAACTATTTCTTTAAAATAATTGTGTTTTCTATAAAAACTCTTAATCTTTTTCTTCTTTTTCCGTTTCTGCACGATATTGTATAACATCATCAACTAAGCCAAATTTTTTAGCCTCGTCTGCTGTCATAAAATGATCACGATCCAGAGTCCTTTCAATAATCTCATAATCCTGACCTGTATGTTGAACATAAATTTCATTTAAACGCCTTTTCATCTTTATAATGTCTTGTGCATGTCGTTCAATATCTGAAGCTTGACCTTGAAAACCACCAGATGGCTGATGCACCATAATACGTGCATTTGGTAATGTAAAACGATGTCCTTTTGCTCCAGCTGTTAAAAGTAATGATCCCATTGATGCTGCCTGTCCCATACAAAGCGTAGAAACAGGAGGACGAATAAACTGCATAGTATCATAAATTGCCATACCAGATGTTACAACTCCACCTGGAGAATTAATATAAAGACTAATTTCCTTTTTAGGGTTTTCCGCTTCCAAAAAAAGCAACTGTGCACAAACAAGCATCGCCATACCATCTTCAACCGGACCATTAATAAAAATAATCCGCTCTTTTAAAAGGCGGGAAAAAATATCATATGCCCGCTCACCGCGATTGGTCTGCTCAACAACCATAGGAACAAGGCTTAATGCTGTTTTTACTGGATCACTCATATTTTTACTTCCATTTATATAAGAAACATTGGTTATGCATTCAATGCTTGGCTTTTATCCATAGGCTAACACTATTCCTTTATGCAAGCCATAATCAACGTATATTTAGACAGGATTAAAATCCCAACGGTTAAAATAATAATAACAACTTTATTTGAACAAATCATGAACATCAGGCGCATAAAATAATACCTAATGATAAAAGCTTTCTTCCTGAAGTTATTGAATAGTCTTTGCTTCCCTATGAAGATAGAATCCTACAAAATGTTGATCTGAAGGCCTAAATATTTAAAGCTGAACAAAAACTTCTTCAGCTTTTTATCCCATTCAACAATAAAAGTTTTTTTCCTTATGCTTTATAAAAAATATGCCCTCTAGCTAATAACAAAATACTCACACAATGCAACATTACTCTACTAACTGACCAGAAACAATTTCCCTCCTTATAAAGTCATCTTAAAATACCTTTATAAGACAAAAATAAAGCAAATAATCTAATTTCTATAATATTTTTCCTTGTTAAATAAACTTTATTCTCATTCAAGTGAAACTATCTCATCAGATACCTAACCAAACATTCTGCCGATATTTTATCAAAATAATACGCAAAAAATCTATAAATGGAAATTAAAATAATCAATTACCATATGGGAAAAATTGTTTCGGTCTCATGTAGTTAAAAATCTATAAATGATTTTTTTATTTTACACGCAGTCAAAAAGCAGAACATGTTATCTGATTCTAACCATTTAACGAACCAAATTTCCAAACGCATCTAGATTGTTTATTATATCAAAAAATATGAATATCCATAGGCAGTATATCAAAAATATTCCAAACTTACACGAAAAAGTTGTTCAACATCATGAACACGCTCAGCAAGAGCAAAAATGACTATTCGGTCACCAGATAAAATACGTGTATCTGCAGAAAGTTGTATTATAACCTTATTACGATAAATTGCACCAATTCTTAAACCATCTGACAAATTGAGCTCTGATAATGACTTTCCAATTAATGAAGACGTTTGCATGACTTCAGCCTCAATAATTTCTGCTCGACCATTAAATACTGAGTGAACGGCCCGTATACGCCCACGCCGCATTTGTTGTAAAACTCTTGATATCGTAACACTATGTGGATTCAGATATGCATCCACACCAACTGCACGACTAAATTCTTGGTATGCAACATTATTAATTAACACCATATTGGCTTTGCATCCTAGTCTTTTAGCAATAATAGCGCTTAAGAGATTAACCTGATCCTGATTAGTCAATGTAATCATTAAATCAGCCTGCTTAATTCCAGCGTCCTGAAGAATTATTGGATCTAACACATTACCATATAAAACGGTTGTTTTCTCGAGTTGATCAGCAATTGTGAGAGCTCGTTCTCTCTGTGATTCTATAATTTTTAATCTTAATTTATGAAAGCGCTTTTCAATAGCCTGAGCAACATAAAGACCAATGTGACCACCTCCTGCAATAATCATACGATGAGCATCTTGTTCTTTATGGCCAAAAAGCCCTACTGCTCGACGCATTTGATTGCGAGCAGCAACAAGATAGGTCACATCTCCAACACGTAATTGCGTTTCTGAGTGTGCTATTAATAATTCTGAGCCACGTTTAATAGCAGTAACCGTCGTACGAAGGTCTGGAAAAAGTTCTGTTAACTGACGTAAAGGTGTATTAATAACTGGACAATCTTCCATACATTCTAAAGCTAATGCAACAATATCATCATTACAAAAATAAAGAACATCTATTGCACCAGGAAGAGCAATACGCCGCAAAACCATTTCTCCAACTTCAATCTCTGGGGAAATAACCACATCAATAGGAATACTCTCTCTTGCAAAAAGTGTTTTATAGCGTGGTTCTAAATACGATTGGGAGCGAATACGTGCAATTTTTGTTGGAACATTGAACAATGAATGCGCTACCTGACAAGCGACCATATTCACTTCATCAAATAAAGTCACAGCAATCAACATATCAGCTTTATCTGCATCAGCGGCCAAAAGAACCTCAGGTCGCGAACCATGACCAACAAAACCTCTCACATCTAACGTATCGCGAATTTTTTCAATCAATCTTGTTTCAATATCAATAACAGTAACATCATGATTTTCAGCAGCAAGGCGCTCTGCTATTCCATATCCGACTTGTCCTGCTCCACAAATAATAACACGCATAACTTTTAAGAAACTCCAAGTGCTTTAAGTTTACGGTGTAAAGCTGAACGTTCCATACCTATAAATTCAGCTGTACGCGATATATTTCCACCCAAACGTCCAATCTGTGCCTCTAAATATCTCTTTTCAAAGAGTTCTCGTGCTTCACGTAACGGTAAAGCCATTATACTTTCATCTGTATCCATTTGAAGACGTGGTAAAAAATCACTCACTTCCGTAGGAAGAAGTTCTGCTGTGATTGGATCATCACCATCACGTACAAGAATAAGCAAGCGTTCAATATTGTTGCGTAACTGACGTACATTACCTGGCCAAGTGTGTGCTTGCAAAATCGCTATCACCTCATCACTAATTTCACGTGGTTTAATACCAACTTGCTGCGATATTATTTTGACAAAATGACGTACAAGTTCTGGAATATCTTCGCGACGTTCTGAAAGTGGTGGAACAGTAATAGGAACAACCGAAAGACGGTGAAAAAGATCTTCTCTAAAACGCCCATCGGCAATGAGACTTTCAAGATTTTGTGCCGTTGAAGAAATGATACGAACATCCACCTTAACACGTTTTATACCACCAACTCTTTCAAAAGTCTGTCCCGTCAACACCCGAAGAATCTTTCCTTGCGTTTCATGGGGCATATCAGCAACTTCATCAATATATAATATTCCACCATGCGCTTCCTCTAAAGCACCAATTTTGCGCTCTCCTCCCTCCATTTCACTACCAAACAATTCTATTTCCATTCTTTCCAGAGTGATTGTTGCAGCATTTATTATAACAAATGGCCCATTAGAACGCGTTGAAAGCGCATGAATAGCACGTGCAACCATCTCTTTTCCTGCACCTGAGGGACCAGTAATCATAATGCGACTATTAGTTGGTGCTACTTTTTCTATAACTTGACGCAATTGTTTCATAGCGGTTGATGTTCCAAGCAACTCGAATGTTTCACTTGAACGCTTTCGTAACTCTAAAAGTTCACGTTTTAAATTTGAAGTTTCAAGAGTTCGCTCTGCAACCAATACAAGCCTATCAGCTTTAAAAGGCTTTTCAATGAAATCATATGCTCCTCGCTTTATAGCAGAAACAGCTGTTTCAATATTACCATGACCTGAAATCATAACCACCGGAAGAGCAGGATATCGCGTTTTAATTTCATCAAGAAGCGCTATCCCATCAAGACGACTTCCTTGCAACCAAATATCCAAAAAAATAAGTTTAGGAATACGCTCACTAATTTGCGCTAAAGCTTCATCAGAATTACATGCAACACGCGTTTCATAGCCTTCATCATCTAAAATACCAGCAATAAGTTCACGAATATCTGCTTCATCATCAACAATTAAGATATCTGATACCATCTTTACTTATTCCCCTATATTATAATCTGTAGCTTGGATAATATGATCCTGCTTAGTCCTATCTGCTGGAAATATCAAACGGATCATTGCGCCACGACCTTCATAAAAACTCTTTGGTGCATCATGTAATTCCATAGTACCACTATGGTCTTCAATAACTTTACGCACAATAGCTAATCCCAATCCTGTTCCTTTTTCTCGTGTTGTTATATAAGGTTCCAATAACTTTTGCCTTTGCTCTTTAGGAAGTCCTTTACCGTTATCGATAACATCCACAACCACACGTCCTTTTTTACGATAAGAACGAACAAGAATATGACCATAAATATTTTCTTCTCGCATGACCGAATCTATAGACTCGCTTGCATTTTTAATAACATTACAAAAAGCTTGTACAATGAGGCGATTATCAAATGCACCTATAAGTGGTACATTTCCTAAGTCTTGTTCAAAATGAATATCATGACGTGTAACTTCTATCAAGAAACATGCTTCACGAAGTAATCCACGTATATCTAAAACATTCATTTTTGCTTTGGGCATACGCGCAAAAGAAGAAAACTCATCAACCATACGCCCAATATCTCCAACTTGGCGAATAATCGTCTCAATACAGCGCTCAAAAACCTCTTTATCTTGTGTAATAACTTTGTTGTAACGTTTACGAATACGTTCAGCGGATAGCTGGATAGGGGTGAGAGGATTTTTGATTTCGTGTGCAATACGACGTGCAATATCTGCCCAAGCTGATGAACGTTGTGCCTCAACAAGATCTGTAATATCATCAATTGTGAGAACCCAAGATTTTCCCTGTCCATCATCCTCCTCCATAGTAATTTGCACATTACAAACACGTTCTTGCCCCGCAACGCTTAAGGTAACCTGTTCACGATGATTCTTACGATCTAATGAACGTGTAAACTGGAAAACCTTCCAAATTTCAGCACTTAATGATAAAAGATTTTGTCCAATAACTTGTTCAGAACAAATATCAAACATCGTTTCAATAGACCGATTAATAATTGTAATCTCTCCATTATCATCAATTCCAGCAACCCCTGCTGTTACACCAGACAAAACAGCTTCAGAAAAACGTCGCCTTTCATCAATTTGATCGCGAACTGCAATCAACTCATTTCGCCGACTTTTTAGTTCACTGACCATATAATTAAAAGTTTTTGATAACTGCCCAATATCTCCATCTCTCGCACGTACCGGCACAAAAACATCCATATTTCCTAAAGCTACATCATCAGCAGCACCAATGAGGAGACGGATAGGACGCACCAAGCGATCAGCAACAGCAATAGCAGCCCAAATAGCCGATAAGAATAAACTAAAAAAAAGACACAAATAAAGTGTACCAAATGCAATTTGTGTTAGGAGACGATTTTCATTTAAGTCACGGTAACGATTTGTATTAACTTCTGTCAAACGCAAAGCAGATAAAACTTCTTTGTCAACGTCCCGTACCAAATACAAAAATGTATTTGGTATATTCGTAAATTTTAAAATGATACCAAAATAATCATGAATCCCCGGTTGAAAAGAAAAAGGCCTCGCATTGGTTGCACGTTCAATAAGGTGAGAAGGAGGAATAGGCAATTTATCTTCATCACCAAGAGCACTCGATAAAAAAACAGTTCCACTAGAACTTAATAAAAAAGCACCACGCAGATTACGCCCTATGGCATGACGCGTTAATTGCATTCGATATTCCGCTGGACTGCGCTCTAGAAGTTTTTTGTTATCAAGTGCAAAGGCCATAGCATAAGATAAGTTTTTCAAATTTTGAAGCATTTCATCTGCATAAGCATTCGCTAAATCGATAGATGAACCCACAATTTGCCGTGTTGTCGTATCAAACCATCGATCAAGTCCTAAATTGAGTGCTGGTCCTGATACAAGAGCAACTGCAACAGCCGGCATAGTTGCAACAAGCGCAAATAACGAAATAAGACGCACATGAAGACGAGATCCTGCTCGTCTCGACCGCCATGCATGAATAATAGGAATCATCTCGTAAAAAACAATAATTACAAGTCCTAACACCCAAACACTGTTAATCCCTATAAGAATAAGAGTTACAGTTCTACTAGGAACAACAGGCGTTAATCCAATAAGAATGACAAAGGATACAGATGCTGTGAGCAAAGCCAATACGATAATGGAGACACCTAAAAAAATATACACTTTACTTAAACGATACAACTCATCATTATAAGTGTTTTGGTCTATATTTTGGAAATTTGTTACAGATGTTGTATTCATGTTTAGCTTACATTACCTTAATTTCATTTTTTCTATATAATCTCTTGTAACAAAAATTGATGATATTAATACCATATTTACAATAAAACCAATCTAACAAATAAAGAAAGAACTTCTACATTTATTAAAATATCTTTAAAATAGAGTGTGTTCAGTGATACTTTACAGAGGAGATAAGATGCGGTTAACAAAACAAACAAATTATGCGCTCCGGATGCTGATGTATTGTGCAGATAATCAGGGAGGGCTTAGTCGTGTTCCAGAAATTGCTAAAGCATATGCTGTTTCAGAACTTTTTTTATTTAAAATCCTTCAACCACTTGTTGAAGCAGGTTTTATACAAACAGTCCGAGGGCGTAATGGAGGCGTTAAATTAGCCAAACCCGCCGCTGAAATTTCGGTAGCTGATGTTGTAAAAGTAACTGAAGATAACTTTTCCATGGCAGAATGTTTCGATAACGCAGAATCTAATTGCCCATTGATTGATTTTTGTCGTTTAAATACCGCACTTCAAAAAGCATTAAATGCTTTTTTTGATGTTTTATCAATGATATCTCTTGCTGATCTACAACAACCATCCTATCAAAAAAAAATTAAAATGCATAATTATAAAGCTATTAATTAATCATAATTATAAAAGGAAATGAAGCATTTCTATTGCAGCAATCATATTAGCCGCTGGGCGTGGTAAAAGAGCAGGATCTTCACATAAACTTCCAAAACAATATCGTATTTTGGGACAAGAACCCGTTCTTTGTCATAGTGTGCGTTGTTTTTTGCAGCACCCAGCTATCACAACGATTGTTCTGGTGATTCATCCAGAAGACCATCAAATCTGTGAGAAAGCACTCGCTAATTTTAAAGAGCACCTCCTCATCATTGAGGGGGGCAATACACGTCAAATGTCCACCTTATATGGGCTTCGTGCACTTGAGAGCTTTAAACCTCAATATGTACATATTCATGATGGTGCACGTCCCTTTGTTGAAAATCAGCTTCTTGAAAAAATTCATACAACTGTTAATCATCAAGAAGGTGTTCTCCCCGTTCTCGCTATCTCTAACACTCTTAAACGTGTAAATAATGCACACTATGTTGTAGAAACAATTCCACGTACTCATTTTTATAGTGCACAAACTCCGCAGTGTTTTCCCTTTGAACACATCTTAGCGGCCCATGAAAAAGCAAAACATGCTTGCAATAAAGAATTTACTGATGACTCTGCAATTGCTGAATGGTTTGGGATTCCTATGCGTACCATTCCCGGTGATCCTAATAATATAAAAATTACGTGGCAAGAAGATTTTCATACCGCAGATTTATATCTTCAGAAAAAAATGCAAATATTTCCTGATATTCGTACTGGCAATGGTTATGATGTTCATTCTTTTGAGGAAGGAACTTCACTTATATTATGTGGCATAGAAATTCCTTTTCATAAAAAATTAAATGGACACTCTGATGCTGATGTTGCTTTTCATGCATTAACAGATGCTCTTTTAGCTACTCAAGGTGCTGGAGATATTGGCACACATTTTCCTCCCTCTGATCCTCAATGGAAAAATGCATCTTCAGAAATTTTTCTCCGTCATGCTCTTGATATTATTAAGAAAGCAGGTGGGCGTATTGCCAATGTTGATATCACACTGATCGCTGAAGAACCTAGAATTGTTCCCTATCGTCATACAATGATAGAAAATCTTAAGGCTATACTCACAATTTCATCCGACCGAATCTCCATAAAAGCAACTACAAATGAAAAGCTTGGATTTATTGGTCGCGGTGAAGGCATTGCAGCTTTTGCAACAGCAAGCGTCCTTTATCCAGGAGGAATTCCCACATGACATATTTTTTTGAAAAACAAGCACATGAAGTCCTGACAGCTTGCCGTAAAAAAGGTTTACTTCTAGCAACTGTTGAATCTTGTACAGGAGGGCTTATTGCTGCAAATCTTACTAATATTGCAGGATCATCAGATGTACTCGATTGTGGATTTGTTGTTTATTCAAATGAAGCTAAAACACGACTTGTTGGTGTGTGCGCTGAACTTATAAAAACTTATGGGGCCGTTTCGCAAGAGGTTGCTCTTGCAATGGCTGAGGGTGGATTAAAATATTCACAAGCTAGAATTGTAGTCTCTGTAACAGGAATTGCAGGCCCTGGAGGAGCATGTCTTAAAAAACCTATCGGACTTGTGCATTTTGCCATTGCATACAAAGGGCACAAAACTTTGCACCAAGAAATGCGCTTTGGCAAGCACGATCGTAATACTATTCGCCATAGAGCCGTTGAACACGCTTTTAAAATGATCTTAACTTGTCTTCAATAATATTGTTTAGATCTCTATTTGTATATTTATACCATTAGTATAATAATTTACGGATTATTATATATGTCATATAAACAAAATCAATTATGTAACTGGAAAGCCATAAATTTGGTGTGCACGTCTTTCAAAGGCATCTGTAAATTTACGGAAAGCAATATCGAACATTGAGCCCATCACGAATCCAAGCATTTTACTTTTAAACTCATAATCAATAAAAAACTCTACATTACATGCATTACTCTCCTCAACACTATGAAAAATCCAACGATTTTCAAGATACTTGAATGGACCATCAATATATTGAACCTCTATTAGATTTTTCTTCCGCTGAAGAAAGACTTGGGTCGTAAAAGTTTCTCGGATAACCTTATAACCAACTGTCATATCAGCAATCAGTAATGTTTTTTCCTCATATTCTTTGCGAGAACGAACTATTAAAGCCTCGCACATGGGTAAAAACTCAGGATAACGTTCAATATCAGAAACAAGATCAAACATTTCACGAGCACTATGAGCAACCTGCCGATGTGTAGTAAAAGCCGGCATAACTATCTCTGTAAAGCAAATTTTTCATCACGTGCTTTTTGCAAAATTGCGAAATCATCTCCGGCATGATGAGAAGAACGTGTCAAAGGATTGGAAGCCATATGTAAAAAACCTTTCACTTTACCAATCTTGGCAAAGGATTCAAATTCTTCAGGAGGAACAAAACGAATAACCGGATGATGCTTTCGCGTAGGCTGCAAATATTGCCCAATAGTCATAAAATCAACATCTGCAGAACGCAAATCATCCATTAATTGCAGAACCTCATTTCGCTCTTCCCCAAGACCAACCATAATTCCCGATTTTGTGAAAATTGTTGGGTCAAGTTCTTTAACACGCTGTAACAACCGAATAGAATGAAAATAACGTGCCCCTGGACGAACCTTTAAATATTTAGAGGGAACTGTTTCTAAGTTATGATTAAAAACATCCGGCTTAGCAGAAACGACAATTTCTAAAGCTCCATCCTTATGGCGAAAATCAGGTGTAAGAACTTCAATTGTTGTTTTAGGTGCTTTCCGACGAATAGCATAAATAACTTTTGCAAAATGCTCAGCACCACCATCAGCAAGGTCATCACGATCGACAGATGTAATAACAACATGTTTTAATTCCATCTGTGCTACCGCATCCGCTACACGTTCTGGTTCATTTTTATCAACAGCAAGCGGAATACCGGTTGTAACGTTGCAAAACGCACAAGCCCGTGTGCATATTTCACCCAAAATCATAAAACTAGCATGTCGCTGACTCCAACATTCACCTACGTTTGGACAACCTGCTTCTTCGCATACAGTCACTAATTTATGAGCACGTACAATACTATGCGTTTCTTTATATATCGGTGATGTTGGTGCCTTTACACGAATCCAATCCGGTTTTTTTTGAATGCTTGTATCCGGAAGATGCGCTTTTTCAGGATGACGTAAGCGCCTATTTGTAACTCTATCAACAACCGTAACCATTTAAGTCTTTGCCTTATAAATATGAAATACCGATGAAAAATCGTAATATATAAGATTCAAATATAATTTAATCATCAGGCATTTAAAACTTGATCATAAGCATCCAAAACACTTTCTTTCATCATTTCCGATAATGTAGGATGTGGAAAGACAGTATGCATCAATTCTTCCTCGGTTGTTTCAAGATTCATGGCAATGACGAAACCTTGTATCAGTTCTGTTACTTCTGCACCCACCATATGCGCTCCAAGAAGCTGTCCTGTTTTTTTATCAAAAATTGTTTTTACTAATCCTTGATCTTCCCCCAAAGCAATAGCCTTGCCATTGGCTGAAAAAGAATAACGACCAACACGTATATCATATCCTGCTTTTTTTGCTGCCACCTCTGAAAGTCCTACAGAAGCAACTTGCGGTGTGCAATATGTACATCCTGGAATTTTTTTCTTATCAAGCGGATGAACATTTTCCAAACCTGCAAGATGCTCAATGCATATCACACCTTCTTCCTCTGCTTTATGGGCCAACATAGGAACTCCAGATACATCACCAATAGCATAAATACCCTCTACTCCTGTCCAGCTCCATTCATCAGTAACAATAAATCCACGATCTACTTTAATACCCAATGCCTCTAACCCAAGATTCTCAACATTTCCCTGCACCCCAACAGCTGAAATCAAACGATCAGCTGTGATTTTTTCTATTTTTTCATTCACATTAACATGTGCTGTAATAGAATTAGAAGCTTTTTCCACCTTTGTTACTTTAGCTTCTGTAAGAATGCGCATGCCTTTTTTTTCCAACTGTTTACGCGCAAATGTAGAAATTTCAATATCTTCAGCTGGCATGATGTGTGGCATCATTTCAACAACAGTTACTTCAGCTCCCATATCATGATAAAAAGAGGCAAATTCAATGCCAATTGCTCCAGAGCCCATGACTAAAAGCGATTTAGGCATTATCTGAGGAATCATAGCTTCAAAATAAGTCCAAATGTATGTTCCATCCGGCTCAATACCAGGAAGAACACGAGGACGTGCCCCCGTTGCAATAATAATGTACTTTGCTTGATAAGTTCCCTCCCCTAATGTCCCTTTAGGAACTGGATTTTGCGGTTGCATAACGGGTTTGGAGGACGGAGAAACTGTAATTTCTGCGAGTTGGTTTCCTTGTGCTTTCTTAGTGAGCTTTGCTTCACCCCAAATAACATCAATTTTATTTTTTTTCATTAAAAAACCAACACCAGCATTCAAACGTGCTGAAACCGCACGAGAACGTGCTACAATATCTTTGATATTTGCTTCTATTGAACCATTAAGCTTTAGTCCGTAATTTTTCATATGCTCAGCAAAATGCTTTATCTCTGCTGAACGCAAAAGGGCCTTTGTTGGAATACATCCCCAATTCAAACAAATACCGCCCAAATGCTCACGCTCCACAATTGCAGTCTTAAAACCACATTGCGCTGCACGAATTGCAGTTACATATCCACCAGGACCAGATCCAACCACAATTACATCATAAAGATTTGCCACAGTAATCCCTCCATGGATATATACAAAATGAATATGCACCCTTTAAGCTTAAAATAAAAACAAACATGGCAGAATTTTCCTGTACTCTTTACTTAAGCTTTATCTTTATGTTTCTGATTAAATCAGAAGAAACAATAAAATCATGCTTTAAACTTCTTAAATCTGTTGTTACCTTCTTAGCATATGATACACATAGACGTGTACATAAACGATTTTTAAACAGGTCAAATGAGCATCGTTAATGGATTTTCAATCATTTTCTTAAAAGTCCGCGCAAGATCTGCTGCTAATGCACCATCAACAGCACGGTGATCAGCAGAAAGTGTAACCGACATAACTGTTGCAACCACTAATTCACCATTTTTGACAACAGCCCTTTTTTCACCCGTACCAATTGCAAAAATTGTTGCATGTGGTGGATTAAGAATAGCAGAAAAGCTTTTTATACCATACATTCCCATATTTGATACAGCAGTTGTTCCTCCCTGATATTCTTCCATTTTCAGCTTTCTCT
Source organism: Bartonella raoultii (assembly GCF_019659805.1). GTDB lineage: Bacteria > Pseudomonadota > Alphaproteobacteria > Rhizobiales > Rhizobiaceae > Bartonella > Bartonella raoultii. The sequence goes on along the minus strand of NZ_JAIFRO010000006.1, from coordinate 55,798 downwards.
CACGTGCACGCTTTACATAATCTTTCATCTCATTAGAAATTATTGACAAAGACTTTTCCTCTGCGTGACGAATAATAGGCGTAATTAATCCATCGGGAATAGAAACAGCAACACCAACATCGCAATATTTGTGATGAATTACCCCACCTTCAAGCCAAGATACATTCGCTTCAGGAACCGCTTTTAAAGAAAGAGCTACAGCTTTAATAATCATATCGTTAACAGAAAGCTTATAAGCTGGCTTAACTCCCTCTTGAGCCTTAACCATTGGAGCAGCAGCGTTTAATTGCGCACGAATCTCCAATAATGCATCAAGCTCACAATCTACTGTTACATAGAAATGCGGTACTTTCTGCTTTGATTCAACTAAACGTTTGGCGATTGTTTTACGCATATTACTATGAGGTGAAAATGTATATTCATTCTCTTTAAAGAGTCTTAGTATCTGTTCGTCAGAAATACTTTCAGCGACCGGTTGTGTTGTTTGTGATACATGAGAAACTTCAAAAATACCGCTACTTATAGCTTTTTCTACATCACGCTTAATAATACGTCCATGGGGACCACTTCCCGAAATCAGTGATAAGTCAAACCCCGCCTGAGCTGCTAATCGCCGTGCTAAAGGAGAAACAAAAAGACGTTTATCCTTTTTATCTTTCTGTATTAATGGTTGCGTTGATGGTGCATGAGATACTTGTGCATCCTCTGAGTTTATCTGCTTTTGATCTTCCGATTCTTTTAGTTTATCTGATTTTCTCATTGCAAAAGAAGAAGAGGTTTCTTCTATAATTTTTGCAGCTTCTGCTAAATCTTCACCTTCTGCTGCTAAAATAGCAATGACACTATTTACTTTAACACCCTGCGTTCCAGCAGGAACAACGATTTTAGCAATCGTTCCTTCATCAACGGCTTCGACTTCCATTGTCGCTTTATCTGTTTCAATTTCAGCAATAACATCACCAGAAGAAACTTTATCTCCTTCTTTAACATTCCATTTTGATAAATTCCCTTCTTCCATCGTAGGAGAAAGCGCAGGCATTGTAATTGTAATGGGCATAGTGCTTTCCTCCGTTATGCTTTATAAGTCACAGCCTTAACGGCTTCAACAATTTCAGCAATGCTAGGCAAAGCCAATTTTTCAAGATTAGCTGCATAAGGCATTGGGACATCTTTGCCAGAAATTGTAGCAACTGGTGCATCAAGATAATCAAAAGCCTGTTGCATAACACGTGTTGCAATCTCAGTCCCAACAGATGATTGTGGATAGCCTTCTTCAACCGTTATCAAACGCCCTGTTTTTTTAACTGACGTCAGAATTGTTGGAAGATCCATTGGACGAATAGTTCGTAAATCTATTAATTCAACATCAATGCCCAATTTTTCAATTTCTGGTAATGCTTGAACGGCATAATGCATTCCAATCCCGCATGCAACAATTGTAACATCTTGTCCAGGTTTATGAATTCGTGCTTTACCAAGAGGCAAAACAAAATCATCTATTTGAGGAACATCAAATTGATGACCATATAAAATTTCATTTTCAAGGAAAATAACAGGATTGTCATCACGAATAGCAGCTTTTAATAAACCCTTTGCATCTGCAGCACTATAAGGCATAACAACCTTAAGCCCAGGAATATGACTATACCACGCAGCATAGCACTGAGAATGCTGTGCACCAACACGTGCAGCTGCACCATTTGGACCACGAAAAACCATAGGAGCAGTCATTTGTCCACCAGACATATAACGTGTTTTTGCTGCAGAATTGATAATTTGATCCATTGCCTGCATCGCAAAATTAAATGTCATAAACTCCACAATGGGACGCAATCCTCCAAAAGCAGCACCAACAGCCAATCCTGCAAACCCATGTTCTGTGATTGGTGTATCAATAACACGACGCACACCAAACTCTTCCAATAAACCTTGGCTTACTTTATAAGCACCTTGATATTCCGCAACTTCTTCCCCCATGAGAAAAACCATTTCATCACGCCGCATCTCTTCTGCCAAAGCTTGATTAAGCGCTTCACGTACCGTCATTGTAACCATTTGCGTTCCTGCTGGAATATCAAAATCAGGAACTTTATCAAAAGTAGGAGATTGTGGTATTGACGAAGGCAAAGATGGCGGTGCTTCCACAGATTTTTGTAAAGAATCGTTTGGTTTCACAATATCCTCCACACGTTCACCTTCTTCTAATAAAACTGCAATAACCGTATTTACTTTTACGCCTTCAGAACCTTCATGCACAAAAATTTTACCAAGTGTTCCTTCATCAACAGCCTCTACTTCCATCATTGCTTTATCAGTTTCAATTTCAGCAATTATATCACCAGAGCTCACTTTATCGCCTTCTTTCTTGAGCCATTTCGACAACTTACCTTCTTCCATTGTCGGTGAAAGAGCTGGCATCAAAATATCAATAGACATACTTGCTCCCCTTGCATCAAACTAAAATATCAGTATAGAGCTCAGAAGCTTCTGGCTCTGGATCACTCTTTGCGAAATCCACCGCATCAGCAATAATCGCGCGAATCTCTTTATCAATAGATTTTAAGTCATCTTCGCTCGCCCAATTTTTTTTAAGAATCCGACTTTTTACTTGATCAATCGGATCATGTTCCTCTTTTATTTTCTGGACTTCTTCTTTTGAACGATATTTTGCTGGATCAGACATAGAGTGACCACGATAGCGATAGGTCTGCATATCAAGAATGATAGGCCCTTTACCCGAACGTGCCCAAGAGATCGCTTCATCAGCACCTCCTTTTACAGATCGAACATCCATACCATCAACAACAATACCTGGAATTTCAAAAGAAAGACCTCTACGGGAAAAGTCAGTCTCTGCAGACGCACGTGCAACAGATGTTCCCATCGCATATTGATTATTTTCAATAATATAAACAACTGGAAGCTTCCAAAGCGAAGCCATATTAAAACTTTCGTAAACTTGTCCCTGATTGGCAGCACCATCACCAAAATAAACCAATGTCACATTATCATTACCAAGATATCGATTCGAAAATGCTAAACCAGAACCAATCGGAACTTGTGCACCAACAATGCCATGTCCACCATAAAAATTCTTCTCTTTAGAAAACATATGCATCGAGCCACCTTTTCCCTTTGAAAAACCACCTTGACGCCCTGTTAATTCTGCCATAACACCACGTGGACTCATTCCAACCGCTAACATATGGCCATGATCACGATAAGACGTAATAACCTGATCACCCTTTTTTGCTGCTTTCAGTGTTCCAATAACAACAGCTTCCTGCCCAATATAAAGATGACAAAATCCACCAATAAGCCCCATGCCATAAAGTTGTCCTGCTTTTTCTTCAAAACGACGGATTAAGAGCATTTCACGATAGGCATCAATTTCTTCTTCTTTTGTAAAGTTGGCTATTGGCGCTTTTTTTGTCATGCTTGATAATGCTGTATGCACTACCGGCGCAGAATTTTTTTTAAGTCGTTCTGCCATATTAAACTCCCTTTTATGATTATTTAGGCATAACCTTTACGAACAAAAGTTACAAGCGTTATCAATCATTTTAAATGATATCATAGAGAATTTTTTCCAAGTATTTTCTAAATTTAAGCGATCTTTCACGCGCTTTTAATATCATTTACAAGGTGTTAAGATTGTCAACTCATTTGACCGAGAAAAATTTAAATTCTTCCGGATATATTCATCCAACATATCCTTTTCAATGTGACCATTGCGTAAAAGAGCAATATGCTTTTCAAAAAATATTCGCTCAGTTTTTACTTTATAAAGTTCCTGTTCTAATTCACTAATATGTTGATTCACTTCACTGCGTGAATATAATCCATATTCACCATGATAAATATGATAACTGAAATAGCTCAAGACTCCCACCGTTATAAGTGGTAGTACAAAGCGTGTTTTTATCGATCTGCGTTTTTGCTTTGTCCACATAAAATAGCACAGTCTTTATAGCATAATACTCTTAAATATCGTACCTAACTATGCATAATTTTAATTAATACCTCATTACCAAATCTACATACGCCAATAATTTATTAGGCTACATTCACCCTCCTCACACTATACCATATTACCTACTTTTGTATCACAATATTTAATTTAGTGTTTACGAATTTTTAACTCTATGTCCATCTTTATCGGTAAAAGATCCTGTCAAAATCATTATAAAATCAATAAATGCCCAAATCGCAGTTATAGGCGTCAAAAAAATTGTTAGAGTTAAAAGAAGCATTACAAGCCCCGTCCCTACTTTACCAACCATAAAGCGGTGAATACCTAATGCCCCTACAAAAAAACTAGCAAATGCTAATAAAATTTGTGAATGTTGTGATTGTCTTTCATTTAAGAGAAGAGTATCTAAAAGTGGAACAACAGATTTAATACTATCCCCTTCACACACAAAATCAACACTATCGCCTATCCTTGGTGTTTTATTTCCTAACCAATCCCGCATCACAAATTGATAGCGAGCACCATCATCACCTGAAACGAGATAATTTCCTTGCTTCTGGTCATAATCTTACCTTTCATCTTTACCACCTAATAAATATGAAATAAATTTGCTCTTTTAATAGTTAATAATATATTGATGATCTCCACGAAATAAACACAAAGCTGTATGTACTCAAATAAATATAATAACGCAGCTTAAAATCCCCCAGTAGTTTTTAATTCCCCCACCACTATTCAGCAATACAAAATACGATAAGCAATTTTTATTGCTATTTTATTTCTATAAAACATGCATAGCTCTTCTTTATACTCTTAATCAACTATGCATATTCTATTTCAATAACTTAATAAAGATACATATTAGATGATATTTACTATTATATATTATTATAAGATAGATATTTACTTGTAACCCAGAAGATTTCGCCACATGTAATTTGTTTTCCGTCTTCGTCGGTAAATTTTCTAGCGGCAATAAATAGAATAAAATTAATGATTCCCCCTCTAACAATCCTACTCTCAAGGAGAAAAATACAAATCGATTTATACGATTCTTTTATTTGGATAATAAGACCGAATAATCTCTACGTACAATACTCTTTAAATATTTTCTAAACAATTCATAACTTTTATAAAAATCGTAATTATCAAATCCTTACAAAAACAATTTATTGTTATTAATTATAAAACCTACCCTTAGCTCTACTCAAAGCATATAAAACCTATTTAACGATTATATTTATAATACCAAATTCAGTATTGATTAACTTCTTATTTCGTCTCCATCTTTATTAGTAAAACGATCTGTTAGGATATATAATAAGTCAATAGTTGACCAAATCGCTGTAACAATTAGCCCCACAACTGTCAAAGAGATAAGAACCATTAAAATACCTGTCCCAATTCTACCAACCATAAAGCGGTGAACTCCGATAAAACCCACAAAACAACAAAAAATTGCCAATTTCAATTTTAATCGTTCTGCCGTTTGATGGCCAAAGAGCGGAAAAACAGATTTAACCGTATCACCTTCACACACGAAATCAACAGCATCACCCACTTTCGGTGTATTTTTTCCTAGCCAATCCCAAGTTTCAAATTGATAGCGCTTACCATCCGCACCTGAAACAAAATATGTCCCCGAATCCTGACCAATAATCATACCTTTCATCTTCAACACCTATAAAACTACTAGCCACACGCCATTTATAAAGAAGAATTCTTATAAAAACGTTTTACCATAATTCCTTAATGTATTTATTTATTTTACTTTATTGATACAATTTGTATTAATTATATAAATAAAGAAGACTAAATAGCTTATCTTCATCATCAGTTACAATACAAAACAAACTTTACAAAGAGATTATTTTTACTTTTTCCACACAAAACGGTACAGTATTTGTATACTCTTAATCAACCATGCACATCCTATTTCAATAACTTAATAAAACTGCATAGTAAAAACAATTCACCATTATATATTTTATTGTAATGTAAAAGCTTTACCAGCGTGTAATTTGCTTTCCATCTTTATCGGTGAACCTTCCTGCAACAATAACTATAAAGTCGACAATTGCCCAAATTCCTGTAATCATCAATCCAACAATCGATAAAGAGAGAATAAGCATTAAAGCACCAGTTTTTACTTTACCAACCATAAAACGGTGAACACCAAATATACCAGAAACCCAACAAATGAGTGCAAGCATCATTTTCGAAGGCTCTGAGTTTGGTTGCAACAATGGGAAAACAGAATTAACGCTATCGCCTTCACACATAAAATCAACGCTATCACCTATCCTTGGTGGATTTTTTCCTAACCAATCCCAAGTTGCAAACTGATAACGCTTACCATCATCACCGGAAACAAGATATGTTCCCTGATCCTGACTAATAATTATTCCTCTCATCTTTACACCTATAAACTCGTTACCCCCTTCTCTTATAATTAAATATACCCTCTTGATAATATTGACTAATCTAATATTTTACCTGCATAGATATTCACTACTATCATCTTGACCAATTACCAGCATAACATGCCTGTGCTCCTAGCATTTCTTCAATGCGAATAAGCTGGTTATACTTTGCCAACCTATCTGAACGTGCAAGTGAACCAGTTTTAATCTGTCCACAATTTGTTGCAACAGCAAGATCTGCAATAAAAGAATCCTCCGTTTCACCTGAACGATGTGATATCACAGTACGATAGCCTGCTTTATGTGCTGTTTCTATAGCATCAAGTGTCTCACTCAAAGTGCCAATCTGATTAACTTTAATGAGAATAGAGTTTGCTACCCCCATTTTGATACCATCACTTAAACGTGCTGAATTTGTTACAAATAAATCATCACCAACAAGCTGACACTTTTGACCAATGGCGTTGGTCAATAGCTTCCAACCGTCCCAATCATCCTCCGCCATACCATCTTCAATTGTAATAATGGGATAAGTTTGAACAAGCTGTGCTAAATAATCTATCTGTTCCTGAGTATCACGACACTTACCCTCACCTTTATAAAAATACGAACTATTTTTATAAAGTTCGGTTGAAGCACAGTCTAAACCAAGAGCAATTTGTTCACCCGGCTTATATCCACAGGCTATTATAGCCTCCATAATAAAATCAATAGTTTGCTCAGCATTTTCAAATTGAGGGGCAAAACCACCTTCATCTCCAACATTGGTATTATAGCCTGCATTTTTTAAACGCTTTTTTAACATATGAAAAACTTCAGCACCATAGCGGATTGCTTCTTTTACTGTAGAAGCACCTACAGGAATAATCATAAACTCCTGAAAATCAATAGAGTTATCAGCGTGGATACCACCATTAATAATATTCATCATAGGCGTTGGAAGAATGTGTGTATGCACACCACCAATATAACGATACAGAGGCAAACTTAAGGAGTCTGCTGCTGCTTTTGCTACTGCCAAAGAAACGCCCAAAAGTGCATTTGCACCAAGACGCGCTTTGTTTGCTGTTCCATCCAAGGTAATCATTGCTTGATCAATAGCAATTTGATTTCTTGCATCTCTCCCACAAAGTTCTTCAAAAATTTCGCCATTTATGGCAGCAACTGCTTTTTCGACACCTTTTCCTTCATAGCGTTTACCACCATCACGAAGCTCAATGGCTTCGTGCGCTCCTGTTGATGCCCCTGAAGGAACAAGAGCGCGTCCAAAAGCTCCATTGTCTAAATGGACATCAACTTCTACCGTTGGATTACCCCGACTATCGAGAACCTCACGCCCAATAATATCAACAATTATAGTCATATGCACTCCTTACCCAACGAAACTCTTGATTTATTTTTAACGCCATAATGAAGCAATACCCTCTATAACTGCATTTTCAATTAATCTTTTTGGATAAATAATCAAACTCCATTAAAGTCTCAAGCAGTCTTTGTAAATGATCAATTTTAATCATATTAGCTCCATCAGAAGGAGCATTATCTGGATCTTGATGTGTTTCTAAAAAAATACCTGCAACTCCGACAGCAACAGCTGCACGCGCTAAAATTTCAACAAATTGACGCTGTCCACCTGATGAATTACCTTGACCACCTGGCTCCTGAACAGAATGGGTCGCATCAAAAATAACAGGAGCTCCAAACGAACGTAAAATAGGCAATGAACGCATATCAGAAATAAGACGGTTATAACCAAATGAAGTGCCCCTCTCACAAAGCATAATATTTGCATTACCACTTTGAGTCACCTTTTTTAAAACATTCTCCATATCCCACGGTGCCAAAAACTGGCCTTTTTTAATATTAATGGCACGTCCTGTTTTGGCTGCAGCAATCAAAAGATCTGTTTGACGACATAAAAAAGCTGGTATTTGTAAAATATCAACTACAGGGGCAACAATTGTGCATTGCTCTTCTGTATGCACATCAGTTAATATCGGACAGCCAAACTCCTTCTTCAAATCTGAAAAAATAACCATTGCTTTTTCAAGACCAATACCACGTGCCGCAGTAAGAGACGTTCTGTTAGCTTTATCGTAACTCGATTTATAAACAAATCCAATACCTACTTGCTCCGCAATTGTCTTAATCTGCCCCGCCATTTCAAAAGCATGATCCCGACTTTCTATCTGACATGGTCCTGCAATTAATGAAAGAGGTGTCTCATTTGAAAAAACAATATTTCCAACTTTTACAATGGCATTTGGCTCTGACATTTTATTCTCCGAAAGTAGAATCCGATTTATAAACTAAACCAATCGACTTTTTTCCACAGTCGCTTCAATAAAAGAAGAAAAAAGTGGATGTGGATCAAAGGGACGTGATTTTAGTTCTGGATGATATTGAACACCGATGAACCATGGATGATCTGCATATTCTATCGTTTCTGGCAAAATGCCATCTGGAGACAGACCCGAAAAAATTAAACCACATTTTTCTAGCACATCTTTATAATCGATATTTACCTCATAACGATGACGATGACGCTCATAAATCCTTGTTACTCCATAAATTTTAGCAATATGACTCTCTTTTTTTAATTCAGCTGCAAAAACACCAAGCCGCATTGATCCACCGAGATTACCATATTGTGTACGTTTCTCAAGGATATCTCCTTTGAACCATTCTGTCATTAAACCGACAACTGGATTTTTTGTTTCGCAAAACTCACTTGAGGAAGCATCCTTAATATTTGCAATATTCCGCGCCGCTTCTATACAAGCCAATTGCATCCCAAAACAAATGCCTAAAAAGGGAATTTTACGCTCCCGCGCAAACTGAATAGCTCGAATTTTACCTTCTGCACCACGCGCACCAAAAGCACCTGGAACCAAAATTCCATGCACTTTTTGTAAATAAGAAGCAGGATCTGCTTTTTCAAAAAGCTCTGCCTCAATCCATTCAATGTTTACTTTCACTTTATTCGCTAAACCACCATGCGTAATCGCTTCGGTAAGAGATTTATAAGCATCTTTCAATCCTGTATATTTACCAACGACAGCAATTGTAACTTCCCCTTCAGGATTATAAAGCCGGTATGTAATATCTTTCCAACGATCCATTTGGGGCTCAGGAGAGTGTTTAATTCCAAAAGCAGAAAGAACTTCTGAATCTAATCCCTCTTTATGATATGCCATAGGAACATCATAAATCGTTGGCATATCCAATGCTTGAATAACTGCAGTTGGACGAACATTACAAAAAAGTGATAATTTGTTTATCTCCGTTTTGGGAACAGCTCGATCTGCACGCACTAACAAAATATCAGGAGCAATACCAATTGATTGTAATTCTTTAACGGAATGTTGTGTTGGCTTGGTTTTTAATTCACCAGACGAAGAAATATAAGGCATTAATGTAAGATGTACATAAACAACATTTTGCCTTGGCAATTCATTATGCAGCTGACGAATCGCCTCAAGAAAAGGCATTGCTTCAATATCACCAACCGTTCCACCTATTTCACATAAAACAAAGTCAAATTCTTCATTTCCTGTAGTAATAAATTTTTTAATTTCATCTGTAACATGAGGAATAACTTGAACCGTCGCCCCTAAGTAATCACCACGTCGTTCTCGCTCGATGATGTTGCGATAAATACGCCCCGTTGTAATATTGTCTTGGCTATTTGCAGAACGTCCCGTAAAACGTTCATAATGACCAAGATCAAGATCTGTTTCTGCACCATCATCGGTCACAAACACCTCACCATGTTGGTAAGGCGACATTGTTCCTGGATCAACATTTAAATAAGGATCAAGTTTGCGAAGCCGTACACGATACCCACGAGCTTGTAATAATGCAGCTAAAGCCGCCGCTGCGATGCCTTTTCCAAGGGAAGAAACCACACCACCAGTAATAAAAACATAACGTGCCATGGGCTTATGGTGATAAGCAATTTATAATGATTTTTCCAGCAAAAAATGCAAAAAGAAACAACTTTTCTTCTATAAAAGAAAAAAGGTGAAAAACCACCTTTTTTAAAATATGAGATTCTCTTGAAAAAATTACTTTGTATCATTATCCGGAACTGGATTTTCAAGAGCTGGTGGAACTGGATTTTCAACTGCAGGAGAAGAACCCTTTAATTGTTCAAGGATAGAAGGTTGAGAATCACTATTTGATGGTAGCACTGATTCTGGAGCATCTTCATTTGTAGCATCTTGTTTTGAATGAATCGGTATACGCTTGAGAATATCAGAACTAGAATTCGATATATTCTCCACTACGGTAAGTCCAATAGAGATGGCAAAAAAACAGCATGCTAAAATAGCTGTTAAACGTGTTAATGGATTTTTAGCCCCACGCGCTCTCATCAACCCTGAACCGCTACTACTTGCACCAAGCCCACCACCTTCTGAAGGCTGAATTAAAATAACGCCAACCAAAGTAATGACAATCAAAAAATGGATAACAATAAGTACTGTTTGCATAAACCCTGCTCTTTAAATAACTTTTTATGGTTCTTTACACATAAATAGCATATAATCCAAGGGAAAACCAAAATTTCTCTATTATAATTTACGATAAATATCGCAAATAGTTAAAAAATCGGTTGCCTTTAAACTTGCTCCACCTATCAAAGCACCATTAACATGAGGGATACTCAAAAGTTCAAATGCGTTAGATGGTTTTACTGATCCACCATAAAGCAAGCGCGTTTTATCTCCTTCATGACCAAAACGAGAACGCATCTCATCACGAATAAAGTCATGAACTTTTGTAACATCTTCTACACTCGCTGTATTGCCTGTTCCTATAGCCCATACAGGCTCATAAGCGATAATAGTATTTTCTGCTGTTGTATCATCTGGCAAAGATTCTGCGAGCTGCTGCGTAAGAACATCGAACACTTTATTACTTTTGCGCTCCTCTAATGTTTCTCCAATACAAACAAGAGCAACAAGACCTACTCGCCATGCTGCTTCTACTTTTGCACAAACGATTTCATCACTTTCTTGATAAATTGTGCGACGTTCTGAATGTCCAATGATAACATGACTTGCTCCTGCTTCTTTAAGCATAAAAGCTGAAACCTCTCCTGTATAAGGACCATAATCATCAAAATGACAGTTTTGTCCTCCTAAAAGGAGATTCTCGCCATCTAATGTATCATAAGCACGTGATAAAAGTGTTGATGGAACACAAATAAGTGCTTCAAATAAACGCCCTAAATCAGAGCTAACACCAGCAGCAATGGCACGCAATTCTCCAAGAGATTCGCTCGTTCCATTCATTTTCCAATTTCCAGCAATAAAAGGCCGAATATTTGGAGACATATTTTTACCTCAAAGATTATTACAACGCTTTTTTTATATTTAGGTATCAAATTATAAAATGAATGCAAGTCTTTAAGCTTGCATCTTGTGCGTCTTTATTGCAAATTCCATAAAAACTTTGATGATAATTCATGTTAAAAATGGAATTGAACGATGCTTGACATCATAAGAAACGCTACAAATTCTTGGATTGCTAGAATTTTTCTTGCTATTTTGCTCTTATGCTTCATTCTTTTATGGGGAATACCACAGTTACACAAAAAAAGTGATCAAAACCTGATTACTTCTGGAAAATCTACTGTCACAATTGATGGCTACCGTCTTGCATTTGCTGATCAAAGTGCACGTTTGGCTCTTGCTTTCCGTCTTGGACGAATGTTCACGCCAGATGAAATACAACAATATAGAATTCCCACTTTTGTTTTTAATCAGTTGCAACAAGATGTACTTCTTGATGAACAAGCACGTAAAATGAAAATTAATCTTTCTAAAAATACTATAGCCCATCTTATTGGGGCTGATACTTTATTTCAAATCAATGGTGTTTTTAATCAAGATTTGTTCCGTAACTATCTTCAGCAACTCCATATTAACGAAAGTGCTTTCCTTGATTATTATATAAAAAAAGAAAAGCGTAATCAGCTTCTTTCAGCTTCACTATCTGGAATAAAAGCGCCAGATCTTTTTTATAAAGCACTCGCTCTTTACCAAGGAGAAACACGTACTGCCGATTATCTCGTTATTGATCTGAAAGAAAAGGAAATGCTTGTTTCCCCCGATCAAGAAACACTGCAAAAATGGTTTGAACAGCACAAAAGTGAATTTCGTGCTCCAGAGTACCGTACTGTTTCTTTCTTATCTATGGAACCTCATCAGATTATAAAACCCACAGATATTTTAATAGATGAAGTAAAAGCTTATTATAACAAAAATGCTTCTCATTTTATAACTCCTGAAAAACGCACCATTGAAGAATTGCGATTCTCTACACGTAAAGCAGCCGATAATGCAGCAAAAAAAATAGCTGATGGATTGAGTTTTGATGAATTGGTTAGAGCTGAAAAAAAGACTCTCAATGATATAAGAAAAGGACCTCTTACAGAAAGTGAACTTCCTAATCATCTAGCATCTGAGATCTTTGACCTCAAACAAGGAGAAGTTAGTGCTGTTATTAATGATTTACAAGGACCTGTTATCATTCGCGTAACAGATATTGTACCTTCTGCTCCTATTCCTTTCGAAAAAGTGGAAGAAAAAATTCGCCAAACACTAGCTCAAAATCGTGCTGCAGATAAGATTCGTAAAAATTATACTGCAATTGAAAATGCACGTTTTGAGGGCGCTACTCTCAAAGAACTTGCTGATCAATATAAATTACCTTTTCATACCATTACCATTGATAAAACAGGAAAAACGCCTGAAGGTACTATACTAACAGACTTACCTCAAAAAGATATTTTTTTAAACTCTATCTATCAATCAAATGAAGGCATTGATCTTGATCCACTCTCTCTGCAAAAAGGGGGATATCTCTGGTATAAAATAGATAAAATTATTCCCTCTCGTGAGAGAACATTTGATACAGTTAAAGAAAAAGTTCTGGCTCAATGGAAAATTCAAGAAACCCAACGTCTTCTTGATGAAAAAGCTAAAAATGCTCTCAAACAACTCTCTGAAGGAGAAAGTTTTAGTTCTCTTGCTCATGCACTTGGTGGCGTAAAACAAACAACCCCAACTCTACAGCGTAAGGATTCTTCTGAAATTTTTGGTGTTGAAGGCATTAAGGTATTATTTTCTAACCCCAAAGGCTATTATGGCATTATAAAAGGTCCAGTCGCAACAAATCGTATCCTTTATCAAATAAAAACCGTAACCATGCCTAAAGATATCACTGCCCATACCCTTTCACAAGATATCCGTACCAACATAGATATGATGATAAGAGAAGATATAAAACTGCAGATGCTACAGGTTGCTAATAAAGAATATCCATTAAAAATTAATAATGCTAATTATAATAAGCTTTTCCCTACTCTTTAATAAAAATGTTACAAATAATTTTAAACATTTATTAGATAGAATTATGATGATCATTTTTTCTATAATTGAAAAAGTTATATTATCTACGAAGATAATATATTCAGTATAATAAATAAATATATCCACTCCCTTGGATATATTTTTACCAGCTTATTGTTGTTTTGAAATAAGGAGAAAAATTAAATTTATCATATTATAGCTTTAATACTTAAAAATTTGCTTGTATTTTGTTTATTCTCTTTGTGAGATACTCTTTGATTATAAGATAGTTGGAAAATTACTGCTTATTGCTGCTTTTGTTATAAACCAATAACGATGAAGTAAGGGTAAGGTTGCACTTTCTTGAAAAACTGCCGCTTTTAACTGTGCTGCTTTTTGTAAAGATGCTGGTATAATTGCCAATGGAAGAAAAGCTGGTCTAAGTGTTTTAGGTAAAATACTCAAATGTGCGTAAAATTTGCTATAATGCTCTTGTGATAATGCTATCATAGCTTCAATAATATGGCATTTTTGTTCATCACTCACACGATTGGATTCTAACTCTTTTCTTTCCACTCCTACAATTTTGAGTATATCATCAGGTAAATAATATTGATACCGTGGTTTCATAAATGATAAAAGACGAAGCACACCACTTAGCCCCTGAGAAATACCACCGTGTTTATAAGAATCTGTACAATCTTGTGCTACATCAGGATCTAATATCTGGCAAGAAAGCTGTAAAATTATCCCTGCTGTTTCGCTACAATATAATTTGAGCTCACTAAGCGTTTTTATTGGATTGTGATAAAGGTCTGAAATCTGTGCATCGCAATACCGTAAAAAAGCTGTCTTTGGTAAATTAAAAAGAGTCATTGCCATAAATAAATCATTCAAAATTGGATTACTTTCACTCTTTTGTATTTCACCTTTTACAATAGAGTCATACCACCAGCGTAATCGTATCTCACCGATTAATGGATCATGCACACTTTCGCGGATACGAGAAACCTCTGCATTAAAAGCATATAATGCACTTAATGCTCTACGTTTTTTTTTAGGTGCGAATAAAACCGATATATAACGATCACGATCTGTAGCACGTAGAATATCAAAACAATAAGGACGAAAACCTGCCATTCTACTATACCTATTCACTTTCTTTTTTATTTATGGTTACTCTTTTGTTTTTCTTGATATTTTAAACATGATACATGAACAAATACAGCAACGAAAATAAGACTTTAAACGTGTCTTTACAACGTA
Source organism: Bartonella raoultii (assembly GCF_019659805.1). Classification (GTDB taxonomy): domain Bacteria; phylum Pseudomonadota; class Alphaproteobacteria; order Rhizobiales; family Rhizobiaceae; genus Bartonella; species Bartonella raoultii. Next base: position 40,778 of record NZ_JAIFRO010000006.1, on the reverse strand, counting down.
TTACAAATCAAGACCTTTTTTCTAGATATTTTTTAGCTACATTAAGTTCTCAAAGTTTTTTAATTTTTAAAGATTAACTTAAGAGCTACCCTATGGCGACTTCGCAGCAGAGCTTCAATAACATCATGAAAGCTGATTTTTCCATTGATAGCTATCATGTTACGGTAATAAAAAACCACAATCATCATAAAAGTGCATAAATATTATGGATATTCTTTATTTTTTTAACGCAATACAATGATTAACAAAATTTTTTAAAATCTTTGTTATATCTTTCATTTACGCTATTCCCCACTTGCTCTCTCATGATTTAAAAAACTAAATTATAAGTCAGTGTATTTCTAACCATTATCCGTTTTTTCTTTGATCCAAGCTTTATCTTGTTTTTTTGCTCTCTACTTAACTTTTACACTTTTTTTAAGTTTTTATCTGTATCCAAATGCACATAAAAACAGCGCATAAATTTAAAAAATGAATATAAGTAAAAAGAAAATCCTAAAATGTTATAGTTGAAAGTATTTTTTACGATAAAAGGTGCCACTATTTCTTTATATAAAGAGAGATTACTGTAAAGGCTTACTCTCGCATTGATCAAAACTCCAAAAACCTAATGATATAAACAACCAAATGATTCTTGATCTCTGAAAAAACATATCAATTTTATGACACAATATATCATTCCACTGCAAATAATAATGCAGCAACTGCACGATCTTCAGCTAATAAAACATTAAATGTACGCACTGCTGCACCTGTGCTCATTGTATCTGATGAAATACGCTTTTCCCATAAAAGCATCCGTAACTCTTCAGGTAATCGTAATAATTCAACTCCAGTACCTATTAACAAAATTTCAATCTCGGATGCTTCTTCTAAAACACGAGAAAGATCTTTTTTCGTAGGAATAGGCTCTGCCATATCAAGACTGTAAATACCTGATGGTACACAAATAATAGACCCCCTATGTGACATATCAGCAAAGCGAAAACCGCCATTTCCATAAGCATCTATGGAAGCACGCCCCGGAAAATGTGCCTCACGAATCTGAATTGCATGACACATAAAATAACTGCCCCTTATTTTCTAAATATCAATTGCATTTTCTTCTTAAAAAACAAAACAATGAAAGAACCATTATTGACATTCATATGTCGATTATAACTCACATAGCGATATTGATGCAAAAGCTTTCATAGAAAAATTACTCCTAATAATATAACAAGCACTTTGTGAAAACGGCTTCAGATCACATGAAAAAAATGTGTAATAAGACATGATACAATATCGATTTTTTTTAAAATATATAATTTTTAGAAATATACCTATACTCCATCACTTAAAAACAAAAAATGAGTTGTTACATGGAGTAATGGCCTTAGTTAAAAGATAATAAGAATTGTTATTATACTTCATAAATGATTTTTTTTAAATAGAGCTAAACAAACAACGCAAATATTCATATTCACTTATCAACTCTAAAATCACTTACGCCATGAAATAGCTTTTATAGAAATACCAGCTATTTTTATGAGATAAGTTTATGAACTACAGAAAACTATAGTTATATTTTAAGATTCCTCTTTCGTTAATTTAGCTTTTTCCTCTTTAGATGTACTCACATTTTCCTTTTTTAGGACCTTCGATTTAGATTTTTCTGAAGTCTTGACTTTCGTATTAAATTTTGCTTTTTCTCCAGAGACTGGTTCCCCTTTAACACGAACATCCGATAATGTTGAACGGATCACACGAATACGTATACCATCTCCAATTTCAATTTCCAGTTCACCACTTTCGCCATAAACTTTCGTAACTTTTCCAATAACACCACCTGCTGTTATAACAGTATCACCACGGCGCACAGCATCAAGCATTTCCTGCCGCTTTTTCATTTGTGCACGCTGTGGGCGAATAAGAAAAAAATACATAATTCCAAAAATTAGAATGAACGGAACAAATGTAATAAGTGAGGTTCCATGGGAAGCACCGCCTGCAACTTGAGCATAAGCGTTCGTAATAAACATTTTTATCTCCTATAGATTAAACTTCAGATATTTTCCACTCTACTAAAATAAGCTTTCAGCTCAAAAAGCTCTCTTCTTAGAGAATCTATTACGCAGAGCGATAACTACACAATGTAATTATAGCTTTATAAAAAGGCAATAAATCTTTAAGAAATAGAAGACAATGAGAAAGAACTTCTAACAAAACCGTTTATTTCTCTTTTCATATAGCATAATCATGAAAGCCCTCACTCATTAGAAAAATAAATGATGCACAACAACTTTTTTACTTTTAATGAGTCTGACTGATTGTTCTCTTCAAAAGAATGAATTTTTTATTGATACACTACTCATTTAGTTAAACATATGCGATTATCTTTCTTAAAGAACGTAAGTAAGGATAGATTATTCAAAATAACGTCTTTAGATATTAGTTTTCTAAATATTTGAGAGGATCAACAGGTAACGAATTTTTACGAACTTCAAAATAAACACGTGGCGTTTTAACATCTCCTGACATACCAGATTTAGCAATTTCAGCACCACGCCTCACCCTTTGTCCTCTATGAACAAAAAGCTGACTATTATAGCCATAAATAGTAATAATACCATTTTCATGCCGGATCATGACAACATTGCCAAGCTCTTTTAATCCATCACTCGCATAGATAACAACACCATTTTCTGCTGCTTTTACTAATGATCCTTCAGGCGCGAAAATATCTATTCCTCGATTAATTGTCATGCCCTTCTTTTGACCAAACTGACTTAATAAACGTCCTTTTACTGGCCAACGCATCTTAGAAATTCCACTAGCTTGCGGAGGTAGACCATTCATCATTGTATCTGAAATATCTGTTTCATAACTCGATGAAGGCCTTTGTGTAGCAGTACTTTGTCCAACATCTGACCTGTGAATCTTTGTAGAAGGTGTGCTTATAGCAGGAGCTTTATAGAAAGGTCGATTCTTTTGATGCTTTATAGAATCTACCGTTTGAGACTGAAGGGAAGATTTTTTTGTTGGTGTTATCCAGCCATTATGTCTAGTATTGGAATGAGAAACTGTAGACTTGCTTGGAAGCATAAGTACTTGACCAATATAAATAAAATTATTCTTTATACCATTTACCGATTTTAGTGCATCAACACTAACTCCTACTTGCCGCGCAATGCTTAACAGTGTATCGCCGCTTTGGACAATGTAAGAGTTTTTCTGAAAAATAGGAGAATTATTCACTTGTGAACGAGAAAGCGTTCCAAGATTGCGTGGTGGAGCTCCCATAGTCCGACCATCAGGAGAAAGAATTCTGCTTTGAGAATTATATGAAGCACTGTTATAGTTTTCTGAATCATTACTTGACTCTACAGGCGGCAATTCAGTGCTTTGTATCATACCACCATATGATAACATTGATGAAGCAACAGGCATAGTTGTCGATACAGCTGATTGTGTAGAAAACGTATTGGTAAAACGTTGCGTGCTAGAACTACATCCTGAAAGAATCGCTATTATGGCTAAAAAAGCTATCTCCCGATAACGCTGGAAAATAATACCCAAAACTTTTAAACACATAGTTTTGCTCACTCACCAATACTCAATTTACCCTATTAAAGCTTTTTAATATTACCTAAGAGTTAAAATAATGTGTTTAATACATAAATATCTGCACAATAAAAAATGGTATCATCTGTATTTTGAAAATCAAAGCACTTCCGCTATACCTTCAATAAAAGGTTGATAACGCACTTGAAACATTTCTAAATATTCAAATCGATTACCAATTTTTGTATAACGCGTTACCGTTTGTACCCCCTCATCTGGTCCTATCGCTTGAATAAGAATTCCGTTTTCTGCTAAAAGTTCTAAAAACTCCTTTGGTTCATCAGTCCGTGATGGCCAAATAAGAATACGGTCAAATGATCCAAAGCCTGTGACTGTACGGCTTCCATCAATCTGCCGTACAATAATATTTTCAAGTCCTAGATTTTGAAATTTCTGCTGTGCCAAATCAATAAGTGTTTTATAACGATCAATAGTTATTACACGGTCACTCAAACATGCCATAAGAGCAGTACAAAAACCAGATCCCGTACCAATTTCTAAAATACGATGTTTTTTTTTCAACGATAATGCAGAAAGAATTAAAAGCTGCTCTTCCAAACGCTCAATATATTCACCACACTCAATTGGAATAACTTTATTATCATAAGCACTATTAAACCAAGGAGCAGAAACAAACTGTTGACGTGGAATTTTTTCAAATGCTGAAAAAAAGCGAACATCATCAATTCCTTTACTGCGCATTTTCAGTACAAGACTGGCCAATTCTTCACGAAATCGTAAAATATCCTTTTGCCCCATAGTATCATTCGATCTCCAATGAAGTAGCAACCTTTATTGTATACATAAATCTTTTTTGAAAAACGGTAAAATTTATATTTGCATGTTATCATCTTCCAGAAACAAATATATATTAACATTCCTTTTGCAAAATTAAGCCGTAATACAACGCATGCCTTTCATATAGGGTTGTAAAACATCTGGAACAACAATTGATCCATCAGCCTTTTGATAATTCTCCAGCACAGCAATAAGGCAACGTCCAATAGCCGTACCAGAACCATTAAGACTATGTACAAAGTGCAATGTTTTATCCCCTTCTTTACGATATCGCGCATTCATACGTCGTCCTTGAAAATCTCCACAAACTGAACAACTAGAAATTTCACGATAACATCCCTGCCCCGGAAGCCAAACTTCAATATCATAAGTTTTGCGTGCAGCAAAACCCATATCACCAGTAGAAAGCACCACCGTACGAAAAGGCAAATTAAGGCGTTTCAATACATCTTCTGCACACTCTGTCATACGTTCTAGTTCCATTAAAGATTGCTCTTCAGTGGTAATAGATACCATTTCTACCTTCCAAAATTGATGTTGACGTAACATACCACGTGTATCACGACCTGCTGCTCCCGCCTCCGAGCGAAAACAGGGTGTTAAAGAAGAAAATCGCAGAGGTAAATCTGACATTTCAAGAATTTCATTGTTTACTAAATTAGTTAACGGCACTTCTGCTGTTGAAATAAGCCATCGGCCATCTGTTGTCCGAAAAAGATCATCAGCAAATTTCGGCAGCTGAGCTGCTCCATAAACAATCTCATCACGAACGAGAAATGGTATAGACACTTCTGTATAACCATGCTCCTCAACATGCACATCAAGCATAAATTGACCCAATGCGCGTTCAAGCCTTGCTAAGGCTCCTGAAAGCACTGTAAAACGGGTTCCAGATAAACGACTAGCTCTTTCAAAATCCATCTGTTTGAGATTTTGTCCAAGATCAAAATGCTCTTTGGGTGTAAAATCAAATGTTGGAGGTGTGCCAAAATGGCGAATAACAACATTATCTCTTTCATCTTTCCCTTTTGGAACATCGTCCAATGGAATGTTGGGAAGTTCTGAAAGAGCTTTCTCAAAACTCTCCGTCAAACATTTTTCTTCCACTATAGCAGAAGAAAGAATGCGTTTAATCTCTTCAACCTCAGTTCTCAACTGTTCAGCCGTTTTTTGGTCGCCTGCAGCTAAAGCCTGTCCTATTTCTTTTGAAACTGCATTGCGACGCTCTTGCGCCGACTGCACTTTAGCAACATACGCCCGACGCTCAAGATCAAGTTTTATTAATCTATTCGCTTGCGGCGCAATACCTCTATTTTCCAGTGCCTTATCTAATTTTTCAGGGTGCTCACGAATCCACTTGATATCAAGCATCAAAACTCCTTATTTACATCGTTTCTATTTTTTCTTATCATACAAGATATAAACTTTTCTTAAGAGACTTTTTTTCTTTTTTCTATACAATAAGCAATTAAAATTGAGATTTCATAAAGAACTATCGTTGGTAAGGCTACCGCAAACATAGTAAAAAAATCCGATGGGGTTACTATCGCTGCTATTATAAAAGAAGTAAGGATAGCCCATTTGCGTTTAGATACCAATGCATGAGAAGTTAAAAGCCCAACTTTTGTTAAAAGACTTGTGACAAGAGGTAGCTGAAAAATCAAACCAAAAATAAGGATAAATGATATCATAAAGCTCAAATAATCAGAAATACGAACTATAAATTCTATTCTTAAATGCACATCAGGAAGAAATTGCTGAGAGAGACTAAACCAAAGCATGATGGGTGCTAATAAAGCATAAACAAATGTTCCTCCAATACAAAATAAAATGGGGCCACCGATGAGAAATGGTAAAAAAGCCATACGCTCATTTTTATAAAGTCCTGGTGCAATAAAGCTATAAAACTGAAAAGCTGTATAGGGAAACGATAAAATAGCTGCCCCAAAAGCAGCAAGCTTCATCTTTGTTAAAAACGTTTCCCACACTTGTGTTGATTGCAAACGAATACTCTCAGGATTTCCACCTGATATTTTCATGGCCCACTGATAAGGCCATATCAAAAAATTTAAGATATAATCTTTAACAAGAAAGCACATAATAAAGGCGATAAAAAAAACGATTAAAGTAGCAATAATTCGCTGTCGCAGTTCAATCAAATGTTCTAAAAGTGGTGCCATACTGGCATCGACTTCCTCTTTTTTAGAACTCATAACGCCTCTTTTTTATCTTTTTCTAATTTATGGTATTTGGTATTTTTATCTAAAGGATCACTCTTATCCCCTAAAACTTCATGAGGAGGCTTTGTAATTTTTCTCAACTCTTGTCTTAGATTATGATCATAAATATCTGATAAGGGCTCATATAAATCATTAAACTCCGCTTCTCTTATTGCCTCATCAAACTGCTGACGTAACTCCTTCGTTGTGGAACGCACATAGACTATTGTTTTTGCTATTGCCTTGAGTATTTTAGGTAAATCTTTTGGTCCGACGACAACGATGAAAATAATTAAGATCACGATAAACTCTGGTCCATCAATCCCTAACATCGCTTATACTCGATTTCCTCATTTAAATAATATATCTCTATAATTATATTTTTAATTATTTTATACGCTGTCTTTTAGCAACAGATGTCTTACCTTTCTTAGAGGAAGAAGAGGCTTTTCTAGGCGCTGATACATGTTTTACCGATAATGGCTGAGAATGTTGAAGCTCACCACCAATTGTTTCAGAAGCATCAGTCATTTCTAGCTTATTCTCGATATTGTCTTCTTCTTCTTCTTTCATATTTTTTTTAAATGCTTTAATCCCCTTAGCAATATCGCTCATTAATTCAGACACCTTACCACGCCCAAAAAGCACAAGGATAATCAGTAGAATAACAATTAAATGCGCTGGTGAAAAAATATTACCCATCACACTCTCACTGCTTTGAAATTTGATTTCATTTGTTTATTGTTCACTCTGTTCGAAATATACAAGATATAATCCTATCCCCTTTATATATTTTCTTTCCCGATAAAGGCTACCACACTTTCTTTGTAAAATAATTGTTTAGCTTCTTTCCACTTTTTCTTAATATATTACACCAAATACAAAAAGTTAAAAATGGTCAATTTCTCAAATAAAGTTAAACAACTGGTAATTTCTTCTCTAAAGAAAGGCCATCTGATCTATTGGATTGCAAAATCTTTATGCAAATATTATATCCATATTTTAATAACTTTTTGTTTTAAAAACAGTGCCCTCTGTACAATCATGAATATTTCTTGCAAAGAATAATATACATAGCCAGCTACAAAATTCTTTCACACACCTGCCTTCTGAAAGGATTTTACAATATCATCAAACATTAAAAACTCTCTTTTTACGTAGAATATTCTCAATAACTCTTCTAGTCGCATTACTGAAATCCTCTCATTAATGACATCATAAACACATATGTCATCATCTTATTCGGTAAATCAGTTGTTTTTTTTAAATATATAAAAGAATATTTTTCCCAAAAAATCAATTAATATATTATATATGATAATATAAATTTTTATATATAATATTTTATTAATATTTAAATTCTATTATTTAATACTATAGATATCAATAAATATTTCTCTTAAAGAAAGACATATTTTATACTGATAAAAATAAAATATTCTTATAAATGTTAAATTTATTATTTATCATTACAAAAAGTATTCTAAAAATTCGTTGGAATATATCTATAAATCATGGAAATATTTTTTCTTCTTTCGCATAATTTCATAGTAACTATGTTAGAGATACAAACTTATCAAAGTCATAGTATTTTTATCCAGAATTTGAAGTATATAAATCTTCAATGCGATTAATATAGAAAATTTTAGTCATTAAGCTTATCCATACTAATTTTATGGCAATAATTATAAAGCTACAACGTCAATATTTTCTCATATATTTATACGCTTTTTGAATCACTTTCTCTCTACAAAAAGATTTTGTTGATGTAAGATCATCATTTTATGTTAATAGAGCAATTATTTAATAAGCAGTTATATATAGTAGAATTAATTCATGAATTATCGGCATATTTATCATGCTGGCAATTTTGCTGATGTCTTTAAACACATTATTGTCACTCGCATTGTAGAATATCTTAAACAAAAGGAAAAAGCTTTTCGCGTGATAGATACGCATGCTGGAATCGGTATATATGATCTCTCTTCTTTAGAGGCATATAAAACTGGAGAGTGGCGCCAAGGTATCCAACGGATTTTATCAGCTCCTATTCCAGAAGATTTAAAAACACTCCTTTCTCCATGGTATAATATTATTGTTTCACTCAATGAGGGAGAAAAAGAAATCCTATTCTATCCCGGTTCTCCTATTGTTATTCGCCACTTATTACGTAAACAAGATCGACTCACTGCAATTGAATTGCATAATGAAGATTATCATATTTTAGCTCAAAATTTTGCCGGTGATTATCAAACAAAAATCTTGCATTTAGATGGTTGGCTTTCGTTAAATGCACATTTGCCTCCAAAGGAAAAACGTGGATTTATCCTCGTTGATCCTCCCTTTGAAAAAACAGGAGAATTTTCTCGCCTCATCCAAGGAGTAATAAAAGCATATCGCCGTTTTCCTAATGGTATCTATGCTTTATGGTATCCTGTTAAATATGACACAGAAATTAAAAACTTTCTTCACGCACTCCATCAAACAAAGATTCCTAAAATTCTACAGCTTGAAATGCGTATTCGAAAAAGTTCAATACCACCTACAATGAATGGAAGTGGTATAATTCTTATCAACCCTCCCTATTTATTAGAAGAAGAAATAAAAAAGCTGAGCCCCTTTCTGATCAATCGTCTTGGACAAGATAAAACAGCACAAATAATGCATAAATGGATACAGAAAGAACATTGTTAAGTTAGAATTTTTTATTTACATTTCGCTCAATGAAAAAAACGCAATAGAGCTGCTTTTAATTATTACTATTATATTTTTATGAATAATAAAAACTGAAAAATCACACGGTTTTATGCCATAATGCGTTTTTATGGGAAAGAGAAACCTTACAACATAAATAATAGTTACTTACATTAAAAAAGAAGAACATTTCATATGGTAAACTCTAAATGTCTCTGGATAAATTGAATGATCCTGAAAAATAATATCACTTATCACAAAAATGAAAGAGAAAACCTTTCTTTTCTCTGTGACATTACGTGGAATAATACAAATCAAGAAAGTCATAAAAAACAATTCAAAGGTGCTAAACTTATACAAGAGTTTGTCAGACATCTTCCACATAAGCCAGGAGTTTATCGGATGATGGATGAAAACGGTGATATTCTCTATATTGGTAAAGCGCGTAATCTTAAAAAGCGTGTTTTAAACTATACACGTGAACAAGGACATAATAACCGTATTACTCGCATGATTCATGCAACCTATCATATGGAATTTATTGTTACACATACAGAAACAGAAGCACTTCTTTTAGAAGCTAATCTTATCAAAAGACTACATCCACGTTTTAATGTATTACTGCGTGATGATAAAAGCTTTCCTTATATTATTATTACTGATGATCATCGAGCACCTGCCCTTTATAAACATCGTGGTGCTCGCACACGCAAAGCTCATTATTTTGGTCCTTTTGCCTCTGCTGATGCTGTTACAAAAACAATTAATGTTTTACAACGCGCTTTTTTGTTACGTACCTGTACCGATTCCGTTTTTGAAAACCGTACACGTCCCTGTTTGCTTTATCAAATTAAGCGCTGTTCTGCCCCCTGTACACACGAAATTAGTGATAGTAATTATAAAGAGCTTGTTAAAGAAGCAAAAAACTTTCTTTCAGGAAAAAATCAATCTGTTAAAAATGGTATGGTTCAAGCGATGCATAAAGCTGCAAAAAATTTAGACTTTGAACAAGCAGCTACCTATCGTGATCGCTTATCAGCCCTCTCTCATATACAAAGCCATCAAGGTATTAATCCTCAAACCATAAAAGAAGCTGATGTTTTTGCAATTGCGCAACAGGGAGGAATGACCTGCATTCAAGTGTTCTTTTTTCGTATGGGACAAAACTGGGGAAATCGAGCCTATTTTCCTAAAGCAGATTCTTCTTTTTCTCGTACTGAAATTTTAGAGAGTTTTCTTGCCCAATTTTATGACGATAAGCTACTTCCAAAGCTTATTCTTATATCTGAAGAAATCAAAGAAAAAGCACTCCTTGCAGAAGCATTTAGCCTCAAAGCAAATCGTAAAATATTTCTTTCTTTACCCCAAAAAGGTGAACGAAAAACTCTTGTTAACCATGCTTATGTCAATGCACATGAAACACTTGAACACAAGCTTGCTGAAACAGCGACATATGCAAAATTACTTCAAGGTGTTGCCGAAAAATTCCAACTTCCCCATCCCCCATATCGTATAGAGATCTATGATAATTCTCATATTATGGGAACAAATGCCATAGGTGCAATGGTTGTTGCTGGTCAAATGGGATTTGTAAAAAATCAATATCGCAAATTCAATATTCGCTCAACCGATATCACACCTGGTGATGATTTTGGTATGATGAAAGAAGTCATTAAACGAAGATTTTCAAGACTTCTCAAGGAACATGATCTGCCCCTTAAAAATCATAATACAAATAGTCAAGATAAGGATTTTTTTCCTATTTGGCCTGACCTTATACTTATCGATGGAGGTGAAGGACAAATAAACAGTGTCCATACAATCCTGTCTGAGTTGAAATTAGACAATCTCATCACGGTCGTTGGAATAGCTAAAGGCGTTGATCGTAAAGCAGGACGTGAACGATTTTTTATAAAAGGAAAAATACCTTTCACACTTCCTCCACGAGATCCTATCCTTTATTTTTTACAACGTTTACGAGATGAAGCACATCGTTTTGCAATTGGAACACACCGAGCAAAGCGTCAAAAAGCAACATTCAAAAATCCGCTTGATGAAATCGAAAATATTGGACCAATACGAAAGCGTTCATTGCTTCATCATTTTGGAAGTGCCAAAGCTATTTCTGGTGCTTCCCTCGAAGATTTAACAAAAGTTACAGGAATTTCTGCAACAATTGCAAAAAAAATTCATAGCCACTTTAATGGAAAATAGTCTTGTTTCATAATTTGTGCCTTGTTAGGTTTAGAAAATCAAAATATTATATAAAATAATTAAAAGAGTTCTATGAAAAATCATACTTTTTCTTTTCCAAATATTTTAACTTATGCGCGGATTGTTGCAGTACCGATGGTTGTTGCGTGCTTTTTTTTAGAAGGGCGACTACAATCAAATGATATCACACGTTGGATTGCTGTTTCCATTTTTATTGTCGCATCCATTACTGACTTTCTTGATGGCTACCTTGCTCGTATTTGGGAACAAACATCTAATATCGGTCGTATGTTAGATCCAATTGCTGACAAACTTCTCGTATCTGCTTGTTTACTATTGCTTGCCGCAGATAGTACCATTGCTGGGTGGACATTATGGGCTGCTATTATCATTCTTTGTCGAGAAATTCTCGTATCAGGATTACGTGAATATTTGGCCGAATTGAAAGTTAGTGTGCCTGTTTCTCGTCTAGCAAAATGGAAAACTTTTGTACAAATGATCGCGATTGTTTTTCTTTTAGCGGGACCAGCTGGTAATAAAATTATGCCTTATTCAGTAGAGTTTGGCATCACAATGCTATGGATTTCCGCTCTCCTCACATTGTGGACGGGGTGGGACTATTTTCGTGCAGGCTTAAAACACGTCATGACATAAAAAAATAGCAAATCTCAATTACTCTTTTCAAGAAATTTATATACACACAAAAAAAAATCCCGAAAAAATATTTTTCAGGATTTTTTGTTTTCTTACATTATTGTTATTAACCAACAATTTCCATTTCAGCAAACCAAAAAGCAATCTCTATTTTTGCGGTTTCAGCACTATCTGAACCATGAACAGAGTTTTCACCAATCGACAAAGCATGTTCTTTACGAATTGTCCCCTCTTGTGCATCCATAGGATTTGTAGCACCCATTACTTCACGGTTTTTAGCTATTGCATTTTCACCTTCTAAAACCTGCACAACTGTCGGACCAGAAGACATAAATTCAACCAATTCATCAAAAAATGGACGCTCTTTATGAACTGCGTAAAAGCTTTCAGCTTCACGCTTACTCATCCATACACGTTTAGATGCAACAACACGCAATCCTCTATCTTCAAGCATTTTTGTAATTTCTCCCGTCAAATTACGACGTGTTGCATCCGGTTTAATCATTGAAAAAGTACGTTCTACAGCCATTTGACCACCTTTATGACATTTATAACATTATCTAGCCGTTCTATAACGGGCAAGAAGCCCTTTGCCAAGTGCTATGAAAAAATCTGCAATAATTTTCAAACATGGACTCTTTATTGTAGAAAGAGTGTCAATAGAAACCACAATTTTTTGCAATTATTATGCTTTATAAAGGATCATACTTTTTTGCCTAAAATAATTAATCTTTTTATACTCTTGTAATGATATTTCAAGAAATAACAATATATTCCATAATATGCCTTTATGAAAAAGTATGCTAAACAATGACATTTTGTACGGAGCACGTATGTCTCTTCTTTGTAACAGATCTAACACACTCTAAAAACCAAAGAATAAAACCGTAACTAAAAACGATAACGCATACCTAAAGCCCCTTGAAAAGACTGCTTCATCTTATGTCCTTTGATATAATGCGCTTCTGCATAAAGCTTTAATTTATCACTGACTAAACTGCTTAAACCAACCCCTAATTTACCTGCATTCCCAGACAGATCTGTCATAAATTGATGATGCTGATTAATCCTTGTGTGATTGTTCTCTTTATGCTCACGCAACCAAGCCCCTGTAATATAAGCGGTAGATGAAGTCTCCATGCAGCATCCAAATTCATACCCTAAAGATAATCCAACCTCACTACGCAAAGACGTGAAAGGATCTATTGAACCTGTCATACCATTCGAAAGTTTGATTTCTTTACCAGAAACTTGCAACCACCTAAGCTGTGTATAAGGTTGTAACCAACCACTTTGCGCCATCTTAAAACGATAACCAACCTCAAATGATGATCCTATAGCATCTTGATCATAATTTCCTTCAATAGCTAAACCATTCGTTGAAACTGCTTTTAGAGTATTTTGATAATGATTATATTTTAAAATACCATCCAAATACCATCCACTCTCATCAAAATAAGTCGCATAAGCGCCAACACTATATGTATTTATACGGCTGGTACCACCGCGTGCATGCGCAATACGGGCTTGATCATAACCACCAAAGCTACCAATAGAAAACTCGCCATGCGCCAATTTATTTAAAATACCAAGACCAAGTAATACACCTGTTTGATCAAGCTTAAAGTCTATATGATCTGCAGAAATACTTTCTTTACTCTTGATTGCATAAGTCCAAAGAGATGTCTTTTTCTTATTTTTATCTAAAAGTCCTCTTCCTGTACGCACAGCTTGCAACTCATTATGAAACATCAAGCCTGGGGTGACGGATAGAGATAACACTGCATCCGTAGAGGGCGTCGTTAAAAAGGTAGAAACGGACATTTCCTTATGCGCTTGTAGAGGAGAGGAATGCTCTTTACGTAGAGGACGTGCAACCATTTGAGCAGCTATCAATGAAGCTTCTGTAGAAACAACAGTTGGTTCATGCCCATCAGAGCGCTGAGAACCATCCGCTAAATGTGATGGCTTAATAACCTGTCCTTCCTCCGAAGTTGAAGTGTTCGAAATATGCTGTGCTTCTTTTAAATGCCTAGGAGGTCGTTCTTTAGGCTTAGGCTGTTTCTTCTTTCTATTACCACGACCTGACGCATCATCTGTACCAGCACTCATATATGAATCTCTTAATAACATAGGTATTTTCTGTTTTTTATTTGTACACTGCGAGGGACTATTCGAATGTTCTGTGTTTCCGGAAGATCTCCCTAAATACCAAATTGTAGCACTTCCACTAGAATCAGCACATCTTTCTCTCTTATACAAAAGATATTGATAGGCTCCACCATCAACAGCAGTAATGTTTTTTCCAGAGAGATCTGCTAGAGTAAAATTAGCACCTTCATTTTGGCTTTTATCAATAATCAAAGGAATTTCAGTAGTGCGACCATTTTTTTGTACAAGAGGTCCTGTAATTTCTGCCCCTGAATCGGCAACACTTATTTTATGATTACCAGCACCATTATCAATCAACAAGTAATCGCTATTATAATTACCCATAACATTTATATTAAAACGAAAATGCAAATTCCCTGAAAGTTCGTCAACATGAAGTGAAATATGACGTGGATCATAAGGAGTAGAAGTAAAAATAACTGTTCCTCCTTCCCCACCTAAATGCTCAATTTCAATCTGAGGTTTTTCATTTTTATTCCTTTCACCAACAAGAAATATTGTTTCATCAGCTCTCCCAGTCACAGAAATATTTTCTTTTGTAATTTGATTTGTAACATCCCCAGCAAATAGATAAAGGCGTCCTTTATCATTAACTTTTACTTCTCCAACAACTTTTTTTACACCAGCATATAACCACGAGCTAGCAAAACCTGTAATCGTTAAACTATCTACAAACCCTTCAGGATACACGACTTGCGTAGCATTCTCTTTCAAAGTCGTAGCAAGAGATTCTCCTAACGCTAAAACGTGTTGCCTACCATTTCCAGATACCTCAGCCTGCATCGCCTTACCACCGCCCTTTCTAAGTCCTGCATAAAGATTTTGTTCTCCATCTTCTCCTACTTTCGTAGACCAAGCTATTGCATCATCGGAGACATTCTGCTGACCTACTGCTCCACCACTACCAGAAACTATAGTATTATAAGTACTGCTTTTTCTATCTACGCTTCTAAGATCAAGGTCTTTCTCTTCATAAATGAACTGTTTACCTCCAAAAACTTTAGTATCTATGGCAGTTCCTCCGCGTGTAACTATTTGCATCCCACCTTTTTGAACAGTCGCCCTCATGGAAGTTCTTCCATTGTCAACAATCTCTACACCTCCATTTTCGATTTCAATATTACTACTGGGTAATATAGTCATAATTAGTGCAGAGCCTTTTGGTACCTTTCCTCCATTCGCTACACTGGACATATTTGTTAATGACTCATTCTTGCTCTCAGCTGCACTTGCAGCTTGTATAAGAGAACTACTGATCATCAATATTGGAAAACTCAATTTGCATTTCTTCTGCATTATCCACACTCCACTCTCAATTCTTTAGAAAAATAACCCGCTGCTACGTAAGTAGCTTCTCTTTGATTATATCATAATGTGTTTTATTTATGCCTAAATACATCTTTTTAGTGTATTATTTCAATAAACACACTAAAAAGTTGTATATTTATGTATTACAAAGATTATTTGTGTTTGCAGCTATATAACAATGCAAATTGTACCCTTATACTCTAGGCACAATTTGCATAATAAAATAAATAGAAAAAATGATAGCGATATAGAGCGTAAGGGAATCCTTAATATCTCTCAACTTTTTAAAATCTTAGCTAAACAATGCATAAAAAAGCATCTTTAAAAATGATAGCGTATCCCCAAAATACCCTGAAGTGATTGTTTCACTTTATGTCCTTTCAGATAATGTGCTTCTGCATAAAGCGTTAGTTTATCGTTGATCAAACTATTTACACCAATGCCTAATTTACCAGCATTGCCTGACAAGTCTGTGATAAATTGATAGCGATTATTAATTATCGTATGATTGTTATTTATATTTTCACGCAACCAAGCGGCCGTAATGTAAGCCGTTAATGAAGTTTCCGCATTCATCATAAATTCATGTCCTGCTGTTAATCCCACTTCACTACGCAATGATGTCGATGGTCTTATATCAGCTGTCATTCCATTGGAAAGCATAATTTTTTTACCATTAACCTGTAAACCTGTTAGCTTGATATAAGGCTGCATCCAAGTGCTTTGCGCAGGCTCAAAACGACAGCCTATTTCAAATGATCCACCAATTGCCCATTGATTATAATTACTTTGAACAATCAAACCATTTGTTGAAATAGCTTTCAAATTATCTCGGTAATAATTATATTTTAAAACACCATCGAGATACCATCCACGACGATCAAAATAAGTTGCATAAGCTCCAAGACTATAAGTATTTAAATTGCTGTTACCGCCTCGTATATGTGCAACACGTGCTTGATCATAACTACCAAAACCACCAATATATAAATCTCCGTGCGTGAGTTCATTTAAGTGATCAACCCCAAACACTAACCCTGTCTGCTCAAGTTTAAAATTTGTATGACCAGTTGCAACACGTTCTCTGCTCTTAATCACATAACTCCATAAATCTGTATCTTTCCTATTTTGCTCTATAAATCCTCTTCCTGTACGAACAATTTCCAGCTCATTGTTAAAAATTAGTGCAGGTGCTACCCCTGTAGAGAGTATTGCATCAACTGAAGGAGTCGTTGACGAATGAGGCGCTAATGGATCTGTTGGATCAGGAAATGGAGATTCTGGTCCACTTATCCGGTTGGCAGATAAAAACCAAACCTCACCATTTTCATCTTTTCTCTGTTTCAAATCATACATATAAGTTCCACCATCAATAGCCTTGATTTGTGCACCAGACAGATCTGTCAAAGTAAAATGCGCTTCACCACTTTGATCAGTAATTAAATCACGCTTATTGGAAAAAGGATCGGTAATTTCAATGCCAGAATCAGCAACACTTATTGTATGATTACCTTTTCCATTCTCAACGAAGAGATAATCACCACGGTTATGGGCAAGAGTGGTATTGAACGCAAAATGTAAACTTCCTGAAAGATTATTAACATAGAGCTGAGAATAATATGGATCGGAACCAGTAAAGGAAAAAATAACACTTCCCTCGCCACTTAATTTCTGAATAAGAGAGCTTTTGCCATCAGACTCATCCGTGATAGAATATAATTTTGTATCTGGTCCGTTTAAAATCACTTCTTCTACTGTAGTATGGTGTTGCTCATTTCCTGCATAAAGATGAAGTTCTCCAGAATGATTTACCAGCGTCTTACCTTCTAACTTTGCCCCAGCATGGACCCATGATTTTGCTTCATTATTAATTTTTAAATTTTTTACAGTTCCATCAGCATATATTTCTTGAAGAGCATTCTCATTTAAAGTCACTCCAATAGCCTTACCTCCAGCTAGAATACGTTGTTTACCACCACTAAAAATTTCTGTATCAAATGCGGATCCACCCCTTTTTGCATTTTGAGACTTCCTTAAAATTTCTTGCAGCCCCCCTTGCATAACTTTTGTGTTCCACACTTCTCCCCCATCATATACTTTTTGTTGGCCTATTGTTTCATCTTGACCATAAATTACAGTATGATACGCACTACTCCCTTTAATCTGTCCTTCCACATCACCTTCTTCGAAAACAAGTTGCTCACCGCCATAGAGTTTTGTTCCTTCTACTTTTCCTCCATTCTCAACACTTTGCTGTCCACCTTTTTTGACAACAGCATTTTGAGAAAAGCCTTGTTTTCCTTTTAAAGCTTGAACAATTTCCGTTCCACCTTGTTCAATCGTGCTATTTTGACTAAGACCTCCTGCATAAACATAAATCTCTCCACCATTTCTCACCGTATTATCGACAGACCTCCCTGGACTATCTATCTCACCATCATTGGAAACATAAGCTTTGGCATCATTATCAAGTACAAAATTTTCTAAAAGCGCTCCATCTTTCAAAAAAATAAGTTCAGGCTTTTTGAATATTGCAATATTTCTTTTTTCTGTATTCTGTTCATCATTGCCAATCCTAGTGCTATCAAATTCCTGTATGGTACTCACCACTCTCTTAGAAGACTTATTCCTAGGAACTTCTTTAAGCTTATCAAAAACATCTGATCCACTAATCATCCTTAAAATGCCGTTATTATGAGATACTCTGAATATGCATTTTTTTGTTCTCATATCCTCATTGTATTGATCATAGACGAGTTTCTCATTTTTATTATAGCTTAAAGATTGACAAAAAAGCTGATCTTCTCCCTTACTCGCGACAGCTGTCTTCACAAAGCAATTGCTTAGTATGAATGCTATTAAAAATTTTTTTTTCCATTTATATTGCAGAACCATATTCTCCCCCCTTGATGTCTGAGCATGACACCAAATGTAGTTAGCTCTACAAAAAATATTTTCAACCTAAGATGATAATAATTCTTCTCAACATTTTATTTATGTTGTAGAATAATTTTCTACTTTCCCCTTATGATTTATCACAAAAAATACATCAGCCCTTCCTCAAAAATGCTGTGCTAAACAATGGCATTTTGTACTGAGCACGTATGTCTCTTCTTTGTAACAGATCTAACACACTCTAAAAACCAAAGAATAAAACCGTAACTAAAAACGATAACGCATACCTAAAGCCCCTTTAAAAGACTGCTTCATCTTATGTCCTTTGATATAATGCGCTTCTGCATAAAGCTTTAATTTATCACTGACTAAACTGCTTAAACCAACTCCTAATTTACCTGCATTCCCAGACAGATCTGTCATAAATTGATGATGCTGATTAATCCTTGTGTGATTGTTCTCTTTATGCTCACGCAACCAAGCCCCTGTAATATAAGCGGTAGATGAAGTCTCCATGCAGCATCCAAATTCATACCCTAAAGATAATCCAACCTCACTACGCAAAGACGTGAAAGGATCTATTGAACCTGTCATACCATTCGAAAGTTTGATTTCTTTACCAGAAACTTGCAACCACCTAAGCTGTGTATAAGGTTGTAACCAACCACTTTGCGCCATCTTAAAACGATAACCAACCTCAAATGATGATCCTATAGCATCTTGATCATAATTTCCTTCAATAGCTAAACCATTCGTTGAAACTGCTTTTAGAGTATTTTGATAATGATTATATTTTAAAATACCATCCAAATACCATCCACTCTCATCAAAATAAGTCGCATAAGCGCCAACACTATATGTATTTATACGGCTGGTACCACCGCGTGCATGCGCAATACGGGCTTGATCATAACCACCAAAGCTACCAATAGAAAACTCGCCATGCGCCAATTTATTTAAAATACCAAGACCAAGTAATACACCTGTTTGATCAAGCTTAAAGTCTATATGATCTGCAGAAATACTTTCTTTACTCTTGATTGCATAAGTCCAAAGAGATGTCTTTTTCTTATTTTTATCTAAAAGTCCTCTTCCTGTACGCACAGCTTGCAACTCATTATGAAACATCAAGCCTGGGGTGACGGATAGAGATAACACTGCATCCGTAGAGGGCGTCGTTAAAAAGGTAGAAACGGATATTTCCTTATGCGCTTGTAGAGGAGAGGAATGCTCTTTACGTAGAGGACGTGCAACCATTTGAGCAGCTGTCAATGAGGCTTCTGTAGAAACAACAGTTGGTTCATGCCCATCAGAGCGCTGAGAACCATCCGCTAAATGTGATTGTTCTATAGATTGTTTTTTCGAAGACACGATAGTTATAGGAGCACAAGCAGAAGATTTTTGACGTAAATTTTGGCAGCTTGCTCTTCGATGTACCAATTTTACACTATATTCTTCTGAAATTGGAAGCGTTGAAAAAATAGAACCTTGTTGTTTTTTGTTTAAATGGCGAGGCACTCTACTCCTAGCTTCACCTTTACGTATAAATGGTACATTATCAATAAAAACTGCTGATAAATACCAAACCTTTCCACCTCTATCTTCATCACTTTTCTGTTTTAAGCCATAAGTGTAGGTTCCACCATCAAGAACTTGAATATTTGCACCAGAAAAACTTTTTAAAGTAAAATTGGCTCCTCCACTTTGGTCAAAAATTAAATCAAGATCCCTTAAAGAAGGTTCAACAATGTCAATACCAGAATCTGTAATATGTACCGTATGACTACCCTTACCCCTTTTAATAGAAAGATAATCACCTTTTTCTTCTGCAAGACTCACATTAAAATGGAAATCTATACTCCCTGAAAGATCATCAATAGAAAGCTGAGAGTAGTGTAAATTATTATTTTCAGAAGATGTAAAAATGGCCTTTCCTACACCGCTTAACTTCTCAATATGTATACTTTTATCATCAAACTCATTAGCGAGAAAATATAATTGTGCCTCTTCTCCATTTAAATCAATATTTTCTACTCTTGTTTTTTGATTTTCATCTCCAGCATCAAGATAAAGACGTCCAAAATCATGGACCGTTATTTCTCCGCCTAAAACCGCTCCAGCAGCTACCCATGAACTCGCCTCACTTTCAATCGTTAGATTTTTTACAAGCCCATCAGTAGAGACTTCTTGAATACCCCCTGCATGTAAAATCACTGTATCCGCTTCACCTCCTGCTAAAATATATTGCATACCACCTGCAAAAACTTCCGTATTGACAGCTAAACCACCGCTCTTTTCTGCAAAACTTTCATCATATGCAAACCATTTAGCAAGAATTTGTACGCCTCCTTCCATAATTTTTGTTTCTACAGCCATTCCATCATCGTACACCCTCTGGTGTCCCAATATTTTATCTTGTCCATGAATAGTCGTACTATAAACAGTGCTTCCTACCAACCCACCATTCACATAACTATCTCCAGAAACAAACTGGTCACCACCATAGATTTCAACTCCGATTGCTGTTCCTCCTCCTTCTACTCTTTGTTGCCCCCCTTCATAAACAATAGTATCCTCTGAAATTCCTTGCTCTCCAACGACCTCGGAACCACCACTCTCAACTGTCGTATTTTTACTGAAACCACCTGATTCAACATACAGTATTCCAGATCCCTGAACCGTATTGTTTATGGACTGTTTAAGAACAGTTTGCTCTTTATCATCAGAAATATAAACTACGTGATCATCACCAAGCAAAGCACTTTGCAGAATTCCTCCTCCTTCAATGATACTGAAATGAATAACATCAGAATTGATACTAAAATTCCGTGTAGACGTAGTATTTTCATCTTTTTTAGGAAATAGACTTGTAGAATCCTCTGTATGGGAAGGAGAATTTAAGAGAGAAGAGGTTGAATCTAATGTAGATAAATACCAGATCTTTTCCCCGTTATGATTTTTTATCTTTAAACCATAGATGTAGACTCCACCGTCGACACTACTCACCTCTTCACCAGAAAGATCTGTTAGAATAAAATGAGCATCTCCACTTTGAATATTAATCAAATCAAGCTCCAAAGCAAAATTTTGCGCTTGCAAAGGGGAATTGGCAATTTCAACACCAGAGTCAATAACGCTTATTTTGTGACTCCCAGAAGCTTTTTTTATAAGGAGATAGTCACCACGCTGCTCTATAAAATTCGTATGCAACAAAAAATGTAAATGACCTGAAAGCTCTTTAATTTCAAGTTGAGAGTAATGGGGATTCAATGCTGTAGAAAGAAAAATAACCTTGCCATGACCACTTAAATTCTCAATCAAAGAGCTATCGCCATCCATATTGGAAGAGATCGAGTACAATTTTGTATCTTTTCCGTTTAGAATAATTTTTTCTACTTCAGTACGCGATCGCTTAGCCCCAGCATAAAGGTAAATACGTCCAGAATCATTAACTGTTGTATTCCCTTCTAAGGTTGCACCATGATGGAGCCATGATGTTGCCTGCTCGTTAATCATTAAGTCCTTCACATATCCACCCAAATCTATGATCTGGAGAGCAGTTCCTTGTAAAGTAACGCCGATAGCTTCCCCCCCTGCTAAAACATATTGCTCTCCATCAGAAAAGACTTCTGTATCAAATGCAGAACTGATAGAATCCTCTTCATTAAGATCTCCTTCTACATAAAGATTTTGTATTCCTCCCTCCTTGATCTTTGTGCTAAAAACTATCCCACCATCGTATACATTTTGGTATCCTACTTCTTCACCTTCACCGGAAATAATAGTGTTATCAGCCCTACTTCTCACTCTCCTACCTTCAATCATAAATTTTCCGGATACAAACTGTTCTCCACCACGAATTTGTGTATCTTCAGCTTTTCCTCCATTCTTAATCTTTTGTTGTCCACCTTTGTTCACAACACTCTCTTGTGCAAGACCATGTGCTTTAATAACCTCAATACCGCCATTATCAATTACCGTATATAGACTTAAACCATCATTATAGACATAAAGCTTTCCACCATCACTAACCCTATTACGAATCGAAATTTCTCCATTGCTTTCCATTTTTTCACTGCGACTGTCAAAGCTAGGATCTACAATAAAAACAACTGTTCCTTTCTCAATTGTCCGTTCTGTGAGAACATCTAGAAATAAATCAGTTGATGGTTTTAAGTGAAAGTCTGAAAATAGAGGAATATTTTTCTCATCAAGAGCATAATTTGCCTCTAAATACCAAATCTTACCAGTCCCCTTCTTTTTTCTCTGTTTTAAACTGTACATATAGGCCCCAGCATCAATAGTTTTGATTTTTTCACCAAAGCCATTTGTTAGAGTAAAATGAGCATTTCCACTGCGATCATTAATTAATTTAAGCTTTTTATGGAAAGAGGATGCCATCTCATTCCCAGAATCGGTTACACTGATTGTGTGAGATCCTGAACTATTTTTTTTAATCAGAAGATAATCACCAAGCTGTTCAGCTAAGTTGATATTGAAATCAAAATGTAACTGCCCTGAAAGATTGTCAACATTAAGTTGAGAATAATACCTATCTGTTTCAGTATAAGTAAAAATAACTCTGCCACTTCCACTTAAATTTCCAACATCAACGTGAGGCTTTTTACCATTATCCTTAGTGGCAATAAGATAAAGCTTCGTGTCTTCTCCATTTAAAATAACATGTTCTACTTCCGTAACAGATTTGCCATTGCCAGCATAAATATAGAGACTACCAAAATCATTAATAGTGGTCTCTTTATCTAATATTGCACCAGCATATAACCATGATTGTGCTTGATGATTAATTGTTACAGTATCCGCATAGCCAATATTATACACTGTCTGAATAGACCTATCATATAAAGTAACTTCGCTAGCATTCCCCCCTGCAAAAATATTCTGCATACCATTTTTAAAAAGTTCGGTATTAAGTGCAAAAGCACCCTCATTTAATGTAAAATCTTCATCTTCTGTATCAATATTTTCTGAAAAATCATCCTGATTAAAGTTCTCCTGACCATCAATATTTTGTATCCCTCCTTGCATAACTTTTGTATCAACAGCCAGCCCACCACTATATACATTCTGTATTCCTGGCATTCCATCTTCAGCAGAAATCTCGCTACTATAAGCGCTACTTTCTTTAAATTGATCTCTTAGTAACCCCTTCCCATAAATAATCTGTTCACCACCATATATTTTTGCTCCCTCTGCATTTGCACCATTCTCAATAATTTGTTTTCCAGCTTTTTTAATAAGGGAATATTCTGAAGTACTCAAATTTCGAACGAACTCCACACCCCCACTCTCAATTACCGTATCCCGACTGACACTGGCTTCATCAATGTAGAGTTTTCCCCTATCTTGAACTATATTATTGATGGAATAAGCTGCATCCTGATAGTTGAAACTCTTTACTTTTTTACCAGAAGTTTCAGAATCATATTTAGTAATATGGACGGCAGTATCATCGCTTATTATTGAACTGGTTAATAATGTAAAGAAAAGGCTTTCTCTTTTCTCTCCCTCCTCTTCAAGTATTTTTTCTACTTCTGTTCTTTCTTTATTCCATATATGTTTTGAATTTTCTCCTTTTGCCTTTAATCCTCTTGCTTTTGATAAAAATTTTTCTGTTTCTTCCAAATGTTCATTTATAACGATTGGTATTAAGAGTTTTTCTCTTGGCGTGGTATCGCCTTGTGCACCTGCTAACATGGTAAAAAAAACACTGCTCATTAATACACAAAAACATACCTTCAATTTGTGTTGCATATCCAGACTCTATAATTTCAAATAGAACACTCTCTATCTTTAAAAAAGTGCATAGATAAAAACACTCCAACACAACCACCCAGTCTCATATTTTTAACAGATCAAACCATCCTATACGAACCTTATATGCCAAACATGACAATGTGTGTTTTTATTATGTACAATCAAAAAGAAATTGACAGACTTTTTACAACTATAAAGTGTTTTTATTGCGTCTATAAAAGATTTTTAAATTCTCTAGAAAGGCTCAAAATCTAAAAATCTCAGACTATTTTTGAAAGAGGTGCAAATCGTGTCTATGTTTAAAATAGAAATATAAAGTGAAAAACTTACATCATTTATAAAATAAATGTCTCGTTTTTATGACGATAAAAGAGTGTTTTTATTGTTTAAATTCAGCCGTATCTACAGTATACTTAAGCATATTTATTATGCTATATTCATCCTTTTAATATACAAGAATCATAATAATATCGACTCGACACTGATTTGAAATTTTTATATTTTTGCAAATTAGTTTCATAGTTTGATTTGTCATACACTGAAAGGGACATTCTATTCATGTCTATAAACTCAGAAATACAGGACATCAGTAAAAGAAATTCTCCTCGACGAATTTTATTTGCAAGCCTTATTGGCCCAACAATTGAATTTTTTGATTTTTATGTCTTTGCAACTGCCGCAGCTCTCATATTTCCCCATTTATTTTTTCCAACACAAAATGATCAGCTTGCTATTTTGCAATCTTTTCTCATCTTTGGGGCAGCCTTTTTTTCACGCCCCTTAGGATCAATTATTTTTGGACATTTTGGAGATAAAATTGGGCGAAAAGCAACACTCATTGCTTCCCTTCTTACTATGGGTTTATCAACCGTTATCATTGGCTTGCTTCCTACTTATGAAACAGTAGGATGGTGGGCACCTTTTTTCTTAACCTTATGCCGTATTGGACAAGGCATGGGATTGGGTGGAGAATGGGGAGGTGCCGTTCTTCTTGCAACAGAAAATGCCCCTCCAGAAAAGCGCGGCTGGTATGCAATGTTCCCTCAATTAGGTGTTCCAATTGGTTTATTCTTATCTATTGTTGTTTATCTAAGTTTGTTATACTTCCTCGAGCATGATGAACTTTTAGCATGGGGATGGCGTATCCCTTTTATTGCTTCAATTGTTTTTATGATTGTAGGATTATGGGTTCGTCTTTCAATCCATGAAACAGTGGAGTTCAAAAAAACGCTTCAGCGTAAAGAACGTGTCCAACTCCCTATAATAGAAGTCTTTTCTAAATGTCCACGAATTCTCTTTCTTGGAACATTTGCTGGTATAGCAACATTCATTTTATTTTATCTTGTTACAGCATATTTATTAAGCTATTCAACAAACTATTTAAAAATACCCTTTGATCAAGCTCTTAAAGTAGAAGCTATTGGTGCTATCTTCTGTGGAGTTTTTACCATCATCACTGGAAAACTTGCTGATCGTATTAAGCGTAGAACTTTGATGATTTTGGTCACAATCATTACTGGCATCTATTCTTTCGCAATTCCTTATTTTTTAAACTCTGGAATTATAGGTGTTTTTGCGATGTCTATCATTGGTTTATCAATTATGGGAATGATATACAGTCCTCTTGGTGCTGTTTTAGCTTCACCATACCCAACAGCAATTCGATATACTGGTTCTTCTATTACCTTTAACTTATCTGGTATTGTAGGCGCATCTCTTGCACCTTATATTGCAGAATATCTGGTACAACATTTTGATACTTCTTATATTGGTTATTATTTGTTTCTTGCCTCTTTTATTTCACTCATTTGCTTTGTAGGATTCACGGAAGATGAAATATCCAATTAGAAAATAATGCAAAAAAATAAAATGAATATTGGCGGCAAAAATGCCGCCAGTTTTATCTTTAATGGTATGGGCTGAGGAATACTCCACCACAATACCCCAGCAAACACTGTGCTAAGAAAAAAAAATAAAATATCTGCAATGTTGCTTATAGAATCTATAGGAAATATTCGTGATAAAATGTGCGTTGTCCCTAGCCATGAAACACACACAAAAGCCAACATTACAGCCCATATAATAAGTAAGATCCGATCAATTATCATCATCGTTTCATCCAAATATTTTGATTTTAGAGTATGTCTTTATTATCCAAGAGATAAAAATACTATAAAAAACAATAACTTTCTTTTATTCCTTTAACATTAGAAATATGGACTTTCTTATTTCTATCAATCTGGTAATCTTATAAAAATACAGATATTGCGTGTATCAAACTTGTTTTTTCCAATTACGATCTTCCATTTGTTGCCAATAAGTCAAATTATGATTTGCCATTTTATATTTTTTCCATTGTGTACGAATAAGATTTAATTGCTCATCATTTTGACCATCAAATATCACTACAAGCCGTTGATAAACATCAATATCTGAACAAATCGCTCCCTCTATAAGAAAGCGTATCTGTGAATTATTTGGATTTTCTTGTCCTGTTGTAAGGAATACAGGCTGGAAATTTGGATATTGATCACACTCAGTTCCATGTCCAATAAAGGATTCATCATCATAAACCCATAAACGCGAATCTATAGCATCACGTCGTTCTTCACTCACACATTGTATTGTTACCTTACCAAAACGTGTCAATGCACGCTCTATAAGTGTTGGTAAAATATCTTCTAATGTGGACTGCATTAAATGATAAAATAAAATGTCCACTCTTTTAACCTTTATCACTCTTTTTTTAAAAAAAGCCAATACTGTTTAGAAAAGCTTTCCTGTTTACAAAATAACAAGGAAATAAGGCATAATTTGAAATATATCCTTATTGCTCTGTATTACCTTTTTTTTTGTGTGTATTAAAGATAGAAAAATAAATCTCTATTTTAAACGCGTATTTTTATTTATTCTCTCACTATCCTATAACTGAGGAGGAGGAATGAAAAAGAATACCACGTAGTGGAATAGATTAAAGTTAACTAAAAAAGATATTTTTTTAATTATGGTTATATTTTAATTGCAGATAGTGTAAAATATGTCCTTAATCTTAACAATAAGGATGTTACCTAATCTATGCGTATTATTGAGTTGTACATCCTGAAACGTGTTTTTATTTTATTCAGTGCTGTCATGATTGCAGCAATCAGTATTAGTTGGACAGTGCAAATCCTTGCACGAATCAATTTTCTTACCACAAGTCAACAAACGCTATTGACTGTCTTACAGTTCTCTCTCTCATTGATTCCTTCTGTTATCTTTCTTGTTATTCCATTTGCCTTAGTAATTGCAATTACAAGTACTCTCTCCACAATGAATCAAGATTCAGAGCTTTCTGTCATCAACGCCTCTGGTTTTCCCCAAAGTACGGTTTGGAAACCAATTCTTCTTCTTGCTTTTTTTGCATCCTGTGTCTCTTTTTCTATAGCCAATTTTGTTGTTCCTCAAGCACGTCTTCATATGCGACAAATGCTCGCCAATGCCCATTTGGATCTTATTAATCTTTTAATCAGTGAAGGTAGCTTCCAAAGACTCACCAATAATCTTTACATAGAAATTGGCGAACAGAACCCTGATGGAACGCTCGGGCGTATTTTCATTGCTGATCAGCGTGATCCTAAAATTGATCTCTTTTATTACGCAAAAAAGGCATCACTTATAAAAAATACAAGTGGCAATTTTTTAATGCTCAATAAAGGGGAGATAGAAAGGATTAATCATGAAAATGATAGCGTTTCAATCGTTCAATTTGCTACATATACCTTTAGTTTGAACGAATTCATCCCTAACGATAAATCCCCTACTCTCTATCCTAAAGATAGACCTCTTTCTTATTTACTACATCCTAATCCAAATGATCCTTACTATCAACGCAAACCACTCCAATATAAAGCTGAATTTCACCGCAGGCTTACAGAATGGCTCTATCCAATTGTTTTTTCACTTATTGCATTAGCCGCTGCAGGAGATGTACGCTCCTATAGACAAGCGCGAGTTTCTGCAAACTTTTCGGCGATTTCTTATTCTTTGTTGGTTTATTGGATAGGATATTTTTTTACCCAAAAAGCAAAAAATAACCTTTCATATATCCCTTTTCTTTATATTACTCCAATAGGAGTGGGTATATTCACGTTTTTTATGCTTTTAACAAATCATAAAATTACTATTCCCACAAAACTCAACAAAATTATTCAAACTATTTTCCAAAAAATTGTCAATAAATTTGGGCATAAAAGACCTCACTCTCCCTCAGATGAGGTATCATGATTGGATGGACGCTTGGACGATATTTTTTTATACGTTATCTCAAAATAACTTGTTATTTTTTTGGGGGGATTTTTGTTTTGGCTCTTTTAATTGATTTTACAGAAAATTCTGGTCGATTATCTTCTCTTCCACACTATACAACAAAAGATGCATTTTTTATCTCCCTTTTGCGCATGCCGTTTATTATGCAACAACTTATTCCCTTTATTGCACTCTTTTCTGCAATGACAATGCTGATCTCGCTTAATCGAAAACTTGAGCTTGTTGTGACTCGTTCTATCGGTATTTCTGCATGGCAATTCCTCCTTCCTGCTTGCTTTGGAGCTTTTCTATTTGGATTATTTTCTATTCTTTTCATTAACCCACTCGCCGCATGGGGATTTTCTTACGCAGAAAAAATGAAGACAGAATGGCGCAATAATAATACGCTTACCTCTCTCCATACTCCTCCTAGCCTATGGTTAACACAACGTACAAACTTAGGCAGAACGACCATTGGTGCCAAATCTATCACCGATCAAGGTCTTTCTCTTCTTGATGCAACCTTTGTACAATATAACGATAATGCAACAGTCAAAAATTGGATTAATACGCAAAAAGCAACATTGACAAATGGTGTTTGGTTATTAAAAAATGGAACAATCTATAGAATAGGGCATCCTCCTGAAAAATTTACCCAGTTCCAAATAAAAACGAATCTAAAGCCCGAGTTTTTAACCGAACGTTTAGTAAAACCAGAGACTATTTCATTTTACCAATTGCCAAAAAAAATTATGATTGCGCGCTCATTTGGCTATTCTGCTAATACTTTTGATATGTATCTACAATCTTTGATTGCATTACCAGCATTACTTGTAGCAATGACTCTTATTGCAGCGACTGTATCTTTAAACTTTACCCGCTTTGGACAATCTAGAAATTTAATTCTTGGTGGCGTAATAGCTGGATTTATACTGTATGTTGTTTCCGTACTTGTTCAGGCTTTTGGTAACGCTGGATATATTCCACCAATAATTGCAGCTTGGATACCCGTTATTATTGCATTATTTTTAGGAATTTCTTTTTTACTTCATAAAGAGGATGGCTAAGTGAAAGCATTAACAAGTAAAAGAATGGTTTTAAAAACATTAAATGCACTCGCTATAAAAAGTCTTATAGGCTTTATCTTAAGTCTTTGTGTTTCCTATTTTGCGTACGCTCAAAATCCGATCAGCCCTCTCTTACTCTCTGCCGATGAACTTATCTACAATCACGATGAAAATACTGTTTCTGCACAAGGAAATGTTCAAATTGAATATGATGGTAATAAGGTTTTTGCCCAAAAAGTCACTTATAATCAAAAAACAGGAAGAATTATAGCACAGGGAAATGTTGAAGTTGTACAAAAAGATGGTAATAAAATTTATTCTAATCAAATTGATATGACTAAAGATTTTGGTGAAGGTTTTGTAAAAGCCTTACGCATTGATACAGCAAGCAATGTTCACTTTGCAGCAGAAAGTGCTACACGCAGTAAAAAACAAATCACAATCTTCGATAATGCCACCTACACAGCCTGTGAACCTTGCTCGTATAAACCAGATAGAGAAGTCTTGTGGAAAATTAAAGCAAGAAAGATTATATGGAATAATACTGTTAAAAAAATTCGTTTCGAAAATAGCCGTTTTGAAGTTTTTGGTGTACCAATTATACAACTTCCAACTTTTGAGATTCCTGATCCAACTGTAAAGCGTTCTAGTGGTCTTCTTGCTCCTCATTTTTTTTACACTGATTATCTTGGCATGGGTATCAAAAATTCTTACTTCTGGAATCTCGCTCCTCATTATGATTTTACACTCTCTTCTACTGTCTATTCGCAACAAGGACTCTTAACTGAAGGTGAATGGCGTCATCGTTTAAAAACGGGTAGTTACAACATTCGCTTTGCTCATATATACCAAATGAATCCGCATAATTTTGACAGTGATACAATTGATGCACAATATAAAAATCGCTATATGCTCGCAACAAAAGGGGATTTTCGTATTAATTCATACTGGACTTATGGATGGGATATTCTCTCACAATCCGATCGACATTTTAGTCGTGCCTATAAGCTTGAAAACTATAGTAATCCTATGCAGCTCTCACAGCTTTATTTAAATGGTTTTGCAAATCAAAATCACTTTGATATGCGTTTTTACCATTTTAAAGTTCAAGATTTAATATTGAATGATCCTCACTATGAACGCCATTCTCGACAAGCATGGGTTCTCCCCCGTATTGATTATTCTTTTACCCCAAATGAATCTGTTTACACTGGAAAACTTACCTTTCACAGCAATCTGCAAGCCATTTATCGTCGTCATACTGACTTCAATTCTATTGACTGGAATGGAAATCCTCTTAATTCTGCTCGGCTTTCTGGTATCGCCGGAAATAGTTTTCGTCTAACAAATGAACTAGAGTGGACAAAGCGTATCAACACATCTAATGGCCTGATATTAACACCTCTTCTCTCTCTACGCGCTGATATTAATACAACAAATACACGTGAAAACTATCTACTCTCAATAATAAACGATTCTTTATCACCTCTTCGTAGCTTTACCTTTCGTGGTATGGCAACTGCTGGTTTAGAATTACGCTACCCCTTTCTTATTACATTTGACAAATCTACACATATTATAGAACCAACAGCACAAATTTTTATACGTAATAATGAACAATATATAGGACAATTCCCGAATGAAGACGCACAAAGCTTTATATTTGACGCAACCACTCTCTTTCAACGTGATAAATTTTCTGGTTATGACCGTGTAGAAGGTGGAACAAGAGCCAACATAGGCCTAAGATATTCTGGAGTTCTTAACAAGGACTGGTCTCTTTATGGTCTTGTAGGACAATCTTTTCACCTTGCAGGAAAAAATTCTTTTGCGGAAAAAGATTTTGTTAATGTAGGTATTCATTCCAGTCTTGAAGCAAAACGTTCAGACTATGTTGCAATGTTTGGTGCAAACCATAAAGATGGTTTTTCTTTAGAAATGCGTGGACGTTTTGATAAAAAAACAGGAAGACTCCATCGTAGTGAAATTGAAGCATCACAAAAATGGAAAAATTTTGAAGCTGCTATACAATATGCCTATATTGCAAGCCAACCGGATTATGAATATCCACAAGAACGCCAAGAAATTTCTTTTCAAACAGGTATGAAACTTACGCATTCTTGGTCTATTAACAGCAACGCTGGTTATGATTTAGTATCTGGTACATTCATCAAACGAGGAATCAGTTTAAACTATATAGATGAATGTTTTGGACTCACATTCGGTTATCAGCAAATAACACATCTGGGGAAAAAAACACCTTTGCAAAATTTTAATTTCTCTCTTTCATTACGTACAATTGCAAATATAGGAAAAAAGATAAATTCAGATTTATAAAGAGAATGTATAGATGATTTAACTTATCATTGTTTTTATGAAAAAAAACGTATATTCTAAGTAATTGATGAGAATTGATTAACAATGCGAAAGCCTATTTACATGAACAAATTTAAAAAGTGTGTTCTTGCTTTACTTTATCTTGCATCTTTGAGTGTAAGCAATCTATTGATAAGTGGATTTTTTATTTCATCGCTTTTCGCACAGACTGTTATTGTTATCACAGTTAATGGTAATCCTATTACAAATTACGATATTCAAAGGCGTGCTTCTTTTCTTAAATTACAACAAAAACAAGGTAATTTGATTGAACAAGCTAAAAATGAACTTATCGATGAAGTGCTTAAAAATAGTGAAATAAAACGTCGTAATATCGAGGTTACCAATGATGAGGTTGAAAAAGCTTTTGACAATTTTGCAACGCAAAACAATATGTCTATTGATCAGCTCGATCAGATTTTGACTCAAAGTGATATTACTGTGCAACACTTTAAAGATTACATCCGTGGACAAATAGGATGGGGACGTCTTGTTAATGCACGCTATCAAGCTGAAGCAGGTATGATTAGCGAACAAGAAGCTGTTCGCAGAATATTAAAAAATGGTGGTATAAAACCTTCAACCAATGAATATACATTACAAAGAATTATTTTTGTCATTCCTGCACAGCGCCGTTCAGAGATCTTTGAAAGACGCTTAAAAGAGGCAAATCGTTTCCGCACACATTTTCAAGGATGTGCAAACAGCCAAAGGCAAGCAAGAGGCCTTTTAGATGTTACTATCCGTCACTTGGGAAAGTTTCTAGAGCCCCAGCTTCCTGTGGAATGGGAACAAGCTGTCCTTGCAACACCTGTTGGAAAAATGACTAAACTGCAAGAGACATCTCATGGAATTGAAGGGCTTGCTATCTGTAAAATAAAAAGAGTTTCTGATGATTATGTTGCTCGACTCATATTTTCTATTCAAGATAATAAGAAAAGAAGTCCGCAAGAACTTGAAAAATTAAGCGAAAAATATTTAGAAGAGTTACGTCGAGTAGCACGTATCCAAAAGATGTAATGACTGCGCTTGTCGTTAGTAGTGGTGACCCCGCAGGGATTGGACCTGAAATAGCTATAAAAGCATGGAGCTTGCGCTTTGTACGTAAAGTGCCATCTTTCGTTCTTATTGCCGACCCAGATGTTATTCGTTCACGTGCTCATTTCTTACAGATTGATGTTAAAATTGAATCTGTTTTAACAAATCATCTTGTGAAAAACTTTCAAACAGCTCTTCCTGTAATACCATTAAAAAACCGACAAACTCATCAACTGGGATCACCTTCAGAAAAAAATGCAGCTGGAATTATTGAAGCAATTAAACGTGGTGTTCAATTAACGCAAAATGGTCATGCAAGTGCACTCGTTACTTGTCCTATTGCAAAAAAAAACCTTTATGATGCTGGCTTTCAATTTCCAGGTCATACTGAATTTTTAGCTAATTTAGCACATCAAACCTCTCAGAAATATTATCATCCAGTTATGATGTTATCCGGCCCTCAATTAAGGACAGTACCAATTACTGTTCATATTCCATTCAAAGAAGTTCCCTCACACCTTACTCGTGACTTAATCATTCAAACGGCATTCATTACTGAAAATGACTTAAGAAAGCGATTTAAAATAACTTCTCCACGTCTAGCTGTTTCTGGTCTTAACCCTCACGCTGGAGAAAACGGAGCTATGGGAAAAGAAGACCTTGAAATTATCACTCCTGCTATTGAATATCTTAAAAAGAAAGGTCTTGATGTTATTGGCCCACTTGCCGCAGATACAATGTTTCATAAATGTGCAAGGAAAACATATGATGCTGCTCTTTGCATGTATCATGATCAAGCGCTTATCCCTGTTAAGACATTAGATTTTAGTAATACTGTTAATGTCACATTAGGACTACCTTTTATTCGGACTTCTCCAGATCACGGAACTGCTTTTGATATTGCTGATAAAGGAATTGCTTCTCCAGAAAGTTTTATTGCTGCTCTTAAACTTGCACATCAACTTGCAGAAAATAGTTTGATATCATGAAAATAGATAATCTCCCGCCTCTACGTGAAGTTATTGATGCATATGGGTTGCAAGCTCAAAAATCCTTGGGACAAAATTTTCTTTTTGATCTGAATTTAACCTCTAAAATTGCTCATCAAGCAGGAAATATAGAAGGAAAACCCGTTATTGAAATTGGCCCTGGCCCTGGAGGTCTTACGCGCGCTTTACTTGCAAAGGGGGCCATTGTCACAGCAATAGAACGCGATGAGCGCTGTATACCAGCTCTTTTAGAGATAGAAAAGCACTATCCACAAAAACTAAAAGTTATTTGTAATGATGCACTCAAACAAGATTTCTCAATACTCTTTGAAAAAAATCCAGAAAAACCACGTATTATTGCAAATCTTCCCTATAACATTGGAACACAACTCTTATTAAATTGGCTTTTGGCTGAACCGTGGCCCCCTTTTTATGCATCAATGACATTAATGTTTCAGCGTGAAGTTGCCAAACGTATTACTGCTCGTCCTCAATCTTCTCACTATGGACGTCTTAGTGTCTTAACAGGTTGGCGCACTACTGCTAAAATTATCTTTGATGTACCTCCTCAAGCCTTCATACCAGCACCCAAAGTAACTTCTTCCGTTGTCCATATTATTCCACGAATACTACCTCTGGCTTGTTCTGCACAAAAATTAAGTCTTGTCACAAAAACTGCTTTTGGACAAAGACGAAAAATGCTTCGTCAAAATCTTAAAACACTTGGAGGAGAAGCGCTTTTAGATAAGGCTGGAATTGATGGGACACGCCGCGCAGAAACACTTTCAATTTCCGAATTTATAACTTTAGCGAATTTAATGAATTAAAAAAAATTTTCTTATTACTTCTTCTAAAAAGATAAAAATATTAATTAACTTTTTCTGTAATAAGTCCGTCAATAAAAGATTTAAGAAACAAACATCGTTCACGCTTTACTGTTTCTGCTAAATAAATCGATTTAATCAGTGAAATCGATTTATTTAAATCCTCATTAATCACCACATAATCATAAGAATGCCAATGCTGTAGCTCTGTTCGAGCATTCTCCAATCGTAAATTAATCACATCTTGACTGTCTTCTGCCCGACGATTCAAACGCGAAATAAGCTCTTTCATGGATGGAGGCAGAATAAAAACAGATACTGTATCTCCTGGCATCTTTTTTTGAAGCTGTTCGGTACCTTGGTAATCAATATCGAATAGCATATCTTGACCAGAACTTAATACACTTTCAACACTCTTACGTAAAGTTCCATAATAATTTCCATGAACTTCTGCCCATTCAATAAATTCATCTTTATCACGCTTATATTCGAACTCTTTTTTTGAAATGAAGTGATAATGAAAGCCATCCACTTCACTAGGACGTTTTTTTCGCGTTGTCATACTTATAGAAAGCTCTAATTTTATATCTTGCAGAAGCAATCGAGAAAGCGTTGACTTACCAGCTCCTGAAGGTGAAGAGAGAATAAATAAAAAACCGCGACGATGCTCTGCTTTTTTAGCACTCCATTCACTTTTAAAGAATATCGTCATACTATTCTACTTTTCTTAAACTTTTCATAATTGTTCTACAATTCCCCAATGACTATTTTTGCTTTAATGCACGCCACTTGCGAACATTCATATTATGCTCCTCCAAAGTTCTAGAAAAAACATGTCCTCCCGAACCATCAGCAACAAAATAGAGTGCATCACTTTTTGGTGGATGTGCTACTGCTTTCAAAGAATCACGACCTGGATTTGCAATGGCTGTTGGTGGCAAACCATTAATTTTATAAGTATTATATGGTGTTTCTTTCTCAAGATCTGAACGATAAATTGCACGATCTTGTGGTTTTCCTCTTCCACCAAAGAGACCATAAATTACTGTTGGATCAGATTGAAGACGCATATGTTTTGCAAGGCGGTTATAAAACACCGCTGCAATTTTCGGTCTCTCTTCTGCAATTCCTGTTTCTTTTTCAACAATAGATGCCAAGATAACAAACTCATTAACCGATTTGATGGGTAAATCAGGTGAGCGTGTATTCCATATAGCATGAACTAATTTTGTTTGCCCTTCACGCAACCTGTTGATAATTTCTTGACGTGTTGTCCCCCGAATAAAACGGACCGTATCCGTCATTAAACTACCTTCTGGAGGTAAAATTTCTGGAAGATTCCCCACCAAAATTTCATTAGCTGCCAATCGATCAAAAACCTGTTGAACTGTCAAACCTTCTGGTACTGTAAATGTATATTCAATGGATTTTCCTTTTACAAGGATATCCATAATATTCTGCATCGAAGCATGCGCTGGAATTAAATATTCACCAGCCTTAAGATGTGTTGTTTTTTGATGATAACTAACGCCATAAACAAAAATATCCGCTGATCGAATGAGTCCTTTTTTTTCAAGCAATAAAGCAATTTCACGAATTCCTGTTCCAGGGTGAATCAGAACAACTTGTTCTTCCTCAGCTGTTCCCTTTCCTTCAAAAATATTTTTGCCAATATAAAGAGGAATACTAATGGCCACAATAATAACCACGATCAACATCAGAAAAAAATGACCGAGAATGACTAATGGATTACGGGCTACAGATGATTTCTTTCGTTTTCTATATACTAACATCTCACTATTATCTGCTAAACGATTCGAAGAAGAATCACTAACGTCCTTTCGTGGTTTTCCATTTTGCACATCGGACATAATTATTAACCTCAATCGCTTTTAGGTAAAATACTATGATTTTTCTCTCAACCCCTATAATAAAGTATAAAAACTCAGAAATACAAAAATAAATAAAAAGCTTATTTCCCTGTGAAACGCTGCATCACCAAAGAAGCATTTGTTCCTCCAAACCCAAAAGAATTAGAAAGAACTGTATCAATCTTTCGTTCTCGAGGTTTATGTGGAACAAGATCAATTTTTGTTTCTATTGATGGATTATCAAGATTAAGTGTTGCTGGTGCTATATTATCCCTTATAGCTAAAATACAAAAAATAGCTTCAGCGGCACCAGCAGCACCAAGTAAATGCCCTACAGATGATTTTGTTGATGACATAGACACTTGCGATGCATAATACCCCAAAACACGCTCAACAGCTGCTAACTCTATAACATCAGCCATAGTTGAAGTTCCATGGGCATTAATGTAATCAAGTTCACTTATATTTACTTTTGCGCGATTAAGAGCAGCCATCATACTACGTTGCGCGCCTTCACCGCTTTCAGAAGGTGCTGTAATATGATAAGCATCACCTGATAAACCATAACCAATAATCTCAGCGTAAATACGAGCACCACGCTTTTTTGCATGTTCAAGCTCTTCCAAAACGACAATTGCTGCTCCCTCCCCCATCACAAATCCATCACGATCCGCATCATACGGACGTGATGCCCGTTCAGGTTCATCATTACGACAAGTAGAAAGAGCTCTACAAGCAGAAAATCCCGCAAGAGATATGCGGTTTATTGGAGATTCGGTTCCTCCAGCCACCATAACATCTGCATCACCAAATGCAACTAAACGTGCTGCATCACCAATTGCATGTGCACCTGTTGAGCAGGCTGTAACAACAGAATGGTTTGGACCGCGCAAACCAAATTGAATGGACACATAGCCAGAAGCAAGATTAATTAAACGCCCTGGAATGAAAAAAGGAGAAACACGTCTTGGCCCTTTATCACGAAGTGTATAACCGGCCTCAACGATCCCCTCAATGCCCCCAATACCCGAACCAATTAAGACACCTGTACACACCTGATCTTCATCATTTTTAGGAAACCACTCAGCATCTGTAAGTGCTTGTTTGGCAGCAGCCATTGCATAAACAATAAATGCATCTACTTTGCGCTGTTCCTTAGGCTCCATATACAAATCAGCATTATAAGTACCATTTGTTCCATCTCCTAATGGAATACGTGCAGCAATCTGACATGGTAAATCAGATACCTCAAACTCAGTAATACGCCGGACCCCACTTTTTCCTTCAAGAAGTCGTTTCCAACTATATTCGACATCACCAGCTAATGGAGATACCAATCCTAAACCAGTAACAACAACACGTCTCATAACTTCTAACCTTGAACCAAGATTTACCCCTCAAAGCTCTTTTTTACAAAAGCCTTTTTTAATATAGGCAAAAGCAACTTATGCCTTTGCCTTTCAAATTATGTAGAGGCTTTATCAATAAACTTCACTGCATCACCAACTGTGAAGATCGTCTCAGCTGCTTCATCTGGGATCTCTATACCAAATTCTTCTTCAAAAGCCATCACCAACTCAACCGTATCAAGGCTATCTGCCCCTAGATCATCGATAAAGCTTGCATTTTCTACAACCTTATCTGCATTTACCCCAAGATGCTCCACTATAATTTTCTTAACGCGCTCTACTGTATCACTCATGTTAAAATCCTCGAATTTATAATTTCCTATAATTTGGTTAGCTATATCGGGTTATCTAATCAAGCAATAGATATATTACTTTTAAAGATTCTAGCAGCGATTTAAAACATCCTGTGGATATCCCCTACAAAATGAATCAATCTGAACATTTCCGACATAAATCGATCACTGTCCCTGTTAAAAAAATAGACACTTCTTTCTATTTCAATCGTTACTATCTAAAATAACATGACTTATAAATCAATGTAGAATCAAGCAAATACTTAGATCATTGCCATTCCACCATTAATATGGAGCGTTTGACCAGTCACATATGCTGCTTCATCGCTCGCTAAATAAAGAGCAGCAAAAGATATGTCTTCCCCCGTTCCCATACGTTTTGTTGGAATCGCAGCCATAATAGTTTCTTTTTGTTTTTCATTAAGTTTATCGGTCATAGCAGATTTAATAAATCCTGGAGCAATACAATTAACTGTAATATTTCGTGAAGCAATTTCTTGCGCTAATGCTTTAGAAAAGCCTATCAAGCCTGCTTTTGCAGCACAATAATTTGTTTGTCCAGGATTTCCGACAACACCAACAATAGATGTTATATTAATAATTCTTCCATAGCGGCGACGCATCATAAAATGCGTCAATTCACGTGTCAAAATAGAAGCAGCTGTCAGATTAACCGCTAAAACATCATCCCAATCTTGATCTTGCATACGAATAAAAAGACCATCCCTAGTTATTCCCGCATTATTCACCAAGATATCAATTCCATCCATTTCTTTTTCCGCTGCTTCTGCTAATTGTTTAATGGATTCACGTTCAGAGAGATTAGCAGGAAAAACAAAAACATCCCTTCCTAAATCGGTAGCTACTTCTTTTAGCTTATCTTCACGTGTTCCATGAAGACCAACAATGGCCCCTTGTGCATGAAAGCAACGTGCAATAGCTTCACCAATTCCTCCAGATGCTCCTGTTATAAGAGCTTTACGACCTGTCAATTTAAACATTTTTTTAACTCCTTATAGATTAAACACCAAGCCCCTTTAGCGCTCCTTCTATATCTTCAGAGGTTTCGATTGTTAATCCCTTTATATCCTTATTAATACGGCGTGCTAAACCTGTTAATACTTTTCCAGATCCAACCTCAAAAAGTGTATCAACCCCATTAGTACCCATCCACTCTATTATTTCACGCCATCGCACCCGTCCCGTCACTTGTTCAATAAGAAGTGTTACAATACGTTCTGGATCACTTTCTGGCGCAACTGAAACATTGGCAATAAGCGGCACAATAGGTATTGCTTTGCTAACAGTCAAAAGTGCATTCTTCATGGCATCAGCAGCAGGCTGCATTAATGCTGAATGGAAAGGTGCAGAAACAGGAAGAAGAATCGCACGTTTAGCACCTTTCTCTGATGCAATCTTTATTGCTGTTTTAACTGCTTTTGCTATACCTGAAATAACAATTTGTCCCCCGCCATTATCATTAGCAATTTGGCATAATCCTTCTTCTGAAACAATTTGACAAATTTCCTCTACATTTTTCTCATTCAAACCAATAAGTGCGGCCATAGCTCCCTCACCAACTGCAACAGCCTCCTGCATGGCATTTCCACGAATACGTAAAAGCTTTGCTGTATCCGTAAGACTAAATGTACCAGCTGCACAAAGCGCAGAATATTCCCCTAAAGAGTGCCCTGCAACAAACTTTACCTTTTCTTTTATATTAAGCCCTAATTGCTCCATCACACGAATAACAGCCATAGATACAGCCATTAATGCTGGTTGAGCATTTTTTGTTAGCATCAAAACATCTGCCGGTCCTTTGAAAATGATATCTGATAGCTTTTCGCCTAAAGCATCATCAACTTCTTCAAAAACCAACCGCGCAGCAACAAATTGTTCTGTAAGCGCTTTGCCCATACCCACAAGCTGGCTTCCTTGACCTGGAAAAATAAAAGCTGGCACCATCATTGACTCCTAAATTGTGCAATTTAATTATCTCTTTTTGATCTTATTCATCAGCACAAATCAAGACAAAGTCTCTTATTTAGAACAGATATCTCTCGTAAAATTATATTTAAGGGTGGAATTTGATGAATATTTCTATAACATATAAGTTATTATTTATATTATCCTTTTTTAAGGTACGGGATATTTAAATAAAAAGTATGGGAATAGGATTTTCGAATATATAGCTAAAAAGCACTTCCTTTTTTGCTAACTGTCTCCAAGAATTTTTTAAATTCTACTAAGTCTTGTGATGAAAAACTCTCTAAACTTCTAACAAACATA
>NZ_JAIFRO010000005.1:12542-179926 GCF_019659805.1 Bartonella raoultii | reverse complement strand
GTTATATAAGTATAAATTAATTATATAAATGTTATACTTAAAATTTATATTATAAATATGAAAAGATTTTTTATTTATTTATTTCTATAAAATGCTTTTTGATACTTAAAAATTCATAACAGATATTTTAAAGATAGAAACATAGGTTTCATAAAGCTTCAAGAAAGGATATACACAATGAAATAATAAAAGTATTTTGAGATCAATTTAAAAAAAGTGATATAATTTTAGAAAGTTCATTTATTGCCGTTATAAAGGGGCTTGCTACGTAAAATAATAGAAAAAAATAATAATACTATTTACATAAAGAAGGATATTACAATTATTCTTTTATATGGCTCTTCCAGAAGGAGGGCATATCTATTTTAAATGAATTATTATGGATAGTCAAAAAGTGATTTCTTTTGATTTTTTATCTTCTTTAAAGAGCATTTAAGAGATAAAAAGTTCTCTTCTAACTTATAAATTAAAAAAATAATGATTTTTAAAAATTGAGATAAACTTTATATTTGACTTTTAAAGATTATGCATGATTTGAAGCTATGTATTATTTTTCAATATCAAGTACAACAATAGTGGGCATAGACAATGGCATTTCATTTTTTTATTAATTTAGTTCTGTTTATTCTTTTTTTATTATGGCTTGCTCAAAGTAAGAAGATGGAATGGAGTCTCTCCTTACGTGTTATGTTGGGGCTTATATTGGGCTTACTTTTTGGAAGTGTTTTGCAGGTTATTTATGGGGCAGAAGAAACCTCTTTATTAAAATCAGTTGAGTGGTTTAACGTCGTTGGAAATGGGTATATTTTACTATTACAAATGATTGTTATGCCATTGGTTTCTATCTCTATTGTTTCAGCTGTTGCACATTTGCATTCTGTTTATGCTGTTGGTAAAATGAGCGTAATAACAATTTCGATATTGCTCTTTACAACGGCACTTTCTGCATTGGTTGGCGTTTTGGTGGTTAATATCTTTGGGTTAACTGCCAATGGCTTGGTACATGAAGGTCAAAATGTTTCAGCTATTCTTGGAGATCATATTTCTCAACTTGGAGATATGAGTGTGCCAAAGATGATTTTATCCTTCATTCCTAAAAATCCATTTGCTGAATTAAGTGGGGCCAAGCGTACCTCAATTATAAGTGTTGTTATTTTTGCAGCATTTTTAGGAGCCGCGGTTCTTCTTTTAAGAAAGGATGATCCAGATAAAGGAGAAAAGGCCCTTTTATTTATTCAAATTGCCCAATCTTGGATTACACGATTGGTTCGTATTGTGATTGCTTTAACGCCTTATGGTATTTTTGCACTTATGGCTAAGGTAGGAGCGACTTCACGTATTGCAGATATTTTAGATTTATTGATTTTTGTTATTGCCTCCTATGTTGGTATTATCCTTATTTTTGGAATTCATGGTATATTGCTTGGTATATCAGGAATTAATCCATTTCGCTTTTTTAAAAAAGTATTACCGGTTTTGACATTTGCTTTCAGCAGTCGTTCAAGTGCTGCAAGTATTCCTTTAAATATTGAAGCACAAACAGAGTGGATTGGTGTTCCACAATCTATTGCAAGTTTTGCGGCCTCTTTTGGAGCAACGATTGGACAAAATGGTTGTGCTGGTCTTTATCCAGCGATGCTTGCAACCATGATAGCGCCATCTGTGGGGATTAATCCTCTAGATCCTACTTGGATTGCTACTCTTATTGGGGTTGTAACATTAAGTTCTATCGGTGTTGCCGGTGTTGGGGGCGGTGCAATTTTTGCTGCATTAATTGTATTACCAATTATGGGGCTTCCTGTTTCTTTAGTTGCTGTACTCATTTCTATTGAACCTTTAATTGATATGGGGCGTACAGCTCTTAATGTAAGCGATTCAATGTTAGCAGGCACAATAACCAGCCAGATGTTACGAACAACGGATAAAAATATTCTTGAAAAATAGCTTTTATGTTGAGGTTATAGTTTTGAGGGGGAAGATAAAATATCTGCAAGAGATATTTGTGCAGAGCCAGGTCGTATAGGTTTTTGTTGATTTGGATGGGGAGCCCAACCAGAAAGCCAAATGAAAGAAAAATGCGCACGAATACGACCATCGGGATCGCTAAAGCGTTGGGCATAAATTTCAGCCGCGCGAAGAAAAAAGCGTTTAGATACGGGACGTCGTGAGCGATTAATAAGTGCATTTTGCATTCCCATAGCTTTAAGGTCATGTAGAAGATCGAACATTGTATTATAGCGTATCGTAATTTCTTCAACATCTACTACGGGTAAAGCAAAACCAGCACGCTGTAAAAGAGCACCTACGTCACGGATATCAGCAAAGGGATAAATCCTTGGGCTTGCTCCTCCATAAATTTCACTTTCAGCTTGGAGCAAGCATTCTTGTAATTCTGCTAGCGTACCAACTCCAGCCATCACAGCAAGAAATAAACCATCTGGTTTAAGGATATTTTTTATCTGACTTAGAACACCTGGGGTATCATTGGTTAATTGTAATGAAAGAAGCGAAACGATAAGATCACAATAATGTTGGGGAAAGTTAAGCAATTCTCGACGACGTAAATGAAATTTTTTATCGTGACTTTGATAAAGCATATCAGTTTCTACGCGTTCTACGGAATGGACTTTCCCAGATTTCATTAAAGCTTGTGCTGCAAGATCTGTATGACTGTGTAAATCTAGGGCTAACGTAAAAAGACGGTCAACAGTAGTGAGACGTTTATAGAGATCTTCAGCCATGAGAGACAATAAAAAATCACATCCCTCTTTTGCTTTTTGGAAAGCACGTTTTCGGAATTGTTCAATACGCTCATGATCAAAAATAAAGGGATATGACATTTCGTTAAAGTCTTTCGATTTATGAGAGAAAATATTTTGAAAAGGTTAATTTTTACACACATTCTGTCAAGTCTATAATGTGAAAGAAGTATAAATTTATAAGAAGTAAGAATTTTTAAAGAAATGAAGTTTATAAATTAAGGAAATACAAAAACAACTTTGTTTTAAGAAAAATTATAAAAACCTAAATTTATAATGTTATACTTTCGAGAAGCGGCTTTAAATAGCGGTGATATATTAAGTAAGTTTATTGAAGGCTTAAAAACAGTTTTATATCCACCGATTTGTCCTGGATGTAAGCAAAGAGTTTCTACTTATGGCACAATTTGCTCTGAATGTTGGAAAGGTCTCCAATTCATCACAAAAC
This sequence comes from Bartonella raoultii, assembly GCF_019659805.1. Classification (GTDB taxonomy): domain Bacteria; phylum Pseudomonadota; class Alphaproteobacteria; order Rhizobiales; family Rhizobiaceae; genus Bartonella; species Bartonella raoultii. Next base: position 176,719 of record NZ_JAIFRO010000005.1, on the reverse strand, counting down.
CCTATTGCCCTATTATGGGAGTTCCTTTTGTTTGTGATATGGGGGATGGCTTTCTCAGTGGTGAAGCTCTTCAAAATTCCTATCCTTTTTCACGTGTTCGTTCTGCTATTGTTCATAAAGGAGTAGCACAAACTTTAGTAACACGATTAAAATATGGTGACCACGTAGAATTGGCATCCTTTATGGCTAATTGGATGATGTTTGCTGGGCGAGAGGTTATTGATGAATGTGATGTTATTATTCCTATTCCATTGCATTTTCGTCGTTTTTGGAAGAGGCGTTATAACCAATCTGCTGAGCTTGCTCGTTATATTGCAGCGTCACAAAAAAAGCTTTTAAAACCGAGTTGGCTTGTTCGTTGTCGACATACGCGTCCGCAAGTAAGTCTTTCTTCAAAAGAACGAAAGCTTAATGTAAAGAATGCTTTTAAGGTTTCTCATAATATTAAAAAAAATTTAAAAGGGTGTTCTATTTTATTGATTGATGATGTTTTTACAACAGGTGCAACCGTCACTGCTGCAGCTGCAGCCTTAAAACATGCAGGAGCGAAACAGGTTGATGTACTAACATTTTCACGTGTATTAAAAGAGGAATCAATTTTTCCTTCTTTTTAAGAGAAATGAAAATTAATATTATAAAAAATATTGGAGAATAATACTATGAAAGAGATAATACTTTATACACGTCCTAACTGTCCTTACTGTATTAAAGCGCGTGATCTACTTGATAAAAAAGGTGTAAAATATACAGATATTGATGCTTCAACGTCTCTTCGCCAAGAAATGGTACAACGAGCGAACGGACGCAATACATTTCCACAAATTTTTATAGGTGATTATCATGTAGGTGGTTGTGATGACCTTTATGCTTTAGAAACGGAGGGAAAACTTAATTCTTTGTTACAAGACGCGTGATATTTGTGGACTATGTGTGGTTTAAGATCGTTTTGCAAGGAGCAGATAATTAACATCTGTATCCTTTGAGCGATTCCAACTATCGTTTAATGGGTTATAAGTAATACCTATTTCATCGATAATAGTCAGAGCGTTTTTTGATAAGAGGCTTTTAAGCTCTTGAGGTTTCAAGAACTTTTTGTAGTCATGGGTTCCTTTAGGAAGCCAACGCAGGATATATTCGGCACCTACAATAGCAAGGCCCCAAGCTTTCCACGTACGATTGATTGTTGAAACAAACATCAACCCTTGTGGTTTAAGCATTTTTGTGGTGGCTTCTATGAAGAGATTAACATCGGCTACGTGTTCAACGACTTCCATATTAAGGATAATATCAAATTGTTCTCCTTCATCGGCAAGCTTTTCTGCAGTAGTGGCATGATAATCAATAGAAAGTCCATTTTGGATTGCGTGAATTTTTGCAACTTCAATATTTGTTTGTGCAGCATCAACACCTACGACCGTAGCACCAAGACGAGCCATTGGTTCGCATAACAGTCCACCACCACAGCCAATATCAAGAATTTTTAAATTTTTAAAAGGCATAAGTGAAATAGGATCACGATTAAACTCTAAGCAGACTTTTTCTCTAATGTAGGCAAGGCGTGTTGGGTTAAATTGATGAAGTGGCCGAAATTTTCCTTGTGGATTCCACCATTCTGTAGCAATGCGTGAAAAATGATCAATTTCACTTTGATCAATAGTGGTGCGTGTTTCATTGACCATATGAGTTTCCTTTTTATTTTAAATCAGCAAGTCAGGTATATTTTATCAAAGTTAAAATAAATTAATATAGAAGCATAACTAAACTTGCACAAAAGATAGATATTCTGTATGTCGAAAAGATAATTAGTTGATATGATAGTAAGATCTTATATACGATAAGAAACATAAAAGTTAAGAGTATTGTTGATGGCACGGATTGTCATGAAATTTGGCGGAACATCTGTAGCAAATATTGAATGTATTCATAATGTTGCGCAGCATGTAAAAAGAGAGGTGGCAGCAGGCCATGAGGTTGCTGTTGTAGTATCTGCGATGGCCGGTAAAACCAATGAGCTTGTCCAATGGACATATGATGCTTCACCAGTACATAAAGATGCTTACGAATATGATGTGATTCTTGCCTCTGGTGAGCAAGTTACAGCAGGGTTGTTGTCTCTTACACTTCAGGCAATGGGCGTAAATGCACGTTCATGGTTAGGTTGGCAGATCCCCATTCATACGGATAGTGGACATAGCCGTGCACGTATTACAGATATTGATGGATCTCTTTTAATACAGCGTTTTCAGGAAGGCCAGGTTGCAGTTATTGCTGGCTTTCAAGGGGTAACACCAGATAATCGGATTTCTACTTTAGGACGTGGTGGATCAGATACAACTGCTGTTGCAATAGCGGCAGCTGTGCAAGCTGATCGCTGTGATATTTACACAGATGTGGATGGTGTCTATACAACAGATCCACGTATAGAACCTAAGGCCCGTCGTTTACCAAAAGTAGCTTTTGAAGAAATGCTGGAAATGGCTTCTCTTGGGGCAAAAGTTTTACAGGTTCGTTCTGTTGAATTGGCGATGGTTCATAAAGTTCGTACCTTTGTACGTTCAAGTTTTGAAGATCCCGATGCGTTAGGCATGGATGATCCAATGAACTCTTCTGGAACACTTATTTGCGATGAGGATGAAATCGTGGAACAACAGAATGTTACTGGTATTGCTTTTGCTAAGGATGAGGCACAAATTTCGCTTCGTCGGCTTGCAGATCGCCCTGGGATCTCTGCAGCAATCTTTGGTCCTTTAGCTGAAGAACGAATTAATGTTGATATGATTGTACAAAATATTTCTGAAGATGGGTCAAAGACTGATATGACTTTTACTGTTCCATCAGCAGATGTTCATAAAGCTGTTTTACTTCTTGAGAAAAATAGTGAAGAGATTGGGTTTGATGTTATTCAATTTGAGAGTGATCTTGCTAAGATATCTGTTATTGGTATTGGAATGCGTAGTCATGCAGGTGTTGCGGCTACAGCTTTTAAAGCTCTAGCTGAAAAAGGTATTAATATTAAAGCAATCACAACTTCTGAAATTAAGATTTCCGTTTTGATTGATAGCGCTTACACTGAACTTGCAGTCAGAACGTTACATGCTGTTTATGGACTTGATAAAGGGTAAGTTCTTTTTAGCGCGAAAAGTTTAAGATTTTACACTAAGGAACTTTAATGTGCTTAGTGTCGCATCTATGGTGTTTAGAGGAACTCTCTCAAAAAGATCTTATGCTGAAACAGAGAGATTCTCGACATAAAACAACTTAAATTATGAATGGTGTAATAGATAAAATAGATCTTAATAAAGATGTTTGTAATTCTATGCGGTCTTTGAAGCAATATTCTAGCTCTTTTATTATTTTATGTGGGTTTAAGATGCGTGAAAAGACAACTCAAACAAAAAAAAATCGCTCTTGCTTACAAGAAAAACATATAATATGAAATTTTCAACCTAATAATTGGTATAGAAATAATCAAGAATTTAGAGATTATTTAGAGAATGGAAAAGCAATTGATTCGTTGCTTTTAGCAGTAATATCATTGGAATGATCACCCCTTTTTAAACTTCATCGTAAAGTATATTAATCAGTGATCAATATATTTATTCTAGTTTTGCTTATGTTCATACTCGAGGGCACTCTTTTAAAAGTGTGATGAAGTTAAATCAATTTTTTTCAAGATCTCATATCACATTTTTTTATTTTCGCCTGTTATTATTCTCGAACAGTTGAAAAAAAGGATAGTTTAGCCTTAAAATAGGGGAAAAAACTCTCACTTATTAAAAAAGTTTAGGAAGTATATCAACTATTTATTAGAAATAGACAAGAGATTTATTGCAATTTATGGAACTAATACTATTTCTTTAGTTCATAATCAGATACGATTTTATATAGATAAAGTTTATTTTAATTATGAATAAATGTACAAATTTATTTATAATTATCTGCAGTATATTTGTTTTTATAGGCTAGTTTAGATATAGATTTAGAATTTTAAAAATATAAGTGTTATATTGTACATACTAAGCAGACTATATCAGCATGATAGTATGTAGAACTATAAAGAGTAAGCACAGAGTAAATGCAATAAAGGCAGCTGCTTTTAAAATTTGGCATTCTCTTGCTTTTGATAAATGAAACAGCCAAAATGGTGTTTAATATTTTTTACAAGAAACTTTAAATTGCTCATTTAATCAGAGAGAATATAAGATAAAAATATCTTAACAAGTAAATCAAGCATAAGGACAGTCTTAATTATATTAGAAAACCAGTATAATAAAGAAAATAATAGTTTGGTTTATTGAGAATTATCAAAAGATTTTTTATTGCATTTTATATAAATAATTCCATATCCAAGACCTATGAGAGCAGATAAACCAGATCCACAAAGGACACCAATTTTTGCAGAATCAAGCAGGACAATATCCTTAAAGGCAAGCATCGCAACAAAGATAGACATTGTAAAGCCAATACCTGCTAAAAAACCAATTAGTAACATACCTGTCCATGTCATATGAGGAGGTAAGCGGCATATCCCTGATTTTACGGCTAAATAACTAGCAGTAATAATCCCAAGAGGCTTACCAATAAAGAGACCAATGATAACGCCAAGAACAATTAAGAATGATTGATTAGAAGAAAGGTCAAAATTTGCAAAACTAACTCCAGCATTTGCAAAAGCAAAAATTGGCATAATACCATATGCAACCCATGGATGCAGTGTTTTTTGAATCCGTGTTACTGGAGCAATCATATCACGTTGTCCTTTGCGCATTTTTTTTAATGCAGCAGAGATATGATGGAGATCTTTTTTAGTATCTTTTTCTTGAAGAATTTGCATAGCATTGCTTAGAATAGTGAGGGGCGCTACAAGAGTACGCGTAGGATACACTGGGGTCATCATACCTAAAATAACACCCGCAAGCGAGGGGTGAACACCTGCTACCATTAAGCCCCACCAGATGATTGCACCTGGTAGAATGTAGAGCCATGCCGATGCAAGTCCAATCCATTGAAAAAAGAGTACTAAAGCAATACCCGCTGCTGCAATCATAAAACCGTTTGGATCAATGTTTGTTGAGTAAAAAAAGGCAATGATAAGAACAGCAATGATGTCATCAATAATGGCTAATGATAAGAGAATGATATGAAGGTTAGAAGGAATTCTTTTTCCGAGAAGAGCAAGAATGCCCAGTGCAAAAGCAATATCTGTTGCGGTTGGTACGGCCCAACCATGAATATGGCCATTATTTAAATTGAAGATAAAATAAATAATTGCCGGAAGACAAACGCCACCTATTGCTGCAATAATTGGTAAAATTGCTTGTTTAAAATCAGCAAGAGCACCTTCATGAATTTCACGACGAATTTCCATTCCAGCTACAAGAAAGAAAACAGTCATGAGAGCATCATTAACCCAGAAATGTAAATCCCATGAAAGGGTAAAATGACCAAAGTTAAAACCAAGGGGTGTATGCCAGAAAGATTCGTAAAGCAAGGCATATTCAGAATTAGCAAAAATAAGTGCACTGGCAGCGGCTAATAAAAGAACAATACCGCTAAGGGCTTCGATATGAAGAAAACGCTCGAGAGTGGAAAGAGCCTGATTTGTGACACGAGCAGCACGATTAGGCGGGCGATTTGAAGATAAATCAGACATCAACAACTCCAAATATCGACAATTTTACGAATATATCTTTTTAGATTATCATGTATGCTTTTCCCTTTTACCATACAAGAAACAAAAGAAGAATAAAGTTCTTAAATCTTATTAACAAGATCGTTATGTTTAAAACCAAAAATGTTTTTAGGATGATACTTTATTTTTGATAGAAAGATGCACTTTACTAAGAGCAGTCGACAAATCATTTTTTAAGGCGGATTCAAGGTCAAAGAGTGTAAGTCCCTTACCATCCTTTGCTTTAATTTGAATGATTAACGTTTGCGGATTTTGAGCAAAGTCACCAAAAGCCTTGGAAATATTTTCAGCTTCATAGTGATTTTTGAGAAATATTTTTGGGCTTTGTGTCATTATTAGATAGAAGTCGTCATAGAGTTCTTTTTTAAGATCATGTTTTCTATCACCAAGATTTTGTGCAAGATAAGAAAAAAGCTTATCAATAAAACCAGCATCTGTATAACGTATATCAATTTCATTGATGCCAAGATCTTGAGAAGCATCCATCATTACATTTTTATGACCAGAGAAGAGTTTTTCATCAACATCAATAACTTTGGCAGATATTTTCCCAGAACCTATATCTTTTATATTGAAAGACATTGTATTAAGAAAAATTGCGTGCTTCTGCTCATCATAAAAAATATCCAACTTTCCTGAAAGATCAAGACGCTCTAAGTTCATTTTTTTGAGGAAATCTAAATCTTTTTGTTCCATTTTATGAGGTAAGATTGCAACATTATTAAGAGAAAGAAGAAGCCTTTTGGGTATAGGTTGTTCCCATCGGCTTGGTTCAAAATCAAATGATTCAAGTGTTGCTTTAAGTTGTGGGATATCAATGTTCACATTATTAACTTTTGCATCAGTTGAGGTAATAGCAAGCAGAGTATTAACGAGAAGATCGTTTCGTGCTATTTTTTCAGCTTCCTGATTATTTTTTTTCCTTGCGTTAAGATAAGCATTAATCAATTTTTCAGGTGTTTGTTCAAGAGGCTTCATCTTAAGACCAGATGTTTTAAATTGGCCAAGAGAAAAAGAGGCATATTTTTTCGTTTTTTCAAAAATATCGATGGTTATATTATTCAGAGAAAGAGGGCCAATTACGGTTTTTCCTTGATTAAGAAGGTGTTTTTTTCCAAAAATAAGAGAATAGGCGTAATTAACATCAATATTATGCGCTTTTATTATACCACTGTTAGCGGTAAGATAGCTTTGTTTGGCACTATTTTCTGTTATCTTTGTAAGATTCATATTTTTGATGCCAATAAAATGAATGTGACCATTTTTAAAGTCAGAAAGTTTAAAACCTTTTATTTCAACTTTTTCAGTGTGTTCATTTTCATGTTTTATAGAAAGTTGTATATTGGGAGCAACAATTGAGGCAAGTTCAAAACGCATGATTGATTGTAAAAGATGCGGTGTGATTGTTCTATCTTTTGCTTTTAAGGATACACTGTTAAGAGAAATTTGGGGAATTTGTACATGAATATTGTTACGCTTTAAATCAACGTTATACAATGTAAAAGTTCCCGGAATAAAGGAAATAGGAGGACGAGCCGAAATAGCGCCAATTTTCAGTGATATACCTGCAGGAGTTGGAAGCGTAACATTTGTTAAGTTAACTTTGCCTATGATGCTAACTTCGGATGTCTCTGCTTTTATGGAACGTCGAGCTATTTCTCGCTTTACAAAACTATCCAAATAGGGTTTTGCCATATAAAACCCCCCTACGACTATAATAACGAGAATAGCAATAAATCCAAGAATATATGTTAGCCAGTACTTTAAATAATCTTGGTACCGACCATTAAAATTGACCATTATTTTTTCTTTCATGTTTATCACTCTATGAGAGAGTATAGATGAATTTCTTTAAGCAATTACAAAGGCTCAGATGTAGTACATAGTAGTTGAATAGTATTTTTATTCTCTTTTACATGTAGAGTCATTCTCATTTTTTTTACAATATGCTTTTAAGATCTGTCACCAATTTTCTTTGGTTTCAACATTTTAATAAAATAAACTGTTATTATATCATAACAGATAAGGGAAACTATATGCTAATTATAGTTTTATCACTTTAAATTATTCTCAAACTTGTATTCATAGTTGCTTTTATCTTGCTGCTGTTTATAGGAAAAGTTAAAACACAAAGAATATATTGTTGTTCATTGTAATTTCATGGGGAGAATGAGTATCATGACAGAAAATCAAATAATGGCTTTTTCTATCATTGGTCTCATGATGATTGTTTTTATTTGGGATAAGTTTCGTTATGATCTTGTAGCTATTTGTACATTATTGATTTCTTGCATTGTTGGCCTTGTCAATCCCAAAGAGGCATTTAGTGGGTTTAGTAATGATATTGTTATTATTGTAGGGAGTGTATTTGTCGTCAGTACGGCAGTATCGCGCTCTGGTATCATGGAGTTTATTATCCAAAGAATATGGCCTGATGTGAAATCTGTGCGTCTTCAATTGGCTTTTTTAGTTTTTTCAGTGATGTTTCTATCAATGTTTGTTAAAAATATTGGCGCTTTGGCTATCATGTTACCGATTGCTTTTCAATTTGCTCGTCGTTCTCAAGTTTCACCTTCTGTCTTTTTAATGCCAATGGCATTTAGTTCTTTATTGGGTGGTCTTATGACACAGATAGGAACTTCTCCTAACGTTGTTATTTCAGCTATGCAAGAACGTTTAGCAGGGGTGCCTTTCACTATGTTTGATTTTACTCCAGTTGGTGCGGCTGTTGCGACTGTGGGAGCATTATATCTAGTCTTTTTCTCTTGGCGTTTACCTGTACGCGTACGTTCAGGTGTATCGTTTGATGATGCTATTGATATTCGTAATTATGTTTCAGAAGTGCATATCCCGACATATTCACCGATTGTGGGGAAAACCATTGTTGATCTTGTTAAGCCATCAGGTGGTGATGTTATGGTACTTCAAGTTATTAGAAATAAAGTATCTATTTCACCCTTGCCAGATTTTATTTTGTCTGAAAATGATATTATTGTTTTAGAAGGTTCGCATACGGGATTAGATAGTGTGATGAACTCTGCTCGTTTAGAGTTTTTTACAGGCCAAAAGACTTCTAAAGGTGATAAAGACAAAGATATTGATATTATTGAGGCGGTTATTACCCATAATTCGCCTCTTATTGGCATCAGTGCAAAAAAGTTTTCTCTCTTTGATGGAGATGATGTGAATTTACTTGCTTTAAGTCGTCAATATGAAAGGGTACGGGGAAGACTTGGCGATATTATTTTTCATCTTGGAGATGTAATTGTATTACAGGGGCAAGAGACGGTTATTCCAAATTTGTTAAGAGAACTAAAATGTTTTCCTTTAGCTAAACGTAATATTGTATTTGGTAATTTACGACATGGCTTTGCCTCTTTAGTTATTTTATTTATAGCAATCATTTGTACGGCTTTTCACATTGTTCCAGTTGCATTTGCTTTTTTTTCTGCAGCAGCTGCAATGGTTATCTTTAGGATTTTGCCTGCACGTGATTTGTATCAGGCATTAGATGGCCAAATCTTAGTATTGTTAGCCGCTCTTATTCCTGTTAGTGCGGCGCTAGAGAAGACAGGGTGCACAAATCTTATAGGTCAGTGGCTTAGCCAATTAGCAGTATTTCTTCCGCCATCTGGTGCATTAGCACTGATGCTCGTAACAGCTATGTTGGTAACACCATTTTTAAATAATGCAGCAACAGTTATGATGGTAGCACCAATTGCCTCTAGCTTTGCTCACTCGCTTCATTATAAGCCTGAAGCTTTTTTGATGGCTGTTGCAATTGGTGCAGGGTGTGAATTTCTTACACCTATTGGACATCAAAGTAATATGCTTGTGATGGCTCCAGGGGGATATCGTTTTAGTGATTATCCACGTTTTGGTGCTCCATTGGCGATTTTGATAGTTATTGTTGCTGTTCCAATGCTCATGTGGGTTTGGCCATTACAATAGAATATTTTCAAGGTTGTTATAGGTATTGATTGCAAAAAGCATCAATAAGATGAAAGAAAGTTAAGATATCAAATTGGTAAAAAGGTGTTCACTTGGTTGTTATGTTTTTATTATGCTATCTTATGAAGTTTTAATATTTGTCTTATTCTATAGTGCTATATTTTTATTGTATTACAGGTATTTTCGCTCATAAAGATGCATTATATCTTTTTGTCTGAGGATTTTTAATGAATTAATTTCCCTTATAATTCTACGATTGAAGATATTTGAAAAGTATAATGCAACAGTTGCTTTTCAAATTTTCATAGGTTGTTTAATTGAAAAGGGATATGAAGAAAATTTAACGAGAGATGTATATGTCGACTAGACATGAAGAAGTGATCATTTTTTTATAAATAAGTATATACTGTGAACAAAAAGACAGTAGCATCGTTTTAAAGGGATGGAATTGCAAAAGTTTTAATTATTCAGATATACATTGATTGAAAGCAAAAAGATTAACAATTTGAAGATTTTTAGTTACTAAGGGCTACCATCTTTTTTTATTTATGCGTAAAAGTGTAGAAAGTAATTTTTTTCAAGGTCTGATATATGTCGTATGATAGTTTTATTGCTGAAGTTAATGCAGAAGTTCGTCAAGAAAAGGCTCGTGCTTTTTGGAAACGTTATGGGTTTTCAATTATTGCTGCAGTTATTGTTTTTTTACTGATGATCGTTATTTATCAAATTTACCATCATGAGCAAATGAAGAAAGCTGGTGATATTGGTGATGCATTTTTAAAAAGCCTTGATTTGGCAGATACACATCATTTTGATGAAGCGATAAAGCAGTTAGAAAATGTAAAAGCTTCTCATTTTGGGGGATATCCTTTTCTTGCTCGTTTGCGTGAAGCTTCTTTACGCATGGAGGAGGGTGATACTGTTAAATCGGTGGAAGCTTTTGATTCTGTCGCAATGGATGAAAAAGCACCGCAAATTTTGCGAAAAGTTGCAAAAATTCGGGCTGCTTATATTTTGATTGATACAGGGACTTTGGATGACGTAAAAAAACGCGTTAAAGATATGGACAATGATATAGATCCTATGCGCATGTCAGCAAGAGAAGCTTTGGGGTTGGCGGCGTATAAAGCAAATAAAATGGATGAAGCGGTTGATTATTTTAAAAAAATCTCTGAGGAAGGGGCTTTAGGGATAAAAATAACAGATCGTGCTCAAATAATGCTTGAGCTTATACAAGCTGAGGGCAAGGCAAATAAGGAATAAATTTATGAGCCTTACCATTGCTATAGTTGGTCGCCCTAATGTTGGTAAGTCAACACTTTTTAATCGTTTGGTTGGGCAAAAATTGGCTTTAGTTGATGATAAACCAGGCGTGACGCGTGATAGGCGTATTCATGCAGCAAAGCTTCAAAATCTATGTTTTGATGTTGTTGATACGGCTGGGTTGGAAGAAGCGGATGAGCATACACTTGCAGGTCGTATGCGTTCTCAAACAAAAGCAGCTATTGATGAAGCTGATCTTATTTTATTTATGTTTGATGCGAAAAGCGGAATAATACCGAGTGATTTACATTTTGCTTCACTGGTACGCAAGTCTGGGAAACCAATGATACTTGTTGCTAATAAGTCTGAATCAAAAGCGGCCAAAGAGAGAGAGTACGAAGCATGGTCATTAGGTTTAGGGGAGCCTTGTTCAATATCTGCAGAACATGGTTTGGGATTTACAGATCTTCATGATGCAATTATAGATGCTGTTGGTACAGAGCGCGCGTTTAAAAAAAACAATGATGAAGAATCTATTGTTGTAGAACCAGCATCTGTTGGTGATGATGTAGGAGATTTGCAGGAGGAGGGGTTTGTTTATGATGAAAATAAACCTATTCGGATTGCAATTGTTGGTCGTCCCAATACAGGAAAATCAACTCTTATCAATAGTATGTTGAAACAAGATCGTCTATTAACAGGGCCTGAAGCGGGGCTTACGCGTGATTCTATTTCTGTGGATTGGCAATGGCGCAATCGACATATTAAACTTTTTGATACTGCAGGATTACGTCGAAAATCAAAAGTTCAAGAAAAATTAGAAAAACTTTCTGTTGCTGATACGTTACGTGCCATTCGTTTTGCAGAGGTGGTGGTGATTGTTTTTGATGCAACAATACCTTTTGAAAAGCAGGACCTACAAATTTCTGATCTTGTGATTCGTGAAGGGCGTGTTCCAATTATTGCTTTTAATAAGTGGGATCTTGTTGAAAATAGCCAAGAAACATTGATTAATTTACATGAAAAATGTAACCGTCTTCTTCCTCAAGTGCGTGGTTTAAGAGCTGTTCCTGTATCTGGTCAATATGGGCAAGGGATTGATAAACTTATAGAGAACGCTACGATAATGCATCGTGTGTGGAATCGCCGTATCTCTACGGCGAAATTAAACCAATGGCTTGAAGCTGTTGTTGCACATCATCCACCACCTGCTGTTTCGGGGCGTCGCCTTAAGGTAAAATATATCACACAGATTAAGATACGTCCTCCAGGGTTTATGATTTCTTGTTCACGACCCAAAGTAATGCCCCAATCGTATTTGCGCTATCTTTCTAATGGATTACGCGATACATTTGATATGCTTGGTGTACCAATTCGCATATCATTACGGGCATCTGATAATCCTTTTGTTGCACACTCTCAAAGAAAATAACTTCTTTTTTAGCAACTGAAATAAATTATTCATAATATAAAAGCAGGATAATATTGGAAAGAGAAGAGTATCGTAATGCTGTTGGCTTATATAAAGGAAGCTTGTTATGCTTTTCTTTTAAGATATTAAGAGACATTGGTAAAATGATATGCCAACATTTCTCTTTCTCTATTCTCATAAGAATGGAAATATTGGCTGAATTTGCCAATATTTAAATATAAGTAAGATGGTTCAAAGTTGTATTTGAAATTCTCGTTATATGATTCTATTTGCGTAATACATATCAAGCTTATAAGCTTTATTGATGCTAATTTTTTTGAATTAGGATAGGGATAAAATGTATAATAGCTGATTTCTTTAGAGGATAATCTTTTACAATATTATATTACTAGAATTATAACGCAAGGACAGTTATGGTTTTCTCACAAGTCTATATATTATTATATAGATTAGAATGATGATTGGAAGATAGTTAATGGGGTGTCTTTTCTAAAATAAAAAAACGCGTTATTTATACGATAAATTGTGATAGATCTCTTTTAACAGCTTGACGAATAAATTTGGGAACAATATGATGCCCACGTTTTTTGAGATAGGTTTTTATTCTGCTTTTTGACTAAGGAGCCAATTATGGCAAAGGGCGAGAAACCCGTTATGCCACCTACGGAATCTGGAGAAAAAAAGCAAAGAGAGTGTTTTGATTCAGAGGATTTAGAATGTCGTAGTCAGAGGTTAAGTCTAGCTTTAATGCATAAAAAAGCATTAAAGAAATGGGGGGATAAGAACGAGGGAAAAGGAAAACAAGGGGAAGTTGCGGGCGCAGTGAAGCTTTCCAGTGAGTTTTTGGCGAGTGTTATTGTTGGTGCCGTATTAGGTTTAGGATTTGATAAATTAGCAGGTTCATTACCATGGGGATTGGTATTTTTTCTTTTTCTTGGATTTGCTGCTGGTATATTAAGTATTCTACGGTCTGTGGGGTATGTTGCCCCAAGTAAATTAGGGAAAGGGCGCACATCGCGTCAAGATAAAGAGGCCAAGAAAAGGTCCAATAAATGAGGTTGAAGTGACATCACACGCTCCAGATCCTGTCCATCAATTTGAGATTTCGCGGTTGATTAATATTTCTATAGGAAATATGGATTTATCGTTTACAAATGTATCATTTTTTATAGTCGCTACTGTTGTTATAACTTCAGTTTTTCTTTTTCTTTCATCATCAAGTCGTGGTTTGATTCCAACACGTATGCAGTCCATTTCAGAGATGGCGTATGAATTTGTTGCATCAACTTTACGCGAATCTTCGGGTGTACAAGGAATACAGTTTTTTCCTTTAGTTTTTTCTCTCTTTACTTTTATTTTAGTTGCGAATTTTATAGGTCTTTTTCCTTATTTCTATACAATTACCTCTCAAATTATGATTACTTTTTCGCTTGCAATGCTAGTAATTTTAACGGTAATCTGCTACGGTTTTTATAAGCATGGGGTTGGTTTTTTAAAATTGTTTGTTCCCAGTGGGGTCCCGGTTGTTATTTTACCCTTAGTGACAATGATTGAGGTTATTTCTTTTCTTTCCCGCCCTATTAGTCTTTCTCTTCGTCTTTTTGCTAATATGCTGGCTGGTCATATTACTCTTAAAGTATTTTCTGGTTTTATTGTCTCAATGACTGGATTAGGAGTCATGGGCATTGGCGGTTCAATTCTACCGCTGATCATGACCGTAGCGATTACTGCTCTTGAATTTTTGGTTGCATTTCTTCAAGCATATGTCTTTACGGTTTTAACTTGTATGTATCTTAATGATGCGGTTCATCCGAGCCATTAATAAAACGGGCGGGTTTCCGTCAAATAATGCAATTTCGCTTCAAAGGAGAATAATATGGAATTAGTGCTTGCAGCAAAATACATTGGTGCTGGTCTCGCGTGCTTTGGTATGGCTGGAACAGCTTTGGGCCTTGGAAATATTTTTGGCAGCTATCTTTCTGGTGCGTTGCGCAATCCATCAGCGGCAGATAGCCAATTTGGCCGTCTCGTTTTTGGTTTTGCTGTGACGGAAGCATTGGGTATTTTTTCATTGCTCGTTGCTTTGTTGCTTCTTTTTGCGGTTTAATCACTTTCAAAAGGGTATGTTTGTTCTTTGATAAAAAGAGAAAGACTTACCCTTTTATCTGTTAACGAAAAAATGTGTATCAACTGTCAACGATTTTGAGTAGTGGGCCTTAATAAATTGTTTGAAGGATAAAAAAGATGTTTGTTTCAAACGCTTATGCACAGACCGCGGAAAAACTGGTAGAAAATGTCAAAAATGCGGCAGAGCATGCGGATCGTGTGTTTCCACCTTTTGATTTTGTACATTTCGGTTCGCACTTTTTTTGGTTAGCAATCTCTTTCGGACTTTTTTACCTTTTTATCTCTCGTATAATTGTACCGCGTATTGGTGGTGTTATCGAAACGCGCCGAGATAGAATTGCATCTGATTTAGATCAAGCAATGCGTATGAAGCAAGAAGCAGATAGTGTGGTTGAAACCTATGAGCGGAAATTAGCAGAAGCGCATTTAAAGGCTCATATTATAGCACAGGAAGCGGGTGAAGAGTTAAAAGAAAAGGTTGAGCTTGAACGAAAGGAAGTTGAAGAATCTTTAGAAAAAAAGCTAAAAGATGCAGAAAAGAAGATAGCAGGAATTCGGGATAAAGCTATGCAAAATGTTGATGCTATCGCAGAAGAAGTTGCTTTTGAAATCGTTAAAAAATTGATTGGTGTCAATATCAGCACAGAAGCAGTTCGTTCAGTTGTTAAAGCTACGGATTACTAAAGGATATAAGGATGACGGATACTTTTTGGGCTTTTGTTGGGCTTATATTTTTTCTAGCCCTTTTAGTTTATTTCAAAATTCCACAGATGGCTATACGTCATCTTGATGCACGTGCACAGCGTATCAAGGATGAACTTGATGAAGCTCTTCGCCTTCGTGAAGAAGCACAGGAACTTCTGGCTGAATATCAGCGAAAACATGTTGAAGCAGAAAAAGATGCACAAGAAATTATTGCAGCGGCAAAGCATGAGGTTGCAGCCGTTATAGCTGAGGCACGTATGAAAGCAGAAGAATACGTAAAAAATCGCAATAAACTAGCAGAGCAAAAAATTGCTCAAGCGGAGGCTGATGCGATACGTATGGTTTCTTCTTCAGCTATTGATTTAGCAATTTCTACAGCACGTACGCTCATTGCAAAAGAAATGGATTCTCAAAAAGCCAACGAACTCATTAAAGAGGCTCTTGTGGAAGAATCTCTTACCAAAATGAAAACATATTTCCATTAAATATTTATGTACCTTAATGGGGGTGTTAGATAATTTAAAGAGAGATTTTCTTTGAAAGAAGGGGCACTTCTGCGCTAAAAAGCAATTTTTTTGTTTCTATACCTTTAGATTCAAGAGTACAATATTTTCTCTTCATAATTATAGAGTGCTGCTTTTTCTGTAAGTTTTATAATTTTTTAAAACTGTTTTAAGTTTGAGAGCGGGTTATCCATTATATTTTATATTCTACGATGTAAAAACTAGAAAACGAAAACTTCCTCCTTATAGTTTTTATTAATTGGTAGAATATGTTTAAAGGCTAGATAATAATTTTTGAGAAGTCTGTAACTGTTTGGACCATGGTGTTTATATGCTGAAGAAGAATGAAGCGATTCATACGCACATGAGGATTTTCGTGATTCACTAATACGTTTTCGAAAAATATATTAATAAAGTGTCCAAGAGGGGCTAGCATATTAAGTGTAAATGAATAGTTGGCTGTATGAATATGATCACGAACTTTTTCTTCTATCTCAATGGTTTTTTGATAGAGCTGCTTTTCTTCTATTTCAATCAAAAATTCAGGATTAATTTCATTCGTTATTATTGTATTTTTTGAGAATTCATTTTCAAGAATGTTTGTAATTCGCTTTATAGCAGCTAAAAAGCAGCTTCCATCATTTGTATTGATAAAGGTAATAAGTGATTCAACATGACGCGCAACCAATAAAAAATCATCAGCATTTTTATCTAAAACAGCTTCAATAGCATCAAAACGAGCACCTTCTTCTTTGAGGTAAATTTTTAAACGATCATGAAAAAAGAATAACAGATCCGATAAGATATCTTCTATTTGAAATGTCTCATATTCGTTTTTTTGTTGTAAAAAAAGATTTGCTGCCAAATGAAACAGTGGCATAAGATTAATTTTCCAATCACGCGAGAGCACAAGCCTAATAATTCCTAATGCTGCTCTTCTTAATGCATAGGGATCTTTTGAACCAGTTGGTTTTTCATGAATAAGCCAGAAGCCAACGAGTGTATCAATTTTATCAGCCAATGCAAGTGCTATAGCAAGAGGCTCTTGCGGAATGCGATCTTTTGGGCCTTGAGGTTTATAATGATCTTCGATGGCTTCAGCGACGCGAGGATCTTCTCCTTGAAGAAGAGCATATTTTCGTCCCATTAGCCCCTGTAGCTCAGGAAATTCTCCAACAATTTCTGTTTGTAAATCAGCTTTTGCAAGAAGTGCAGCACGTTTTGCTAAAAGAGGATCAGTTTGCACCAAAAGAGCAATTGCTTGTACAAGTGCCGTAATACGTTCTACTCTTGCACCTTGCGTACCTAACTTGGCATGGAAAGTTACATTTAAATGGTCTAGTCGTGCCATTCTTTGATCAAGGGGCTTGTTTAAATCAAGTCCAAATTTTTTTATAGAAAATTCCAAGTGTTTAAGGTCAGGCAAATTATGCTGATCTGTTTGCCAAAAATAAAGTGCATCAGAAAGACGTGCACAGACAACTTTACTATTTCCTTTAGAAATTTCTTTGCCTTTATCGCTTGCGAGAATATTAGAAACGAGGATAAAGTGATGAGATAATTTGACTTTTTCCCCCTGTTTTCGAGTGACAAAACATTTTTGATTCACACGAATAGTTAGGCGAATAATTTCTGGAGGAATATCAAGGAAAGATTTATCAAAATTGCCCATAAGCACGACAGGCCACTCAACAAGTCCTGCAACTTCTTCTAAGAGAGCACTATCCTCAACCAGTTCTAGACCATTTGCGAAGCAAAGATTTTGGGCATCAGCCAAAATAATATTTTTTCGTCTTTCTGCATCTAAAATAACTTTGTGCTCTTCAAGTTGTGTAATATAGTCATCAAAACGGCGAACTTGGAATGGTTTTCCATTACTTAAAAAACGATGACCATATGTAAGGTTATTGCTTTTGAGAGAACCAATGGTAAAGGGAATAACACGCGTTTCACCAATTTCTGGGCCAAAAACGCAGAGAATATTTTGTAAAGATCTAATCCACTTTAGTGCGCCACTTTTTTCTGAATCTTTGCCCCAACGCATAGATTTAGGCCATGGGAAATTACGAATAACATCTGGTAAAATATCGGCGAGAATTTCTTCTGCATCTCGGCCTTTTTTAATGATCTTAGCGATATAAAAATCACCTTTTTTACTATCATGCACAACCTGTGCTTCGGAAATATCACTTAATCCAGTTGAACGCAAAAAACCGTCAATTACATGTTGTGGTGATTTTATACTGGGACCTTTACGTTCTTCATGAAAATCTTTTGAACGCAGAGAAAGGCCGCGTATATCTAATGTTAAACGACGGGGTGTCCAATATTCACGAGCCGCTTTATAGGTCAAGCCTGTTTTTATAAGTTGATTTGTAATACAGTTTTTGAGATCAGCCGCAGCTTTTCGTTGCATACGTGCTGGGATTTCTTCACTAAAAAGCTCAAGAAGAAGATGAGACATTAGGTTTCTCCATTCTTGTGTATTTGACCAGCTTCTGTAAGGAGAAAGGCTTCTCCACAGCGGCGTGCAAGATCACGAACGCGAAGAATATAACTTTGTCTTTCAGTTACAGAAATAACGCCACGTGCTTGTAAAAGATTAAAGATATGACTGGCTTTAATACATTGATCATAAGCAGGAAAAACACATAAATGTAAGCCATTTTCTTGATTTGGTTTTCCAGCTTCAAGAAGTGCGATACATTCTTGCTCTGCATCAATAAAATGTTGGTGCAATAATTTGGTATTAGCAAACTCGAAATTATAATATGAGTACTCTTGTTCTGCTTGTAAGAAAATATCTCTATAACTTATTTTATTTTCTCCATCTAAACCATTAAAATTCAGATCATAAACATTATCAACACCTTGAATATACATTGCAAGACGCTCAAGACCATATGTGAGTTCTCCTGAAACTGGAGCACATTCAAGGCCACACACTTGTTGGAAATAAGTAAATTGAGAGATTTCCATTCCATCGCACCAGCATTCCCATCCAAGTCCCCAAGCACCAAGTGTTGGACTTTCCCAATCATCTTCAACAAAGCGAACATCGTGCAGTTTTGTATTAAGACCAATGGCTTGTAGCGATTGAATATAAAGCTCTTGTAAATTAGGAGGAGAAGGTTTGAGAAGGACTTGAAATTGATAATAATGCTGTAAACGATTTGGATTTTTACCATATCGGCCATCTGTTGGACGTCGAGAAGGCTGGACATAAGCTACTTTCCAAGGACGCGGTCCTAGTGAACGTAGCGTTGTTGCAGGATGAAAAGTTCCAGCGCCGACTTCCATATCATAAGGTTGCAAAATTGCACATCCATAATTGGCCCAATAATTTTGCAAAGTTAAAATTAGTCCCTGAAAAGAACGTGTAGGGTTGAGATATTCAGGCAGTTTCACACTTTATACTCTTTCATGTTTGATCAACAAATAGCAATTAAAGAAATGCCATCTTCCATACCTGTACCTGTCTATTGTTTCATAAGAAGGTGGTCAAGTATTGTTATTTATTGCAAGCCAAATTTTAATTTTTTTTGGATTTCCTCAGAGTTTTTTGCATTTCCATCAATTGCATGATTCCACTGAAATATTGCTTCACGTTTTCGTCCAATTTGCCAATAGGCATCACCTAAATGATCATTTAATGTTGGATCTTCAGGTTGCAATATGACAGCATTTTCTAATATCTGAACAGCTTTGTTATATTGTTTAAGTTTATAATAAGCCCACCCTAGAGAATCCAAGATATAACTATTGCGCGATTGTAACGCTGAGGCTTTTTGTAGCATATGGAGAGATTCTTCAAGTTTTTGATCGCGATCGATAAGAGAATAAGCAAGATAGTTAAGAACTTGTGGTTGATTAGGAAAAAATTCAAGCGCTTTTCGTAAATCAGCTTCAGCTTTTGGCCATTGTTGTAAACGTTCAAAAGCGACACCCCGCTGATAAAAGAGTTTCCAATCATTTCGTTGAAAGTTTTTTATTTGTGCAATAGCATAGTTCAAACTCCGCGTGGCTTCGACAAATTTATTGTTTTGTATATAGAAAGCAACGAGTGTTATCAAAATGTGGCGATCATGAGGAAATCTTTTCTGTAATGAGGTAAGGAGTTTAATGGCTTCATTGTAATTCTTATTATTTGCAAGAAGGAATGCAAGGTGAAGTTGTCCGTCTTTATAATAAGGAGATTGAGGCGGTAAAGCATGGTAAAGTTTTATTGCTTTATGAAGATCACCTAATTCAGCAGAAATATGTGCAAGTTGAAACAGTGTTGCATCATTTTGAGGGTATAAGGAAAACGATAACTGTTTAAAAATACGTGCAATTCGCCCTGAATTTTTGTAGTTAAGGGCTGTGCCAAAGTTATACAATACCTCTCCTGCTCCTTGTTGAGGTGTTTTAATCAGTTTTTCTAAAGAAGCGTTTTTTTCAATTTTTTTGCGAATGTTGTTGAGAACTTCTCGTCCTGACAGCATTTGCTCGCCATGTTTAAGAGTTTGAAGAGCTTGTACACGCATATTATGACGCAATTGGAAGGAAGCATAGGCTATGATAATACGTTCATAGGTATTAGGAGCTATAAGAGTTCCTTGTTTGTTATTGAGTGCTTGAATAAAATATTTTTTTGCGTCCTGTGTTTGTTCTGCTAAGTCGCACATAAGAGCAAGATGATAATCTATAAAAAGCTTATACCAATTAGGTCCTTTAATTTTTTGAAGCTCAGCGATTGCTTCAGATTTTTGTCCAGATCCAAATGTAGCCCAAGCACTAATGAGCTCAGATATTGGGTTATTAGATATAGACGCTTTTTGTAATTGTAAAAGCAGTTTAGCATTTTGATAATCTTTTTTAATGAGACTTTCTATTGACAATGTTAAGGAAACAAAGGGAGTGATAATATTTTTCTCTTTAAGTTTTTTAGCTTGCTCAACAGCTTCTTTAAAGGCACCAACGGAAAGAAAGGCTTCTAAAAGCTCTTTTTGTGTTTCAATGTTACCAGGTTGATAAATGAGTGCTTGTTGAAAATATTTAATGGCAAGATCTGTTTTATTTTCATGATTTGCAACTCTTCCCGCTAAATAGGCACCTGTAAATGAGTTGCTCTTAAGAGTAGCATTTGTTTTGCTATAGGTAGATGATGGCATCAGCATGATACCCGCGAAACAGAAAATAAAAAAGCGGGATACTGTTGCACTGCACATAGAGTTAATCCTCTTCAAGATAATTAATCGATTGTATAATTTATAGATCATATCTGATGACTTTGTGAAATAATACTATGCTTTTTGCAAAGAATTAGTTTACACGCTCAATACAAAAATCGACAGTTTCAACAAGAGCATTATGAGCGAGATTTTTATTTATGGAAGAAAGAGCATCGATAGCACGTTTTCCATAGATGCGTGCTTGTTCTATTGTGTCTACAAGGCCCCCATATTTTTCTATTAAGTGTTGTGCATATGTGAAAGCTTCATCGTTGTTATCGCCATTTTCAAGAGCTTGTTTCCAGAATGCTTTTTCTACCATATTACCACGTGTATATGCGAGAATAACAGGCATGGTGATTTTTCCTTCTCTGAAATCATCTCCTATATTTTTTCCCAAATTTTTAGCAGTACCACCATAATCAAGTGCGTCATCAATTAATTGGAAAGCTAATCCTAACAATGTGCCATATTCACGTAATGCAGAACGCTCTTTATCTTTATAACCAGCAATAATTGGTCCGACCTCAGCAGCTGCTGAAAAAAGAGCAGCTGTTTTTGCATTGATGATTTTAAGGTAGTCTGAAGTGCTCGTTTCTATATTTTTTGCAGCTGAAAGTTGCATAACTTCTCCTTCAGCAATAATTGCAGCAGCGTTTGCTAGGACAGAGAGCGCTTCTATCGAACCAACCTCGACCATCATTTTAAAAGCTTGTCCCAACAAAAAATCACCAACAAGTACACTTGCTTGATTTCCCCAGATTACTCGTGCAGTAGATTTTCCACGTCGTAACTCACTTTCATCAATCACATCATCATGTAACAAAGTTGCTGTATGCATAAATTCAACAGCTGTTGCAAGTTTTACATGTCCATCATTTTGATAATCAAACATATGAGCAGAAGCAAGAGTGATCATTGGGCGTAACCGCTTCCCACCTGATGAAATAAGATGGTTAGAAATTTCAGGAATCATTTCAACCTCTGAGTTTGCCATAGAGAGGATAAATTGATTGACGCGCTTCATATCATTTTGAGTAAGGTTGATGAGAGATTGGAGAGAAGCTTGATTATTCCGTATCTGATGAGATTGTGTGGTTGCACTCAATGTGTTTACTCCTAGAGTATTTTAATAGATATCTATACATTTTATTTGGCTTGGTAGCATAAAGAGAGTTTTGCTCTGACTCAAGCTTTTGGTATTATTTTAAGGTGTAAAGTGTAAAATTTACATAATATTTACAGGGCATGCTTTTAAATCTTGAGCTATATATTGCTGTTATGAAACGCGCTGAAGATTTGCAAAAGCTTTGTTCGGTAAGAAATCAATAAGAAAAGGGTATATTTGAAAATAATAAACGTGAGGCTTTTAAGTGGAGAGAATGACGAATCAGAGTGATGAAACAATTGATCAATTTCATCGCGGGAAGTTTTATTTAGTTCAACCACGTAAATATGGTCACCGTTCTGGTATGGACGCTATGTTATTAGCCAGTTTAATTCCTAAAAATTTTAAGGGCAAGGTCGTTGATTTAGGTGCAGGCGCTGGTGCTGCAGGGTTAGCAGTTGCTTCGCGTTGTTTGGAAACGCATGTAACATTGGTTGAACAATCATCTTTTATGGTATCTTATGCACAAAAAACGCTTTTGCTAAAACAAAATGAGAAACTTGTTGATCGCATTTGCCTATTAGAAGCAGATGTGACACTAAAAGGTAATGCCCGTGTAAAAGCAGGTTTGAGGGATAATAGTTTTGATTTTGCGATTATGAATCCGCCTTTTAATAGTCCTGAAGATCGCAAAACACCAGATAAACAAAAGTCTAAAGCACATGTTATGCCTGAAGAAATGTTTGATAATTGGTTGCGCAGTGCAGCAGCAATTGTTAGGCCAGGAGGATATTTAGGATTAATTGCGCGTCCACAATCATTAAATGATATTTTACGTGCTTTAGAAGGGCGTTTTGGTGGGATCTGTATAATTCCTGTTCATGCACGTGCAAAGACAACAGCAATTCGTATTTTACTTTATGCCAAACGGGGAAGTAGAGCAGCTCTATCTCTATCACCGGCATTGGTTATGCATGAGGGGGAGGGACACGCTTTTTCAACGCGGATTGATGCAATTAATAATGGACATATAAGTTTTTGGGAACTTTTTTAATGATCTCTTGTGTTTTCTAATTTATCATTTAAATTTAAGCTTTACCTTTAATTTTTTTAAAGGAGGTTTTGATTTAGATGACTTTGAGTTTGCATTTATATTTTGAAGTTGTTTTAGCACTTTTGTGTGCAGCTATGCTCTCCTTTTTTATTCACTTGCCTTTTCCCCTAGCATATAAGGAAGTTTTATTTTGATGGACGTTATCAAAAATCTTATTCCCCCTCGTTTTTATTCCAATAAACTGGAAATTCCAGTTGTTCGTCTCCATGGAGCGATTATGGATTCTACAACGCCAATAGCACGTACGCTTTCGTTAAGCCGATGTGCAAGTTCTTTAGAGAAGGCATTTTCTCACAAAAAAGCACCAGTTGTTGCGCTTCTTATTAATTCTCCTGGTGGATCGCCCGTACAATCGCGTTTTATTTTTAAACGTATTCGTGATTTAGCAGAGGAAAAAAAGAAACAGGTTCTTGTATTTATAGAAGATATTGCTGCATCTGGTGGTTATATGATTGCTTGTGCGGGAGATGAAATTTTTGCTGATCCTTCTTCGATTGTTGGTTCTATCGGGGTTGTTTCAGCCTCCTTTGGTTTTCCAGAGCTTTTAAAGAAAGTTGGTATCGAACGACGTGTGTATACAGCAGGAAAAAACAAGGCTGTATTAGATCCTTTTCAACCAGAAAAAAAGGCTGATATCGATCATTTAAAATCTCTACAACTTGAGGTTCATCAAACTTTTATCGATTTGGTTAAAGAGCGACGTACGACAAAGTTATCAGATGATTCAGATATTTTTACAGGAATGTTTTGGAGTGGAAAGAAAGGTGTTGAGCTTGGTTTAATTGATGGATTGAATGATGTACGTTCTGTTATTAAAGAACGGTTTGGTGATGATGCAAAACTTCGACTCATAACCCCGCCAAAAGGTCTTTTGGGTACTAAAACGCCATCAGGAATTAGTGCTCATGCAGCTTATACGGCAGTAGATAGTGCTTTTATGATAGCACAAGAACGAATGCTTTGGCAGCGTTATGGTTTATGATTAAAAGTCTTATTTAGGAAATGGTTATAGAGAAAAAGAAGGCTTAAAATGATACGGGTGAGAGCATCCTGTTTATTTTGTATTGATAGTGCTTTATTCTTGTTATTTAAGAAACGGCTCTAGAAGATGTTATAGGATGTTTATCGTGTAAAAGCTAAGCTAAAGACGGTGAAAAGAAAAATGTTAGTAAAAGATTTTTATAGAGATGAATATTACGTAAAATGATACCGAATGGGTATAATTTATTCAAAAGGCATTCTTATGTATTTACACCTATTAAGTTGAATTTAGCTTTGCATGTTGTGGGGCGGAGGTCTGATGGTTATCATTTAATTGAGAGTTTAGTCTATTTTAGTCTTAATGGTGATTGTTTAAGCTATGCGTCTTGTGAACATGACCGCTTTGTTTTAACGGGTCCATTTGCAAAAGGGCTTGTTTCTGGTTCAGAGAATTTGGTTATTCGCGCGCGTGATTTTATGCGTAAGGCATTTTCTGAAAATGCTAAACCTGCTTTTTTAAAACTTATTAAAACATTACCTGTTGCTTCAGGCATGGGAGGTGGATCAGGAAATGCTGCTGGTGTTATTAGTATATTACGCCAGCGATGGAATCTAAATTATTCTTGTGAGAAATTAGCAGAAATGAGCTTAGTTCTTGGTGCTGATGTACCAATGTGTCTTTTTGCATTGGAATATCAGCAGCCGCTTTTTGTGAAGGGAATTGGCCAAGATATTGTACGGCTCAAAGAAGCGTGTCCTCTTGCAATGGTATTAGTAAATCATGGTCAACCAATTGCAACGAAAGCTGTGTTTAAGGCTTTGGAGACGCACAATCATGCTCCTTTACAAATTAAACCAACAGCCCTAAAAACTGTGGATTCGTTAGTTGAAGCATTACAAGAAACACGTAATGATCTTTTTCCTCCTGCATTAAAAATTGCACCTCAATTAGCTGAAGTATTATCTACGTTAAATAGGTGTGGTTCTCTTTTTTCTCGTATGTCTGGAACGGGAGGAACTTGTTTTGGTATTTTTAAGGATCAACAAGCGGCACAAAAGGCAGCTCTTTTGATCAAATCGATGCACCCACATTGGTTTGTGAAACCCATCATGACTTTAGGAAAGATTTGATAAATTAATATAAAGGTAAAAAGATTTTGTTTTGCAGGGATTTTATATCTATACAAAAATTAAAGAGGGTTCTTTGGGAGCTATTTTTATTGTAGAGCTTGCTGAAAAAGCAGATAGTAAAAATGGATATATTTTATTGTATTGATGATTTATAAAAAATGTTTCATTTACCACTTCAACCAAATTTTTTATGTGAAACGGATTTACAAAATCAAGGATTTCTTCATATCGCAGGTATCGATGAAGTGGGACGTGGTCCTCTTGCAGGACCTGTTGTAACAGCGGCAGTTATTTTAGATAAAAATCATATTCCTGATGGGCTAAATGATTCAAAAAAACTGTCTTCTCTACAACGTCGTAAACTTTATGATGAAATTTTGCAAAGTGCATTAGCAATTTCGGTTGCAAGTCTTTGCGCCCGTACTATCGATGAGTCTAATATTAGAAAAGCGACTTTAGAAGCAATGTATCGCTGTATTACAGGGTTAGCAGTTCCAGCGCATTATGCACTGGTTGATGGGCGTGATCTTCCTTTCCAGTTACCATGTCCAGCAATGGCTTTGATTAAGGGGGATCAACGTTCAGTTTCAATCGCAGCAGCATCTATTATTGCCAAAGTAACGCGTGATCGTATGATGGAATATGCAGGACAAGTTTATAAAGGCTATGGTTTAGAGAAGCATGTAGGCTATGCAACGCGAGCACATCGTGCAGCTCTTGATCAATATGGACCTGTTATGGGATTACATCGTTATAGTTTTGCACCACTTAAAGAGCGTTATAGGAATGATATGTGATGACGATTTTGCCACTCAATAGCACTTCGATAAAAAAAGCAATTGGATTGCTTAAACAGGGAAAATTAGTGGCTTTACCAACAGAAACTGTTTATGGGTTAGCGGGTGATGCAACAAATGGAAGAGCAATATCTTCTATTTTTTTAACAAAGAAGCGTCCTAAATTTAATCCTCTGATTGCTCATGTAAGCAGCATAGTTATGGCGGAACGCTATGTGGAAATTGATTTTCTTTCACGCCAATTAATGGAAGCATTTTGGCCTGGTCCTTTGACATTAATTTTACCTTTAAAAGCGCAGCATAGTATTCATCCTTTAGCCACTTCTGGTTTAAATACATTGGCTGTTCGTTTTCCAGATAGTTGTTTTGCAGAGGTTGTACATGATTTTGGTCGTCCTTTAGTTGCTCCTAGTGCGAATCAATCTGGACGTCTTAGTCCTACTTCAGCTGAAGCTGTTTTTGCATCTTTAGGGGATGGTGTTCCTTTGATTCTTGATGGTGGAAATTCTAAAATAGGGATTGAATCAACAATTATTAAAGTTTGTGGTGAAAGTGTTTATCTTTTGCGTCCTGGAGGAATTGCAGCTGAAGAAATTGAAAAATTTACAGGGAAATTACTAAAACGTATAGATCAATGTTCTGCTATTGAGGCACCTGGTATGTTAAAATCGCATTATGCTCCCAATGCTAGACTTCGTTTGAATGTGCAAAAAGTGGAAAGTGGAGAAGCTCTTTTAGCATTTGGTCAAAAACGCATTATAGGTGTTGAAAATGCTGTTTCTGTTTTAAATCTCAGTGAAAGTGGACAGTTGGAAGAGGCAGCTTTTCATCTATTTCAATATATGAGGGAATTGGATTCATTTAAAGTGAAATCTATAGCTGTAGAACCTATACCATCATACGGATTAGGAGAGGCTATTAATGATCGTCTCACACGTGCTGCGGCTCCAAAGGAGACATGATGATTGAGCAGAAGTTAATTCAAAAATTTACAAAGATTGTTGGCGTTGCGCATGCTATAACAGATCAGGCATTGATTGCACCCTATTTGCTTGAAGAGCGCGGGCTTTTCCATGGAAAAGCAGCATTACTTTTACGACCATCTTCTACAGAAGAAGTATCATCAATTATGCAACTTGCTAGCCAAACACGTACACCAATTGTACCACAGGGGGGAAATACAGGTCTGGTGGGTGGTCAACAACCCGATGAGAGTGGGAGAAGCGTTCTTTTATCCATGGAGCGATTGAACAAGATAAGATGTATGAATCTTGAGGGTAATTTTGCTGTGGTAGAAGCTGGTGTTATCTTACAAGATTTGCATAAAAAAGCAGATAAATTAGATCGTTTTTTTCCTCTTTCTTTGGCTTCGGAAGGTTCTTGTCAGATAGGAGGAAATCTGTCATCAAATGCTGGAGGAACGGCTGTTTTAGCTTATGGCAATATGCGTGAGCTTTGTCTTGGTTTGGAAGTTGTTTTGCCTGATGGTCGTATTTTGGATGATTTGCGTTTTGTAAAGAAAGACAATAGCGGTTATGATTTGAAAAACTTGTTTATTGGTGCTGAAGGCACTTTAGGTGTTATAACAGCAGCAGTTTTGAAGCTTTTTCCAAAACCTAAAGGCAAAGCAGTTGCTTTGGTTGGTTTATATAGCCCAGCTAAGGCTCTTGAATTTTTGTCTCTTGCTCAATGTTATGGGGGAGGGATGTTGACTGGTTTTGAGCTTATGGGAAAACTCAGTTTGAAAATAGCTTTAGATTATCAAGTCTATGAGAGATCTCCCCTTGAACATGAGCATGAATGGTATGTATTGATTGATATTTCATCATTACAGGGGCAGGATGAAGCACTATCAGTACTCAGTATTATTTTAGAAGAATCTTTAAAGGATTCAGTGATAGAAGATGCAGTTGTTGCACAGTCGTTAAAACAGCAAGACTTTTTTTGGAAATTGCGTGAAAGTATATCACCTGCGCAGAGATTAGCGGGAGGGTCCATTAAGCATGATATTGCGGTGCCTATAGCGTCTATTCCTGACTTTATCTCTGAGGCCGCCCATATTGTTGAAGAAATTTCTCCAGGTGCACGGGTTGTTTGTTTTGGCCATATGGGGGATGGAAATTTACATTATAATGTTACACAGCCTGTAGGAGCTGATACTAACACATTTTTGCAGCTATGGTCACAAATGAATCATAGCATTCATAGTTTAGCAATACATTACCAAGGGGCGTTTTCTGCTGAACATGGAATTGGTCAACTCAAGCGTGAAGAACTTTACACTTTCAAGTCATCTGTTGCATTAGATATTATGCAAGGAATGAAGAAACTGCTTGATCCTTTAGGGATTATGAATCCTGGAAAAGTACTATAATTTAGACACGTCAAATTTTGTTACGTATTTTTGTTTAGATTTTAATAACCAAAAAAGAAACCAGTTGTTTTTTATTGAATGTTTTAATAATCCAGTGGGGAAAAGCTGCTAGATGGTATATGTTATTAAGATAAATTGGGACATTATATATGGCTAATCAGTGCTTTAATCAGGCAA
Organism: Bartonella raoultii; assembly: GCF_019659805.1. Classification (GTDB taxonomy): domain Bacteria; phylum Pseudomonadota; class Alphaproteobacteria; order Rhizobiales; family Rhizobiaceae; genus Bartonella; species Bartonella raoultii. Next base: position 148,151 of record NZ_JAIFRO010000005.1, on the reverse strand, counting down.
AAGCGGTGCTTGAATTTCGGTTAGATCCGTACCATTTGCCACAAACAATAACATATTATTCATCAAAAACGGGAAATAAAATAATTTGTTCGTTAAATGAACGCGGTGTTTTTTTTAAAACAGAGTTTCCTGCGAGTATATCACATTTAATGCCATCTTATCATTTTAAAGGAATTGCAGCACGTGCTGTAAAAACATGTTCGGGAGAAAGAGCGGTTGCATTAGAGTTATTTCACGCAGATAAAGAAGCATGCATTCCACTTTTAGTTTCTAGAGATTTGAATAATGTTCTTTTAGATTGGCGGTTATGGGCGGATATTTATGGGCTTCCTATGCTTATGATCAATGAAGATAATCGTATCGTAGTGGTCAAAGATCGTGCTAATTTACGTCGCCTTTTTTGTAAGACGTTGCATTCTAAACAAAAGCGTTTTTTACTTCGTTATAGAAATCCGTTGGGGTTACGTTTAATGATAGCAAATGAGATTGCATTACAGTAATTGATGTCATTTATTTTTCCATTGTATTTTTATATGTGTGCATTTTTTTGCATTCTACAAAGTGATTTTTCTAAAAAGTCAGTTCTCAGTTTTCATGACAATAGAGATATTTTACTGATGAATGGAGATTTAGATTTTACAATATTATAAAACTATTGTTGGAAGACTGGAAATAAGGTTGTTACGTAAAAGTAATGACAGTACAGAGCACTTTTTTCAAATTTAAGAAGCGAAAGTAATTTAAAAAAATACGCAAAGCGAATAAGTTTTAAAAAACACAAAAAACAATAAAATCATTTGTAAATATAGTTTATATGCAAGAAAATTTTTATATAATCGGCATCAATACCTTATTTAAATTTAGAATGTTTTCATTTTAATGAAAATACAAGAATCTTTCTAAAATTGTAGCTAATAAAAAATAATGAGAAAATTTAAGCATCATTGTGTATCCTATTTATAGATAAAATGATTCAATAAGGTTTTAAAATTTTATTTTCTCGTGCAATTGCTCGCCATCCAATATCACGGCGAACAAAACCTTCTGGCCAATCAATACAATCGACAGCTTCATAGGCGCGTTTTTGTGCCTGTGTAATGGTTTCTCCTATTGCGGTAATATTTAAAACGCGTCCACCATTTGCAATGAGCTTTCCATTGCGTAATAGAGTACCCGCTTGAAAAACTTTTACATGAGGAAGAGTCTTTATCGCATCAAGATTACGGATGAGAGTCCCTTTTTGAGGAGCATCGGGGTAACCTTTGGCAGCCATAACAACAGTCAAAGCAGTTTTTTTAGACCATTGAAGATTTTTTTGTTCAAGATTTCCTTGGGCTGCTGCAAGAAGTATTGGAAGAATATCATCTTTAAGACGCATCATTAAAACCTGACATTCAGGATCACCGAATCGTACATTAAATTCAATGAGCTCAGGTCCTTTTTGGGTTATCATCAGTCCGACAAAGAGAATACCTTTAAAAGGAGCTCCCATTGCGTTCATGCTATGTAAAGTTGGTTCAACAATTTCTTTAAGAGTACGATGAATCATTTCTTGGGTCATGATTGGAGCTGGCGAATAAGCTCCCATACCACCAGTGTTTGCTCCAGTATCACCATCCCCTACACGTTTATGATCTTGAGCAGATCCAAAGGGAAGAGCGATTTTACCGTCACAAAGACAAAAGAAGCTTGCTTCTTCACCTTCAAGAAAAGATTCTACAACGATTTTTTTGTCTGTATTACTACATGTATTTTTGAAACAGTTATCAACTGCGTTAAACGCTTCTTCTAGGGTTTTTGCAACAACAACACCTTTACCGGCAGCCAAGCCATCAACTTTAATAACAATGGGTACACCTTGTTGACGAATGTATGCTTTAGCTTCTGCGGAATCATTAAAGCATTGGTAAGCTCCTGTAGGAATGTTATTTTTACGGCATAAATCCTTTGTAAAGGCTTTTGAACCTTCTAACTGAGCAGCTTTTTGAGTTGGTCCAAATACACAGATATTAGCGCTATTGAGGGAATCTGTTATCCCCGCAACAAGTGGGGCTTCAGGGCCAACAATGACAAGATCAATGGCATGTGTTTTACAAAAGTCAATGACGAGAGAATGATCATTAATATCTAAATTAATATTTTTACCAAATTCTGTTGTTGCAGGATTTCCTGGAGCACAATATAATTTTGTGAGTAGTGGCGATGCTGCTATTTTCCACGCTAAAGCATGTTCTCGTCCGCCTGAACCAATAAGAAGAATTTTCATTGCTTGCTCCTATTGTAGAAGATGATTAATTTAGTCATTCTCATAAGAATGAAATGTCTCTATCGCAAGACTAAAGGTGAAATTATTTTATGAAAAAAAGTAAAGATACTGCCTATATTCAATCCTGTGAGAGTCAGGGACGGGTTATGGATGCATCTTCCAAACAATGGGTCTATAATTTTCTTCCTTGTTCTTTGTGGTTTTACGCTCAATTAGCACGTTGGGATCGTCCTATTGGATGGCAGTTATTAATGTGGCCTTGCTTCTGGTCAACAACAATGGCTTTTATCTCTTTTGAGATGCATCAATTTTCACTTTTATCGATGTTGCTGCATTGGTTTTGGTATCTCTTTCTTTTCTTTATAGGTTCTATAGCAATGCGAGGTGCAGGGTGTACGTGGAACGATATTATTGATCATAAAATTGATTCTCAGGTAGAAAGAACACGTTCTCGTCCACTTCCAACAGGCCATGTGAGTCGATTTCAAGCAAAAGTCTTTATATTGGCGCAATGTTTGGTAGGTTTAGGGGTGTTAACACAATTTAATAGGTTTAGTTTTTTTCTAGGTATCTCTTCATTAGTAGCAGTTGCAATATACCCTTTTATGAAACGTATAACATATTGGCCGCAATTTTTTTTAGGAATTGCATTTAATTGGGGAGCATTAATGGGGTGGGCTGCTGTATATGGAAATTTAAGTTGGGCACCAATCTTACTTTATGTAGGATCAATTTTGTGGACAATAGGATATGATACAATTTATGCGCATCAGGATAAGGAGGATGATGCTACAGTTGGTGTACGCTCTACGGCGCTCCTCTTTGGTAAAGAGACTAAACGTGCTTTGGTATTTTTATATGGTGGTTTTATAATCTTCGTAAGTTTTGCATTTTATTTGGCACAAGTTCCTATCCTTAGCTTTTTAGGACTTTTTGTCGCAAGTATTCATATGTTCATTCAAATTAAAATTATTGATATAGATGATAGCACACAATGTCTTAAGCTTTTCAAATCTAATTCATTTATTGGCTTTGTGACTTTTGCTGGTTTGGTATGCGGTGGTATATGGAGGATAGTTTACCCTATAATTTAGGAATAAAAAGATTAAACATCATATATTATCTTTATTTAATAAGGCGTTTTTTTATCATTGTATAAAAAATATTCATACTTTAAGGTTTGAGGAATTAGGGATAAAGCTTTTGACTTTGCCAATCATCATGTTCAATAGAATCACGTGTAAAGAGCAGGCGATCATGTAAACGGAACGGGCGATCACGCCAAAATTCAATGGAAAGAGGTTTCACACGAAATCCTGACCAATAAGGTGGACGGGGAATATTACCTACTGCATAGCGTGTAGTATAATGAGCAATTGCTTTTTCAAGAACAAAACGACTTTCTAATGGTTGAGATTGTTTGGATGCCCATGCACCAATTCGACTCCCACGTGGTCGTGATTGGAAATATGCATCCGCTTCCTGAGCACTGACTTGTTCGACAAGTCCTCTAATTCTAATTTGACGGCGGAGTGATTTCCAATGAAAACCTAAGGATGCTTTCATTGATTTTAAAATTTCTCGTCCTTTGCAACTCTCATAGTTAGTGTAAAAAACAAATCCTTGGGGGCTATAGTCTTTGAGAAGAACCATACGAACATTAGGACATCCTGTTTCATCAACTGTTGCTAAGGCCATAGCATTGGGATCATTTATCTCGCTTATTGTTGCTTCTTTAAGCCACTCCTCGAAAAGTACAAAAGGCTTTTCTATTTGTATAAACGCATTATCTGTTGGTATTTTATTACTCATAGTATCTCCACATATTAGTGAGCATGAGTGAGTCCTTTTTTAATAAGGTCGTTGAGAAGTTAAAGTGCTATGTTATTCTTATTTCAAAAAATCAACATCGTCATGTATTTTTATGGTGTTTTAATCATTTTTGTCTTTAGCAAAAAGTGCAATGCATTATATTCAATAAAATATCTATGTTTCTCTGGTATTTTCTGCTCTTTATAAACATATAAAGAGAGAGCTAGTTACTCTCTAGAGTAAATGAATAAGACTGTGAGGGATGTTAAACAACAGATCAGTTAATATTTTAAAAATGAAAAGAGGACAATATGCGTGATCCTTACACAATTTTGGGTGTGGCACGTACCGCAAAACCGCAAGAGATTAAATCAGCATTTAGAAAATTAGCAAAGAAGTATCATCCAGATCACAATAAAGATGATGCAAAGGCTAAAGAAAAGTTTTCTGAAATTAATCAAGCTTATGAAATTATAGGGGATAAAAATAAAAAGGCACAATTTGATCGCGGTGAAATTGATATGGAAGGAAAACCATTTTATCAAACCTATGGTACTGGTGAAAACTTTAGCAATAAACATAATCCTTTTTCAGGAGGAGCAAAAGGATTTGATTTTAGTTCTTCCGGTAGTGGAGGTTTTGATGCAAATGATATCTTTCGTGATTTATTTGGGGGAGGTGGAAGGTTTTCGAGTTCTGCACAATATAGTCGACCTCAACAAGGAGCCCATGTTCGTGTCAATCTTACAATAACGTTGGAGCAGATGGTCGGTGCTGAAAAGGTAGAAGTTGTTTTTCCTAATGGAAAAAAGCTAAAGATTAAGCTTCCAGATTATGTTGAAGATGGACAAACTATCCGTTTAAAAGGTCAAGGAGAAGAGGTCGCTTATGGGCAAGCAGGAGATGCATTAGTAACTATTCAGATAAAAAAACATCCTCGTTTGCGGGTCGAAGGTAGGGCACTTCATCTTGATTTACCAGTTCCTCTTAAGCATGCTGTTTTAGGGGCTAAAGAAGAAGTTGAAACTTTAGAAGGACGTGTGGTTTTAACTATTCCTGCTTGGTCAAGTTCTGATCGTATTTTGCGATTGAAAGGGAAAGGTCTTCGTTTAAAAAATGGTGTAAGAGACGATTTTTATGTGCATGTGCGTATTATGTTACCAGAAGGTGGCGATAGTGCATTAGAACAGTTTTTACAAATGCAAAAAGGTTAATTTTTAAATTATAGACAGCATAGTTTTTATTTTATTTTAAATCAATTACTTGAAGAAAAAGTTTACCTATGTCATAGGCAGATAAGTAATATTAATTTCAAGTAACAATGGGGCAGTGCTGATGGCTAAGGGTAATGGTTTATTGTATGGTAAGCGTGGTTTAATTTTGGGATTAGCCAATAATCGCTCTATCGCTTGGGGGATAGCTAAAGCGGTAAGTAATGCAGGTGCAGAGCTTGCTTTTACTTATCAGGGTGAGGCAATGAAAAAGCGTGTTGCTCCTTTGGCCGAGGAAGTGAAAGGATTTGTTTGCGGTCATTGTGATGTTTCTGATAGTGCATCTATTGATGCGGTTTTTAAAGAGATAGAAAAAAAATGGGGTAAACTCGATTTTTTAGTCCATGCTATTGGTTTTTCTGATAAAGATGAATTAAGTGGTCGCTATATTGATATTAGCGAATCGAATTTTATGATGACCATGAATATTTCGGTTTATTCCTTAACAGCTTTAGCTAAGCGTGCAGAAAAATTAATGCAAGATGGCGGTTCAATTTTAACATTGAGCTATTATGGTGCAGAAAAAGTTGTCCCCAATTATAATGTTATGGGGATTGCAAAAGCGGCTCTTGAGGCAAGTGTGAAATATTTAGCGGTTGATTTAGGTCCCCAACATATTCGTGTTAATGCTATATCTGCAGGGCCAATTAAAACATTAGCAGCTTCTGGTATTGGTGATTTTCGTTATATTTTAAAATGGAATGAATATAATGCTCCTTTGCGTCGTACAGTGACCATTGAAGAGGTAGGTGATTCTGCTCTTTATCTTCTTTCGGATTTGTCTCGTTCTGTTACAGGTGAAGTACACCATGTGGATTCAGGTTATAATATTATTGGTATGAAAGCCGTTGATGCGCCAGATATTTCTGTCGTTAAAGAGTAAACTTTTATCCGATAATAGCGATTTGATCAAATTTGAAATAGCTAATAACATTTTAAAAGAGAAACTTTTTGTGTACGGCATAACATAGGTTTATAGGTGTGTATATTTGACGAAGAAACGGTTCATTTTTTATGTCACATAATACATTTGGTCATCTGTTTCGTGTAACAACATGGGGGGAAAGCCATGGCGCCGCTCTTGGTTGTGTCATTGATGGTTGTCCACCAGGAATTCATTTTACACTTGCAGAAATTCAAGCGTTTGTTGATAAGCGTAGACCAGGACAATCGCAATATACGACGCAACGCCGAGAATTGGATCAAGTAGAGGTTCTTTCGGGGTTTATTTCCCAAGGAGATGGGACGATTTTAGTAACAACGGGTACACCAATTTCTTTATTGATTCGCAATACAGATCAACGTTCTAAGGATTATGGTTCGATTGCTCACCAGTATCGTCCTAGTCATGCAGATTATACTTATGCCGTCAAATATGGCATTCGCGATCCCCGTGGAGGAGGACGTGCTTCTGCACGAGAGACCGCGGCACGTGTTGCAGCAGGTGTTTTTGCGCGTAAAGTTGTTCCAGGCTTAAATGTACGGGGAGCGGTAATAGCGATTGGTCCTTATAAGATTAATCGCAATCGTTGGGACTGGTCAGAGGTTGATAACAATCCTTTTTTTACGCCTGATGGTGAAATGGTAAAAGTTTTTAGTGATTATATTAATAAAATACGCAAAGATGGTTCGTCTGTTGGCGCCGTTGTTGAGATTGTTGCAGAAAATGTTCCAGCGGGATTAGGAGCACCTGTTTACGCAAAACTTGATCAGGATATTGCATCATTATTGATGTCGATTAATGCGGTGAAAGGTGTTGAAATTGGTGATGGTTTTGCAGCAGCTCAGCTGAGGGGAGAAGAAAATGCAGATGAAATGCGTATGGGAAGTGATGGAACGCCACTTTTTTTATCCAATCATGCAGGTGGTATCTTAGGTGGAATATCGAGTGGGCAGCCAATAATTGCACGTTTTGCTGTGAAACCGACTTCATCAATTTTAACCCCTCGTCGTTCAATTGATGTTGATGGTAATAATGTAGACGTTGTCACAAAGGGACGTCATGACCCCTGTGTTGGGATTCGTGCGGTTCCTGTTGGTGAAGCGATGGTTGCTTGTGCTATCGCTGATCATTATCTAAGGCATCGCGGTCAGGTTGGGTGATTTAAAAGGTGAATAATGGCGTATGATGAAAAAAAAATTATTTCTGCACTTCAAGCTTTTGAACGCGGTGAAATTATTGTGGTTACTGATGATAATGATCGCGAAAATGAAGGCGATTTAACAGTTTCTGCTGCTCATTGTACAGAAGAAAAGATGGCATTTATCATGCGTTATACAACAGGTATTATTTGTACACCTATGCCAAAGGAAGAAGCGCAACGATTTAATCTTTCTCCTATGGTTCCAGATAACAATTCTGCACATGGAACACAATTTACTATTACTGTTGATTTTAAACATGGGATAACGACAGGGATTTCAGCGCACGATCGTACATTGGCAGTTCGTAATCTTGCTAATTCCAATACTGATGCAAATGATTTTGTTCGCCCAGGACATATTTTTCCTTTGATTGCACATGAAGGCGGAGTACTTATGCGTTCAGGACACACCGAGGCAGCGGTTGATTTGTGTAAATTAACCGGTTTACCGCCGGTTGGTGTGATAGGTGAATTAGTTAATGATGATGGAAGTGTTAAACATGGAGATGAGATAACAAAATTTGCAAAAGATAATCAGTTGCATACCATAACTGTTGCAGATTTGATTGCTTATCGTCAGCGTAAGGAAATGTTAATCAGGCATATTGGAGAAATTTCTATTGAAACAACAGTAGGACCAGCTGTTGCCCATAGTTATCAACTTCCTTGGGAAACGGTTCAACATATTGCAATCATTTTTGGAAATATCCGTAACTGTGAAGATATTCCCGTGTGTTTGCATCGTGAAAATATTTTGAATGATGTTTTTGGTCAATCTACAGAGATTTCAGATATTATGCGGTGTATGATGGAAAAAGAAAAACGGGGTGTGTTTATTTATTTGCGTGAAGGATCTGTAGGTATTGGTCTCCCATCTGCTGTTGGTGTCCAAAAAATGGAGAAGGATGGTTTAGAAAAGCATTTACAGGCTATTAATCGTGAAGAGAAATGGCGTAAAATTGGTTTAGGATCACAAATTTTAAGACATTTAGGAATTCGTTCTATACTTGTACATGCTTCTGAAGAGCATCATTATGTAGGTTTAGAAGATTTTGGAATTCGTATATCCAGAACAAATACTTTATAAAGATTAGAGGATTACATGAAACAAGAGATAAAAAAGGGAGATATTGCAGCGTTAAGTTTTGAAGAAGCGCTTAAGCAACTTGAAGTGATTGTCGAAAACTTGGAACGTGGGGATGTTCCTTTAGAACAATCCATTGATATTTATGAGCGTGGGGAAGCTCTTAAAAAACATTGTGAAAAACTTTTGAAAGTAGCCGAAGCGAAGGTTGAAAAAATTCAGCTTTCAAATGAAGGTCATCCAGAAGGTGTTGAACCTCTTGATTCTGAATAATATGAAGTTGTCTCAAGATATTAATGGCAAAAGAGGAGATGCAATAATCTTGTTGAAAGAAAACAAGTTTTGTTAGCATCTCTTTTATATAGTAAGCTAAAATGAGAAAGTTACAAAGCATCTCAAAGAAAAATTCCAGTAGAAAATATGCAACATAATAAATAAAAAAGTGTATTCTTACTATTTCACACTTTTGATAAAATAATGTGAAGGAGCTTTTTTTGTCTCAGGTCTTAACACCATTGCTTGATAGTATTTCTTTACCACAAGATTTGCGGGCATTGCCTGAGTCTCGTTTAGTACAATTAGCAAATGAGTTACGAGCAGAAACAATAGATGTAGTTTCCGTAACCGGTGGTCATCTTGGGGCAGGGCTTGGGGTTGTTGAACTTACGATTGCATTGCATTATGTTTTTAATACACCTGAGGATAGAATTATTTGGGATGTTGGCCATCAAGCCTATCCTCATAAAATTTTGACGGGACGTAGAGATAGAATCCGCACATTGCGTCAAGAAGGGGGATTGTCAGGTTTTACAAAGCGATCAGAAAGTGAGTATGATCCATTTGGTGCGGGACATTCTTCTACGTCTATTTCGGCAGGTCTTGGTATGGCAATGGCGAGTGCTTTAAAAGCTGAGACAAGACGCAATATCATTTCTGTGATTGGTGATGGTGCTATGTCTGCTGGCATGGCTTATGAAGCGATGAATAATGCCGGTACTTTAGATGCACGTTTGATTGTTGTTCTTAATGATAATGATATGTCTATAGCACCTCCTACTGGTGCTATGAGTGCTCATCTTGCACGATTGGTTTCTCGTCCTGCTTACCGTAATTTACGTAAACGGATAAAGGTATTTAGCGAAAAATTACCAAAGTTTTTTTTAGATAAAGCACGTCGTTCAGAAGAGTTTGCACGCGGACTTTTGGTTGGAGGAACTTTATTTGATGAGCTTGGTTTTTACTATGTTGGGCCAATAGATGGCCACAATTTAGAGCATTTATTGCCTGTTTTAAAAAATGTTCGCCAATATCCTTATGGTCCTGTATTAGTGCATGTCGTAACCCATAAGGGCAAGGGGTATGCACCTGCGGAAGCATCATCTGATAAATATCATGGTGTTAATCGTTTTGATATTATAACAGGTAAACAGGTCAAGAAAAAAAGCAATGCTCTTTCTTATACGAAAGTATTTTCTAAGGCGTTAATAGAAGAAGCTTGTCATGATGATAAGATTGTTAGCATAACAGCGGCAATGCCAACGGGAACGGGACTTGATTCTTTTGCTGAAAGATTTCCTGAAAGGATGTTTGATGTTGGTATTGCTGAGCAGCATGCCGTAACTTTTGCTGCCGGTATGGCTTGTGAGGGTTATAAGCCTTTTGTTGCTATTTATTCTACTTTTTTACAGCGTGCTTATGATCAGATTATTCATGATGTATCGATACAGAAATTACCGGTACGTTTTGCTATTGATCGAGCAGGTTTTGTTGGTGCAGATGGTGCGACGCATGCTGGTAGTTTTGATATTGTTTTTTTGACAACGCTTCCTGAGTTTGTTGTCATGGCACCTTCTGATGAAGTAGAGTTGATGCATATGGTACGCACTGCTGCAGCTTATGATCAGGGACCAATTTCTTTTCGTTATCCACGCGGTGAAGGGGTTGGTTTGGAAATACCGCAGCGCGGTGCATTATTGGAAATTGGAAAAGGACATGTTCTGCGTGAAGGAACTAAAATAGCTTTAGTTTGTTTTGGTGCACGTATGTCAGAAGTATTGATGGCCGCTGATGTGTTGGCTGGAGAAGGGTTATCTACAACTGTAGCAGATGCAAGGTTTGCAAAGCCTTTAGATAGTGATTTGATGTGTCGTTTAGCACGTGAGCATGAAGTATTGGTAACAATTGAAGAAGGCGCAGTCGGTGGATTTGGGGCCCATTTACTACAATTTTTGGCGCAAGAAGGGCTCTTAGAACGTGGTTTAAAAGTTCGCACATTAAAACTTCCGGATGAATATTTAAGCCACGGTTCACAAGAAAAAACGCTTTCACGTGTTGGATTGGATTCTGTTGGTATTGTTAATACAGTTTTGACTGTTTTGGGACGCAAGATTCGGACAATACAGAAAATTCGAGTATGAAATGGGCGTTAGAAAAAGGCTCGATATTCTTTTAGTTGAAAGAAACTTTTTTACGACACGTTCGCGTGCGCGTGATGCTGTTACACGCCAAACCGTTAAGGTTAATGGTAAAAGTATTTTAAAAGCGGGACAGATTGTTGCTGATGATGCAGAAATTACAGTGAGCGATCCTGCTCAAAATTATGTTTCACGTGCAGCGTTAAAACTAGTTAGCGCACTTGATACATTTCCAATTATAACAGAAAAAGTAACAGCTATTGATATTGGTGCATCAACAGGTGGTTTTACGCAGGTTCTTTTAGAGCGTGGGGCATCTCATGTTATTGCTATAGATGTTGGTCATCATCAGTTTCATGAACGCTTATTGAAAAATCATGCAATAACTTTATTAGAAGGATTAAATGTTAGAGATTTAAAAGAAGAACATTTAGGTGGACGGGAAATAGATCTCATCGTTTCAGATGTCAGTTTTATTTCACTCAAACTTGCATTACCTCCTGTTTTATCTTTAGTCAAAAAGGGAGCCCAAGCCGTTTTACTAGTAAAGCCTCAATTTGAGGTTGGGCGTAAGTATATTGGTAAGGGTGGGGTTTTAAAAAATCCATTAATGGCAAAAGAAATGGCTGAAGCGTTATTTATTTGGTTAGATAGACAAAAAGGATGGAATGCAAAAGGTTTGCTTCCCTCGCCTATTACAGGTGGTGATGGTAATTTGGAATATTTATTATTCGGAGAAAAACAAGATTGAACAATCATGTTATAATTGATCATATGAGCGCAAATGGCAATGGTGTCATCAAAACACTGTATGGCTTAGTTGAGGTTCCCTTTACGTTACCAGGAGAATGTGCTGAAATTGTTGTTCATGGCAAACATGCTACGCTTTTAGCATTAAAAGAAAAGTCACCAGAACGTATTGATTCTCTTTGTCAACATTTTGGAGAATGTGGAGGATGTACGCTTCAACATTGGCATGCTGATGCTTATCACATATGGAAAAGACAATTGGTTGTTGATACACTGAAAAAATATGGGATCGATGTTTTTGTTTCGCCTTTAATTACGTGTAAGCCTTATAGCCGACGGAGAATTACTCTAACAGCATCTATGACACCGTATGGTCAAAGAGTCGGTTTTAATCGTCATTTTTCTCATAAGATTGTAGCCCTTGAGGAATGTCCAGTAAGCTGTCTAGAGATTATATCTAAACTAGATGATATTAGAGAACTTTGTGCTTTTCTAAGCAGTGATGCAAAACGATTTCATATTACAATCACTTATGTTGCAAATGGTTTGGATGTTGCGTTAAAAGGCTGCGTTGTACAGCATGAATTGCTTCGTCAAAAAATGGTGCGTAAAGCTCTTTCATGTGGGATTACACGTTTATCGGTTGAAGGAGAAGTTTTAGTTGAACGTGAAAAACCAGTAATTTACTTTGAAGATATCTGTGTTGAGTTTCCTTCTGGTGGTTTTCTGCAAGCAACTTATGAAGCAGAAAATATCATGAGCAATATTATTTTAACGCATTTAAAAAAAGCAAAGAACGCCCTTGATTTATTTTCAGGGGTGGGTACTTTTACATTACGCATGGCAAAGAAGATGAATGTTCATGCGGTTGAAAATAATGAGAGAGCTTTAAGAAATTTAGATTTAGCAGCTCGTTTCACATCCGGTTTAAAAACAGTAACTTGTGAAAAGCGTGACCTTTTTCGTCATCCACTTTCTGTTAAGGAGCTTGAGTGTTTTGAGTGTGTTGTTTTTGATCCTCCACGTGCTGGTGCGGAAAATCAAGTGCGTGAATTAGCGAAAACGACAATACCAAGGATCGTAGCACTTTCATGCAATCCTATTACATTTGCTCGTGATGTATCAATGCTTATAGCAGGAGGGTATAGAATAGAACAAGTTATACCTATTGATCAATTTTTATGGTCACCACACGTTGAGATTGTTGCGCTTTTAAGCAAGCGCAAAACAAAAATAGGCTGGAAGCTTTAATCTTAGCTGAAAACACTTTGTAAATTCTGTTAAACTTTTACAAAATTTATTTTTTATTATAAAGTTTACAAATATTTGATTTATAAAAATAATGAATAAAAGCATTCAATACAAAGAATTTTTTATTTTAGTATTTGTTATTATGAGCTATGAATAGAGTATTTTATAATGCACAAAAAGGTTGGCGTGTAGAAAGCTGTATTTTGGAGATGTAATATATCATTGATGTGCTCTCTTCAGGCATGAGGGGGTATTGTCATGGAGAAGAGCTAAAAATGTTGGGACAGGCATTATTTCATCAATGCTGTTCCACCGATTGTCATATTATTGATTCGCAAATGAGGTTGTCCAACACCGACAGGAACATTTTGGCCCGCTTTTCCGCACATACCGATACCATTGTCAAGTTTGCTATCATTACCAACCATAGTGATACGTTTCATAGCATCTGGTCCATTTCCAATAAGAGTTGCACCTTTGATTGGTGCTACGATTTTACCATTTTCTATTCGATATGCTTCTGTACATTCAAAAACAAATTTTCCAGAAGTAATATCCACTTGTCCTCCACCAAATGAGACGGCATAAATACCACTTTTGAGTGAAGAAAGAATTTCCTCAGGTGTTTTATCACCTCCAAGCATAACTGTATTTGTCATCCGTGGCATTGGCGCATATGCATAGGATTCACGTCGTCCATTTCCAGTTGGATGAACTCCCATAAGTCTAGCGTTTAGCCTATCTTGCATAAAACCAACAAGTTTTCCATCTTCAATAAGAATGTTGTATCCTGATGGTGTCCCTTCATCATCAACAGTGAGGGAACCACGGCAGTGAGGAATTGTTCCATCATCAACGACGGTAACACCTTTTGCAGCAATTTGTTGACCTAAAAGTCCAGAAAATGCAGATGTCTTTTTGCGATTAAAGTCGCCTTCTAATCCATGTCCTACGGCTTCATGAAGCATAACGCCAGGCCATCCATTTGCTAAAACGACATCAAATGTTCCAGCAGGTGCTTCTTCTGCTTCTAAGTTTGTTAAAGCCATACGTAAAGCTTCATCAGCAGCCTTTTTCCAATTTTCTTCGTGAATAAATTGGCTAAATGCTTTCCGTCCACCACATCCATAAAAACCACTTTCACGACGATTTCCTTCAGCAACAACGACAGATATAGAAAGCCGTACAAGAGGACGAATATCACGCACCAAATATCCATCTGCGCGTAAAATTTCAATATGTTGTAATGAGCCGGAAAGAGAGACAGTTACTTGGTGCAATTTATCATTTTTTGCACGTAGATAGGCATCAATTTTTTGCAAAATTGTACTTTTTTCTTCAAAGGATGGAGTATCAAGGGGATTATGTGGATGATAAAGTCTTTTATTTGTTTTTTGGGGAGGGGTACTATAAAGTCCAGCATGATTTTGAGAGATAACAGTTTTAGCGGCTTCACTGGCCCGTTGGAGTGCAGCAGCTGATAGTTCGCTAGAGTGTGCATATCCAGTCGCTTCTCCAGAAACAGCACGCAGACCAAAGCCCATATCTTGGTGGAATGATCCATTCTTCAGCTGCCCATTATCAAATAAGAGAGTTTCACTTTCTGTATATTCGAGATAGAGTTCCCCATCATCGGCATGATGAAGTGTATCTTGTACAAGTGATTGCACTTTAGAGGAAGCAATATCAAAATGATCAATCAGCGATTTCATAAAATTTTATCCTATTTTATGGAGGGATGAAAAGATTTTCATTTGTTTTGTTGGAGCCGATGTAAGAATAGATTATGCGTTTTTCATTGTGTAATGTATTTAAATTCTATTTATGTTGGTAAAGCTGCATAGGCATCACTCAGACCATGGAGATCAACGAGGCTTCCAATGGCTTGTTCAGGAGTTGTAAAGATAAAATAAGTTGCCATTTTACCTTTTAAAAAGAGTTGTAAAATATCTTCTTTGAGAAAAGCTTCAGCAACACAATTATCCCCCAGACAACGACGATATTCCATTTTTCCCATATTTTTATCATCAATTTTAATTCCGACACCAGGACGTAATTCAACACGAATTGGAACAAAAACACGCATTAAAGCGCCTTGATTGTTAGGAAGTTTATAAAACATAATACGAAGGGTAATATCATGGCGATTTTTTGTTTGTACATTTTGTACAATTTCACATTGTATATTAGGTGTTCCCAGTGGCAGAGAACAAACTTTTGTCCATGCTCCATAGGTTTGGGGGGCAGGGACATTTTGCGTATGAGATGTTTGTGCAAAAGCATAATTGGCAAAAAGAGCATAAAATATGTTAAAAATAGTAGCAATAAAGAAAATTTTTTTTAGCAATTTATAAAATATCACAGACAATCCTATCCAAATCGATATGCACACTATCATACATAGATTTGCGTAAAAATGAATTCTTAAAATGAGAACTATAACACAAAATCAGTATCTCCCCAAATATATTAATTTATATATTAAAAATAAAAAAAATGAGAAAAACAAGATATTATATGCAGTGTAAATAAGGCTTGGAACATGACTTTATGATATTTGGTAGAATGTACTTTTTATGATACACCTATAATGTGAAAAATGATGTATACTAGAAAAAGATATTTTTATTAGAAATATTTCTATCTATTTTGAGGGGATATGTATAAGAAAGGTATCCTCAATGTTCTCAGAAACGCTATAATATTAATTGGTCATGCCCATATGCTAGACAGTATTTGTTTGTGGATGACAAAAATGGAAAAGGTCTTTGAACGGAATGTCTGTTTCAGGAGAATTATCAGCTGTAAACGGTAAATCAATTCCACCAAAATCCAGTATTGGTGATTATATTATTTTATTAAAACCACGGGTTATGTCCCTTGTTGTATTTACAGCTTTTGTTGGATTAGTTGTATCACCTGTTTCGATCAATCCATTTTACGGTTTTCTAGCAATTTTATGTATTGCCGTAGGGGGAGGGGCTGCAGGGGCATTGAATATGTGGTATGATGCTGACATTGATGCCGTGATGGAACGTACTAAAAATCGTCCCATTCCTATGGGGAGAATTAGTTCCAAGAAGGCTTTTATTTTTGGTATGATTCTTGCTATGCTTTCCGTATTGATTATGGGGTTTTTCATTAATTGGTTTGCAGCAATTTTTCTTGCATTCACAATTTTCTTTTATGTCGTTATCTATACCATTTGGCTAAAGCGTATAACGCCACAAAATATTGTTATTGGCGGTGCATCTGGAGCTTTTCCACCAATGATTGGATGGGCTGTCACAACAGGGACAGTGAGTGTTGAGAGTTTTTTATTATTTTTAATTATTTTTATGTGGACCCCACCACATTTTTGGTCTCTTTCTCTCTTTTCATCTCTTGATTATGATGCCGCTGGAATTCCTATGATGCCCAATGTACGAGGAGAATCTTCAACAAAAAAACAGATCTTTTTTTATACTATTCTTATGGCAATATGTGCTGCTGGACCTTATATTATCGGCTTCGCAGGGATTTTTTACAGCATTTTTTCAACAATTTTAAGCATTATTTTTATCTATTTTACCTATCGGTTGTGGACAGCTAATACGCATGATGAAACTATTTTTATGGCAAAAAAAGTATTTTTCTTTTCGTTATTTTATTTGGCTGCTCTCTTTGGAATTCTTTTGATTGAATCTCTAGTTTGGTCTTTTATCACTGTTTAGTATAGCAAGATAAGAGAGAAAACTTAAAGCGCTTTCCCTGAAAAAATGCTATAAGCATATATGATGAGGAGCGGATGGTATTGCCAATCGTTTCTTTACACCATTTATTGTGTGCAATAAAAATAGTCTTTTTAAACATAGAGTCAAAATATAGATATTAAGGATGTTTTATGTCTTTACGTCCTCCTTTAACAATACGTCTTTGTGGCCCGCGTGGTTTTTGTGCAGGAGTTGATCGTGCTATTCAGATTGTCCTTCTTGCATTGAAAAAATATGGTGCTCCAGTGTATGTTCGTCATGAAATTGTACATAATCGCTATGTGGTTGAAGGATTGCAACAACGCGGGGCTATTTTTGTTGAAGAACTTGATGAGATTCCAAAAGAACATCGCAGTCAACCCATTGTATTTTCTGCTCATGGTGTACCAAAATCTGTACCTGAAGAGGCTCGTCGTTATAATCTATTTTATCTTGATGCAACATGTCCTTTGGTTTCTAAGGTCCATAAACAAGCAATACGACATCAACGTCATGGCCGTCATGTTATCTTGATTGGCCATTCTGGTCATCCAGAGGTAATAGGAACAATGGGGCAGCTTGCAGAAGGGGCTGTCACATTAATTGAAACGATAAAAGATGCTTTAGAGTATCAACCAAATGATCCAGAAAAATTAGGATTTGTGACACAAACAACACTTTCTGTTGAAGATACCGCAGGGATTCTTGAGATTTTACAACGACGTTTTCCAACATTAGCAGCTCCTGCTGCTGAATCTATTTGCTATGCTACAACGAATCGACAAGATGCTGTTAAGGCAGCGGCAATTGGGAGCGATTTATTTTTAATTGTTGGAGCACCAAACTCCTCTAATTCGAGACGTTTGGTAGAAGTTGCTGAGCGGTTTGGTGCGCAGCAGGCTATTTTAGTGCAGCGCGCTGATGAAATTAAATTTGATCATTTTAAAGCACTTTCAGTTGTAAGTCTTTCAGCAGGAGCCTCTGCTCCTGAAATTATTATTGATGAAATTATTTCGGCATTTCGTGAACGTTATGATGTCACAATAGAGTTGGCTGAAACAGTAGTGGAAACAGAAACATTTTTGGTGAGTCGTGAATTACGCGATGTTACTTTGACACCTCAAGATCTAGCTTTTGTGAATGGTCGAGCTGAAATGTTAAAAAGAGAAAATGGGGATACATAAATGCCTATCATGAAAGAAAAGTAATGGCAGTCTATACAAATATTCATCCAAATGATTTAAAAGCCTTTTTGACACGTTACTCAATAGGCTCGCTTTTGTCTTATCAAGGTATAGAAGAAGGTATCGAAAATTCTAATTTTATACTTTATACAACAGAAGGAAAATTTATTCTAACACTTTATGAAAAACGTATTGCAAAAGATGATCTCCCTTTTTTTTGTAGTCTTATGCAGCATTTAAAACAGCGTGGAATTCCTTGTCCACAACCAGTTATTCAAAATAATGGGATGATGATCGGTGAATTAGCAGGGCGTCCTGCAGCTATTATTACTTTTTTAGAAGGCGTTTGGATTCGCCATCCCAATAGATATCATTGTGGTGAAGTCGGAACGAATTTAGCGCAATTGCATTTAGCAGGGCAGGATTTTACACTCAGCCGTAAAAATACTCTTTCTATTGCGGATTGGAAATTATTATGGGAACGTTGCCAAACAAAAAAAGAGCCATTATTTCAAAAATTTGAAAAAAAAATTAATACAGAATTGTTTTTTTTAGAAAAGAATTGGCCATCTAATTTGCCAACAGGCATTATTCATGCTGATCTATTTAATGATAATGTCTTTTTTCTGAATCAACAGCTTTCTGGTATTATAGATTTTTATTTTTCTTGTAATGATTTTTTTGCATATGATTTAGCCATATGCTTGAATGCTTGGTGTTTTGAACCGGATTATTCTTATAATCTTATGAAAGCACGCGCGCTATTAGAAAGCTATCAAAAAGTAAGACCATTGATATCTTTAGAAGTGAAAGCCTTTGTTTTATTAGCACGTGGTGCATCTTTACGTTTTCTACTGACACGTCTTTATGATTGGTTCAATACACCAGAAGACAGTCTTGTCGTTAAAAAAGATCCATGGGAATATTGGCATAAGCTTTGTTTTTTTAGTGATGTATCTTCACAAGATGAATTGGGTTTTTAAATTATATGGTAAGCCAAAAAAAAGTTGTTCAGATTTATACGGATGGTGCTTGCTCAGGTAATCCTGGGATTGGAGGATGGGGAGTCATTTTACGCTGGAATGGTCATGAACGTGAACTTTATGGTGGGCAAGTACACACAACCAACAATCAAATGGAATTGATAGCAGCAATTCGCGCATTAAAGGCGCTGAAAGAATCATGTTCGATTGATCTTTATACAGATTCAATTTATGTGCGTAATGGTATATCTATATGGCTTGAAGGCTGGAAGAAGAATAATTGGCGTACGGCATCAAAAAAAACTGTGAAAAATATGGAGCTATGGCAAGCCCTTGAGGAAGCCTGTTCTTTTCACACGATTAGATGGCATTGGGTAAAAGGGCATGCGGGGCATCCTGATAATGAGCGCGCTGATGCTTTGGCTCGCAAAGCAATTACTGAATATCGCGAAAATGGTAGTTTTCCGGCATAATTTTTATTTTGGGAAGTTTTTTCTTTTATTATTGGATAGTGAAAGGGGGGTTATTTCGTATAGAGCATGAATGTTCCACTCAAGGCATGATCTGGAAAAGAAATTGTATAAAAAATTGTTTGGTTTATTTCATCTGGCGTGAAATAGAGCGGGGCACTAAAGAGTGTATATTCTGTGTTATCACTTACTTTTTTTGCTGGTCCAATTTGCAATTCTCCTCCATCTAGAAAGAGAGAGGAAGGTATGGTTTTGTTATTATTTTGTATTTTTATAAAAAGGGTATTGCTTTCTTTTTCAGCACTGATTTTAAAGGAATGATGTGCTTTACGGGGGAGAGAGGCTTGGGCGTTTTTTAGTAAAGAAGCAGGAAGACGTTTGTTTTTGAGGATAGACGGTGAAAAATCAAAGTTAATAATAAACGGAAGACAGATTTTATTACACAATCCAAGAGTCAAAGTGCCATTTAAATTTTTGCTTGAACCCAAAATACTGAAAGGTAATATCACTTTATCTTTATAGCCAAGTGACCAGTCATTTTCTGTTTCATAAAGCTGTGGTATGGGATAAAAGAGTTCATAAGACACTTGCTGATTGAAGCGAAAAAAAGGTGCCATACCTGAATTTCCTGGGTTACGCCAGTAGGTTTTCCACCCTGGTTTGAGTACAATTTCAATGAGGCCATTCCTGATTTGGGAAGGAGAGGGCGCAGTAATAGCTAATCTAATACGCCCACCTTCTGCTTCATACCAAGATGTTGCAAAAAGAGAGGGTTCTTGTGTTGTTTGAGCATTTACAGGGATGTTAAGTAATTCTAAAAAGATACATGCTAAATTTAAAGCGACAAAAAGTTTTTTCTTAAAGAAAGTTACAATATTTTGTAAACTTATCAATATTTGAATTTTTTTCATTGGAGCTTTATTTTCCTATTCTATTAACGAAATGAAATTGTATCATATATTGTGGAGAATAACAGATTGATCAAGCAGTGTAACGGCTTTTTGGATGGACAGTTGCTTATTGCAATGCCAGGGATGAATGATAAACACTTTATTCGCTCTGTGATTTATGTTTGTGCGCATTCTGATGCAGGGGCTATGGGGATTATTCTCAATCAATTACATCACATTGATTTTCCAGAGCTTTTGCTTCATCTTGGAATTATAAAGAGTGGGCAAAAAAAAGATCTTTCTGAACCGATAAAAAAGTTTCCAGTACGTTATGGTGGGCCTGTTGATCCTTCGCGCGGTTTTGTACTTCATTCAGATGATTATGCTTGTGAAGAAACTGTTTATATTTCAGAGAAGGTCTGTTTTACTGCAACGATTGATATATTAAAGGCGATCAGTTGTGAGCAAGGACCTCAGCATGCACTTGTCGCATTAGGTTATGCCGGATGGAAAGCAGGACAGCTTGAAGCAGAAATTTCTACAAATGGTTGGTTGATTAGTTCTACATCGCCTAGTTTTCTTTTTGAAAGTGATCTAAATCGTAAATACGATGAAAGTTTGATTCGTATGGGGATAAATCCAGCTCATCTTACTTCTGAAATGGGGCATGCGTAGCGTTTTACTATTTTCCCAGTTTTTGATTTTACATGAATATCTTATTCATTATGTTTAATCGTATAAGGAAAATGGTTTTGAACGAGAGTAATGAGTTCTTCTATAACAATTGGCTTTGCAATAAGCGTACTTTGAACGTATTTACATCCTTCTTGACGTAGGAAGAGAGCTTCCTCTTCAGTTTCAACACCTTCAGCAATAATTTGTAAATTAAGATCAGTTGCCATGTGAATAATAGATTTAAGAACAAGCTTTTTTTTCACAGAATCGATAGAGATAAGTGAACGGTCTAATTTAACCATATCGAATGGATAACGCACAAGATAAGCAAGTGATGAATAACCTGTTCCAAAATTATCGAGTGCAAGATTCATTCCTAATGCTTTAATTTGTTTTAGAAAATGCGCGGATTGTTCAGGATTTTTTCTCAATACAAATTCAGATATTTCTATCATTAAACTCCCTTTGTTGAGCGGATGGCGGAGAAGAGCAGAACGTAATTGACTTACGAAACGGGAATGAACCATTTCCGTACTTGGTAAATTGATTGAAATAAAGAAAGATTGTTGAGAGAACTTATCTTGTACCTTTGTAAGGTCAATAATGGCATTATCGATGATAAATTGTGCCAAATCCATAATAATTTCTTCATTTTCTACGGTCTTGATAAAATCAGAGATATTTAAATTTCCGTAATTTGGATGATGCCATTCTATGATAGTTTCAAAACCAATAATATGTCCATCTGATAAATTAAGAATAGGATGGTAAAGAATTTTTATTTCATTACGCTTTATGGCATAATGAATATCTTTTTTCATCGTATTATGTTCAAGACCCAAGGTGCGAAAATTAGGGCGAAAAGGCTCAATATGGTTTCCGCCCATTTGTTTTGCACGGATCATTGCGAGTTCGCTATCATTTAAAATATCTTTAGCAGTTGATCGACTTTCACTCCATGTAACCAGCCCAATAGATGTTGAAAGTTTTATTTTTTTTTCCGTAAGTGAAATAGGGGCTGAGATTGTTTTGTGTAGATGTTCTGCAAATGCAGCAATTTTCTGTGGTTCAGTTTCACTGAGTAAAATAATTGCAAAACGGTCTGCAGAAAGACGTGATAGGGTATCTTGAAAATTAATAAGACGGCTTAAACGGCGTGCTATGATAAGCAGTACAGTATCGCCAACAGCAATACCTAATTTACGGTTAATTTGACTAAAATTGTCAAAATCAATCATAAAAACAGTTGGTCTAATTTTTATATTTGCTTTCGCTAAAGAAGTATAATTTTGTAATCTGTCGAAGAAGATTTGTTGGTTAGGCAATCCCGTTAAGCTATCATAAATTGCATCATGTAATAAGCGTTCTTCGGATTTTTTATGATTGGTAATATTGACAATGGTTCCAATGACACGCGTAATTTTTCCTTCCTTTTGCATGGCAGGGCGTGCGCGGAGAGAAAACCAATGATAATAACCACCACCGGAAGAAAGTCGAAAAATTTGATCAATACGTCCTTTTTTATTTTTAAGAGTAATATCTAATACGGCTTGAAAGCGTTCACGGTCATCATGATGCAAGGCTGAAATCCAGTTGCGCATAGTACCATTGAGTTTGTGAGCATCAGTACCAAAAAGGATTGCCATATTGGGATGTACAACGATGCGGTCACGCTCGACATCCCAGTCCCAAATAATATTTCCAGCTCCCTTTGCTGCGAGCACTTGTTGTTCTAGATCGGAAAATATTCCTTCATGGAAAGCATTGTGGGAGAAAGTTTGTTGCATAACAGTAAAGCTGATAAGAAGAACAATGAGCACTAATCCTCCAGCCAATGCTGGCTGAATAATATCATTGTTTAAATATCCTGCTATACAGGCATAGGCACCAATACACCAGAAGCTAATGAGCAACCATGTTGGGATAAGCATAATGGCACGATCATAGCTTCGAATTGAAAAATAGCCGATTAAGATAATACCAAGTACAGCGGTAAGACCAAATGATAAACGAGCAATTCCAGCGGCTCTAGTTGGATCATAAACAGCAAATGTTCCCAGACCACAAAGAGCAATGGTCCAAGCAATTGCACCATAGCTGAAGTGATAGTGCCAGCGGTTTAGGCAGAGATAGGTAAATAGAAAAATAAAAAGTGTAGCAGCGAGCGCTACTTCTGTACCAGCACGCCAGATCGGTTGTGTTGTTAATGTTACAGCAAAAAATTTATTTAAAAAATTAAAATCAATACCGATATAAAAGAGTACCGCCCAAGCAATAGCAGCTGTTGCAGGAAAGAGACTTGTTCCACGAACAACGAAAAGAATAGTTAACAAAAGTGCTAAAAGACCTGATATACCAAGGAGAATGCCATGATAAAGTGTATAAGAATTTATAACATCTTTATAAGCTTCAGGTTTCCATAGATAGATTTGTGGTAGATTTGCAGAGTTCAACTCGGCCACAAATGTAACAACAGCACGAGGGTTAAGTGTAATACGAAAAATATCAGAGTTTGTACTGGGCTGTCGATCGAGAGAAAAACCTTCACTTGGTGTTATAGATTGAATCCGTGCTGATCCAAGGTCTGGCCAAAGAAAACCTGAATGCGCCATGCGATAATGGGGAGCAACGATGAGACGATCAATTTGTTCATCTGTTGGGTTTGCAAGAGAAAAAACAGCCCAATTTCCAGAAAAATTTTCATTTTTTGCCTGCACTTCAATGCGCCATACAATACCATCTGGTCCTGGTGCTGTGCTGGTTTTAAAGATAGAGCTGTTTGTACGATGGATTTCGATAGCTTTTGAGAGATCAAGCGCAGCATCTTGAGGAGAAATTTTAACGGGCTCAATTGCGTGTGCAGATGTAAGGTAAAAAAAAGAACTGAAGCTTATAATAAAAATGATGTTAATTATTTTACACAAACTCTTCACAATATCCCACTCTCAATATTCCAGAATGCTTCACTTAATTTAGATGTTCAAGAAAATATGCCCATCTTTTATAGCTTATTTATATAACAGGTGTTTATGATTTCCTTAAAAAATTACATGGTTTTACAAAAAATAAATCAAATAGTTGTTTACTTTCATAAATCTTCAATCTGACAGGATTTTACATTTTGAAAAGCAAAATAAAATTATGCATTTTCAGATTATATAAATATATTGCTGTTTGGTAGATTCTCTATCACATGAAATGAATACTGGATAGTTTTGTGCACGTTTTTGATAAATATGTCCCAAATTTCTTTCAAAGAAAGGCTTTTTAGTAAAACATTTCTGTAAAATATGTATATTATGATGTTATTGCTTTAAAAATAATATTTATATCCTTAATCAATATGTGTGAAAACATATAGGGGAGAAAACCTTATTGAACATTACTTATTTGATATGGCTTTGAAAGTGCTGATGTTAAATCATCAAAATTCATAAGAGGGCCAACAGGGCCAACAGCGGCTAATGTTGGAGAAGAATTCATAAAAAGACGATGCGCTAAGTCAGTTAATCTGGCTGGAGTGATAAGATTTATGCGTTCCATCGTTTCAGATATTGGAATAGGACGACCGTAAAGAAGTATTTGGCGAGCAATAAGATGTGCTTGGCTGACTGGGTTTTCCTGTGACATTGTAAGATTTGCGCGGTATTGTGCTTGTGCACGTTGAAGTTCATTGATGTGGATATTTTGGCTTGCCTTAGAGAGCTCATTGAGAATCACAGGAAGTAGTTCTTTAAGCCCTTCTTGTCCAGTAGCAGCATGGATTCCAAAAAGTCCAGTATCTGAAAATCCCCAATGAAAGGCGTAAACGGAATAACATAATCCGCGCTTTTCTCTCACTTCTTGAAAGAGGCGCGATGACATACCACCACCAAGAATAATTGAAAGTATTTGGGCTGCGTAAAAGTCACGTGCATGATAAGCGCGCCCCTCAAATCCAAGAACAATTTGTGTATCCATTAAATCGCGATATTCACGAAAATCACCACCAACATAATTTGCAAGTTTTGTAAGAGGCGCTGTTGAATGAGGACGAAAAGTGCTCAAGCGACTTTCAACTTCTTGCAAAAAACTTTCGTGCTGTACAGCTCCTGCTGCAACTACTATCATACGATCTGCACTGTATTGTTTATTCATAAAATTATGAAGATCAGCAGATGTAAAAGATTGAATTGTTTTCGGCGTTCCTAAAATAGATCGACCAAGCGATTGGTGACGAAAAGCTGTTTCAGTAAAATAATCAAAAACAATATCATCTGGCACATCATGAGCGGCACCAATTTCCTGAAGAATGACTTGTTTTTCTCGTTCTAATTCATCTGCATCAAATTTTGAATACATCAAAATATCGGCTAAAATATCAATAGCAAGAGGGATATCATTCTTAAGTACGCGCGCAAAATAGGCAGTTGTTTCAGTACTAGTGGTGGCATTAATTTCACCACCAACATCTTCAATACCACTTGCAATTTGAAAGGCTGTACGATTTTCGGTTCCTTTAAAAGCCATATGTTCAAGAAGATGGGCGATACCATGTTGTGTAAAGGTTTCATTGCGTGAACCAACTTTAACCCATATTCCGAGTGCGACACTATCCATTTGTTGCATTGTATGTGTGGCGATAGTCAAACCATTACTGAGGCGACTGATATCTACACCCATTTAGTTATAACTCCATTAAATAGATCCAAGACCTCATTTGCGGAAGGCGTTGGAATATTCTTGATTTCAATTAATGCAGCTAAGTTTAATAAGATGCACGCGATTTTAAAGAAATATAATCTTTTACTATTTTTTCATCATTGGCAAGACTTATAAAATATTCTTTGCGTTCCATTAAATCATTGAGACAAGATGGCCATGGTACATGAAATCCACAGGCACTTTCGATTGCGTCAGGAAATTTAGCAGGATGCGCAGTAGAAAGGATGACCATTGGAATATGGGGCTGTTTGTGTTCACGGGCTACTTTAAGCGCAACAGCGGTATGCGGATCAGCAAGATAACCGCTTTCCTTATAAATACTGTCAATTGTTTGTGCTGTCTCAGCCATACTACTTTTCCCAGCAGAAAAGAGAGAGAGTATATTTTTTAGTTGCTTTTCATCAAGTTTAAAATATCCTAATTCTTTTAAGTTTTTCATCGTATTACAAATCTGTATTGGATCACGATTACTACTTTCAAATAAAAGGCGTTCAAAATTAGAAGAAACCTGAATATCCATAGAGGGTGATGTCGTGTGGGTTATGGAGCGTATCTCATAAAGACCGTTTTGGAGGGTACGTACAAGAATATCATTATCATTTGTTGCAATAACGAGTTTAGCAATAGGTAATCCCATACGAGCTGCGACATAGCCTGCAAAAATATCACCGAAGTTTCCAGTAGGAACAGTAAATGAGACAGCTCGATCAGGAGCACCTAAGGAAAGCGCAGATGAAAAATAATAAACAATTTGTGCCATGATACGCGCCCAATTTATAGAGTTGACACCTGAAAGCGCTTTTTTTTGACGGAACGTGTGATCATTAAACATTGCTTTAACGAGTGCTTGGCAATCATCAAAATTTCCTTCAATGGCTATGGCATGAATATTTTTGCTTTGATGCGTTGTCATTTGCCGTTGTTGAACGGGTGATACGCGCCCTTTAGGAAATAAAATGAAAACATCAGAATATTCTTTTCCAGCAAAGGCTTGTATCGCAGCACCACCTGTATCACCTGATGTTGCAGCTATAATCGTTGCATGTTTATTTTTTTTATTTAGTACATATTCCATCAGTCGAGAAAGAAATTGCATTGCGATATCTTTAAATGCTAAAGTAGGGCCATGAAACAGCTCAAGAACAAATTCATCTGTTCCAGTTTGCAGTAAAGGACAAATTGCTGGATGATGAAAGGTTGTATAAGATTCAGCAATCATATTTTCAAAAGTTGTATATTCGATCTCATTATTTACAAAGGGCCAAAGAATAGTTTTAGCAATTGTGGTATAGGATTGACCACGAAGTGCTCGTAATGCATCAAATGATAATTGAGGAAATTTTTCTGGAAGATAAAGCCCACCATCACTTGCCAGACCTGTCATGATAGTTTCTGTAAATCCTAAAGCAGGGGCTTCACCTCTTGTACTAATATATTTCATAAGTTTTTTCCTTTATTTATTTCTGGCAAGTTGGTGAAGATATTTATTTCATGTTTTTATAATATGAAAATTATGAAACGAATAGAATTTTGTTTTTTTATTTTTATAACTTAGAGAATGTAATAACATTATTTCATTTGTTTTTTAAGATATAATACACTGAATATTCATGGAATTTTTTAATATCCACGTTCTTATTTTACAATTTATATTAACTTATGTATTCACATTAATGCTAAAATCAGTTTTCTAAAATAGCAATGATGAAAAAAGATGTGTTTGTATTTTTTTATCTTTATAAGCAAAAACTTATATGACAGTGTATTTTTTCGAAATGGCATTATAATACATATTGAAGAATTTATGTGGTAATTTTATGGCATTTTATTTATAACTTGGCACCTAGAGCCATTTCTATTTGTGTTAAATAAATATTTTTATGCTAAAAAGTATTATATTTTTATTATTATTGATAATAGATAAAAAGTATAAGAAAACAGTCTGCTTAAGCATAGGAAGCAGACTGTCAGTTAAATACTATTTTTCAAACAAAAAAGTAACAGAATAAGCTTGAATTATTTAACTTTATGTTTGCCAATCCCCCATCCGATTATTGCGCTAAATAAGGCCATGACAGTTCCTGTTAAGAATCCAAAACCTATAGCACCTATTGTAGAAAAAACTCCCAATGTAATTGTAACAGGCTCAAATACTTTCTCAACTTTTCCTTCAATAAGAGGTGTATCTTTTCCTCTATCAGTAAAATTTGATGTATAAAGAAGAGTATATATATCGCTTACTTTTTTCTTTCCTATTTCTATTAGAGAAACAGAAGTTTTTTCTTGTTCAGCGTAATGATTGAATTGATTTGCATTAACATTCACAATTTGTGAAAGAAAAAAAGCGAATACTATAAGTATAGTCAACATATAATTTCTAAATAAATCGATCATTAATTTACCTCAAATATTTTTAAATAATTATAAGTAAAATATAAAGTTTATATATAAAGTAATTAAACTTATTTCACCTTTTACTATAAGATTTACTTTTTCTCAGAGAGAGTTAATAAATATATATTTAAAATTAAAATATTTTATTTCTATAAAATTTCCATTTTAACGAATTTATTTAAACATCATTACCATTTTAGCTATTAGCCATCCTAAAAATAGTCCTACCGTACTTGATCCATATCCTAGTGCCATTCCAATTCCAAAAGTTCCTATTGTGATAGGTTCAAATACTTTCTCAATTTTTCCTTCAATAGGAGTTTCATGTTTTACTCCATAATTTAAGATTGAAGTATAGAAAGATATTGTATTTATTGGATTTTTCATTCCCTGTTCTGTTATAGAAATTTTCTCTTTTTGAGAGTTATTTTCTAAATGGCTTGCATGAACACTTACAATTTGTGAAAAAGAAAAAACAATTGTAATTAAGATACTTAATATATAATTTTGAAATGACTTAGTCATAATTTACCTTACAATTTATTACTTAATAAGAAAATACTTCGAAGAAGTTTGTAAATGCAGAAATTGAATATTTTTCTGTTTTCTGTAAGAGGAGTACACTTCATTATGTATTATTTATAAAGGATTATTGAAATACATAATAACATTATATTTTATAGTTTATAAGAAAGTATTATTTGAATATCCAGACTATATCCTTTACCCATCCTATTACAGATGTAATTATGCTTATTACATAGCCAGTACACATGATTCCAATTGCTATGCTCATAGGCTCAACAACTTTTTCAATTTTTCCTCCAATGATAGCTTCATTTCCCTGTCCATGACTTACAGCTGGAGTATAAAGAGCTGCCATGCGTACGGCTTTATATGTAAGGTCGTTCTTTTGTTCTGTTGTGTGCTGAGCAATACTTTCTTTTTTAGGTACATTTATTAAATGATGGGCGTTTACATTTACAATGTGTGAAAGAAGAAAAGTAATAGCTATACAAACACTGAATGCATAATTTTTAAATATTTTATACATAATTTTACCTCAAATATTTTTTACTTTTATTAAATAAAGTAAACACATTAAAATATACAAAATGTGCAACTTCTTACTATATATAAATATATTATATCGATATGTATTTTTAGTCAATAATAAAAGTACATATCGATATAATATATTTATACTAATTCATAAAAAATGAATGATTTAAAACTGTACTAATATTTTCAAAAAATATTTTTTGAAGAGTTTTGATATAACCTTATAAGAGGAATAATACTCATTTTATATGAAAAAATGCTTATTGTACTTTTATTATAAATTACAAATATTTTATTATTTGATTATATAGGATTATTTAATCTAGTCTATAAATGGATTTTGTTATTAACCTATAATAATATAGGTAAGTAATAAAATATTTTTTATATAAGATAATAAGAAAAAGTTATTTCGTTTTTTACTGTACAAAGCTTGAAATTGTTGAAATAAAGAAAGAGAAAAATACTTTAAGTTTATGTCTTTTAGACAAAATGACGATCCCATAATTTCTCTAATATAGAAAAATCAATAAATATAAAAACTGTGATAGATAGGATCTATGATAAATAAAAGACTAAAATGGAATGTACTATTATCATTTAATCATTATTCTTATAGCTTGTATTTATCCTTATATTATAAATAGAGAAAAAATTATGGGTTCATTTTTGATTGCATTAAATTTATATTAGTATACGGATATAAAGAAAAATCTCTATCAAACCTACATTAAAATTGAGTAGATATAAAAACTATATGGATTATGATAATAATACATGCAAGTTATATACTATAACTCCTCTATAAAGTTGTTTAGCATTTTTGAGATATGCGTCAAATCGTCGTTGGTAACGCCATTTTAATAAAAATACTCTGATGAGAGTATACAAATGTCTCTGAGAGTTTCTTTATAAGGAATCTTTCCATATGGCCATTGCTTCCAAGACTTGTTCTAAATGAGCATGTTTGGAGATAACTGTTTCAGCACCAGCTTCTGCAAGTACATTAGAGTGACCAAGATAACTATGTGATCCTCCAGTAAAACCAATGACACGCATACCTGCTGCTGTGGCAGCATGTACGCCATGTAGTGAATCTTCTATAACAATCGTATTTATTGGTTCTGCTTGTAATTGTTGTGCGGCAAAAAGAAAAACATCAGGAGCTGGTTTTGTTTTTTTTGTTCCAACCTCAGGTGCGGAAAAAATTTTATTTTCAAAAAGATCATAGAGATTAACGATAGTCAGCATCTCTTTTATATCGACGCTTTTTGCATTAGAACAAATACAGTAAGGATAACGATTTTGAATGACTTCTACAGCTTCTCTTATACCATCAATAGCAAATAAGCTCGTTTTCATCTGTGCGCTAAAAAGATTTGACATTTGATCTATAAGATGAGCAGAAATTGGTTTTTCTGTTTCTTTTTCAACATGTTTAAGAATATCGCGAAAGACAAGCCCAGCATAACGTTTACTCAATTCTTCAGGTGATATTTCATATCCCGTTTTTTTAAGTAATTGAGATCCAATTTTTGCTGCAAGATACTCGGAGTCTACCAAAACTCCATCACAATCAAAAATAACGAGATCTATTTGAGGCATGAGATATTCCTTTTACTTAAATAACTTAAGAAGTTTTATAAAAATGGTCTTAAGAGGACCTTACTTCATAAAGAGATGCTTTGAAAATGATTTTTATCATTTTACGTAATAAGAGGATATGGGAACAAAACGTTGAAAGAAAGAAAAGTAAGAGTTTTTCATCATGAAATTCCTTTTCTTTTTTACAAAGAACAAAAATGAATACCAATTGTCTAGAAGTTTAACGATACGTTTACTCTATTTTGTAAATATGAGCTGATGATGCGGGCCTATAAACTATTTTGATTATAGGGCAATTTCATTTCATTTCGTTGGGTTTTTCATGACAATTATTCAGCTTCAAAAAGATTTCACTCGTACTCCCCCACAAACGCTATGGCGTAATAAAATTTTTAAAGGAGATTGTGTTGCAGTACTAGAAAAACTTCCAAAACATTCGGTTGATATGATTTTTGCGGATCCTCCTTATAATTTGCAATTGGACGGTGCTTTATATCGTCCAGATCATTCACTTGTTGATGCAGTTGATGATGCATGGGATCAATTTGAAAGTTTTGCTGCTTATGATGCTTTTACACGTGCATGGTTGCTAGCTTGTCGTCGTGTGTTGAAACCTAATGGAACACTTTGGGTTATTGGATCTTATCATAATATTTTTCGAGTTGGTACGGCATTACAAGATTTAGGATTTTGGATGCTAAATGATATTATTTGGCGTAAAAATAATCCTATGCCTAATTTTCGAGGACGTCGCTTTCAAAATGCTCATGAGACGCTTATTTGGGCTGTGAGAGATCAAAAGGATAAAAAATATACATTTAATTATGATGCTTTAAAAGCTGCGAATGAAGATCTACAAATGCGTTCAGATTGGCTTTTTCCGCTCTGTACTGGTGCAGAACGTTTAAAAGATGATGCAGGACGTAAATTACATCCAACACAAAAGCCACAAGCATTATTAGCGCGTATTATTATGGCTTCTAGTAAGCCTGGTGATGTCATTCTGGATCCATTTTTTGGTTCGGGAACAACAGGTGCTGTTGCCAAGCTTTTAGGGCGTGATTTTGTGGGAATTGAACGTGAGCAAGATTATATTGATGCAGCATGTGAGAGAATTGCGGCGGTTAAGCCGTTAGACAAACCAGAATTAGCGATTTTGGATAGAAAAAAAGCAGAACCACGTGTAGCATTTAACAGTTTGCTTGAAGCAGGATTACTGTATCCTGGAGAAGTTCTTTACGATCGAAAAAAACAAGTATCTGCTATTGTTAGAG
Organism: Bartonella raoultii; assembly: GCF_019659805.1. Classification (GTDB taxonomy): domain Bacteria; phylum Pseudomonadota; class Alphaproteobacteria; order Rhizobiales; family Rhizobiaceae; genus Bartonella; species Bartonella raoultii. Next base: position 116,187 of record NZ_JAIFRO010000005.1, on the reverse strand, counting down.
CTGATGGTACGATCATGCATGCTGGTGAAGCAGGTTCTATTCATGCAATGGGACGAAAGGCCCAAGATTCGCAAAGCTGTAATGGTTGGACTTTTTGGTATTATGAGGAAAATGGACGGTTGAAGCCTATAGATAATTTAAGAATGATCATACGCTCACAGATGTTAAAAACGGGTGTTTTATAAACTGCGTTGCTAACAGCATGATTCTTTTATTTAAAGTACATCTCCTCTTGTATTAAGAGGAACATAGAAAGTATTCTTCTCCATATCAATATTGCTTATGATATGCATATAAGTATTTTTTCATGATTGATGATGAACAGATTAAAACGAAAAAACTGTACGATGTTTGATGCGCTCATTGTAAAGTATCATTATGTATCAATGTTCTTTATGAAAAAATGAAACACCACGTAGTAAATAAAAAAAATCATTTTTGCACGTAGGAAGAATTATTTAGATTTGAAAGAATTAGGAAGTGCTACGGAAATAGCTTTTTTCATGACTGTAGGAAGTGCTTCTTCGGCAAGATGCTGAATATCACACCACCAGCCATTTTTGCGATTCATTTTATGAACATTATCAGTATAGTAAACATCAAGTTTCAGAGAAAAATGGGTAAAAATATGTGTAATTTGCCCTTTAAATTGCCAATTAGCATTCAAAGGTGCACTTTGGAGTCCATTTTCGTCGTCTATTCCAATATTATTAGGAATTTGGGTCATACCACCAAGGAGTTTTTTTCCTTGTCGTTTTTCTAAATAAATTTGTCGCTTATGATTAAGTACCACGAAAGCGATGCTTGTTTTTAAAGGACGTTCTTTTTTAGGAGCTTTAACTGGAAAGGATTCTGTTTTTTGCATTTTTGCAGCTCTACATAAATTTTGAAGGGGGCAAAGGTAACAAGATGGTTGACGCGGTGTACAAATTAATGCACCCAAATCCATCATAGCTTGAGCAAAGTCACCAGGACGATTTAAAGCAATAATTTTGAGTGTTTTTTCTTTAATTTCAGCCTTTGCTTTTGGCAAAACTGAAGCGATCGCAAAGAGGCGCGTTATAACACGTTCAACATTGCTATCAACAACCGCTACAGGGTGATTAAAAGCAATTGCGGCGATGGCTGCAGCAGTGTAGTCTCCAATACCTGAGAGCGTTTGTAGGGCCTTTACAGATTGTGGAAATTGTCCACCGTAATTTTCCATAAGCTGCTGAGCACAATGTTTAAGGTTTCGTGCACGTGAATAATAACCAAGACCAGCCCACGCTTTCATAATATCGTCTTGTGAGGCTTTTGCTAAAGAAGAAAGGTCGGGCCAAAGTTTAAGAAATTTTTTAAAATAAGGTTTAACCGCTTCAACAGTTGTTTGTTGAAGCATGATTTCAGAAAGCCATACATGATAGGGATCAGGACGGATACCTTTTGTTTGTTCTTCAGGAGTAACACGCCATGGCAAATGACGGTGCTTTTGGTCGTACCAAGAAAGAAGGCGTGAAGAAATTTCATACATAATTGTTTTCAATCATAGAGAAATTTAAAATGCAAAATAAAAAGCATTTATTTTACAGTCTATGGTTTATTTTTAATTTTTATATTAGAGTTTCTTTGGTGAGAAACGAATGGGGTTTTGTTGATATTTGATGAAGTTTTTAAATAATTATTTTAAGATGAAAAAATAAGTATCATTTGGTAAATGACTGCATAATGATTTTGGAAAATGAGCCAACAATTTAAAAAGCGCTATTTTTATTCTCTTTCTGAGACAGCATCGCAAATACTTGATCCAGTTTTACGAAAACGAACAGGACTTAATATAGCACTTATAGAGCATTGGCCGCAGATTGTAGGTTATGATATTGGTGAATACACAATGCCACTTAAAATTCTTTGGAAACGTCGTGCCGATCAAGATGAAGTTTTTGAACCTGCAACACTTATTGTGGCATGTGAAGGGTATTCTGCTTTAAAACTGCTGCATGAAACAGATGAATTACTGCATAAAATTAATGGCTTTTTGGGATATATTGCTATAAATCGCATCAAGATTGAACAAAGGCACATATCAATTCGCACGAATCATTTACCTAGGAAGCCAGCTTTGAGTGAAAAAGATAAAAAATACATAGAACAAATGCTTGAGGAAGTTGAAAATAAAAATCTTCGCCAATCACTTTATAAACTTGGTTGTTGCATTTTTACAGAAAAAAATAATAAATAACAAGATATCTTATATATTTTTAGTATATAATAAAATATCAAATTTTATTCGTTTAATAACAATAGAAAAGTATTATTTATGATAAAGTGTCGTTCCTTTAGATCTTTCGGGATAATTTTTCTTTTAATGATCATCACACAAATCAATGTATCGACGACTATTGCTAGTGATCCTAAACCAGTTGCAACTGTTGATATGGCTGAAGTTCTTCAATCGGGAAAAGTGCAGGATCGATTTGAGGGTGAGGCGAATGCACCAGTAATAATTGTTGAATATGCTTCATTAACCTGTGTTCATTGTGCACATTTTTATAATGATGTCCTTCCTCAAATACGTAAAAAATATATCAAAACGGGAAAAGTAAAACTTATTTTCCGTGATTATGCTTTTGATCCTCGGGCAACAGCAGGTTTTATGTTAGCACGGTGTGCACCAGAAGATCGTTATTTTCCGCTGATAGAAGTTTTATTTCAAAAACAGAATGATTGGGTTTGGGCAAAAGATGCTCTAACACCGTTGAAGAAAATTAGCTTAATGGCAGGTTTTACAGATGAAAGTTTTAATGCTTGTCTTAAGAATCAAACTATTTTAGATGAAGTGAATGCATCTTTTGAACGTGGTAAAGAGCTTGGTGTCAAGGCAACTCCTACTTTTTTTATTAATGGTCATAAGTATGAAGGTGCTATGAAGGTAGAAGATTTTTCTTCGATAATTGATAGTTTTCTTAAAAATTAAATCGTCTTTCTAGAAGATGGGGATTGTAACTGTACTCATTTCCTTTTGGAAAAGTTTATATTATGCACTTATAAAGCAGTATGTTCTTCGGTTTATTCAATTTTGAATCAAAACATTGTTTTTAACAATAAAGCTTAGGCCACATAGTATTTTGATAGTGATATGGGAGAATTTATACGATGACAAAATGGGTTTATAGTTTTGGGGATGGCCAAGCAGAAGGAAGTGCCAGTGAGCGTAATCTTCTTGGTGGAAAAGGAGCTAACTTGGCAGAAATGAGTAATCTTGGTTTGCCTGTACCTCCAGGATTTACTCTTACAACAGAAGTTTGTAATTTTTATTATACATATGATAAATCATATCCGGAAGAATTACGGGAAGTTGTTAAACAAGCGCTGCAACGTGTTGGTGAACAAACAGGTCGTGCATTTGGTAATGAAAAAAAACCTCTTTTACTCTCTGTTCGCTCAGGTGCTCGTGCTTCTATGCCAGGAATGATGGATACAGTGCTAAACCTTGGTATGAATGATGAGACTGTGAAAGCAATTGCTTTACAAGCCAATAATGAACGTTTTGCTTATGATAGTTATCGCCGTTTTATCCAAATGTATTCTAACGTTGTTTTAGGGTTGGATCATGCGTATTTTGAAGAGATTCTGGATGAGTTAAAAGCACGTAATGGTTATGATGTTGACACAGAAATGACAGCAGATGATTGGAAAGATGTTATTATTTCCTATAAGGCATATGTCGAAGAAAAGTTAGGGAAACCTTTTCCACAGGATCCTGAACAACAGTTATGGGGGGCGATTGGAGCAGTTTTTTCAAGTTGGATGACAGCACGTGCGATCACTTATCGTCGATTACATAATATTCCTGAAAGTTGGGGAACAGCTGTCAATATACAAGCAATGGTATTTGGTAATATGGGGGAAGATTCGGCAACGGGTGTTGCTTTTACGCGCAATCCATCGACAGGAAAAAAAGAGCTTTATGGTGAGTTTTTAGTTAATGCACAAGGTGAAGATGTTGTGGCGGGTATTCGGACGCCCCAAAATATTACAGAAAATGCACGTATTGCTGCTGATTCAAATAAGCCATCTTTAGAGAAAATTATGCCAGAAGCTTTTTTAGAGTTATGTCAGATTGCTCAGAAACTCGAACAGCATTATAGGGATATGCAAGATCTTGAATTTACTATTGAAAAGGGTAAGTTATGGATGTTGCAGACACGTTCAGGAAAAAGAACGGCTCGCGCAGCTCTAAAGATAGCGATTGAAATGGTGAAAGAGGGATTGATAAGTCGTGAAGAGGCGGTGATGCGCATTGATGCAAAATCACTGGACCAACTTCTTCATCCAACACTTGATCCTAAAGCAGCGCGTTTTGTTGTAGCACGGGGTTTACCCGCTTCTCCTGGAGCAGCAACGGGTGAAGTTGTTTTTACTTCGCAAGAGGCAGAAACTGCATCGGCAGAAGGACGAAAAATTATTTTGGTACGGGTTGAAACAAGCCCAGAAGATATTCATGGTATGCATGCTGCAGAAGGAATTTTAACAACGCGTGGTGGTATGACAAGCCATGCTGCTGTTGTAGCACGTGGGATGGGAAAACCGTGTATTGCTGGCGCGGGCAGTGTACGAATTGATTATAACACAAACACAATGTTTGCTGCAGGAGAAAGTTTTAAAAAAGGCGATGTCATTACAATCGATGGTGGAAGTGGAGAGGTTTTTAAAGGGAAAGTTGCAATGTTACAACCTGAACTTTGCGGAGATTTTGCAACATTGATGGAGTGGGCGGATGGAATGCGGCGTATAAAAGTTCGTGCTAATGCTGAAACACCATCTGATGCACGTATGGGGCGCTCTTTTGGGGCAGAAGGTATTGGTCTTTGCCGTACAGAGCACATGTTTTTTTCTGGTGAACGCATCATTGCTATGCGTGAAATGATTTTAAGTGCTGATGAAACGGGTCGTCGTAACGCGTTAGATAAGCTTTTACCAATGCAGCGCTCAGATTTTGTTGAGTTGTTTGAAATTATGTGTGGTTTACCTGTGACTATTCGCTTACTTGATCCACCTTTACATGAATTTTTACCCAAGACAGATGCAGAAATTTTGGATGTTGCAAAAGTTATGGGAGTATCTGCGGAAGTACTTTTTGAACGTGCGCAACAATTACATGAATTTAATCCAATGCTTGGATTAAGAGGATGTCGTTTAGCTATTACTTATCCTGAAATTGCAGAAATGCAAGCGCGAGCAATTTTTGAAGCAGCAGCAGAAGCTGCTCAAAAATCTAACGCTCCTGTTATGCTGGAAATTATGATTCCGCTTATTGCACTGAAATCTGAGCTGGATTTTGTAAAAGCGCGTATTGATCAGGTCGCTAACGAAGTGATGAAGGAGAAGGGGAATAATATTCACTACATAGTTGGGACGATGATTGAACTTCCAAGAGCAGCTCTTCGTGCAGATGAAATTGCGGAAACTGCAGAGTTTTTTTCATTTGGAACAAACGATTTAACTCAAACGACTTTTGGTATTTCTCGTGATGATGCAGCGCCTTTTTTGGCAACGTATTTTCAAAAAGGACTTTTGGAACAAGATCCTTTTGTATCTATTGATCGTGACGGAGTAGGGGAGCTTATTACTATTGCTGCACAGCGTGGACGTTCACAGCGTGCAAAAATTAAATTAGGAATTTGTGGAGAACATGGAGGTGATCCTGCTTCCATCGCTTTATGTGAAGAAAATAACCTAGATTACGTTTCATGCTCCCCTTTTCGGGTGCCAATTGCGCGTTTAGCGGCTGCACAATCGGCAATTGTAAAAAGATATAAAGAATCCTAAATATTTTAAATTTTGTGATAGTTGCGCTACTCGAAAAAATAGTCTTGTTTACTTGAAAATAAACAAGAGATACCAACATATTTTCTTAAGATATATGCATAAAAAACTGCATTTAAAATCAATTTATAGGAATGAATATAAAAAAATAGTATATTATCTGTGTATTTTTAGTATCTATTTTATAGATTACTTTTTCTCAATTTAATAAGCCAATTTCATGCATTTTCATTAAAATAGTGTTATCAATCTGTCCTGTTATAGGAAGATGAAATGTTTTTTGAAACTGTTTTAAGGCATCTACCGTTTTTTGATCTTCTATACCTGTGGCTTCAACCTCTTGGTTTCCAAAAATACGTAAAGCTTTTTGGACGCGTATAATATCTGCAACAGAAAGCTTTAAAACAGTTGTGTTTAAATAAGGAAGGTCTTTTTTCTGTGTTTTTTCATTTTCCATCTCCATTTCACTACGTTTAATTAATAATGCGATTTCATCATTGGCGGAGTTTGATAAAATATTCTTTTGTTTCCATAATGCGATGGCATGGCGTGTTTTAGGTCCTTCCAGTCCATCTAATGGACCATTATAAAGTCCTAATTTTGCCAGCTTTTTTTGCGTTCTTAACACATTTTCTGACAAAAAGTGTGAAGATGTGCTTTTATCTACGTCACTTGAAAAAGGTATAGGAATAACATGAGGCGCGGTTTGAATTTTTTTTTCTTTTTTGGATAGAAAAAAAATTTTTTCTCTACTTTGAATGGGCAAAAACTTCATTTTAGTCCATTCCCCTTGAGGTATTTGCATTTGAGAAAATAAGGCATTAAATGAGACAAATACAAAACTAATGGTAAAAAGAAGAGATCCAACAAAAAATAAAGCATTTTTTGTCATACAGAAATAAAGCGTTCTTATTATCCAAAAAAGAAAACGGCCACTTATAAAAAGAAGTGTTATAAAAAAACTTTTATAATATTTACGTTGTTTTATGTTTTTTTTTCTACGCATCTTCTGTTTTTTGATCATTATTTTATATTTTTAACTGCGATGGTTTTCTTCACAGAAATGAACATAAATTCTTTTTAATTTCTGTGTGAAGAAGTGTATTTACATTGTTCTTCGTTCCTTTCATGAGCAAGCTGCTTATATCAATGTATAAATTTGTTAATCAACAAGAGCTTTCATTCATTTTTCTTTCATATCTTATGGTACTTTAAATGATGTATAAAAAGAGCTCCCAATGATGCAATGGCGTTTTTTGCTTATAAATCACATTGTTTTTACATAATTCGTGAAATGACAATACTCATCCCATATTATCATATTTTTGACGCATATATTTAATGATTTTTATAAATAAAATTGAGATACATTTGATACGGTGAAGAGTTGATTTTTGTATCTAAATATCTTTCATGCATGCGTTTTTATCTCCGTGTAATAACGTGATGCGCATAATCGCTTTTCAATAGAGTACATGCTCTTGTATAAATCCACTTTACTAATATTCCATAAATATCAAAAAATATGGTTTTTATAGTATCTGTCAGAAGATAGGTTATTTGTTTGATTTTTATAGTTTTACATTTGTACTGTTGATGAAAAGGGAAAGTACAACCTAGCTCTATAGTAACTTTATCTCTCAATTATTATTTATGCTCTTATTTTCACTATGTGATTTTGATGTTAATTTTTTAACGAAAAGGTAACAGATCCTATTTTTGCACAACAAAATTATCTTTTATGATAAGATAGTTTGTGATACACGTTTCACGAGTTTGTGTTCAGTTTTATAAGAATCATTTTATAAATTTTTTATAAAGAAAAAGAGTATAGGCTGTTGCTTTTATTGCATTTACAATTGCGGTAGACTGGCTGTTTATGATACGTTTTTTAATTAAATTATCATTTTTTTTGTTTTTTATTTTTCTTATTATTTCATTTTTTGTAGCAAAGCCAAGTAACAACCATTCTTCTATGTACAAAAATAATGAGGCAACAACGAGTGATATAATGATTGCTCTAAAAGAAGCTTTGAATGATTTAGGTAAGTTTTGTGATCGTAATATAGAAACTTGCAAAGTCGGAAAAGCCTTTTTAAGCTCACTTGGCGAGCGTGCATATTATGGTGCAAGAGCAGTTTATGATTATTTGGGACATATGTTAAATGACAAAAATATGGCTGCTTCTCCAAATCTTACTCCCAAAACAGAAACACAAATACCATACAAGAAACATATATCATTCTCTTGAAATAAAAACTTTTAATGTTCTTCATGGTATTATGCTAAGAAAATAAAGATTTATTGACATAAAATAGGGCAGAGGTGATGGTGGAAACGATCGATAAGATTATAGAAAACTTTTCTTTTTTGGATAATTGGGAAGATCGTTATCGCTATGTGATTGAACTTGGCCATGAATTACCACCTTTTCCAGAAAGTGCTCGAAATGATGCTCACAAAGTTCCCGGTTGTGTTAGCCAAGTATGGCTTTTATCTTCACGCAATAATTCAGAAAATCCTATACTAACGTTTCAAGGTGATTCTGATGCCCATATTGTTCGCGGACTTATCTACATTCTTATTTCTTTTTATTCAGGAAAAAAAGCCTCTGAAATTCGTAATGCTGATGCTGAAGGGCTTTTTGAAAGACTTGGATTAAATGAAAATCTTACGCCACAACGATCGAATGGTCTAAAATCTATGATTAAACGGATTCGTAATGAAAGTGATATATAAAAACTAAAGCTTCATAACGGATGCTATAAAGTTCTCATAGAAATACACCTCTCTAAAAGTATTTTTTATGTATTAAGAATAATCACTTCTCCGAAATGCAATTACTTGATTTTTTTCCGTTTGCTTTTGCGTCCAAGCCCCATTTCTTTTGCTAAAGCTGAACGCGCCTTTGCATAATTGGGTGCGACCATAGGATAAGAACTGTCTAATTGCCATTTTTCACGATATTCTTCTGGCAACATTCCATAATGTGTCATGAGATGACGCTTTAAAGATTTAAACTTTTTTCCATCTTCAAGGCAAATAAGATAATCGGGAAAGATTGAACGCTTTGGATTAACTGCAGGCCTTTGCTTTTCTACTTCTACTTCTGTTAATTCTACATTCCCAGCTTTACGAAAAGCAGCATGAACATCAGCAATCAAGCTTGGCACTTCAGTCGGTCGGATCGAGTTATTACTCACGTAAGCAGCAACAATATCAGCGACTAATGTAATAACTAAATTGCTTTCAGTCTCTAAGACTGGACGATGTTCCATTCTTGTTTCCTTTAATTTAAAATCGAGATATCACTGGCACTCACACTGATAATAGAGCGATCCCATGCACGTAGGTTTCATATTGTACAAAAATCTTTTTTGTCAATTCAATTATTCTATAAAATTGCCAAAACATAAAAAAATCAAATAAATACCTCTTTTTCGTCATAATTTATAATAAGAATAACAAGCATTATTTTTCGTTGACACAGTTTTATTCTCTAAAAGATCATGGATAAAAAATGAATCTATCATAGATATAAAAAACAATATAGCATAAAACTATTTATTTTTTAGTAAAAAAAGAAATAAAAATATTAAAAATAAAGTCATAATATATATAATAAATCTTTTATTTTATATATTTATAATATTATAGTTTATTATTTATATTTATAAATTTCTCAATTCTATTTCATACAAGGATTTTTTAATAAAAAAACAATGAACACAATAAAAAATTAAATTATATATAAGAGATGTAGAACTTTATAGAGCAATGAATAAGGGAATGTTATATAATGATATATGAGAATGATACAGAAGGCACTATGCTATAATGTCTATATTCTCAATTTATTTCCTATTCTAAAATAACTTTATGATTTATATGCAAAAATTCGTTTTCTTGTTTGAAGAAGCATTCGATTCGTTTATAAAAAATTCTTATTTTAACTTACTTGTGAAATGAGGGTACTTTTATAAAAAATAATCTCTGTGAGATACTATAGAAGTACAGAGTTCACTTATGGAAGCCATTATTACTATTTTGCAAATAAGTTGCGTTTGTAGATCGGAGCACTTGAATGATCTAATTCTAACAGATAAATGAACTATAAATATATTTTATATAGGATTTAGTATGACGTGCTCTTCAATATTTCCACCAAAAGCATCTAAAATTATTCATAAAGATATGTATTACGGTATTTGTCGTGATGATCCTTACCATTGGTTGCGTGCGTCTAATTGGCAAGACGTTTTTAAAGATCCTAGCTGTCTTGACGAAAATATTCGGCGTCATCTTGAAAAAGAAAATGCTTACCAATCTGCCCAAATGGCTGATACAAAATCATTACAGAATTTGCTTTTTGAAGAAATGAAAGGTCGCATCCAAGAAAATGATAGTTCTGTTCCTGTAAAACAGGGTTCTTTTGCTTACGGATTTTCCTATGTTACCGGAGGTCAACAACCACATTATTTTCGTACTCCAAGGGATGGAGGGGAAAAAAATGTTTATCTGAATGGTGATTCTTTAGCAGAAGGTAAAGAATATTTTAGTTTTGGTTCGGTTGAAATATCTCCAGATCACACACATGCTGTATGGACTTATGATGATAAAGGGTCAGAGTTTTACAAAGCTAAAGTTCGTAATTTAGAAACATTATCTGACTGTACAGATACAATTACTGATACTTCGGGACATATTGTGTGGGATGCTAAATCGGAAGGTTTTTTCTATACGAAGATGGACAAAAATCATCGGCCTTCGGAGCTTTATTACCATCGCTTGAATACTGATCCATTACAAGACAAGCTGATTTTTCGTGAAGATAATCCAGGTTTTTTCTTATATGTAAGTGGTTCTAAACTTAATGATGTTATTTATATTAATATTCATGATCATGAAACATCAGAAATTTGGCTGATACCTGCTGAAGATCCTCTTGCAACTCCTCAATGTGTAAGAAAGCGACAAAAAGGTATTGAATACTCTCTTACAGAGGGTGGAGATGTCTTTTATATTCTTACTAATCTAGATAACGCAAAAGACTTCAAAATCATGGTAGCGCCGTATACAGCTCCACAGTCAGAAAATTGGTCTGATTTTGTACCACATCAGCTTGGACGCTTGATCATATCTCATGATGCTTATCAAGGTTTTCTTGTTTGGCTTGAACGCTTTGAGGGACTTCCGCGAATACAAGTAATGGAACGTACTACACAACAAGTTCACTCCATTGTTTTTACAGAAGAAGCATATTCTTTAGGATTACAGGGTGCAGCTGAATATAATAGTCAAACTATTCGTTTTTCTTATTCTTCTATGACAACACCCGATCAAGTTTTTGACTATGAGATGAAATGTCGCAAACGCGTACTTTTAAAAACGCAAATAATTCCTTCAGGACATAATAAAGATGAATATATAACACGACGTATTATGGCAATTGCAGATGACGGTGAGAAAATTCCTATCTCCCTTTTTTATCATAAGACTACAGCTCTTGATGGTAGTGCACCTTGTTTACTTTACGGTTATGGAGCTTATGGAATCTCTATTCCTGCCAGTTTTAGTAGCACTGTGCTTTCATTGGTTAATAGAGGCTTTATTTATGCCATTGCTCATATTCGTGGAGGAAAAGAAAAGGGCATTGAATGGTATGAGAAAGGAAAACATCTCTTTAAGTACAATACATTTACTGATTTTATTGCTTGTGGGCGCTATCTTGTAAGCAATAAATTTACAGCTCATGATCGCCTTATTGCGCAGGGTGGTTCTGCAGGGGGAATGCTAATGGGAGCTATCGCTAATATAGCGCCACAAGATTTTGTTGGAATTGTAGCGAATGTGCCTTTTGTTGATGTTTTAACAACTATGCTAGATGCTTCATTACCACTCACGCCTCCAGAATGGCCTGAATGGGGAAATCCCCTAGAATCACAAGAAGATTATAATCTTATCGCTTCTTATTCACCTTATGATAATGTTAAGATTCAAAAATATCCCTCGATGCTTGTGACTGCTGGATTAACAGATCCACGTGTGACTTATTGGGAACCAGCAAAATGGGTGGCAAAATTGCGTGACTTAAAAACAGATGATAATAAAATTTTATTCCGTATTAATATGGATTCAGGACATGCTGGTGCAGCTGGACGTTTTTCAAAATTGGAAGAAATTGCATATATTTATGCATATATTTTAAAAATAGCAGGCAAAAACTCTACTTAAAGAACTACAATTTTTTTCTTTTAAAAAGCTCCATAATTTATTAAATCATGGAGCTTTAGTAGAAAAGAAGAATTCTGTAAACAGTTTAGAGCTTACAATCTTCGTAAAGTTCTAATACATAATCCCAATTAATTAAATTATCCACAAAAGCCTCAAGATATTTCGGGCGCGCATTGCGATAATCAATGTAATAAGAATGTTCCCATACATCAATACCTAGAATAGGTTGAGCATCATGGATCAAAGGGTTTTCACCGTTAGGCGTTTTCATAATTTCAAGTTTACCATCTTTAACAGCAACCCACGCCCATCCTGAACCAAATTGAGTACTAGCAGCAGCAATAAAATCAGCGCGAAATTTATCATATCCGCCAAGATCAGTTTCAAAAGCTTTTTCTAGTTTTTCAGGCAGTTTGCGACCACCTCCATCTTTTTTCATCCAATGCCAAAAATGGTTATGGTTGTAATATTGAGCGGCATTATTAAATAAACCAATATTTTGCGTAAAACTTTTCTTTACAATATTATCAAGACTCTCATTTTCTAAACCCAAATCTTTTACAAAATTATTGGTATTAGTAAGATAAGCAAGATGATGCTTATCATGGTGGTATTCAAGCGTTTCACGTGACATATAAGGTGAAAGAGCATCATAATCATAAGGCAACGCGGCCAATTCAAAAGCCATTTAAAAATCTCCTCGATTCTAATTGTTATATTTCACTCCACCAACCTAATTTGCCATTTACATCATATAAAAGCAAATATTGAATATTACAGATACCAACTTTGTTGTTATAATCTTTTATTCATAAAGGCAGTTTTGAGGGATGCACTTATGTACTCAGTAAAAGGATTATTTTTTGCCATAATTCTAATACTGAAACAATTTACATGTTTGCTGTTTCATTGAAAAGACAAATATAGGCTTTGAAAAATTAAAAAGTGATATAAACACTTTATTAATTGGTAAGTTTATGTGCTCAAATATTTTTTCAATATCAAAGAAAGTGTCTTCATTGATTATATTGCCACTTTATTCCTACGTATTTTAGTGATTGTTATTACAATATTTGCGCTAGAGTGTTGGTAATTATTGTTTGTCGAGATTTACAATGTCTTATAAGCTAAATTATGATGAACGCTCTGCATATATTAGTTAAGGCAGATATCTTTTCTGATATAAATAAAGACTCCTATTACTTCATTATTTTTGAGATAAAATAACTGTTGTAAAATCTGGCAAATGAATGCTGTTCTACGTAAAATCATTAAAAATCAATAGGAAATATAAAGAATTGTGTTTTAAATATCATGAACGAACTATTTTAGAAAAAAGAAACACTATATGTCTATAAAAGATCAATGATTGTCATCTACTATCGTGTTAAGAGGTTTTAATTCTTTATTTTTATTAATTTTTATAACACTAATCATTCCAGTGAAAATAATGAATGCAGACATCATTAAAAATGCGCTCATTAATCCCACAAGTGTAAAAAGTCCAGCAATAAAGCCAGATATTGCTTCAGCAGAATTTGCTAGAGTTGAAAAGGTTCCAAAACTCTTCCCCAAATTTTCATGATGAGCGTATAATTGAATTGCTGAAACTAAACTAATATCCACAAATGCGCCAATAAATCCTAAAACAAAGGCTAGCCCTAGAATTAGTTTTAAAGAAAGGATTGCCGCTAAAGGTATAACTAACAGAATAATTCCATAGAGAAGCCAAAATACCATGAGCTTCAATGATGTAACCTTTAATATAACTTTACTATATAATAAACCACCTAAAATCGTTCCCAAAGCAATGAGAGAAAAAACATAACTCACAAAGTTTTCTTTTTCTCCCATAGAAAGAATAAAAGCTGGAATTAAAAATCTTAAAATTGCACCAGTAAAGAGAATAGCAAACGATGAGCCAACAAGCGTAATAAATAAAGTATTATTTTCTGTAGAAATATATTTAAGATAGGAAGCTGTTTCTCGATAAATTTTTATAAAATTGAATGATTTACCCTCATTTGAATCCAAAATTATGAGATTAAGTAACACTATAATAGATATAAGATAGGTAAAAAAATCAAAAATGAGCACTGCCGATTTACTTGCTAAAAAAAGCAGTACCGAACAAACTAAAGGACCAATGACGGATGCAGTTTCCTCTATAATTTGTGCAATGCTATTGGCCTTTGTCTGATCCTTGATTGCAAATATTCTGGGAATAGCCGCTTGAAAACTGGGTTGAAAAATACTTCTTCCGATTGTTGTACATATTGCTGCCAAAATAAGAACAATAATATGTGCCGTCTCTGTTATGTAGGTTATAAAAATGAATAATGAGGCTAATAATCTCACAAATTCACTTAAGATCATATTTTTCTTCAAAGAAAAATTATCCGCTAACCAACCTCCTATAGGACCAAAAAAGAGAAAAGGGATAAATCGAAAAAAATACACAAGACCTGTAAAAAAATAATTATCTGTTAATTCTAAGATAAGTAAAATAAAAACAACTTCATAAGCATAATCACCAACTTTAGAAATAAAGAGAGACAAAAAAAGAGTTAATGGGCTCTTTTTTAAAAATAAATTCATATCATCCATCCGATATCGCTTTTTCTACACTTAAAGTTGCGCGCCTTTTAATCCAATTGGTGATATGAACTTCAAAGAAACTGTATGTTCTCATCAATCGCTTAATAAGTTAATAAAAAACGTTTAAAGAAATACGTATCATTATACAAGAATTTAGACTAACAGTTTTATTTTATTAGAATTAACAGGCTATTATCATACATACACAAGCTCTTTTTTAGCGATAAAACTCTCTTTTTCATTTTTCAAAGATTCTCTATGATGTACTTCTCCATAGAGGGGTTTAAACAAAAATAAGTTTCTGTTATGAGTTTTATATTAATATAATGTTGAAGAAGGTTTCAAAATTTTATAATAAAAAGTGAGAGCTTTGATTTTCAGATATTGCACACATTCATGGGAATCGCTATAAGATGCAAGCGTGTTTAAGGGCGTTCTTCTTTTGGGGTATAGCCAAGCGGTAAGGCACCGGTTTTTGGTACCGGCATTCCCTGGTTCGAATCCAGGTACCCCAGCCAGCACTTAGTGAAATAAGTAAGTTGTGGGAAAGCGCGGGAAGTGTATTTCTATTGATTCTTTTAATCTATTTTCTATCAACTTTTAGTAAGGTAATATTATCTTATCTTCAGTTTAGCTAAAAATCGCTTTCATTTGTAAAAAATATAATATTATCAGTATGCGTTTCTGCTAACTTTCTGAATTTGCGTAGTGATTTGTAATGTTTTTTGCATTGCAAACTTTATAAAGCAGATTCTACCGACTTTCTTTGATTATTTTTTGGTCTTCTCTAGCACAAATAAATGTTTCATGATGAATCGCTTCGATTTCAAGTGTTTATCTTATGTATGCAATACTAACTTATGAATATCTATTTTAGGGTGACATTGATGGTATGTTTTTTATCAAAAATAAGTTATTTGAAATAATTATGGTAAAAGTAAATAAAATACTTATGAGTTCTCTATTGATACGCTGATGGATAAGCTTACAGAAGATGATATAAGCTTCTTAGGAAATGAAAATGTGGATTTTGTATATAAAAGCTAGGGATACCAGTTCTCATTTATATTAAAATTTATTGAAAAATAAGCTTTTTTATTTAAAAAGAGTATTGTTCTTCAATTTTTATTCATTCTTCTGGGAAAGAGGAAGTGAAGCAATTTCTGTATCAAGTGCATCCATAAAATTGATAATAAATGCAGCATTCGTACCTAAATCTCTTGGCAAATAACGTGAAGCAGAACGCATATCGACAAAAGTTGTATTTCCTTCATCGGTTAAACGTATCACAATATCTGAAATGAAGTTAAGATAAGGGGTTTTTGCTATCGTTTCAATATAAATTTCATGTTCTTCGCCTTTGAACTCTCGTTGAGCAATAATAGGCCAATCGTAAGTCGCTAAAACATTGAGAACAGAGTCGCGGATACGATCAGGAGAACCATCATAACGACGTCCTGATATTTCCGGCCATTGTGACATTTGTAATGCTTCTTGTTCGATTAAAACACTTTTAAGCGGTAAAGCATCATTGGGGCGTATTGTGCGAAAAAAAGCTGGTGGTCTTCGTGTATCAGTAGAAACATCGTGAAGAGCTGGTAAAGAAAACCAAAGTCCAAACAATAATACTAATGGTGTACCTGTAATGAATGAATAAATAATTCCTTTTAAAGCTTTCATTCCCCCTAGAGCACCATATATCCATAAGCTGTAAAGTGCTTTAAATGCAAAAAAAAGGGAAAAAACAATACAACAAGTAGAGATTATTATCAAAATGATGAAGTTTGATATGTTAATTATGGAAAAACGTTGTAAAATTATTGAAAATAATAAAATAAAAAATGCTAATCCACCAAAACGAGGTGACCAAACCGCTGCTCTTGAAACAAATCGAATATATTTCTTTTTCATGAAGTTTGCATCTCCCTCAATTGCAAAACATAAGAAAATTTTTTTAGGATTTTTTCTTACAAAAAGCTTCTGATCATAAGACAAAAGTAAAGCACTTATTTTTAAGGTCAAGAATGCTTTATATTCTCTCAACTTCTAGTCATCATTTTAGTAGAAGGTAAAGCATTGTATAAGTTAGCAGTTGATGTGCATTTATCCATTAAACGTATGGCAGGTGGCAGATGAAAAGAATGCTTTGCTTTTTGTCTTTGCCAGTGGGGAAGGGGCAAAGATTCGTAAGAGTACGAAACCTTTATTCAAATTTTGAGAGACGAAAACAGAGTTACTATTGTTTTTAGGGTTTGATTGTTTAAGCTCTATGATTTGTATAGGTTTTCCAATAATAAGATCAAGTGTAGCATGGGGTGCTGTTCGGTCATTAAGGCTGTAGAAAATGACTCCATTTTGTGTATAAGCGGCTAGGGACCAAAATTGTGTTGTTTTTAAAGCTTTTAAATGAACAGGACCATTTTGAAGATCAAATCTACAAGCTTTAAGAAGAAAAAATGGGTCAATAGATTGTTGGATAGGGTTTTCTGGAGTCAAGTCCACAAACTGGTAAGAGGCTCCTAATTTCTCAATTTTTGACCATATAGTATTTTTTGCTGAATAGGGAAGCAAAAATAAAAAGCAAATATGGACAATGAGTGCTCCAATGCCTGTAAGAAGTCCGGCGTGAATAAATCTAGTCACAGTTTTTTTGTCCTGATGAAATTTTTTCTACAGATGGCATAGTGAGTTTGTGTAATGCTGTTGTAGAGATGATTGGAGTGTCGTATAGGGTAAGAATAAGCCCGAATTCTTTTTGGCCAACTGTTGCAAGCCAATTGCCGATTTGTGGTGTCTGTGCAATATTTACGCGCAATGAGCCATCACTTTCGTAAATGAGCGTATCGGTGTAAAGTTCGAAAGGTATATCTTGGGATGAGGTATTGGGTTTGAGAAATCTATCGGCTGTATAAAGAGTAAAAAAGCGAGCTTCAGGAATATATCCTTTAAGTAAGTAATGACAATTGGGATGCAGGAGACGTCCATGATTATCTTTCCAAATTTGAAAAACGAGCCCTTCTGTATTTCCCATTGAAATATTGCCTTGTTTGGCTGTGCGTGCACGAGTATAGGGGTCTGCATTTATGGTTCCTACATTTGGATAAGCAAACCATTCTCCAATTGTAAAGCGTCCAAAATTATGAAAGAAATTGAGGGTGTAATCAACACTCCATACGCCCCCTAAGAGAGAAAAAGTGAGAATGAAAAAGAAAACAGCAATATTAGAAAAGGTTATAGAATATTTTGAGTTCAAAGTGTAGAATCTCCAATAGTTTCCATCTTTAAAGAGACTACAGATGGTTTTTCTAGATCTTTATGAATGAGTTGCACGATATTTAATGTTTCAGGTGAAAGAGTATAGGGTATTTGAGGTATAAACTCAGAGTTATTGGAAGAAGAAGTAATTGGTGATTTATAAGGGAGAAGAGAATCTTTGACACCATATAGCTGTTTTAGCATGATATTTTGATGCGCAGAGAGCATGATACGATGCCATATCATGGCTGGAATACCACCGCCAAAAGCACGATTCATTGGTGAAAAGTTATCGTTTCCCATCCATACAGCCCCAGTATAGTTACCAGTAAAGCCAACAAACCATGCATCGCGATAGAATTGTGATGTTCCGGTTTTTCCAGCAACGAGGGTCATTGGGAGAGCGGCGCGTTTACCAGATCCACGTGTTGTAACACCAACTAACATTTGATTCATATAAGCTGCTGACTGTCTACTGAGAACGCGATGTAGATGATTTCCGTTATGATCGAAGTCCCATATGATATGTCCATCTGTTGTTTTGATCTGTATAAAACCATGGAGATTTCCAGCCATCCCTCCATTCGCAAAGACATTAAAACCGATTGCTTGATCCATAGGAGTCATATTAGATGTTCCCAGAACCATAGTTTTATGTGATAAAATATGGGCGTGAATCCCCATACTTTTGATCAGATTGATAATAGGTTGAGTATCACGGTTAAGATATCGATAGGTAAGATAAACAGGAACTGTATTAATAGAAAAAGCTAAAGCAGTTGCTAGATCGATTTTACCAAGATAATGACCAGAGTTATTTTTCGGTGACCACCCCCCCCAATTAATAGGAGCATCTGAAACGATTGTTGAAGGCGACAAACCACGTTCCAGTATGGTTGCATAGACATAAGGTTTGAAGGAAGAACCAGGTTGTCGTCCACCTTGTGTTGCTCGGTTAAATTGGCTTTTATTATAATCTACGCCTCCAACAATGGCACATACAGCTCCATTATTGTCGAGTATCACAGTGGCTGCTTGTGTTACGCGATATTGTTGACCATATTGATGTAAATGATACGCGATTGATTCTTCTGCTGCTTTTTGAATATTAGGATCGAGAGTGGTTTGAATGATTAATGTATGGCTTGGCAGTTGAGCACGCATTTTTTTGACTTCTTCGAATGCCCAATCAAGAAAGTAATCAGGATGATGCTGCTCTATTTTTGTAAGCGCTTTAGCAGGATGACGATGGGCATTAATAATTTGGCTTTCAGTCATGAAGCCACTATTAACCAGATTAGAAAGTACTACGTTAGCCCGTGTTTGGGCGGCAAAGAGGTGACTATGGGGGGCATATTTTGTTGGAGCTTTGAAGAGTCCAGCTAACATAGCAGCTTCACTAAGCGATATATTACGTATATTCTTATCAAAATAAAATTTTGCAGCTGCTGTGATACCGAAGTTGTTTCCTCCCATATATGCACGGTCAAGATAAAGTTGTAAAATTTGTTTTTTGCTAAAGTTTAATTCTAACCAAAGAGCGAGATAGGCTTCTTTTATTTTACGTGTAAGAGTTCGCTCATTTGTTAAGAATAAATTTTTAGCTAGTTGTTGTGTTAGGGTTGAGCCACCCTGAACGCTCCCCTTTGCTTGCATATTATGTGAAATTGCTCGTGTGAGTCCGTAAAAATCAATACCCCAGTGATCAAAAAAACGACGATCCTCTGTAGCGAGAACAGCTTTAATAACATAATCGGGCATTTCTTCAATGGGGACAGGAACAGCTGGTAATGCTCCACGATGACCGATAGGATTTCCATAGCGATCTAAGAAAAGAACGGAAAAATTTTTTAGAGGATACCAATCCTTTTTTGTTACGTCTAAAACTGAAATACCAACAATGGTAAAAAGAGTAAAACCAATTAATCCTAATGTCAGCGTTTCATCGAGTACTTCGATGATAAAACGTTTCCACCCTCGGATATAAAAATATTGTGAAGTAAGTTTTGCTGTATGCCAAAAAAAATTATGAGCAGAACGGATACGATAAAGTGTTGTATCTAACTGTGCATCTAATTCAATATGTGTGGGACTATGAAATGGTTTATTGTGTTGTATTGTCTTTTTTTTAAAAAAATCAAACATTTTAAAATAGCCTATAGCAAAGTAACACAATGAAATAAGTCTATAATAAGTATATGGAGTAAGAGTATTTTTTTTCTATAGTTTTAATAAAGAAAGAATTTATCATAAGATTATGATGAGCGAATTATTTATGATTATATTTTATTTTTTATATTTTTTTTAAATTGTACGTTTCAATTATTTTGATAATCTTTAAAAATATTTTATTTTGAATTTGCTTAAATTTAGAGTATTATTTTCACATTGTGCTCATGTAAATAAAGTATTATGTGCTTTATACGTAGTTTTGAACAGACAAAAGCCATTATTCATTTTATATTCAAAAGAGTAATGAGACGAAATTATAAAATAGCTATGATGAAAAAAGTTTTCTCATTTATAATAATAGCAGTTCTTTTAGGGGCAGATTCTGTTCTGGCTGCTGGTTGTTCTGTAGTTGGTAAAAAGGTTGCTACTCAAGAAGATGGGGTGTTAGTAAGTTTAAAACCGGTTATTCACGAAGGAAAAGATATGTGTATGGTTGTGGTTGTTGTTCCAGCCCATGACGGTGAGAAGTTGCGTCGTGTTGAGGTTTTTGTCCCAGCTGATTAGTTTTTGGCAAATTTTATAATGTTGTTATGCGTATTTTAATTGTTGAAGATGATCGGAATCTTAACCATCAATTAGTGGAAGCTGTAAGAAATGCGGGGTATGTTTCGGATAGTGCTTTTGATGGTGAGGAAGCTTATTTTTTAGGAAGTACAGAACCTTATGACGCGGTAATTCTCGATATAGGTTTACCACATATCGATGGAATTCGTGTTGTTGAAAAGTGGCGTCAAGAGGGATGCGTTATGCCTATTTTAATGCTAACAGCGCGAGATCGTTGGTCTGATAAGGTGCTTGGAATTGATGCAGGTGCTGATGATTATGTTGTTAAGCCATTTCATGTGGAGGAAGTAATAGCGCGATTGCGGGCATTAATTCGTCGCGCTACAGGACATGCTACAAGTGCGCTACACTGCGGTAGTGTTTTGTTGGATACTAAGTCTTCTCGTGTTTTTGTAGATGGTCAGTTGATTAAATTAACATCTTATGAATTCAGACTTCTTTCGTATCTGATGCATCATTGTGATAGAGTTGTTTCAAGAACAGAGCTTATTGAACATCTTTATGATCAGGATTTTGATAAGGATTCGAATACAGTTGAAGTTTTTGTAGGTCGATTACGTAAAAAACTTGGGGTTGATTTGATAGAAACTATCAGAGGAATGGGTTATCGCGTGAGAACGCTAGGTGATCCATGAATATTTTAAAAAAAAATAATCGGCTTCAGAGGCTATTTTTTTTCATTAGTAGGTCTCTTAGTTTACGCGTTATGATCTTATCCACATTATGGGTCGTTATTTCACTTTCGTCGATTTCTGCAGTTAGTATTTTATTTTATAAGCGCTCAAGTGAACAAAGCCTAGAGCGTATTCTCGTTACGCAACTTTATAGTCTTATTGCGACAGTTACAGTATCTTCAGAAGGTATTTTGAGAGGAAGTTTTGGAATTGATGATATTCGTTATTCTGATCCAACAACAGGATGGTACTGGGAGGTTGTGGCCATATCCCATAATTTAAAAGGAAGATTAACGTCTCCATCATTGGGAACAGGAAAAATTTTTTCACCCAGTGATATAGATATACCTTTTGACAACAAATTTTCTCGTTCTTATCGAATAAAGGGAGAAAATGGCCAGAAATTACAAGTTATTGAGAGT
Source organism: Bartonella raoultii (assembly GCF_019659805.1). Classification (GTDB taxonomy): domain Bacteria; phylum Pseudomonadota; class Alphaproteobacteria; order Rhizobiales; family Rhizobiaceae; genus Bartonella; species Bartonella raoultii. The sequence goes on along the minus strand of NZ_JAIFRO010000005.1, from coordinate 94,400 downwards.
GATGTTGTTCTTGATGATCAGAATCATATTGCACGTTTTCGTCTTGTTGGGAATATCGATGAAGCACATGCACAAGTGCAGGAATTTAAAAGGACTTTACAAATTTTTCTTTGGAGTTTTGGCATAGGGAGTGTTTTTATCAACCTTGCTATCATTTTCTTTAGTTTTCAGCCATTAAGGCTTATCCGATGCGCCTTGAATGACATTCGCGAAGGCAGAGTTCATTATGTGAATACAGATTTAGTCAGTGAAGTTACGCCGCTAGCACAAGAAATGAATGCCCTTATTAATAATAATCAGAGTATTATTCAACGCTTTCGCACACAAGTTGGTAATCTTGCACATTCATTGAAGACGCCTTTGTCAGTGATTATAAATGAGGTTGATAAGATGTGTGGAGAACAGGCTTTTTTGCTGAAAGAACAAACACAAATAATGCAATCTCAAATAGATCATTATCTTCAACGTGCGCGAATCGCGGCACAGAGTGATAGCATTATTTATCATACTTCTGTTCGCAAAGTTGTAGATCGTCTGGTGCGGGTTATAGAAAAACTTAATCCTGAAAAACAGTTTCAATTCGTTATGGAGGCCGATGATATTATTTTTGCTGGAGAAAAAGAAGATTTAGAGGAAATTGTAGGGAATTTGATTGAGAATGCTGCTCAATGGTCCCGTACAAAAATTCTTATTTCTTGTCATTTAGAAGAAAATATTAAAGAAACAGAATGCTTTAGTATCCTCGTAGAAGATGATGGCTCTGGTTTAAAAGAAGACAAAGTTGAGGAAGCTTTAAAAAGAGGGCGGCGGTTTGATGAAAGTAAGCCAGGAACAGGCTTAGGGTTAGCAATTGTATCAGATATGGTTAATGAATATAATGGTGATCTTTTTTTATCACGTTCTGATTTGGGGGGATTATATGCAAAAGTTTTATTACCAAGGCGAGGATAAATATATTCTCTTTTTGCCTCTTTAGGGTATAATTAAATAATAGCAGGATCATAGAGCGTGGGTTATTGTACAATATAAAAAGATATATGTTTATAATGAAGCTATAAAGAGAAAATTTTGCGTTTTTACTTTTGATATATATTCAAAAATTGAATGATAAATTTTATGCTTTTCTTTATGGAAAAGAAGTTTCTATTATTTTATATGAGTATTCCTATGAAGAGTGAGACAATAAATTGGGCTGCTTTTTGTTATTGGATTGGTAAAAAGTAATATGCTCTTTATTTTAGCAGCACTTTTTCTTATTTTCTTAGCAAGTCTTCTTTTTCGTTTGCTACAATTTAATGATAGAACAAAGAACGAGAAGCAAGATACAATGTTTGAACATTATAGATATCATATGCTTTCAGTTACAACTAACAAACATTGTACACATGATAAAAAAAGACATATTCTTAAAGCTTTTAGTATTTTGTTTGTGCTTCTGATAACATGGAGCATTTACGGTTTGACAGGCAATCCAGAAGTTAAAAGTTATTATTTTAGAGAACTTATGGATAAGGATCCCCAAAAGCTCAAGAGGCATGAGAAGCTTGTTCGTCTACAAGCACTTTTTTTTCGTTCACCTCATGATGGCAGGTTAGCGGACGCATTGGCAATAGGATACCTAGAAGAGAATTCTTTTCAGGAAGCAGTAAACATGTATTTAGATGCACTTCGCTTGAATGGAGAATCGGCTCCACGACTTGTGGGGTATGGTTTGTCATTAGTGGGATATGAGGGAGGCGTGATCACGCAAGAAGCACAAAATGCATTTCAAAAAGCTGCAGATTTAGCGCCGAAAGACTTTTATCCTCGTTTATTATTAGCCGATGCGCTTCGTCAAGCGGGCAAACCTGCTCAAGCCATACAGTTCTTACAAAACTTTCTTGATACAATGCCTAAAGATTTTTCAGGGCGCGCGCGCGTTAAAGCAATGATAGTGCAATTACGTGATTCACTTAATTAAAATATTCAAGAAGTCACTATAGCTATTTTATAATATAAAAACAGAGAGGATTATTCTATTGTTGAGGAGCAAATAAGCAGTTGTATCCATATACAAGATGTTCTCAGTTTTCTAAAATAAGAATATATACATAATACAACTTTATATAATATATTTATAAAAAAATTGTAGAGTTCCTATGAACAGTCAATCTTTCCAGAATTTTCCTTCACTGAAAGTCATTTTAAAGCAGCAAAAAAGGAAGCGACTGCTGTTCATCTTATTATGTTGTTTTATTATAATAATTTCTGCAAGTCTTATGATGTATGCAATGCGTAATACAATAAGTTTTTTTCGTATGCCATCTGAAATCACAAGAGAAGATATTTTAACGGAACGCCCGTTGCGTTTAGGTGGTTTTGTTGAAAAAGGGAGTGTTAAATATGTTGGAGAGATGGACGTCATTTTTTTCATAACAGATAATATAAAACACGAAAAAGTAATTTTTAATGGCATATTACCGGATCTTTTTCGTGAAGGTCAGGGTATTATCGTAGAAGGAGCTTTTAATAAACGAGGTTTTTTTATAGCAACACGCGTTTTAGCAAAACATGATGAGACTTATATGTCTAAAGCAACAGCTAAGCGTTCCCCAAAATATTATAAGATGGAGAAATAATTCGATTGTGCTTATCGAACTGGGTCATATTTTTTTAGCTGCAGCCTTTGCAGTAAGTTTATTAGAGGCTTTTTTACCCGCTTTAGGTATTTTGTGGAAGGAGCGTTCCTTAATACAAACAGTTGTTCCTTTGACTTATATTACTTTTACATTATTGTTTTTATCTTTTTTGATACTTGTCTATGCGCATATTGTCTCTGATTTTTCAGTTTTGAATGTTGTAGAAAACTCTCATTCAGAAAAACCAATTCTGTATAAAATTACTGGTGTTTGGGGAAATCACGAAGGTTCTATGTTTTTATGGGTTTTAAACCTTACTTTCTTTAGTACATTGATGGCATTCTTTAGCCACCGTTTTCCAGAGACGTTCAAGGCATTAATTTTAATCTGTCAAAGTTGGATTACAAATGCTTTCCTTTTATTTATTCTTTTTGTCTCCAACCCATTTTTACGTATTGATCCACCAGCATTACAGGGAAAAGATCTCAATCCTCTTTTACAGGATATCGCGTTAGCAATTCATCCACCTCTTCTTTATTTAGGCTATGTTGGTTTTTCACTTTGTTTTTCTTTCGCAATAGCTGCATTGATTATGGGGCATGTTGATAAAGTTTGGGCGCGCCAAGTTCGCGTTTGGCTTTTACTTTCTTGGTGTTTTTTGACATTAGGTATTATGGTGGGATCCTACTGGGCCTATTATGAGCTTGGATGGGGTGGTTATTGGTTTTGGGACCCAGTTGAAAATGCTTCGCTCATGCCTTGGCTTTCAGGTACGGCTTTTTTACACTCTGCTCTTGTTCTAGAAAAGCGGGAAACATTAAAAAGTTGGACATTATTTTTGGCACTTCTTACGTTTTCTCTTTCTCTTATGGGGACTTTTCTTGTTCGTTCTGGTCTTTTAATGTCTGTTCATAGTTTTGCTGTTGATCCTGCGCGTGGTCAGGCAATTCTTGCGATTTTATTTTTCTTTACAGGAGGGGCTTTTCTTCTTTTTGCTTTTCGGATACCGGCCCTGACAACGGGAAGATTGTTTCACCCAATTTCACGTGAAGGTTTTATTGTTTTAAATAATTTTTTTCTTACAACAATAACGGCGGTTGTATTTATTGGTACGCTCTATCCTTATTTTATTGAAGTATTGATAGGAGAAAAAATTTCTGTAGGAGCCGGCTTTTTTAATTTAGCATGTGGGCCTTTAATGATATTATTACTATTGTTGGTTCCATTTGGGCCAATGATGGGGTGGAAACAGGGAGATTTTCTTGCTGTTTTTGAACGATTATGGTTTGTTTTTGCGTTAGTCTGCATTACTTTTTTTATAACATTTTATGCCACATCTTTGCGTGATATTTTTGCAGCTTCAGGAGTTGGGCTTTCCACATTTGTTATCTTAGGCAGTTTAGCTGATCTTTGGAGAAAAAGTGGGCATAGTAAAATAGCTTTATTGGTACGTGTGGGAAGATTGATTAGACTGCCATGGTCTGTTTTTGGTGCTGCAATAGCGCATATGGGATTAGGTGTTACATTGTTAGGTATTGTCTGTGCGGCAGCTTTCGGTCAAGAGCGTATTTTAATTATGCGTATAGGAGATATTGTTACGATAGCGGGTAAGACGCTACATTTTAATGAAGTGCATGATAGTGCTGGTCCGAATTATTCTTCAAGAGAATTTAATTTTACGATATCTGATAACAAAAATACTATGCACAATATAACAACATCAAAACGATTCTATTCTAGTCAAAATACATCAACGACAGAAGTTGGCATCCAAAGTTATGGTTTATCGCAGCTATATATTGTGCCAGGGCATATAGATCATCATGGACTTGCTGTGCATATATGGTGGAAGCCCTATATAATATGTGTTTGGTTAGGTGTTTTCATGATGTCCATGGGAGGATGTCTTTCTCTTTTAGGTTATTGGTTTCGTATTAGGTGGCCGCAGGGTGCTTTTCGTATTAAGCTTTTTAAAAAGGCATTGAAATGAAAAAAATATGGCTTCGTACTTTGCTTTTTTTAATTGCTTTTTGTTCTTTTCATCGAGCTCTAGCAGTAGAACCGGATGAAATCTTAGAAGATCCAGTTCTTGAATTGCGTGCACGCAATATTTCATCACATTTGCGTTGTCCCGTTTGTCAAAGTCAATCAATTGATGATTCAGATACGTCATTAGCACGTGATTTGCGTCTTATAATTCGAGAGCGATTGAAAATGGGGTATAGTAATCAGCAGGTTATTGATTTCCTTGTTGAGCGATATGGTGAATTTATCCTCTTGAAACCACCATTTAATAAGATAACTTGGCTTTTATGGTTGTCTCCTTTGATTATTATTATCATTGGCGCAAGTGCTTTATTTTTTCAAATCATACGGTATAAACAGGCAAAATAGTTATTTTTAATGCCAATGGAGAAAAGTCTCTCCCAAAAATTATTAAGTAAAAAAATTGGGATTGTTTAAATTGAGAGTTCATTCTTCATTGATAATGACGTGTTATTGGTCCTTTAAATCTTACAAAACTTTAACAATTTAGACAGAAAACGGTAAGGTCTGTTATTTTATAAAGAACAGGAATTGGGATAATGATATGATTGAATAGGAGCGTATACCAAATGGTTAAAAAAACTTTCTTGAAAACATTCGTCGCAGTAAGTTTTTCTGCAATGTTAGAAAGTGCACTGTTTTTTAGTGGATGTGGATCAAGCCTATGGACGACAGAAGCACATGCAAGTTCTGTATTGTCTTCGTTAATACAGCAGCCAGGGTTTGCAGATATTGTTGCTCAAGTAAGGCCTGCAGTTGTTTCGGTGCAAGTAAAGAGCAATAAAAAGAAAGAAGATTGGTTCTTTAGCAATTTTTTTAGTGGTCCAGGTATTGACCAATTACCTGATCAACATCCCTTGAAAAGGTTTTTTAAAGAATTTTTTGATAACGATAAACCTAATAACAAGTTTTCACAGCGTTCGCATAGACTTCGGCCTGTAGCTTTTGGATCGGGTTTTTTTATTTCCTCTGATGGTTATATTGTGACCAATAATCATGTCATTTCTGATGGAACAAGTTTTTCTGTTGTTCTTGATGATGGGACTGAATTAAATGCAAAGCTGATTGGTGCAGATCCGCGAACTGACCTTGCAGTATTAAAAGTAAATGACAAAAGAAAGTTTTCATATGTTGATTTTGGTGATGATTCAAAGCTTCGCGTTGGTGATTGGGTCGTTGCTATTGGTAATCCATTTGGTCTTGGTGGAACTGTGACAGCAGGCATTGTTTCAGCACGTGGACGGGATATTGGCACTGGTGTTTATGATGATTTTATTCAGATTGATGCCGCTGTTAATAGAGGAAATTCTGGTGGCCCAACGTTTGATCTGAATGGCAAGGTTGTTGGAGTGAATACAGCTATTTTTTCTCCTTCTGGAGGAAATGTTGGTATTGCTTTTGCTATTCCAGCAGTGACAGCAAAACAAGTTGTACAACAATTGATTGAGAAAGGTTCGGTCCAACGTGGTTGGCTTGGAGTTCAAATTCAGCCAGTAACAAAAGAAATTGCTGATTCAATAGGTTTGAAAGAAGCTGCAGGTGCTTTGGTTACTGATCCATTAAAAGGGCCTGCAGAGAAGGCTGGTATCAAAATTGGTGATATAATTGTTTCAGTCAATGATGAAAAGATCACTGATGCACGTGATTTGGCAAAACGTATTGCAAATATTAAACCAGGAGAAACAGTAACTCTAGGTATTTGGAGATCTGGTAAGGAGGATAAGATTAAGGTTAAACTTTCTTCAATGCCTGAAGATGCAGGTAAGACAGAAGGAGAAAAACTTTTAAATGGACACAGTGATGCAGATGATACATTGGAAGATTATGGCTTAATTGTTGCGCCAGCTGATGATGATGTAGGATTGGTTATAACAGATGTAGATTCAGATTCAGATGCTGCAGAGAAAGGAATGCGTCCTGGTGATATAATTGTGACAGTTAATAATAAACCAGTTAAAAAGGTTTCTGATATTACTGATACAATCAAGAGTTCTCAAAAGCTAGGGCGGAAAACTATACTCTTACAAGTGCGAACAAATGGTCACAATCGTTTTGTTGCTCTTCCAATTTTTAAAAAATAATACTTTATTAGTAGTAGAACAGAAATCTACATGATTTCTGTTCTACTATGTAATGTAATTAATATAAAGAATGGAGATGCGTTTGATGAGGATACTCGTTATCGAAGATGATCATGAGACGGGGCGTTATCTCGAAAAAGCCTTTTTAGAGGCGGGGCATTCCGTTGATGTTGCTTATGATGGGGATACTGGATACACTTTAGCTGAAACAGAAAATTATGATGTTATGGTTGTTGATCGGATGCTTTTGCATCGTGATGGTCTTTCTATTATTTCTGAATTGCGTGCTAAAGGCAATAAAACACCAGTTCTTATCCTTTCAGCTTTAGGGCAAGTAAATGATCGTGTAACAGGCTTGCGTGCAGGAGGTGATGATTATTTGACAAAGCCTTATGCTTTTTCTGAGCTTCTTGCTCGTGTTGAAGTTTTACAACGGCGGAAAAATCCTAAAGAGGCAGAAACTGTTTACTGTGTGGGAAGTCTTAAACTTGATAGGTTAGCACATACTGTAAAACGGGGTGATAGAAATATTGTATTGCAACCAAGAGAGTTTCGTTTACTTGAATATTTGATGCGATATGCTGGTCAGGTTGTAACACGCACTATGCTTTTGGAAAATGTATGGGATTACCATTTTGATCCACAAACAAATGTCATTGATGTCCATATATCTAGGTTGAGAGCAAAAATTGAAAAAGATTTTGATGTTCCTCTTCTTCACACTGTGCGTGGAGCTGGATATATGCTAAAAGCACCAGATACGAAGATATGAACCGTTTGATCAATATAATGCGCACGACTGCGTTAAGGCTTTCAGCACTTTATATTTTATTGTTTGGATTAGTTGCAATAGGGCTTTCTATTTATATGACATCATTTTCTGCTTCGTTGTTAACGGAGCAAACGGAGCAAGCTTTACATGAAGAATTAAAATATATCGAAAATGCTTATAATTATGGTGGACTCCCTTTATTAATACGCACTATTGATTACCGTTCACGACAACCAGGAGCTTTTCTTTATCTTGTTACTGATCCTATGGGTAGGATTTTAGCAGGCAATGTTGCACGTATTGAGTTAAGTCTTCTGCATCATAATGGCTTTATTCCAAATTCTTTTTTGTATTCGCGTTTTGGAGAACATGGCAAAACAAGTGAACATCGCGCTTTGGCAATTGTTGTTGATTTGCCCAATGCCATGAAGATTCTAATCGGACGCGATTTGGATGAACCAGAACGTTTTGCAGCGGTCATTCGTGAAGCGGTCATGATTGCTCTTGCTGCAATGGTTGGAGGAGCATTACTCATATGGTTTTTTGTTGGTAGGCGAGCTTTGCAAAGGATTGATCATGTTACAGCTGCATCACAGCGTTTGATGGAGGGAGATTTTAGTGGGCGTTTACCTGTTTCTGGGGTGGGGGATGAGTTTGATCGGCTGTCTGCTAACCTTAATGTTATGTTAGATCGTATTGAAGAATTAAATATTGGTTTGCGTCAAGTTTCGGATAATATAGCCCATGATTTAAAAACCCCATTAACACGCCTTAGAAATCGCGCGGAAGAAGCACTTTCAGGACAAAAAACAAAATTGGAATATCGACAAGCACTTGATGGGATCATTATCGAATCTGATCAACTTATTCGTACTTTTAATGCGATTTTAATGATTTCACGTATCGAAGCTAGCAGTGCAATTGAGCACCTTGAGTTGATGAATATGAAGCTTATTCTTGAAGATGCTGTTGAACTTTATGAACCTTTTGCTGAAGAATCAGGTGTTCTTCTCCAGTTAGGAAATACATTTGATAAAGAGCTAAAGTTAAATCGTGAGCTTATTGCACAATCAATTTTTAATCTTATTGATAATGCAATTAAATATGCATCTAAAGATGGAAGGAAGGCAAAGGTATGCTTATCGATGGAATATCGTGGTGAACATGTGCTGGTTGTTGTGAGTGATAATGGTCCAGGAATTGCAGAAGATAAGCGTGAAAAAGTAACAGAGCGTTTTGTTCGTCTTGAAGAAAGCCGTACACAACCTGGTTTTGGCATTGGTCTTAGTATAGCAAAAGCTGTAATGAAACTTCATGGGGGTGAATTGTTACTCGAAAATGCAAATCCAGGGCTTAGGGCTATTTTGTTATTTCCTTAAAAGCTTTTCTTTCACATGTAACAATTATTTTTTACGTATAATGCAATAAAAAGCAAAAGAAATTGCTTTTCATGGAAGTGCAGATGAAAAAAGCTTTTTTAAAAACACAACTTCTCCCTTTAGTTCCTCTTGACAACAGTGGTTCTCAATGGCTGAAAGATCTTACAGAACAAGCAATAAAAGAAAATTTAGACTCGCTTGTTTCCACTTTATTAAAAAAGGGAAAGCAGATTGATTTTATTAGTGCAGTTATGACTTTATCTCCTTTTCTACGTGAGGTTTTAATAGCTAACCCATCCTATCTAAGTCCCCTATTGAATCTTGATATAGAAACAAGATTGAGAGAAATTATAGATGATATTGCAATCATTGATAAGAGCGAGTCTATTTATGAAAATTTATTAATGGCTACTTTAAGACGTAAAAAGCGAGAAGCACACGTTCTCATTGCTTTAGCTGATTTGAGTGGTGTTTTTACTTATGAAATTTCATGTACTTGGTTAACACGTTTGGGTGAAATAGCGTTAAGCGTAGCATTACGCTTTCTTTTAAGAGAAGCGCATGACCATGGGAAGATAAGTTTATCTAGTCGTGAAAACCCAGAAAAAGATTGTGGTTTAATCATTTTAGGGATGGGAAAGTTAGGGGCAGGAGAACTTAATTATTCTTCTGATATTGATCTCATTGTTTTTATTGATGAAATGTCATCTCATATCGGTACTCTTTCTGAGAGTGTCGATGTATTTTCCAAAATGGTACGTCGATTGATCCGCATCATTCAAGAACGTACTGCGGATGGATATGTTTTTCGTCTCGATTTTCGGCTTCGACCAGATCCTAGTTCGACACCTTTAGCTTTACCTGTAAGGACTGCATTGCGTTATTATGAGGGACGTGGTCAAAATTGGGAGCGGGCTGCTATGATTAAAGCACGTCCAGTCGCTGGGGATAAAAAAGCAGGAGCTCATTTTTTAAAAGAGCTTTTTCCTTATGTATGGCGGAAATATTTAGATTACGCTGCTATTGCTGATATTCATTCCATTAAACGTCAAATTCATGCTTATAAAAATTATGGTCAAATCGCAGCTTATGGCCATAATGTAAAGTTAGGACGAGGTGGTATTCGTGAAATTGAGTTTTTTGTCCAAACACAACAACTCATTGCTGGCGGTCGTTTCCCTCAATTACGTGGACGTCAGACAATTGCCATGTTAACAGAACTTTACATGCTTGGTTGGATCAATGAGAAAACTAGAGATAGTCTTGTAAAAAGTTATATTTTTTTACGAAATGTGGAACACCGTATTCAAATGCTTGCAGATGAACAAACACATCTTCTTCCAAATAATGTTTCTCAATTTACGAGTGTTGCATATTTGATGGGCTATCAAGAAAGAAGTGGCTTTGTCAGTGACTTATTAAAAACGCTTCATGTCGTTGAAAAACATTATGCAGCATTGTTTGAGAATGAAAAAGAACTTGGTTTAGAAATTGGCAATTTAGTTTTTACCGGTGAAGAAGATGATCCAGAAACATTAATAACGTTAAGCCGTCTAGGTTTTGAAAGAGCGAGTGATATTTGTCGTATTATGCGTACACTTCATTGTGGACGATATAAAGCGACACAATCTGCTGAAGCGCGTGAGAGATTAACGGAATTAACGCCAGCGCTTTTAAGAGCTTTTGGAGCAACAAAACGGGCTGATGAAGCGATGTTGCGTTTTGATAGTTTTTTACAAGGATTGCCTTCAGGAATTCAGCTTTTTAGTCTCTTGCAATCTAATCCTTCTCTTCTGGATATGTTAGTGCTTATTATGGGAGCTGCTCCACGTCTTGCAGAAATTATTACACGTAAACCACATGTTTTTGATGGTATGTTAGATCCAAGCATTTTGTCAGAACTGCCAACAAAAGCTTATTTAGAAAAACGTCTTGAATATTTTCTTGAAGGGATCCTTTCTTACGAAGAAATTCTTGATCATTTAAGGGTTTTTGCTGATGAACAACGTTTTTTGATTGGTATTCGGATTTTAAACGGTGCAATTACGGGAGAAAGAGCTGGTTTTGCTTTTACGGCGCTTGCTGATCTTATGATTGCAAAAACATTTTCTGCAGTTCAAGAGGAGTTTTCTCGTCTTCATGGCAATATTAAAGGAGGACGTGTTGGTATACTAGGTATGGGAAAGCTTGGAAGTCGTGAGTTGACGGCTGGTTCAGATGTTGATATTATTTTACTTTATGAACATGATGAGGATGCAGAAATATCAGATGGAGAAAAACCTCTTTATATTTCTCAATATTATACACGTTTGATACAGCGTTTGGTTGCAGCTTTATCGGCTTTTACAAGCCAAGGCATTCTTTATCCCGTTGATTTAAGACTGCGTCCATTAGGCAATAAAGGACCTGTTGCTGTTTCTTTTCAATTTTTTAAAAAATATTATCGCAGTGAAGCATGGATATGGGAACATCTTGCTTTAACACGGGCACGAGGTATTGCAGGGGATTGCGATTTTTTACAAAAATTAGAAAATGAAGTAAGTACAATTATTGCTTTTTCTCGTAATAAGGAAGATGTAGCAAAAGCAGTATGTGAAATGCATAATTTGATTGAAAAAGAAAAACCACCAGAAAATCAATGGGATTTGAAAACAATGACTGGTGGTATCATGGATCTGGAATTCATTGCTCAATTTGCTCTTATTACACATATTCTGGAGTTTAAAATTGGAAGAACTACGGCAGATATTTTATCTCATTTGCCGAATAGTTTTCTTAAGATGCCATTTATTTCTGATCTACGCTATGCTTATAGCCTTTATACAAATTTAAGCCAAATTATACGGCTTTGCTTAAATGATACTCTTGATTCTAATGATATGCCACCTGGACTAAGCGATCTTTTATTACAAAGTGTCGGAGAACCTGATTTACAACGTATTGAAAAATTAATCAAAGAAACTGGGCAAACAGTATATTCTATTTTTACGCAAGTTATGAAATATTGAATATATTATTATGATGATATAAGGTATAAAAGTAATACAATTTAATATCATTTATTAATTATACATTATTTTAATAATTTATATATTTCAATAGAATAAATATTGTTATCTATTAGAATTACATATGTATCACAAAGTTTTACTTATTATATATATAATAACGTATTTCTATATTTTATTAAGAAATATATTTTAAAAACATTTATTACTATAACTATTTTATACAATACATAGTGAATGCAAAAAAATATAATATTGCTTAATTTTTTAAAAAAATATGAAACTATTTAGCGTTATGTGTCAAATAAGCTTTTAGGGGAGCAACTATGGCTACACAATACTTAATCGCAACATCTATTTTTTCTTTAATTTCAGTTTCTTTAGTGTAGGTTGCGGATATTATTATATCTGAACAGCCGGCGCCCGTCATTGCAGCATCTGCTTTTTCTTGGACTGGATTTTACCTTGGAGGTCAAGTTGGTAACTTTTCAGGTAAAACTAGTGAAAATTATTTAAAAAACAAGAGCCTAGGAAAATGGAATCCTGTTGAAAAAAGGCTTATACCTAAACTTTCTGGTTTTATTGGCGGTATTTATGCAGGATCAAATATTGATATCAACAATGGCTGTGTTATAGGTATTGATACGGATATAATGTGGGGTGAGAGAAAAGACACAAAAGACATCAGTTTTTTAAAAGAAGCTCAAACTGAGGAAGCTCCACAAGCTTTAGAAGAAAAAAGTTTAAGAGGGCTTCCTAAGAAGGATCCTCCAGCGGTTTTTATTGAAACTATACATCACACTTTAAAACAAAAATGGACTGGTGCTACGCGGGTAAAGTTGGGTTTTTCTGTTGATCGTTTTATGCCTTATGTTGCTGGGGGTATTTCTTATACACAGCTTCGTAATAGTTTTTTTAAAGAATCTGATGGAGAAGGTGGAGAGAGTGGTTCTTCTGATTTGTTACATGATGAAAAAAAGACGATGATTGGCTATACTCTTGGTGGTGGTATTGATTTTGCGATGACTGATAACATTATTATGCGTGCAGAATATCGTTACTCAGATTTTGGTAAGAAGAAATTTGTACATGATAAAGTTGAAATGGGTTATAAAACTAATGATTTTCGCGTTGGTCTTGCTTACAAATTTTAAATTATCGTAGAATTTAATGACCCAAAAGTCCCATTTCCGAATGGGGCTTTTATTTTAGAGTGGCTAATAGTTATCTTTTGATAAAACGGAATAGAAACAAAAAAGAAAGAGAAAAATTTGGCAAAAGTCTTCTTTATGATGTGTATTGAGCATCCTTATTCCAAACTTTCATTTACAGAGGTTAAAGCTTAAAAAAAGAATATAAAGCAATATGTTACCTATAAGATAACCTATATATAAATATGTTATTGCTCTCATGAGAGATGTTATTTTTATACTAAAAGATAAATAATTTTAGGTTTAGAAAAAAATATTTATTGGGTAGTTTATCATGGGTTAAAATTAAACATCTTAAGATGTTTATTATTTGATTTTTTAGAACAATTGAGCTTCAAGCATGTCAGCTTATTATTCACTTCAGTTTTCATGAAAGGATTCAGATAGCGTTTTGGTTAATGCTTAAAGAGAAGGCTTAAAGGAAAATTTATTTAATTTTGTAAACAGAGTCATAATAGCTTCCTTTTTCTCTATTTTATTTATGATGTTTAAAATCTTTAAAAATTTAAGAGCAATACAATGATAAGTATTCCTCAAAAAAAAATATTTTGTCTAAAAAACATATCAATAGGAAAGCTTTTGGTGGCAAAGTCCCAAAAAGGGATTTGTAATATAGCACTAGGAGATACGGTAGAACAATTATCACAGGAATTTATAGTACGCTTTGGTAATGTGCAACAAGTTACTGATGATGGCATATTTAAAAAAGAAATTGCACATATTATAGCAATGATAGAAACGCCTAAATTGGTAAAGAAATATGATTTCTCTTTAGATATAAGTGGTACAGCCTTTCAGCAGAAAGTATGGGAAGCATTGTGTAATGTAAGGTGTGGGGAAACAATCTCATATAGGGAGTTAGCACAAAATATCGGCATGCCAAATGCTTTTCGTGCAGTTGCGAATGCCTGTGCATGTAATGAATTAGCAATAATTATTCCTTGTCATCGTGTTATGCGCAAGAATGGTTTCATTTCAGGATATCGTTGGGGTGTTGAACGAAAACAGATTTTGTTACAACGGGAACGAAATGAAAGAAGTTAAACTTTTTTAACTTTGTTTAATCGGCATTGTAATGGTGACAGTTGTTCCTTTCATTTCTTGCGAGGTAATTTCAAGTTTTCCTTTGTGGAGTTCTAGCAAGGAGCGTGAAATTGCTAATCCAAGGCCTGAACCGGTATGGGTTTTTGTGAATTGATTTTCAACTTGTTCAAAAGGTTGGCCAAGTTTTTTGATTGCAGATGAGGGGATGCCAACCCCTGTATCTCTAATTGTAAAAACAAGACTATTTTTTTTCTTGAAAGCACAAACATCAATACTTCCACCAGAGGGGGTAAATTTAACAGCATTAGAGATGAGATTAAGAAAAATTTGCTTTATGGCACGACCATCAACTTCTGCATGAAGTTCAGAAGTAATATTTGTTGTAACAGCAATATTTTTTTCTTGAGCTTGTGGTGTAAGTGTACGTATTGCTTCACTGATGATGGGCTCAAGATTTATATTTTTACAATCAAGAGTAAATCTTCCAGCTTCGATTTTTGACATATCAAGGATATCATTGATGAGTGTGAGAAGGTGGGTTCCTGAATTGTAAATATCGTGCATATACTCCTTATAGCGTTGTGAACCAAGAGGACCAAATGTGGATTGCAACATGATATCTGAAAAACCAAGAATGGCATTAAGTGGTGTACGTAATTCATGGGACATATTGGCTAAAAACTCTGATTTAGCTTTATTGGCACTTTCGGCACGTTCTTTTTCTGCTTTTAGACTTTTATTCAGTTTTTCAACTTCTGTTGCGCGCTGCTGAGCGTTTCCTCGTGCACGTTTGAGTTCTTGAATAAAAGAAAAAAGGCGTCTTTCGCTATCTTCAAACTTTTCTTGTTGTTGTTTTAGCTCAGAAATATCAGTACCAATACAAACAAGTCCTCCATCTTGGGTACGTCGTTCATTAATTTTAAGCCAATAACCATCCGCAGTTTGGCGAATACTAGTTAAGTTACCGGCGCCATCATCTTTTAGGGGATATTCACTAATTGCTGGTCGAGCCATAGCTTCAACGGTTGCACGTTCGATACCTGATTGTAGAATCTGTTTAGGGATAGAGGCATATTCACAAAATTTACTGTTGGACATAACCAAACGTCCTTCTGCATCCCACAAAACAAAAGATTCTGAAATATTTTCAATAGCATCGCGAATACGAAGGTCAGCTTGCGCTGTTTGTTCGGCAAGTTGACGCTGTTCACTAATGTCGAAGGCAATACCAACTAAATGAGGCTCTTCTTCTTCAGTAACTTCGGCACGAATACGCATCCATACATAATGACCATCTGCATGACGTATAGGAATATTAATATCAATATGCTTTTTTCCTTTACCCATTAATTCCTGAGCAAGGTCAAAAAAATTGGCATCATTTGGATTAATAATAGCACTAATTTGAGAAATAGAAAGCAAAGCATCTTGAGGCACATAGCCAAGCATTTCATACATTGCTCTTGACCAATAAACGCGCCCACTTGCTATATTCCAATCCCATAGTCCACAACGTCCACGCATCATTGCCATATCAATACGGTTTTGAATTTTTTCTGCAATAAGGTCTGTATGACGTGCTCGTGTAATTTGATTATAATAAGCATAAAGAAGAGTGAGAATGATAGCGTTCGTTCCTATAAATAGAGTTATATTTAATGAAAAGAATTTACGCCATTCTATAAAAGTATGTTGTATTTTTTCACTGACGAATACACCATATTGCCCATTTTTTGTTTGGTAAAATGAAGCGACAGCAGGCTCGTTTTGACCCATTGTGATTTGCATGACACCAGCATGCTGTCCACTAGTTTGTAAAGCAGTACTTGGAGAAATAAAATCTTGTAAAGGTTTTCCTATAATTATTTCTGAACTAGATGATGCTAAGACATTGCCTTTTTGATCAATTATAGCGATGAGAGTATAGGGATTTATAAGGCCTTGATTGCGAAAATGAGTAAGGATACTTTGTAAGTGATCATGTGAAAGAGTTTCAGCTTTTCCTTTCTCCGTAATAGCAAGTAAGTCACGATCAATGCTATTGATAATGTGTGCAGATAGGAGAGTAATTGTAGAATGCGTATTTTTTTCAATCGTATGACGCCAGTCATAGATTGAGAAAAAGCGAATTGCTGCGAACACAACCAGAAATACAATAATGATAAATGGAAAGAAACGTCGTAGCCAAGGCTCAAGAGAAAGAAGTTTGTGATAGATAGGGCCATAAAGTAGGTTGATGCGCTCTTTCCGTGCTTTACGATTTTGAGCACCAGACTTTGAATCAGCATACACTTCTGTTGGCGCATTATATGCGTCCAGTTTAGCCATTTTTCGTTCCTTTAATTAGGCAATAATGTATTGTAAAAACTGTTTTAATACTCATAATAAAACCCCATTGGGTGCAATGAATCAAAACAGGAGTCCTCTGTCCAGTCTTTTTTTAAAAAAAGGTATTTTACTTTTATTGAGTGTGGATTATGAGAACAAAAAGGAATTTTAACAGAGCCTCTAAACAGATTAGAACATATCTGTTTAGAGGCTGATTATGGGTGAATAATTCACTGATATTATTTAAAAGTAATATTTATAACCGATTGATTAATAAATATTTTTATCGTAAGCAAGAAGACGAGAGATAATTTCTGCTACATCGCTTGATAATTGGGGCACTACAGCAATTGTTTTTAATGCGGTTTCAAGTTTTTGTTTCCGAATAGGTTCAAATTGTCTCCAAGAGCGCATCATTGTCAGTAATCGCGAAGCAAGCTGTGGATTTTTTTTGTCAATTTCTAAAATAACTTGGCAAAGAAAATCATAGGCTGCACCATCTATTCTATGAAAACCTGTTAAATTGTTAGAGGCAAAGACACCGATTAAAGAACGCACACGATTGGGGTTATCTTTTGAAAAAAGTGGATGTTGCATGAGGTTTTGAACATGATTGAGTGTTGAGGCTCCTGCAACCATTGCTTGGATAGAAAACCACTTATCCATAATTAAAGGATCATGTTGATACTGTTTTTCAAAATCATTTAAAGCATTTTGTGTTTGCCTACTTCCATAAAAATGCTTCGCTAAAACAGTCATACTCGCTATACGATCTGTCATATTATGAGCTGTTTCATATTGCAAAGCAGCGCGATTTGGATTGTTTTCTGCAATGGAAAGATAGTCTAATATTATATTCCGTAAAGCTCGTTTTCCAATTTGTTCAGTATTGGGTAAATAAGGTTCTTCTATTTCCATTTGTACATAAATTTTTGTAAAGAGTTCTTGATGAACACCTGCTATGGAAGACAAAAATTGATTTCGTACATGATGAATGCGCTCTGGATCAATATTTTCACCAATTGTATGTGTAAGCTCAATTTCGCTAGGTAAATTTAAACAAAATGCACGAAACTCAGGTTCTAGACTTTCATCTGTGATGATGATTTCAATAAGATTAAGCAAAGAAGGGGGCACGGCTTCATTTACTTGTGCTTTATCTTGGATCATTTGAATCAAAGCTTGCATCATTAAACGATTAAGAGACTGCCAGCGATTGATATGATTATGATCATTTTTAGCCAAAAAGATTAGGTCATTTTCATTAAATGGAGTTTGTAAATTGATAGGTGCAGAAAAATCTCTAAGTAGTGATAAAACAGGCTTTTCACATACGTTTTTTAATGTAAAAGTTTGGCTTTCTTTGGAGAGAAGCATAATATCTGATTGAATATTGGCATCAGCTTTATAGGTAAGGGATTCTCCATTTTGTCCTAACAAGCCAAATGCGATAGGGATAAACATCGGCTTTTTTTTGTTTTGTTGCGGTGTTTCAGGAATATGTTGTTTTGCATGAATTGTTAAAATACCATCACTATAATGGTGGTTAATTTCTACGTGAGGTGTTCCGGCTTGTTCATACCACAACATAAATTGTGAGAAGTCTTGATGAGAGACTTCAGCAAAACAGGCTATAAAATCTTCAATTGTACAAGCTTGTCCATCATGACGTTGAAAATAAAGATCCATCCCTTTTCGAAAGAGAGTAGCACCTAAAATAGTACGTACCATGCGAACAATTTCTGCACCTTTTTCATAAATGGTTGTAGTGTAAAAGTTGTTAATTTGGCTATATTGGCGTGGACGTACAGGATGAGCAAGTGGACCAGCATCTTCAGTAAATTGTGTAGACTTCAGTGTTTTTATATTATTAATTCTTTGTAGACTACGTATATTTTGATCCGAGGAAAATTCTTGATCACGGTAAACAGTTAAACCTTCTTTTAAACAAAGTTGAAACCAATCACGACAAGTAATACGATTGCCACTCCAATTATGGAAATATTCATGTGCAATGATACGTTCAACATTTCTATAATCATTGTCTGTCGCTGTTTTAGGATCTACAAGAACATATTTATCATTAAAGATGTTTAGACCTTTGTTTTCCATTGCACCCATATTAAAGTCAGAAACAGCTACAATATTAAAAATATCAAGATCATATTCACGACCGAAATGTTGTTCATCCCAATGCATAGCACGTTTAAGTGCGTCCATTGCATAAAGTGCTCGTTTGGTTTTTCCTTTTTCTACATAAAGGCCAAGTTTAATGCGTCGACCAGATGTGGTAATGAAATGGTCTTCTAATTTATCTAGATTTCCACCTACAAGAGCAAAGAGATAAGATGGTTTTGGATAAGGATCTTCCCAAATAGCAAAATGGCGATTGCCTTGAAGAGTTCCTGTTTCTACAAGATTTCCATTGGAAAGCAAGATCGGGATTGTTTGCAAATCTGCTTCAATTTTTACCATATAGGTAGAAAGAACATCTGGACGATCATAAAAATAAGTAATACGACGAAATCCCTCCGCTTCGCATTGTGTACAATAAACACCATTTGAAAGATAAAGTCCCATAAGTTGGCGATTGCTTTCAGGATTGAGTTGTGTGACGAGCTGCAATGTGAAAGGAGTTGTTGGAGGCGTTATGATCTCTAAATGTGAAGGAGTCACATTATAAGCACTTTTGTCTAATGTTTTGCCATTAAGAGCAATAGAAATGAGAGTAAGATCATCACCAGAAAGTATAAGAGGTATTTTTTCTTGTGTGTTTTGACGTTTTTCAATGAATAATGTCGCTGTCACGTAAGTTTTTGTTGGTTCCAGACAAAAGTGAAGCTGTGTTTTAGGAATGGTGTAGGGGGTTGGTTGGTAATCTTCTAAGCGGTAAATAGGTGTTGCAGATTGTGTCATAATTTTCTCTAGCTATAATTTAAAAAGTGTGAATAATTTTAAAATATTTCTATTCTATGATGAGAGAGATGAAGAAATTACGAGAGGTTATTTAAATGGTTTTTAACTTCTAGAAAATCCATCCATGTGAGTTTCTTTTGGCTGGGCGTTCGCAAAAGATAAGCAGGGTGAAAGGTTGGCATAACAGGTATTTTAGCTTCATCTTCTCCTATATAGGTAAGCCATTTCCCTCTTGTTCGGATAATTCCATTTTGCGTTTTGGTAAGAAATTGTGCCGCAACACCACCTAATGCAATAATCACCCGAGGGGTAGCCAATTGAATATGCCGTTCAACAAAAGGACGGCATAAGGCAATCTCTCTTGGGGTTGGTGTACGATTTCCTGGTGGGCGCCATGGTATAGTATTGGTTATATAGACATCTTGTCTTGTAAGACCGATAGAAGCAAGTATTTTATTGAGCAGTATACCCGCTTTTCCAACAAAGGGAATACCTTGTATATCTTCTTCACGCCCTGGTGCTTCTCCGATGAGCATAAGTGGGCTTCCAGCTTTTCCATCTGCAAAACAAGTATTTTTTGCTGTTAATTTTAATGAGCAACCATTAAAAGCGAGAAGGGCAGATTTTAATTCGTCAAGTGTGCGTGCTTTTTTTGCTATTTCTATAGCCGAAAGTACATATTGAGTGGTATTGGCGTTCTGTAATGAAGAGGGTTGTGCTTTTACAGTTGAGTGCGCTTGTTGAGAGTGGGGAATGACAATGGTCTGTTTTAATTTTTTTTCTGGAATAGATGCTTGATGAAAATGATTAATGGGCGTATTGGTCACAACAGCATCAGCACCACTTTCTTTATAAAAGTTTAAAAGTTCTTCATATGAGATTGTGTACTGCATTTAGTTTTACATTATCTTTTTATTATCACCATACCCTTTAATGAATAGACCAGATAAAACTATTCTTCAAGCTTTGTGATACTTTGTTGCGCATCTCTCTTAATTAAAATACCAAAGCATGGCATTAAGAAACAGATAGTGTGAATTAACGCTTTTTTTTACAATGCTTTAAAAGCAATGTATGGGTATATGCTTTTGCTTTTTTTACAGCTTCAATAATTGGCTCATTCAATGCTAAATGTGCTGCAATAGCACTAGAGAGGATGCAACCTGTTCCACGCATTGTTCCAGTTAAGCGTGGTGCGGAAATATTGATGATTTCATTTTTGTTAATGAGGCTATCAATCGCAAGAGGACCATTTTCATGTCCACCTTTTATCAATATAAAACGTGGACCAAATGACAACAGTTTTTGGGCTTGTTGTATTGCGTGGTTATGATGAGATGCTAATGGACTTTGGCTGAGAAGAGCAAGTTCTTCTTTATTAGGTGTTAAAAGGTCAATGTGAGGGAGAAGTTTGTTGAGCATAATTTCTCTGATTGTTTCTACGGTTAGTTTACCCCCTGATGAAGCGATCAGTACAGGATCAAGAATAACAGGAATATGGGGATAGTCTTCTAATACATGACAAATTCCTTCTATAATTCCTTGACTACCTGTCATACCAATTTTTATTGCGCTTATTGGATTGGCTTCTAAGGCAACGCGCATTTGTTTGATGATAAGTTTTTCACTCATTGGGGTAATTTCAGCGACATGATTATCATCTTGTACATTAACGCAGGTGATGGCTAAATTTGCTTTTATGTGAAAATGAGCAGCTGTTTCTATATCTCGAACAATACCAGCACCTCCTGTTGGGTCTGTACCAGCAACAATAAGAATTGAAGGCATTAACGCCATGCATTTGTTACCTTTATCCATTGTTGTACACGCTCTTCAGGTTTTTTATGAAGCATAATATCCGTTACAACAGCAGCACTATTGGCGCCTACTGTTAATACTTCAATTGCGCGTTCTGGCGTCAGTCCACCAATGCCAACTAGAGGTAAGGTACCAATTCGTTTTTTCCATTGTTTAATTTTTTCTAATCCTTGAGGTTTCCATTTCATTTTTTTTAAAATTGTCGGATAAATAGGACCGAGCGCGATATAGTCAGGATGAACAGAGAGTGCGGTATCCAATTCATGTTCATCATGTGTGCTAAGACCAAATCTGATACCGTTTTTACGAATTGCATGAAGATCAGCATGCCTCAGATCTTCTTGTCCAAGATGAATAAAATTGCATTTTTCATCAATTGCGATTTTCCAATGATCATTAATAATTAATTGTACACCCCATTTCGCGCATAGTTTTTTTGCGCGCTTGATATGTTTGCTAACTGTCTTAAGATCTTCGTTTTTTATACGCAATTGTATAAGTTTAACACCAAGAGGAACCAAACGTTCAATCCAGTCAGCATTGTCAACAATGAGGTAAAATGGATCCAATTTCATCAAAATACAGCTTTTCCAATGACCGGCGTTGAAGGGACTGCTACATTACGCGCTTCAAGAATTCCTGCTTTATATGCCATACGCCCTGCTTGAACAGCTTTAGAAAAGGCTTCAGCCATTAACACAGGGTCACCTGCTTTTGCAACTGCAGTGTTAAGAAGGACTGCATCATAACCCAGTTCCATAGCAATCGTAGCGTGTGATGGGCGTCCAATACCAGCATCAATCACAAGAGTTGCATCAGGAAGGTAAGCACGAATAGAACGCAATCCATCAGTATTATGAGGGCCTTTAGCAGATCCAATAGGAGCACACCAAGGCATAATAACTTGACATCCCACATCGAAAAGCTTTTCAGCAACAATGAGATCATCGGTTGTATAAGCAAAAATTTTGAAACCTTCACTGTTTAAAATTTGTGCTGCTTCGATGAGGGAAAAAACATTTGGTTGTAAAGTATCGGGATTACCTATAACTTCGAGTTTAATCCAAGATGTTTTAAAGAGATCTCGTGCAAGTTTTGCTGTTGTAACAGCTTCTTTTACAGTATAACAACCTGCGGTATTGGGAAGTACTGTTATATCCAGTTTTTGAAGAAATTGCCAAAATTGTCCGCTCTGTTTACTCCCTGCAGTTTCTCGACGCAATGAAACAGTTACAATTTCTGTAGCAGATTTACAAATAGCATCACGAAGGATAATGGGTGCAGGATATTGCGCTGTACCTAACATAAGACGAGAAGAGAATTTACGCCCATAGAGATTCAGCATTGTTTTATCCTCCTTGCATTGGGCTTAAAATTTCAATTTTATCTCCTTCATGCAAGATAAATTGGCTTCGTGCATTTATAGGAACAACTTCAGCATTCACAGCAGTGGCAAGCCAATTTTCTTCATAACCTAACTCTTTTAGCAAAAGATCAAGAGAAGTAACTTCCGTTTGAATTTTTTCACCATTGACAAATATTTGCATGCCTTATTCCAACGCCAATTTTATTGCTCGTTTTGCCATTTCTGGAGATAAAAGAAAACCATGTCTATAAAATCCATTAATAAAAATATGATTATCATGTTTATACACAGAAGGGAAGTTATCAGGATAACATGGACGGACACCAACACCAGATTCAATGATTTCTGCTTCTGCAAAAGCAGGGTGTAACGTATAGGCAGCGTTGAGCAGTTCCATCATAGATCGCACTGAAATAGCGCCATCAAATTCACTTTCAATCATCGTTGCACCAATCATAAAAATATTATTTTCTCGAGGGACAATATAGAGTGGAAAACGTGGATGGAGAAGGCGAATTGGACGAGAAATTGTAATATCTGTGCTTTGTAGAAGTAGCATCTCACCACGAACACCACGTATATTTTTGTCTTTTCCTAAACGTGCTATTCCAGTTGCATCAACGATAATATCAAAATTTGTTTCAGGTATTTCTGTATCAACAAAATAAGCTCCATTTTTTATAAGGTGTTCTTTTAAAGTGATAAGCGCTTTGCGAGGATCAATATGTGCTTCCTTTTCATAAAAAAGTGCACAATTAAAACGTTCTGCAAGATCTGGTTCAAGAAGAGCTATCTCTTCTCTATTATTTATGATTTTATATTTGTGTGTACGCATTGAAAAGCGTTCAAGCTCTTCTTTATCTCTCGCTGGTGCAACAACTAAAGTGCCTTTTTGTATAACAAGATTGGGAAAAGTTTTATACCACCATTGTATGGCTTTTATGCCAAGATCTTCGACGATTTGTTCAGAGCTTTCTCTTTCACAATAAGGAGATAACATACCTCCCGCGTACCAACTTGCAGTTCCTATAGGAGAGTGAAGAGGAGCAGATATAGTAACAGAGGCTCCTGTTTTTTGTAACATAAAGGCAACTGTTAAACCACCTATACCTGCACCTTTTATAAGAATGTTTTTCAACTGTTTGCTTTCTTTTTTTGAAGAGGTACCATGTCCATATAAAGGTCTCCATTCTTTTGATATTCTTTAGCCATAGCAGCCATTCCTTCATCTTTTGCCTTTCTTATGGCCGCAGATTCACGTATATCATGCGAAATACGCATGGAACAGAATTTTGGTCCACACATAGAACAAAAATGTACCAATTTATGTGCATCTTTAGGCATTGTTTCATCATGAAAAGCACAAGCTGTTTCTGGATCAAGAGAAAGATTAAATTGATCATGCCATCGAAAATCAAATCGTGCACGTGATAGAGCATTATCGCGCAATTGTGCTCTAGGTAAACCTTTGGCAAGATCTGCAGCATGCGCCGCAATTTTATAAGTAATCACACCAGTTTTGACATCATTTTTATCGGGAAGTCCTAAATGTTCTTTAGGAGTTACATAACAGAGCATAGCAGTGCCAAACCATCCAATCATAGCAGCACCAATTGCTGATGTAATATGATCATAACCAGGAGCAATGTCTGTTGTAAGAGGTCCCAAAGTATAAAAAGGTGCTTCATGACAGAGAGCGAGTTGTTGCTCCATATTTTCTTTAATTTGATGCATTGGTACATGTCCAGGTCCTTCAATCATGACCTGTACGTCTTTTTCCCAAGCAATTTTTGTTAATTCTCCCAATGTTTTAAGCTCAGCAAATTGAGCTTCATCATTTGCATCAGCGATAGAGCCAGGACGTAGTCCATCTCCTAAGGAAAGAGAGATATCATAGGTGCGTGCGATATCACAAATTTCATCGAAATGTTCATAGAGAAAACTTTCTTTATGATGATGTAGGCACCATTTTGCCATAATAGAACCGCCCCGCGAAACAATACCTGTTATACGATCAATAGTTAAAGGAATAAATGGTAATCGTAATCCCGCATGAATAGTAAAATAATCAACCCCCTGTTCTGCTTGTTCGATAAGAGTATCACGGAAAATATCCCATGTTAAATTTTCAGCAATACCTTGTACTTTTTCAAGTGCTTGATAAAGAGGAACCGTCCCAATAGGAACCGGGGAATTTCGAATAATCCACTCACGAATATTATGAATATTCCGCCCTGTTGAGAGATCCATAACTGTATCGGCTCCCCAACGAATAGCCCAAACCATTTTATCCACTTCTTCTTCCATAGAGGATGTTACGGCTGAATTACCAATATTTGCGTTAATTTTAACATGAAAATTGCGTCCAATAATCATTGGTTCGCATTCTGGATGATTGATATTTTGCGGAATAATAGCGCGTCCGCAGGCAATTTCATTGCGAACAAATTCTGCAGTATAAACTTCTGGTATTGATCCATCCAATGTTTTATTTGATTGTACAGTTTTTTGATCTTTTAAGAGGGAACCTTCATTTTCTCTTATAGCTACATATTCCATTTCTTCGGTAATAATACCTGCGCGGGCATAAGCCATTTGTGTTATTACCTTGCCATTTTTTGCACGTAAAATGGCTCTCTTCTCTTTAAAAGATGGTATAGGATTTTTATCATGGATTAATCCATTATCTTCAGGTTTGACTGGTCGTCCAAGATAAGATTCTGTATCGGCACGTCTAGAAAGCCAAGAGGAACGAATTTTGGGTAAGCCTTTTGTAAGATCAATAGTCATATTTTTATCAGTATAAGGGCCAGAAGTATCATAAAGATTTAAAGGCTTTTCACCACTGCCTTCTGTTAATGAAATTTCACGCAATGGAACATGCACATCAGGAAAGAGAAGACTTTGTTGATAAATTTTACGTGAGGCGGGAAAGGGGCTGCAACTGATTGAAGAAATTTTTTTCTGCATAAACTTGCTCCTTATAAACACAGAATTTAAAAAGTTGTGATATTCGTGGAGGTATCTTCGCATATACTAAACATGTATATTTTGCATAAAGAAATACACACATTATTGCTGTTCAGAAAAGCGCAATAAATTTTATTAAAAAATGAATACAATATTTCTCTAATATTTGCACACCCCCCACTTCAATACTTATATTAAAATGCATATGTTTGCATAAATACCGATATTGTCAATTACAAGATATCTTTTTAATGGTCTTAATGTATTTTGTAAGAGTGCAAACAAATTCCATATAAAAACGAGCTATAATGTTAAAGTTTTTGATAAATAAATAGTAAAAGTAAATGTTATTATCAAAGCGAAGAATTTGATAATTATCATTTCCATTGAATTTTTCTATACATCATATTTTTATATCTCTATTTTCTTTTTAGAGAAGATATTGAATTGATACTTATAAGTTAATCTATTATATGTATATGAGGAAAAAAGTAAAATCCAATGTACTCATTGAGTATACTATAAGCCAGTTGATAACGCATTATAGTTTATACTATTTTTATCATGTTGTATAAATTTATAGATAATACAAACAGTACAGCTTGTAAGATCATATAAGAAGCTGAAGTTGATGAGAAAATCTCTATACGGGAATCACAATCATTGTTTTAAGTAAGATGCTGTTTGAGGAAGTATAAATGGTACATCTGTTTTAGGTAACTCAGAAACGACTAAGGAACAATGATAAACATCACGGAGATTCTTTGTAGTCAAAACATGAGAGGCATTTCCCTTGCAATAAATTTCTCCCTGTTTTAGTAATATCATCTTATCTGCATAATGTGCGGCAAGATTGAGATCATGAAGAACAGCAAGAACACCACCACCACGATGGGCAAAATTTCTAGCAATATCCATAACGACAATTTGGTGTTGAATATCGAGGCTTGCAATAGGCTCATCTAATATCATCCAGCGAGGAATTTCACAATAAATGGGTTCCCAAATTTGACAAAGTACGCGAGCAAGTTGCACTCTAGCTTGTTCTCCTCCTGATAGTTGGTGATAATATCGATCGCTATAATCGGTAAGACCAACGCGTTCTAAAGCCTTTTGTGTAAGATTCTGCAACTCAGTTTTATCAATGGTATGTTTGTTTACAGAAAGACCAAGGGCAACCACTTCATGAACTAAAAACGGAAATACGAGTACTGTTGATTGTGGTAGTACTGCACGCATTTTTGCCATTTCATAAGTTTTGGTTTGACGCACATCATAACCATTTAAAGTTATTTTCCCACTGTAGGGGATCTCTCCACTCAATGCTTTAATGAAAGTACTCTTTCCAGATCCATTAGGACCAATAATAACTGTGAAATCGCCACTTTTTGCTTGAAGATTAATATGGTTAAGAATCTGTTTTTTTCCGCGCTGAACACAAATATGCTTTGCTTCGATCATGAAAAATTTGCTCCCCGTTTGCGTATAAGGATCCACAAGAAAAAAGGAGCCCCAACAAGTGCCGTGACGATTCCAATGGGTAATTCTGCTGGAGCAACAATTAAGCGCGCAAAGGTATCAGCAAAAATAAGTAACGCCGCTCCTAAAAGGGCAGAGCATGGAATCAGATAGCGATGATCTGGACCAATAAGTTGGCGTAAAATATGTGGAACAACAATACCAATAAAACCAATACCACCACTGACAGCAACTGCACTACCACACATAAGGGCAACGAGAAGAATAGCAATATTTTTAATGCGCTGAATATGAAAACCGATGTGACCTGCAACTGCTTCACCAAGAGCAAGAGCATTAAGCGCTTGTGATAAAAGAGGAGATAAAAGAAGACCACCACAAATAAAAGGAAAAACAAGCCAGACCTTCAGCCATGTAGCACCTGCAAGAGAGCCAAGATTCCAAAAAGTAATATCACGTAATTGTTGATCATTTGCAATAAAAATTAATGTTCCAACAACAGCACCGCTTAAAGCACCAAGTGCAATACCTGCAAGAAGCATTGTTGCAATAGAAGTTAAACTATGATGTGTCGCGACTATATAGAGAATGCTTGTTGAAAGAAGCCCACCCAAAAAAGCACCTATGATCACTTTGTAAGGTTCTAAAAAGGATGCCAATGAAGCAGGAAAGGCAATACCAATAACAATTGCTAAAACAGCTCCAAGACCAGCACCTGATGATACACCTACAATTCCAGGGTCAGCGAGAGGGTTACGAAAGAGCCCCTGCATGAGAACACCAGAGACAGCCAAAGCTGCTCCAACCAATAATCCTAAGATAACACGGGGAAGCCTTATGTCGATAATCACGAGATAATCACGCGTTTTACTACTGACCCCAAAGCCTTGGGTAAGCATGACATGAAAAAAGTCAAAGAAAGAAACATTTGAGGCTCCATTTAAAAGCCCACTCACAATGCTGAAGATAAGAAATATACTTAAACTTAATAAAGTAAGCTTTCTTAAGCTTGCACGACTAACTTTTTTATTTTCTTGTGTTTCAGATGCATAGACTATGGATGTACTTTCTACCATTTCTACCAACTCGTATCATTCTTGTTTGTACCGTAAAGTATATTAATAAGCTCCCTTGATGCATCGGCGGTACGTGGACCAAACCCCAAAAGATACATAGCATCCATCTGTTTAATGGCATGATTTTTTGCCGCAGTGGTTGCTTGAACTGCTGGTATGGCTAAAATTTTTTCAAGATTATTAGATTTTTTACCATGTTTTATAAGCAAAATAACCTCGGGATCTGCTTTCAATAATGCCTCACCGTTAAGTAATTTGTATCCTTTATAATCAGTAACAGCATTTATTCCGCCTGAAAGTTTAATCATACCATCTGCTGCTGTATCTGTCCCTGAAGCCATCACACGTCCATTTTGTACAGATATCACCAAAAGAACACGCTTTGGTTTTGTTACTTTTGCCAAAAGTGCATCATTGTCTACAAAGTCACGGCTTACTTTTTTAATGAGTTCAGCTGCTTGTGCTTCACGATGAATAGCTTTGCCAACAAGACGAATCTTTTCTATTACACTTTCACGGGAGTAATTTTCTGGTATGATAACTATGGGAATTGATGTCTTTTTAAGAATATCAATTGTTGAGGGAGGGCCACTTCCTTCAACGAGCAATATGCCTTCTGGAGCAAGAGATAAAACACCTTCTGGTGAAAGGGTACGCATATATCCAAGGACAGGAAGTTTAAGAGCTTCTTGCGGATAAACACTTGTACTATCACGGGCAACAAGTTGATCTTGAGCGCCCAATGCATAAACGATTTCTGTAAGAGAACCACCAATAGAGACAATACGTGCATTTTCAGAAAAGTGTGTTGTAGGTTCAGCAATGACTTGTTGAGAAAAGAAAATGAGAGACAGCAGCATAAAAAGGCTCGATAGTCTCTGCAAAAGAATTATAAGCATATTTGACTTTGCCTCTTTTTAAGCAACTGCTATTTCTTGTTCTTGATATGAAGGAAGATTTTTCAATAAAGAGCGCCAATCTTCACGTTCTTTTTGGCCTTCTTTTCGTAGACCAAAAAATTGAACAATCATTTCACCATTTTTGTTAAAAACTTCAAGTGAACTAACGTAACCATCACTTATAGGTTTGCGAACGCACCACACACTATCAATAGCAGAAACGAGCAAATGCAGATCAAATTTTTTATCAAGAATATTAAGCCATGGTCCCATTTGCTTAATATTTTTTATCTTCCCACTGAAAATTTGGACACATCCTCTATTGCTAACAAAGCACATAATAGGCAGCTCCTGTTGTGCAACCTGGTGAAGCATTTTCTCAATAGCTTCTACCTTCAATTTATTAGCAAATTCACGACCGATATATTTTATAGCATCATACCGATTAATTTTAAATTCAGAAATAATTTTATACAGCTGATGTACATCAGTCATTTCTCTCCAACGGTTTTGAAATTTTTTAATATCCAACTCTGTCGCATTATGTTTGGCTGGAAGAGAAGCTGGAAGGATATCAAGAATAGATGACTGATCTTCATGAAGTAACTTTTCAACAAGTTTATTCCATTCTTCCATATTTGTTGTTTTTTTAGAATAAATTTTTAAAATAGCAGCGCCATGTTGATCAAAAAATTGTAAACTTTTTTCAGGTTTTCCGAGAATAGTTACGTCATGTTCAAAAGCAAATTTCCATTGCTTTGAGAAAATACGCAAGTCAATTTCACCAAGTGTAATAGGAACGTGCTGGTGATGCACAATTTTTTCAAAACATCCCGTTATTTCGTGAACAGCATGGTCATTGCGTGTTACTACCATCACAGTTCCAAGTTTAGAAGCATTTTCCAAAAGAGTAGCAATATCAACTTGCAATCTTTTTGCTTTTCCAATTGTGCAATAAGCTGCAATAAGTTCTGCTTCAGATATACCAATAGAAACCGCAAAGTCACGGTTTCGCATTTTTTTCTTTTCTTCACGCAAACGAAGAATTATTTCAGCTGTATATGACATGGATTGGTTTTCCTTATATTACTTATTGAGAATTAACTTTTAAAGTTCAAAAATAACAGATTGAGTCACTCTCAATTTATGACTCAATCCATCACGAAATAAGCTCTTATTATCAATAGTAAAACAACCCAAAAGCGGTAAATGAGAAAGAGCTAAAAAGCTCTTTTCAAGTCTTTTTAATTTTAAAAACAAGAAGAACAAAAACACTCTCATTTACCTTTTTTACCAATATAATTTTTATTGATCTTATGATGAACAGAAATAATTAAAATTTTTGTGTGAACGATACTTTAAAATTACGGCCAGGTTGAGTATAATAATCTTTTGGTGTTGAACTTTTACCGGAAGGTAAATCTGATGCAATCCAATATTTTTCATTTAAAAGATTATAAACACCAGCTCTTACAACAGGTCCTTTTGCACCAAACGGTTTCCACCAACCCGATATATCGACAACTTTGTATCCTGGAATTTTTTGATAATCTGATCCCTCAGCAACTTTATCACGTTTGGCGGCTAAAGTAAGCGAAAGATCTGTTCCCCATATCTCTTTCGCATATCCTAAACCAATAATTGCTTTGAGGGGAGGAATTGAATTAAGATACTCGTTTTTATCAAGATCTTTTCCTTGTGAATAGGCAAGAGCGATATCACTATGGAATCCATTTTTAAGAGCCCAATGCGCTTTTGTTTCGAGCCCAAAAATTTGTACACGTGAACGATTTGTATAATGCCGACGCGCAAATCTGAATTCGTCTGATGGTCCTTTATCTACGGTATCTATGAAGTCTTTATATTGATTAATAAAGGCACTGAAAGAACCTCCGAAATTGACATCTCCATATTGTATACCAAAATCATAACCATTGCTTGTTTCTGCTTTAAGGTCAGGTGTACCTTTTACATAATAAGCACCAGGCTTGATATAAGAGACGTAAAGTTCTGAAACACGTGGAGCGCGAAAAGCTTGCGCCCATTGAGCATAAAACGTTACGTTATTACGAATATCCCATTCCACACGTAATTTAGGAGAGAAACGCGAACCATTTCTGTCTGAAGGAAATTTATCAGAAATAAGTGCCTTCTCATAAGAAGCGGTTTTCTGAGGGGTATATTTGTACCAATCATAACGAATTCCAGGCGTGAGACGGAAACGTTTATCTGCCAACCCAATTTCATCCTCAACAGCAAAACCAAAGTTATAACCATTTGTATCTGGCGAATCTGATCGGTTAGCAGGTACAAAAAGGCATCCGCGAGCATATTCTGGCACATGACAATTGTCTCTGCCTAACAAATAGTGATGAAATTGAGATGACATAGCATCTGTTGCCAACCTCAAAACATGACTTACGCTACCAATATGAGTTTCTTTAAGGGCATGTGCATTGAAACCATAATTAATACTGCGCAAAAAATTATCTCTTAAATAATCACCTTTAGGCGCTGCAACACGAAAACCAGTTAGAATATAACGATCTGATTGTCTTTGCCAATAAACTTGCCCATGAAAGCTATCAAGAATAGCACTGCCATCGCCGTTATAATTATAAGAAAGAGAGAGACGCTCACGCAGTTTATCCTCTTTATCATAAACGGAACCGGGAGAATATCTTTTAGATGCATCCAATGAATGTGTATTACTATTATGACTAAAACGTTCCGCAGTAAAACCGAGCCGTTGATTATCACCTAAATATTGATGAATTTTAAAGAGCAAATTGTTCTTATCAAAATGGGAGGGATTTTTACGTGTTCGGTCCTGGTATCCTTCTACGATTCCCATATTTTTACGTTCATGACCGTTCACATAAGATCCTTGAAAAAGCAAAAATGTTTTTTGTGCACGTACTGCCATTGCCTTATCGACATGCCAGCTATTGTCGACAGAATTATAATTTCCTTTTATAAGAACGCCCCAATTTTTTTCTTCAGAAATAAGATCTTCAGGATTGAGCGTGTGCAAAGCGATAACGCCCCCTAATGCACCGGACCCATAAAGACTAGAATCTGATCCTTGAATAGCATCAAATCTAGAAAGTGCACCAAAATCAAAAGTTGTGTTTCCACCTTGTCCACGCAGTATATCATCAAGCCATGGAAGAGCTATGCCATCCATTGTTGTAAGAATACGGTTTGCATTTAAACCACGCATCACAAAACTATTATTGATTGGGTTATAAGCAACAGATGGATGAAGACGATCAACATCATAGACGTCATTTATTTGTTTTTTATCAATATCCTTAGCTGTTTTACGATCAGTCAGAATGCTGGCTGAATCTAAAACACTTTCTATTTTTTTTCCCTTAATAACAATTGGGTTCAGTTCAGTTACAGAACTTTTCTTACTGTTTTGTGCAAAAACAAATGACGGCATACAGACCGACAATGCACTTAAAATTATGCAGCTTTTATGGATATTTTTTCGTCTTATTCGCATAACACATCACAACCTTTATTTTAAATATCCCCTCTCTAGCTTGAAAATTCACATACAAAACGCCTGACTTATCTACATAAAATAAGACAGCCAAGCACAAATGATTTGATATCAGCCCAAAATCACGGAAAGACCATATTAAACATGATAAAATCAGTCAAGAAAAAAGTTGCAATTTCAAAAGAGCCTGTTTTAATAATATTAAGCACCAAAATTAAGCTTAGATAATGGCGGACAAAACGATGCATTTTATAAAGACGAGGAAGTTATTAACTCTTTGGATTGGTGCGTTTATTTGCGCTTTCTCTTTGCATGTAGCATTGGGAGTACAGTTCTATTTCCGCAATACTGGTGTTAATATTGGTGCACTTTCATCGACAATGATGCTTACTTTTGTGCAAGAAGCTGTATATTCAGATATTGATATAGATTCGCTAGATACTGATACAGATTTGTTGAATGTCAACACGGAACCAGAAGTAGAACCAGAGATATTGCAGCCTGATTCTTTAGAACAAGAGTCTAAGACACTGGAAGAAGCAAATGAAATTCAATCGGAAGATCTTCAAAATATTATAAAAAAAGATGATTTTACAGATTTAAAACCTTTAGAAGAATCTCCGTCTCAAAAAATTGAAGATAAAAAGCCTATCCCAAAACCAATACCGAAGACTACTGTAAAACAACCTCTTGTAAAGGCAATGCATTCATCTACCACTAGTCAAGGTGGAAAGACAGCACTACTTGAAGATGCATTGTTAATGGCATGGTTGGCAAAGGTACAAATGCAATTAGAAAAGCAAAAAAATTATGTTGTAGGACAACGTACAAGTCGTGCAAAAGGAACGGTAAAATTGGAATTTAGGGTGCATGAGCAGGGAAGTATTTTTTCTAGTCATGTTGTCGTTTCTTCGGGCAATTTAGAGCTTGATCGATTAGCTCTATCAGCACTTCAACGAGTCGGTTCTTTTCCACCACCGCCATCATCAAAAGTAAACAAAATTATCAGAGTTTCTTTAATATTTAGCTAATTTCAGGTTAGTATATTGCTTATTTCTGTGGTTTTATAATGTGTGCGTTAGAAATAAAAAGAGGGCTTTGGCATAGATTCAAGTGAATTATTTCCGACGACCAAAAATAAGATCGTTTTTTATATCAGCTTTTCCAGTGAGTCGTGTTTTGTAAACTTCATAATTTTCCATAACACGCATGACATAATTACGTGTTTCTGTATAGGGGATACGTTCAATCCAGTCGATAACTTTATCAAGAGGCTTTCCTCGAGGATCTCCATAACGTTGTATCCATTCATTAACACGACGAGGCCCTGCGTTATAACCAATAAGAGTCAAGATGTAAGATCCGTTAAAACGTTCTAACTGTTCACTTAAAAAATAGGCCCCTAATGTTGCATTATAACTAGCATCACTGTTTAGTTTTTTTGGCAACCACGCGATTGAATATTTCTTGGCCAGTGTTTTTGCTGTACTAGGAAGTAATTGGAGTATACCTTGAGCGCCTGTTCTTGATAAAGCTGTTGGATTAAATTCACTTTCTTGCCGCGCTAAAGCATAAACAAGAGCTTTTCCTGCAGAAGAAACATTGGTAGAGGCTGGTATAGCACCTATAGGATGGGAGAGTGCACCAACATTTTTGCCTTGAAAAGCAGCTGTTTTTCCTATTTTTAGGCTGGTATAATAATCACCATTTCTTTCTGCCATAACAGCTAAAAGAGCTAATTCGCCAGGGCTTTCTATTTTTTTTCCGAGCTCTCTATAAAAAATTTTAGCAAAATGATCATATCCAACTGCTTCAAGGCGTTGAATAGCTTTAATAGTATTGCGGGCACTAAAACGTTGCCGTTCAATGGCAGTTGGTTTAGGAAAAGATATTTTAAGTATTTTTTGATGAAGTTGTGCAGCTGCTAATTGTCCATAATAAGTTGTACTAAAAGAGGCAGCACGATGAAAATAATGTTGCGCATTTTCATGTTCACCTAAGGCTTCTGCTGTTCTTCCCATCCAATAATATCCACGTGATGTGGAAAGAGGTGTAGAAGATAATTGGGCAATACGCGCAAAATGATGCTTTGCTAATTGCGGATTGTGAAGAAAGCGTAATGCATACCATCCTGCATGAAAAGCAGCATCGATGGCTAATGAAGATGTCATATTAGGGTGCATTGCAACGAGTTGATAAGCAATTTGAGGTTTATTTAAATCGAGCATTTCACGAGAAAGAGCACGTTGTTCTTGCCACAAAGTATGAACATCTATAAGCTCTAAGATATTTTTGGGTGTGCTCATCATAAGTGTTGCAGCTGCACTATATTGCCCAGTTCGACGAAGATGGCGAATTTGAGCAAATTGTAAAAGAGGATTTTTTTTCCATGTTCGCTTTACAGCACGTAATTTTTGCGATGCTCGGGGATCGTTTGTCTCGACAGCTACAAAAGCGTTAAAAAGCGATTGTGCATGTGCTAATTTTGCAACACGTTTAGCAGAATCAAATCGATGTGCATAAAGCATAAATTGCATGCGTTTGAAATGATCATTTGCTGTTAATACAGCGCTTGCATTTTGAAGAATAAGTTCTTCTTCTTTTGCATTGAGTATTGCTTTATGCCACCATGGTGCTACGATTTGTCGAGCACGGGTGATTTGTCTTGTTAGGATAAGTGCTTTAGCAAAGAGAGCCATACCTTGCGCCGTTAAGGGGGGATGATGTGCAAATTTTTGAAGGATTACATGAACAGAATGGGCTTCATTGACAAAAGCACGTTCAGCGTTATGTTGCATAGTGGTTATGCCTGGCCATCCTTTTAGACTCTTAATTGCATTGTATATCTCAGAGCTTGGAGTATTTTCTTGGTTTGCGATAGCAATTGCCCATGTCAAAATATAACGATCAAGGCTATGTTTTTCCATTGAATTACGAATGTTTATTGTTTTTGCAATATTATTGTTAGAAAGTGCATCTAGCCCTGCTTTAAGTTGTTGGAGCGTAAGGGGATTGTAGGTTGTTGTGTGAAGTTGTTTAAGAGTATTTTTAGCTTCTTCTTTTACAATAAAGGGGTTCGGGCGAATTAAAGGAATTGGTACTTTTCCATGTAAAAAAGGTGAATGTGCACATGCACTTGAAAATAAAACTGTTGTTGCCAGTGTGAGTGTAGTAAAGGTTAATGCAACAGAGGAAATGGTGGGTACACGCATAGAAAAAAGACCTTAAGACCTTACTTTAGAAAATATTTAAGAATTTTTTAAAATAGAAGCATGAAAAACGGGTTAATATAGACTGATACTTTATATTTCAAAAAAATATTCAAAATTAAGAAAGATCCGTGGTAATTTTGTAAAAGGAGTAGGAAATTCATCTTGCTTCAGTAAGAGAGCAAGATTATGTTTTAATATAGTAATTAATAAAGATATTAAAAAAAATAAAGTAAATATTACAGGGAGTTTATTATGCTCAAAGGAGCTGTGACTGCGCTTATCACACCATTTGATGCTAATGGCGCGATTGATGAAAAAATATTTTGCAATTTTATTGAATGGCAGATTGCACAAGGTATTAATGGAGTTAGTCCTGTTGGTACAACGGGTGAATCAGCAACGTTAAGCCATGAAGAACATAAACGGGTTATAGAATTGTGTGTTGAACAAGTCGCCAAGCGCGTTCCTGTTATTGCAGGAGCAGGATCAAATAGCACAAGTGAGGCTGTAGAGCTTGCACAACACGCAGAAAAAGCAGGTGCAGATGCGGTTTTGGTTGTAACACCTTATTATAATAAACCTAACCAGTCTGGTTTATATACGCATTTTTCATCTATTGCAAAAGCAATTTCTATTCCCATTATCATCTATAATATTCCAGGACGCTCTATCATCGATATGACTGTGGAAACCATGAGAGATCTTTGTCAAGATTTTAAAAATATTATTGGTGTTAAAGATGCAACGAGCCGAATTGAGCGGGTCAGCGAACAACGTGAAAAGTGTGGCAAGGATTTTATACAGCTTTCCGGCGATGATAGCACAGCATTAGGTTTTAATGCACATGGAGGTGTAGGGTGTATATCAGTTTCATCTAATGTTGCTCCAAAGCTTTGTGCAGAGCTTTATGCTGCTTGTTTTCAAGGTGATTATAAAAAAGCATTGGAATTAAATGATCGCTTGATGCCTCTTAATCGTGCTGTATTTATTGAACCAAGCCCTGCAGGTATTAAATATGCTGCTGCAAAATTAGGATTGTGTAATAATACTGTTCGTTCACCGATTGTTCCATTAGCAGATAGCACAAAGAGAGTTATTGATGCAGCTCTACAACATGCGGGTCTTCTTAAAGAATAAAATAATATTGACAAAACCATGAATAAAAGAAAGAATGCGTCAATACGAAAAATAATTGCTGATAATCGTAAAGCACGTTTTAATTATGAACTTCTCGATCATCTTGAAGCTGGTCTTGTCCTTCAAGGGGCAGAGGTAAAGTCTCTGCGTTCTAATCATGCAAATATTTCTGAAAGTTATGCCAGCTTTGAAAATGGGGAGTTATGGTTAGTAAACAGCTATATTCCTGAATATACGCAGGCCAATCGTTTTAATCACGATCCACGTCGTTTACGTAAATTATTAATTTCAAAGCGTGAAATGGCACGTTTTTTTAATGCAACGGCTCGTGAAGGAATGACGCTTGTTCCTCTCAAACTGTACTTTAATGAGCAAGGGCGTGCTAAGTTGGAAATTGCTGTAGCACGTGGGAAAAAGCTTTACGACAAACGTGAGACAGAAAAAAAACGTGATTGGGGGCGTGAAAAAGCAAGGCTTTTAAAAAAATATGGATAAGAGGATTGTTTTTTTAATTATTATAGCCTGTTTAAGAAGATCTATCATGAATTAAGATATGTTTTTACTGCTTGAAAAACTTGATGAAACATAGCATCTGTCAAACGGCCAGTGTTCGTATTATAACGTGAACAGTGATAACTTGAAAAGATGCGTAATCTGCCAATATTATTTATTTTTCCATGTCCGAAGGGATAGTCTGAAACTTTTGCATTAAGAGCGCGCAATGTTGAATGGTGCGCAATAGTGCCAAGAGTGATGACAGCTTTAAGTTTAGGAAGATTTGTTAAAAGAGGCGAGAAAAAATAGCGGCAAGTGTTAATTTCAGTACCAGTAGGTTTATTTTCTGGTGGGACACAACGAACTGAGTTCACAATTGCTGCATCAATCAGTTCAAGGCTGTCGTCTGCCCTTTCTTCAAAAGAGCCTTGAGCAAAACCAAATTTTTTTAAAGTAGAATAAAGCAAATGCCCTGCATAATCACCGGTGAATGGACGTCCAGTTCTATTTGCTCCGCGTAAACCAGGAGCAAGACCGACAATAAGAAGACGTGTTGTTTCTGCACCTTTATAAGGAAAAAATGGGCTTACAGGTGCATTATACCAAGTTGGCTCTTTTATACGCCAGCCGGCGATAAATTGGTGTAAGCGGGGACATAAATTGCAGTTTTTTGGGGGCTCTGGGCAAAGCGATGTTAATGGACTATTCATAGTGGTAGGGATCAATCATTTTTATATTTTTAAAAGTTGTTTTACAGGGAGTATAACCAATGATGCTATTTTATAAATAATCCATTTTATCAATATAAATAAGCTCTTTTATAACAGAGTTTAATACAATATTACGTATTGATTATTTTATGAAACAGAGACAATTAGCAAGGCAATGAACACGAGATGCAAGACACTGTTTAATGGAATAATGTTTTCAAAATGTTACCATAAATAGCATATGTGGAACTATTTATTTAATATTTTTAATAATTGAGATATAATGAAGTTGTCAGAGAGTATCATTTGGTAAAGCAAGTGTACTTTCGTGAAATGAGTACATGTGAAATCTTTCATCTTAGAGTGTTGTTGATTACTGATACAGATTATACACTTTTTATAAAATTTTCACAATTTTTTAAAATAAGCTTTTTGAGCAAAAAATTATTGAAGTATGTGTTGTTTTTCTTGTGTTTTATTTTGATTATTGTATATATTTTATATTTAAACGGAATTTTAAATCTTTAGAAAGAGGCATAAATGGCCCGCGTAACGGTAGAAGATTGTATTGATAAAGTCGATAACCGATTTGAATTGGTGCTTTTAGCTGGGCATCGGGCGCGTCAGATTTCACAAGGCGCGCAAATTACAGTTGAGCGTGATAATGATAAAAATCCAGTTGTTGCTTTGCGTGAAATAGCAGAAGAAACCTTATCTCCTGCTGATTTGAAAGAAGATCTTATTCACTCTCTACAAAAGCATGTAGAGGTAGATGAACCAGAAATGGCAAGTGAATTTATTACGCATTCGAGTGGATCGGAAAGTGTTTTGGGTACTTCATCAGAAGAAGAAGGTAGTTCATTTGATTATATGTCGGAAGAAGAACTTTTAGCTGGGATAGAAGGGTTGGTTGTTCCAGAGAAAAACGATGATTATTAATGATAGTGTTCATGCTATAGGAATAGAGAGATTTTCATCGTAGAGTGGCGGTAATTTTTCGTGTCTTTTATTGATGAAATATTTGTATTCAATAAGAATTTTTATTGTAAAGAAATATTTGGTTGTGAAAAGATAAAGGATATGCTCGTATGATGCGTCAGTGTGAGCTTGTTGGGCGTGTGAAGCGTTACAAGTCTGACGTAGATAAGACTTTATTAAATAAAGCTTATGATTATGCAATGCGCAAGCATGGTCATCAAAGGCGTGCTTCTGGTGATTTGTATTTTTCTCATCCTTTAGAAGTTGCTGCGATTTTGACAGATATGCGGTTGGATGAAGCAACAATTGCTGTTGCTCTTTTGCATGATACAATTGAAGATACCAGTGCTACGCGAGCAGAAATTGATCAGCTTTTTGGATCTGAAATTGGAAAGTTGGTAGAAGGGCTAACAAAGCTTAATAGGCTTGATCTTGTATCAAAAAAGGCAGTGCAAGCAGAGAATCTTCGTAAGCTTCTTATTGCTATTTCTGATGATGTTCGTGTTCTTTTAGTCAAACTTGCTGATCGTCTTCACAATATGCGCACTCTTGGTGTTATGCGTGATGATAAGCGTCGGCGAATTGCTGAGGAGACAATGGATATTTACGCGCCGCTTGCTGGCCGTATGGGTATGCAAGATATGCGCGAAGAATTAGAAGATCTTTCTTTCTTTTATCTAAATCCAGAAGGTTATCGTACAATTACAAATCGGCTTTCTGAATTATCCAAACGCAATCGTGATTTGCTTTCCACAATTGAAAAAGAATTAACAAAGCTTTTTTTAAAATACGGCATTAAAGCAGATGTTAAAAGCCGTCAGAAGAAATCTTATTCTGTTTTTCGTAAAATGGAAAGTAAGGCATTATCTTTTGAGCAATTATCAGATATTTTTGGCTTTCGCGTGATTGTTGAAACAGTAGATGATTGTTATCGTGCTCTTGGTGTTATTCATACAACGTGGCCAATGGTGCCTGGCCGTTTTAAAGATTATATTTCTATACCCAAGCAGAATGATTATCGTTCTATTCATACAACGATTGTGGGGCCTTCTAGACAACGTGTTGAACTACAAATTAGAACAGCTGCTATGGATGAGATTGCTGAATATGGTGTTGCAGCGCATTCTATCTATAAAGAGCGTGGTTCTCATTATTCAACTTCAAAGTTATCAAGTGAGACCAATGCTTATGCGTGGTTGCGTCAAACGATTCAATCTTTATCAGATGGAGATAATCCAGAAGAGTTTTTAGAACATACAAAACTTGAGCTTTTTCAAGATCAGGTCTTTTGTTTTACACCAAAAGGCCGATTAATTGCTTTTCCAAAAGGTGCTACTCCTATAGATTTTGCATATGCTGTTCATACAGATATTGGTAATTCTTGTGTAGGGGTAAAAATCAATGGCCGTATTATGCCTTTAATGACCAAATTAAAAAATGGTGATGAAGTTGATATTATACGTTCACAAGCGCAAATCCCTCCTGCTGCATGGGAATTTCTTGTGGTAACAGGAAAAGCACGTTCAGCTATTCGTCGAGCAACGCGCGCAGCAGTGCGTAAGCAATATTCAGGGCTTGGATATCGTATTCTTGAACGTTCATTTGAATATGTGGGAAAACAATTTTCAACAGATATTCTAAAACAAGTCTTGCCACGTTTAGCACGAAAAGATGTAGAAGATGTGTTAGCAGCTGTTGGACGTGGTGAATTGCTTTCTGCTGATGTCATAAAAGCTGTTTATCCTGACTATCAAGATCAACGTATAACACAAAAAGCAGCTTTTAAATCTGAAGAAGAGGGGTGGTTTAACATAGAAAATGCTCAAGGTATGATTTTTAAAGTTCCAGAAAATGAAAAAGATACAACTATAGAAAAGAAACATCAATCCAAAGCATTGCCTATTCGAGGAACACGCGGGGATATTCCTGTACGATTTTCTCCTGAAGGGGCAGTGCCAGGTGATCGGATTGTTGGTATTATGCAACCAGGTGCGGGTATTATGATTTATCCAATACAGTCTTCAGCTTTAATGGCATATGATGATCAGCCAGAAAGATGGGTGGATGTGCGTTGGGATATAGATGTGTCAATGAATGAACGTTTTCCTGCTCGGATTAATATTTTAGCTGTTAATAGTCCAGGTTCTTTGGCTGAAATTACGCAAATTATTTCTACCAATGATGCCAATATTCAAAATTTATCTTTTATCCGTACAGCACCAGATTTCACAGAAATTATATTTGATCTTGAAGTTTGGGATTTAAAACATTTAAATCGCATTTTTTCTCAGTTAAAAGAAGCTGAATCTGTTAGTGTTGTGCGACGGGTTCATGGATGAAAAGAGAGAGATTTTCAATGAATACACAGGATGTGATTGATATTTTTAAAAAAGCAGATGCTATTTTAGAAGGGCATTTTATTTTAACATCAGGTCGTCATAGTGCTATTTATATGCAGAAGGCAAAAGTATTCATGCATGCAGACTTGACAGAACAGTTATGTCGTGGATTAGCTGAAAAAATCAAAAAATCTATTGAAGGAAAAATTGATTATGTAGTTGGTCCTGCAGTTGGTGGTCTTATTCCCTCGTATGAAACATCACGTCATCTTGGAGTTCCTTCTCTTTGGGTGGAGCGTGTAAATGGTGTATTTGAATTACGTCGTTTTGAAATTAAGAAAGGTGCACGGGTGGTGATCATTGAAGATATTGTAACAACAGGTCTTTCCATTCGCGAAACAATTAAAGCTTTGGTTGATGTTGGAGCAAATGTACTTGCAAGTGCATGTATTCTTGATCGTTCTGGTGGTAAAGTTGGTGTTGGCGTTCCGTTAATTGCACTGGCTGAATATGAGATAGCATCTTATGATAGTGATGAACTCCCTGCGGAACTTGCTGTGATTCCAGCAATTAAGCCGGGAAGTCGCAATATTTAATTTTTTTTTATTTTTATGAAAATAACAAGGAGAGGTAGGTTTATTTGAAACATATAGACTATTTTCTTATAACAAGACGTATATTGAGAATCCTATGCTTTTTGGTCATCGAGAACCTGTAGGTTTTGTAAAACGCATTCGGCTTTGGTTGTGGCCACGTCGTTCTTTTTCTCGCTCATTTAGCTATATACGCAAACGTATTTTACGTATATCTGCAACGCCACATAAAGTAGCGTTAGGGTTTTCTATTGGTATTTTTTTGGCCTGCTCTCCTCTTTTTGGGATGCATATTATTCTGGCAATTCTTTTATCTTGGATTTTACGTGGAAATTTTGCAGCAGCCATTATTGGGACAATTTTTTCTAATCCACTTACGTTTTTACTCATTGTTATGGCTGATTATAAGATAGGTTATTTCTGTTTATCGCT
Organism: Bartonella raoultii; assembly: GCF_019659805.1. Lineage (GTDB taxonomy): Bacteria > Pseudomonadota > Alphaproteobacteria > Rhizobiales > Rhizobiaceae > Bartonella > Bartonella raoultii. Next base: position 51,982 of record NZ_JAIFRO010000005.1, on the reverse strand, counting down.
TTTTAGCAATGTGAGTGAGATTTCTCTTTCTCAAATTCGCCTTTTGTTTAATAGTTTAACACTTTCAAATGTATCTTTGCTCTTTAAGGGAGCATGGAATTCAATCATGATGCCAATGGTTTTGGGTGGTACTTTTCTAGGCTTTGTTTTAGGGAGTTTATCGTATATAGGAATTTACAGAGCAATTACCCGTTTTCAAAAAAAGCGATATCAAAAGATTATGAAAAAAAAAGCCTTTACGAAAAGAACATATAGGTGATATCTGATGATTGTTGGTCTTGGAAATGATTTAATTGATATACGGCGTATTGAGAAAATGTTAGTACGTTATGGAGATCGTTTTGTTCAACGTATTTTTACAGATATTGAGCAGAAAAAATCTAAAAATATCCAAAAAACTTCTTCTTCTTACGCTAAAAGATTTGCTGCTAAAGAAGCATGTGCTAAAGCTTTAGGAACTGGAATCGCTTGCGGTGTAAATTGGAAAGATATGGGAGTGGTCAATTTACCATCCGGTAAGCCGGTTATGAAATTAACAAATCGTGCACAAATACAACTTCAGAAATTATTGCCTCCACATCACGATGCTGTTATTCACCTCAGCATAACGGATGATTTTCCATGGGCGCAAGCGTTTATTATTATTGAAGCACTTCCACGTGGATAGATAACGTGAAAGATTGCGCTTGGTTATTTAAACATTATGATAAGAAAGGTTATATCTGTAATGGGAAGGCAATCTGAGATGAATCAGGAAGACAAGCAATCTTTAATAATCCAAAAAGAGAAAATATATAAACAAGAAAAAAAGGGAGGAGTTTTTGAATTTATTAAGGCTTTAATACAGGCTTTAATTTTAGCAGCGCTTATTAGAACGCTTTTTTTTCAGCCTTTTAGCATTCCTTCAGGTTCCATGCGCCCTACTTTGCTTGTGGGGGATTATTTGTTTGTGTCGAAGTATGCATATGGCTATTCTCGTTTTTCCATACCCTTTTCTCTTCCTCTTTTTTCAGGACGCATTTGGGCTTCTCAACCTAAGCGCGGAGATGTTGTAGTTTTTCGTTTACCAAGTAACCCAAAAATCGATTATATAAAGCGTGTTGTTGGGCTTCCAGGTGATCGTGTACAAGTACGTGAAGGAGTGCTTTATATTAATGATAAGGCAATTTCACGTGACTTTATAGGAAAGATTAATGATCCTGATATAACGGAAGTCAAAGGCCCAGTTGATGTTTATCGTGAGACAATGCCTAACGGCGTTAGCTATGATACGCTTGATTTAATGTTTATTCCGCGTGTTGATGATACAAAAGTCTTTGAGGTTCCATCAGGGCATTATTTTATGATGGGTGATAATCGCGATAATTCAGACGATAGTCGGTTGGATGTAGGATATGTTCCAGAAGAGAATCTTATTGGTCGCGCAAGTCTAATCTTTTTTTCTATCAGTAATGGTTCCAGTGGTTGGCAGATTTGGCGTTGGCCATTTGATATACGTTGGAAGCGTTTGTTTTCTTTTATTAATACAGTTCATGATTTGCCGCTTATGAAGCAGGAGATCAATGGTGAATCGTCTAATGATTGATCAGCTTAAGAGACTAACAGGGCATCATTTTAAAAATGAAGAGAGATTAAAAAAGGCATTAACGCATTCAAGTGTACAAGATTCGGAACAGGGCAATTATGAGCGATTGGAATTTCTAGGTGATAGGGTTCTTGGTCTTGTAATTGCAGAGATGTTGTATCATTTATTTCCACAGGCGAGTGAAGGTGAATTATCAGTGCGTTTGAACCATTTAGTAAATGCGCACACATGTGCTGATATTGCACTAGAAATGGGTTTACCTGAGATGATGCATGTTGGTTTTGAGATGAAAAATTTAAAAGGTCGTCGTCTTACGAATATGTATGCTGATGTGATTGAAGCTTTAATTGCTGTTATGTATCTTGATGGAGGGATAAAGAGTGTTCGTCCTTTTATTGAAAAGTATTGGCAAAGTCGTGCAAAGCAGATGGATGCAGGTCGGCGTGATGCTAAGACAGAATTACAAGAATGGGCGCATGTGCAAGGTGGTGTACAACCTCATTATCGCGTTATAAAGCGTTCTGGTCCAGATCATGATCCTGTTTTTATGGTAGAGGTGAGTATTTTAGGTTTTACACCGGAAGTTGGACTGGGAAACTCTAAACGATGTGCTGAAAGAATGGCAGCAGAAAAAATTTTACGGCGAGAAGGGATATGGGAAACAATAGGAAAAAGTGATCATGAATGATGTTATTAAAACGCGTTCTGGTTTTGTGGCTCTTATTGGATTGCCTAATGCTGGTAAGTCTACATTAGTAAACCAGTTAGTTGGAACAAAGGTTTCAATTGTAACGCATAAAGTGCAAACGACACGGACTTTAATCCGAGGCATTGTTATTCATGATGATACCCAAATTGTATTGATTGATACACCAGGTGTTTTTCGTCCCTATAAGCGGTTAGAACGTGCGATGGTATCTGCTGCTTGGGGAGAAGCAAAGAGTGCAGATATTCTGTTAGTTTTAATTGATGCTCAAAGCGGTCTTTCGGATGAAGTGTTTATAATGTTAGATATCGTAGAAAAAATTAAACGAGATAAAATTCTCGTTTTGAATAAAATCGATACAGTTGCAAAGTCTTCTCTTCTAGCATTAACCGCTAAGATTAATGAGCGTGTGCAATTTTTACAAACATTTATGATTTCTGCTCTCAATGGTTCAGGTTGTAAAGACTTGCTTCATGCGTTGAGTCGTATGATGAAAAAGGGACCATGGTATTATCCAGAAGATCAAGTTTCAGACATGCCTATGCGTCAGCTTGCTGCTGAGATTACGCGCGAAAAGCTTTTTCTTCGCCTTCATGATGAACTTCCTTATTCCTCAACAGTTGAGACAGAAAACTGGGAAGAGCGTTCAGATAGTTCGATAAAAATTAATCAAGTGATCTATGTAGAGCGTGAGAGTCAGAAAAAAATTGTTTTAGGGGCAAAAGGGGAGACAATTAAAGCAATTGGTCAGGCAGCGCGTAAAGAGCTTATGGAAATCATAGGTCAGAAGATTCATCTCTTTCTTTTTGTAAAAGTGCGTAATAATTGGGATAGTGATCCAGAGCGTTACCGTGAAATGGGATTAGATTTTTTTAAATAAAATGAAATGGAAAGAGCAAGCTATTATCCTTGGCACACGCCAATATGGTGAAACAAGTGTTATTCTTGAAATTATGACTCGCCAGCATGGTCGTTATATGGGAGTGGTAAAAGGGGGACGTTCACGTCGTATGGCAGCACTTCTTCAACCTGGAAATTTTGTAGAAGCAGAATGGTGGGCACGTTTAGATGAACATTTGGGACTTTTTCGACTTGAGGCGCTTGATTTACATGCTGCACGATTAATCCTTTTACCAGAAGCACTTTATGCTTTGCAGTTAATAGCTTTTCATTTGCGTCTTCTTCCTGAACGTGATCCGCATCCTATTCTATACGATATTCTACACCTTTTTATGTGCAATTTTGATAAACCGTTTGTTAATGCGGAATTACTTGTACGTTTTGAAATGCGACTTCTTAAAGAATTTGGTTTTGGCCTTGATTTATCTTGTTGTGCTGCAACAGGTCGGCGAGAAGGACTTTTTTATGTATCACCAAAATCGGGGCGTGCTGTATGTAAGGAAGCAGGAGAGCCTTGGAAGGACAAGCTTCTCACTTTACCACGGTTTCTTGTACAAAGAACTGCTCGTCCTCTTCATTTTAGTGAGATAATGGATGGTTTTATACTAACAGGTTTCTTTTTAATGCGTCATGTATGGGAACCACGGGATATAAAGTCGCCATCAGTGCGCATGAATTTGATACAATTGTTTGAACGACGGTTTCGTATGCAAGCATTAAGTTGTTAATTTTATAAATGATGAATAGAATATAAAAATGCAAATTTTAGAAACAATTGCGCAGGTGCGTCAACATATTGCGGAAGAAAAACGTTTAGGATTTTCGATTGGTTTTGTTCCAACGATGGGCGCATTACATGAGGGGCATCTTGCATTAGTGGAGCGGGCAAAAGCATTGTGCGATCGTGTATTGGTTTCTATTTTTGTCAATCCAAAGCAATTTGGTCCTCGTGAAGATTTTAATAAATATCCAAGAGATTTGGAGAAAGATTGTGCTTTATTGAAAATAGCATGTGTTGAATATGTTTTTGCACCTTCTACAGAAGAAATATGGCCATCGGGGAATGAGACAACTGTGAAGGTAGAAAAATTATCCCGTATTTTGATAGGAAAATTGCGTCCAGGGCATTTTTATGGTGTGACGAGTGTTGTTGCTAAACTTTTTAATATTGTTCAGCCGGATAAGGCTTTTTTTGGAGAAAAAGATTTTCAACAGCTTTTGATTATTCAACGTATGGTTAAAGATTTAGCTTTTCCGATTGACATTGTTGGCGTACCTATTTTACGTGAAGCGGATGGTGTAGCATATTCTTCTCGTAATCAGTTTTTAACAAAGGAAGATCGTAAAGCAGCGAAAATCATTGCTGAGAGTGGCAAAGCTGCTGAAAAGCTTTATCGCCAAGGGGAACGCTCGGTTGATAAATTATGCGCAATTGTCCGCGATATTTTACAAAGGGAAGCACGTGCAATTATTGAGTCTATAGATTTACGGGATATGGAGACTTTATGTATGGTCAAAGGAAGACTAGAAAAGCCTGCAGTTTTATTGCTCACTATCCGCTTTGGTGAGGTAAGACTTATTGATCAATATATATTGCAAGAGAAGGGCTGAAAATGAGTATTCATAAAACTATTAAACGTATAACCTCGTCTGAAATACGATCACGAAAAGGGCAAAAACCGATTGTTTCTCTAACGGCATATCAGGCTTATACTGCGCGGATTGCTGATCCATATTGTGATGTACTTTTGGTTGGTGATAGCGTTGGTATGATAGTATATGGGTTTGAGACAACGCTTCCTGTTAATCTAGATATGATGATTTTGCATGGGCAGGCAGTTGTACGTGGATCTCAGAGAGCACTTGTGGTGGTTGATATGCCTTTTGGCTCCTATGAAGAAAGTCCAGAGCAAGCTTTTTTGAATGCATCGCGTATTATTGCACAAACGGGGTGTGGAGCAATTAAGCTTGAAGGGGGCATTTATATAGCCGAAACAATTCATTTTTTATCTACACGTGGAATTCCAGTTATGGCCCATATTGGTCTTACTCCGCAGGCAGTGAATCGCTTAGGCGGATTCAAGACACAGGGGCGAAAGGAAAGTGATTGGCAAAAAATCGAAGCAGATGGTGTAGCAGTTGAAGAGGCCGGTGCTTTTTCTGTTGTACTAGAAGGAATTGTAGAACCATTAGCAGTAAAGCTAACAGAAAAGCTTTCTATTCCTACTATCGGCATTGGTGCATCTAACCAATGTGATGGGCAGGTGCTAGTTATGGAAGATATGTTGGGCTATGGTGCTCATGCACCTAAATTTGTGCGTCGTTATGCTTCTCTTGAAAATGAAATGGAGAGCGCAATCAAAAATTATGCACAGGATGTGAAGTCTCGTGCTTTTCCATCAGATAACGAAGTTTATAAACTGAAACCAAATTTAATATTAGACAAATAATTTTACGAAAAAATCTTTTCTAAAGAAGGAGTGCATATTTTTGCATTTAGAGATTTTGAATCGATCAACATAATAATATTCATTGTTTTTGTTTTAAATTTTAGATCATTAGAAATAACAATCAACGGTAGAGTTTAAATAGTAGAGAGTAATGATAAAGAAAGGAATTTCCTTTTCAAAGATATATAAAATATAAATGAGAAAAAATATTCATCTAATATATTTTTACAGCTGTAAAATGACAACAGGTAGATGATAATGATAAGAAGAGTATTAGAATGACTTTTGAGCATCAAGATTCTTAAAGCGCATTAAAAATGCATTTTCAATTTGTTGTGTAGAGCATGGCTGTAAATTAAGATCATCAGGTAAAATATGATTGGGTGATCCAAAATAGAAAAGGGCTTCTTCTGGATTGAATCCAGCAAGAGTAATTGCTTCGTGGAATGCAGCAATGCGATCGGCTTGTTTGATTTTTTTTAAGAGCTTTTGAGGAGGATCAATGGGAAGAGAAAAGCGCATATGGATAGCATCTTGTATACGTTTTTCTATACGCTCATATTGGTTTCCTATAACAGCCTTAAAGGGGGAAATCATATCTCCGATGACATATTCTGGAGCATCATGGAGAAGGGCATAGAGACATTCATTTTTATGTGATTGCGGAAAAAGCTTGTAAAATATTTGTTCTACCAAAAGAGAATGTTGTGCGACAGAATAAGCATGTTCTCCCCGTGTTTGACCATTCCAACGTGCAACACGCGCAAGCCCATGGGCAATATCTTCGATTTCAATATCAAAAGGAGAAGGATTGAGAAGGTCAAGTCTGCGACCAGAGAGCATTCTTTGCCAAGCACGTGCTTCTCCATTTTTTGATAATTCAGCTTTAGCCATTAATTTGTTTCCTCAGTATTTTCAGGAAAAGTAAAATTCATATTTTCAGCAATACTTATAGTGACAGGAACGTTTTTTACTGTAAAAGGAATATTATGATCCATAGCATCTTTAACATGGTCAATACGCATTAAAGCTAAAGCTTCTTTCTCAACGCATGTTCCTAAATAGCCAAGTATTTTAGTCCCTGCTTCAATACTAGATTCTGGAATTAATTCATATTGACTTTTTACAATCAAAGTACGGCGACGTGCAGCACGTCGGTGGTGCATTCGTGAAACAATTTCCTGTCCAATATAGCACCCTTTGTTAAAGGTAAGCCCATTGATTTGATCGTAATTAATATCGTGAGGAAAGACTTTGCCTATTTCATAGTCTTTACCACTTTCTGCTATTGCATAGCGGATACGCAGTTGATCCCAATGATTATAAGATTCTGAAGCAACAAGAGGTATTTTTCCATAGGTGCGTATTATTTTTTCTTTTTGTGGAAAGCGTTTATCGATAAAGCTTGAATCAAAATGTAAAACATCTGATTCTTTTTCCCAAGAAATTGTAACAAGATCTTGTAAAGGTTGTATAATTTCTACTTTTTTACGCATTTTATAAAGGATCAGGCGCTTGTAGAGAAGATCAGATAAAGAGGAAACAATATCAATTAGATAACCATCGTTTTTTTTTCCAATAAGAAAATCAGCAAGAACTTTTCCTTGTGGGGATAAGAGAGCTCCAGGAAAAACTTCTTGTGTGCCGATTTGTTTAATATCTGTCGTAATAAGAGATTGTAAAAAATCTGTTGCTTCTTCACCCGTAATTTCAATAATCCTGCGGTTTTTTAAGAGAATGGCATTTTGTTTCTTAATCATGATCCTTGCCTTTCTGCTCAAAGTTACATAATCGATAAAGAGACGATATGTAAGGAGCATGGCTATGTGTAAAACATTTGATACAATTTTAAAAGGTGCAACACTTGTGAATCATGACGGAAGGAGCCAGCGTGATATTGGGATTACAAATGGTCGTATTGCTGAAATTGGTGATCTTACCTGTGCATCTTCCGGTGAAGTGATTAATTGTACAGGATTGCATATTTTACCTGGTATCATTGATAGCCAAGTTCATTTCCGCGAACCGGGCAATGAACATAAGGAAGATTTAGAAAGTGGCTCATATTCTGCCGTATTAGGAGGTGTTACAACAGTATTTGAAATGCCTAACACGCATCCATTGACGGTATCAGAAGAAACATTGGCCGATAAAGTTAAACGTGGATTTCATCGGATGCATTGTGATTTTGCATTTTGGGTTGGAGGAACGCGTGATAATGTCCACGAATTGGCAGAATTAGAAAGGCTGCCTGGTGCCGCTGGAATTAAAGTATTCATGGGGTCTTCTACGGGAGATCTTTTGGTAGATGATGATGAAAGTGTACGTCTTATTTTAAAGAATATACGCCGTCGAGCAGCTTTTCATTCTGAAGATGAAGTAAGGCTTAAAGAGCGTAAAATATTACGCATTGAAGGGGATGCTTCATCACATCCAGTTTGGCGCGATGAGGTAACAGCATTAAAATGTACACAACGTCTGGTAAAAATTGCGCATGAAACAAAGGCACGCATTCACATTCTACATCTTTCTACAGCAGAAGAAATTGATTTTTTAAAAAATCATAAAGATGTTGCAACAATTGAAGTTACGCAACATCATTTAACGCTTACAGCTGATGATTATAAGCAGTTTGGTACATTGATTCAGATGAATCCTCCTATCAGAGAGAAACACCACCGTGAAGCTTTATGGTATGGTGTGCAGCAGGGTATTATTGATGTTTTAGGCTCTGACCATGCTCCACATACGTTTGAAGAAAAGCTTCAACCTTATCCTTCTTCACTTTCAGGTATGACGGGTGTGCAGACAACAGCCGCACTTATGCTAACACATGTTAATGCAGGAAAGATATCTCTTGAACGTTTTGTTGATCTTACTTCGCATGGTCCTAGTCGCATTTTTGGCATAAGCTGTAAAGGGCGCCTTGCTGTTGGATATGATGCGGATTTAACCGTTATCGATTTGGAGAGAGAAGAGGTCATTACAAATGCACTAATTGGCTCACGGGCGGGATGGACACCTTATGATGGTAAAAAGGTTAAAGGTTGGCCTGTTGGAACGATTATCCGTGGTAAACGGGTTATGTGGGAAGGCGAAATTGTCACTCCTTCACAGGGAGAACCTGTTAAATTTATAGAATCTTTTGCATGATTAGATTAAACTTATGGGTCTTATAAAATGATTTTCCATGTGCAAAAGATGTTTATAATGACTGTATAAAGGAAATTCACTTTATAGACTTGTCAGTTGAGATCGATCATTTTTATATCAGAGTGGCTAATTGTCCTATTCATAAAATACAAATAAATTTTTGATGTAGATTAATGACTAAGAGGCGTAAGGAGGCTTTTAGATAAAGCTTTTCCTTCTTTAATATATCGTTTGTTTGCTTCAATAGCTGAGCGTGTACAATGATGATAATTTTCTGAAAAAGCACGATATGCATTGTTAAATGCTGCATAAAAATGAGCGCGTCTTTGTGGGGTGGGGTTTTCTACTTCAATGAGTGCGTTCATATGATCATACCATTTGTTTGTTGGAGTACTGCAAAGATTTTGTAAAAAGTGTAGAGACCCCAAAATTTCTGCTAGTCGCAGCAATTTTGTTTCATAGGAGGGAAATTGTTGTGAAAAAGTTTGAGTGGAAGTGAAAAAAAATATTATAATAATCATATTTATCAATATATTGCGCACAATTTTATCGTTTCCTTAGTATAAAGTTTTAATGATAATGACGAATAAATAATTTTGTCACTGGGTATATTCTAAAAAAATAGAGCAAAATATTTTGCCTATTATTTTTAATAACGGATATTTATAAGATGTAGGGCATAAAAGATAATAAGGAAACCTTCATGAGGACATTAATAATTCTTATCTAAGTTTTGTATCATTCGAAATTTCAAATATGGTGTGTGCAATTTATTTTTCGCGTAAATTGCGATTGCATCGTGTATTAAAAATTTTTTCTTGAGAAGGTTGTCTCCTTGAAAAGGGAAAGAGAGGATTTGTGGAGTATGTTTGTTTCGTTAAATAAATGAGGTTGTTTTTACAACAGATGATGGATGCAGCCTAAATAGGATAGTTTTCTATAAGAGTTTTACTTAAGAAATATGAGCAGTTTCATTTAAGTGATGTAACATAATGATTTAAAGGCAAGATTCATCTAGAAGAGTAGCATATCTATCGTGCATGGAGTATAATGATGAAAGAGTTGCGATTTTATAATACGCTTACACGTAAAAAAGAAAATTTTATACCAATAGATGCTACAAAAGTACGCCTTTATGTTTGTGGTCCGACAGTTTACGATGATGCACATATCGGGAACGCTCGTCCTGTTATTGTTTTTGATCTTTTATTTCGCTTATTACGTTATGTTTATGGTAAGGATCATGTGATATACGCACGTAATATCACAGATGTAGATGATAAAATTAATGCACGAGCCGCTCATGAATATCCAGAGTTAGCACTCAATGATGCTATTCGCCAATTAACAGAACGTACATATTCTCAGTTTCAGCAAGACACAATAGCACTGGGTTGTCTTTTGCCAACCAGTCAACCACGTGCAACGGAGCATTTGCAGGAGATGCGTTCTTTGATAGAAAAGTTGATTGAAAAAGGGCATGCATATAAAGCAGAAAATCATATTTTATTTTCTATAAGTAGTATAAAAAGACATCCTTATTATGGAAAATTTGCAAATCGTTCTTTAGATGAAATGAGAGCAGGGGCACGTATTGATGTTGCTGCTTATAAAAAGGATGAGATGGATTTTGTTTTATGGAAGCCTTCTCTGGAAGGGGAACCAGGTTGGCAATCACCAGCAGGCATTTCTGTTTTAGGTCGTCCAGGATGGCATATTGAATGTTCTGCAATGTCGATGGCGAAGCTATTAACACCTTATGGTGGCGGTCTGACATGTGATGATCCAGCAGACAATATTTTTGATATTCATGGTGGTGGAATCGATTTAATTTTCCCTCATCATGAAAATGAGATTGCACAAAGCTGTTCAGCTTTTGGGACACAGAGAATGGCTAATTTTTGGATGCATAACGGCTTTTTACAAATTGAAGGAAAAAAGATGTCGAAAAGTCTTGGCAACTTTATGACTATTCGTTCTATCTTAGAAAATAATTTTTTTGCATTTAATGATGCTTTATCAGATCAAATAAAGCAAAATTGGTCTGGTTTATCTGCACGTTTTTCGATGTTACAAACGCATTATCGTGAACCCTTAAATTGGACAGCACAGCGTTTAACACAATCGGGTAATGAACTATATCGTTGGTATGAATTGCTTCGTTATGAGAAAGGATGTTTGGAGAAGGATGGGGCTCTTGATGCTGCTTTGATGAATGCATTAAGCGATGATCTTAACACTCCAAGTGCCTTTGCTCTTTTGCGAAAATTTTATAAAGCAGGGAATGCTGTCGCTCTTGCAAAAGGAATGGGTTTATTAGGGTTATTAAAGCAGGAATGGATTCAAGATAGAGAATGTCCATTATTTACGAGAAAAACGTCCCTTGATTCAAAATTTATTGATCAGCGCATTGTCGAAAGACTGCACCTTATCCATAATAGAGAGTGGGACGCTGCAGATACCATTCGTAATGAGCTCGCAGCCATGGGGGTTATCTTAAAAGATAGTAAGGATCCGCAGACTGGTGAGCGTAAAACCGTGTGGGAAATAAAACGGTTCTAATTGCCGTATTCTAGCAGCTTTTATAATAAAGGAGAAAGTCTGATGGAATTTTTATATCATTACGGTTATGTTGCACTTAAATTGATGATAGGTCTTATTGCCTTCCTCTTAATTTTAAGAACCACAGGGCGTGGTAGTTTAAGTCAAATGACGCCTGTTGATTTAGTAAGCAACTTTGTAATGGGAAGCATTATAGGGGGGGTTATTTATAGTCCGAGTGTAAGTAGTATTCAATTATTGCTTGTTTTACTTATTTGGCAAACCTTGGTTACTAGTCTTAATTTTTTAGCACGCTATTCAGTTTTTTTTCATCGTCTTATTGCAGGAAAAAATATTGCATTGGTTTTAGATGGTGTTTTTCAAATGGATAAGATTAAAAATTTAGGGATAAATGTGAATGATCTGATTACGATGTTACGTATTAAAGGCTGTAATTTGCATGAAGCTGCGTTTGTTCGTTTAGAAACTAACGGTGATTGTACTGTTATTAAAAAGGAAGAAGGTAAAAAGTCTACCATTTTAGTGCAAAATGGTGAAATTCTAGATGATGGTCTTAAAGAGATTGGTAAATCAAAGAAATGGCTTCAAGAAAAATTGAAAAAAAAACATGTAACAGTTGAAAACTTATTTGCTGCGGAATGGTATGAGAATACAGATAAAAATAATAAACCTTATAGAGGATTATTTCTTGTTCCCTTTTCAAAAACAGTCTAACCTTACATAATCAGTCGTATAACTTACTGGGGGCGTATAGAAAATAGAGTATGATCTGTGAGCGGGAAAAGAGAAAGGTTATAGTACCTTTTGAGTGTATGAAAGAGAAGTAAGGCTTTATGAAACAACACGATAGGATAAAAACTGTATCGTCAGATACAGGGCAGACATTGCGTACACTTTATAATTTATGGCCTTATATGTGGCCTGCAGGTCGACGTGATCTAAAAATGCGTGTTGTATGGGCGATATTTTATCTTCTTTTAGCTAAGATTTTTCTTATTTCCGTTCCCTATTTCTTTAAATATGCTACAAATATGCTTGATGTACACGTCAAACTTCCTGGATGGCTTTCATCTAGTTGGATTGTTCCTCTCATGCTCGTTTTGGCATATAATGTTGCACGTATTGTACAAGCTGGATTAAATCAGTTACGCGATTCCCTTTTTGCGACGGTTGGTCAGCATGCTATTCGTCAGTTAGCTTATAAAACCTTTGTGCATATTCATGGATTATCTTTACGATTTCATTTGGAAAGGCGAACTGGTGGACTTTCTCGTGTTATCGAGCGTGGTACAAAGGGAATTGAAGCAATCGTTAGATTTTCAATTCTCAATACAGTGCCAACAGTGTTGGAATTTATATTAACGGCATTGGTATTTTACATCAACTACGGGGGACTGTATCTTTTTATAGTTGTTCTAATGGTTGGTTTGTATACTTGGTTTACCATTAAGGCGAGTGATTGGCGTATTGGTATTCGACAACAAATGAATACAGCAGATACTGAGGCGAATACTCGTGCTGTTGATTCTCTTTTAAATTTTGAAACAGTGAAATATTTTGGTAATGAAACTCTAGAAGCGCGTCGCTATGATTCTTCTATGGCAGGTTATGAACAAGCAGCGACGAAGATTTGGACATCATTAAGCTGGCTTAATTTTGGTCAAGCCCTGATTTTTGGTCTTGGAATGACAATTCTTATGTTGATGTCAGCTTATGAAGTTTTTCATGACACACAAACTTTAGGAGATTTTGTTTTTATTAATGCGCTTTTAATACAGCTTTCTATGCCATTAAATTTTATTGGTTCAATTTATCGTGACATTCGACAAGGTTTAACGGATATTGAAGCGATGTTTGATCTTTTGGATGTGAAACAGGAAATTATTGATAAACCAGATGCTCAGCCGTTAGTAATCCAAGAGGGTAGTATTCGGTTTAATAAGGTTAGATTTTCCTATGATCCAACCCGTCAAATCCTCAGAGATATTGATTTTGAAGTTCCTGGAGGAAAAACAGTGGCAATTGTTGGCCCATCGGGTGCTGGTAAATCAACTATTTCTCGATTGCTTTTTCGTTTTTATGATGTTGATTCTGGGGCTATCACAATTGATGGACAGGATATTCGTGATGTAACACAGAAAAGTTTGCGCGAAGTTATCGGTATGGTACCACAAGACACAGTGTTATTTAATGATACAATTGCCTATAACATTCGCTATGGACGTCCAAGTGCTACAGATGAAGAGATGCGTAAAGCTGCTGAAATGGCACAAATATCAAAATTTATTGAGATGCTTCCAAATGGTTTTCAGTCTCTAGTAGGTGAGCGTGGACTCAAACTATCTGGTGGTGAAAAACAGCGTGTGGCTATTGCGCGGACATTGTTAAAAGCACCTCCACTTCTTATTTTAGATGAGGCAACCGCAGCTCTTGATACGGCAACAGAACAAGAAATTCAACAAGCCTTAGATATTGTAAGTCGTGGACGTACAACATTAATCATTGCACACCGTTTATCTACAGTTATTAATGCCGATGAAATTTTGGTTCTCAAAAGTGGTCGTATTATTGAAAATGGGACACATGCCGAGCTTTTATTGAAGAAAGGTTTATATGCTTCAATGTGGAATAAGCAACTTGAAGCATCACAAGCTGAAGAAAAATTGCGTAAAATGCGTGAAGAAGACGAAATGGGGGTTGTCAATCGTAAAAAATAAGCTGCTTAAGATAAGCTTTAGCCTTTATATGGTGTGATTGATTAAGTATACGACAGAAAGGGAGGAACAAAAAGATTTATTACTTGTTTAAATCATATCTATGAATAGGAAGTTATATGAGTATTCTACAATCTGTCCATAATAGTTTTGCACCAATTCATAAGGAGGGGTACCCTTTTATCATAACATTTTTTATTGTTTCTCTCATTCTTGGTTGGGTATGGAGTCCATTATTTTGGTGTGGTCTGATTCTCACGGTGTGGTGTATATATTTTTTTCGTGATCCAGATCGTGTAATCCCTTTGAATCCAAGTTGGGTTATGTCTCCTGCTGATGGACGGATTTCATTTGTTGAACCGTGTATTCCGCCTGAAGAGTTGGGATTGGGAAATGAAGAGATGATCCGTATTTCCGTGTTTATGGATGTTTTCTCATGCCATATTAATCGTATTCCTATAAATGGTACGGTAGAATCTATCATCTATCGCCCAGGTCGATTTGCTAATGCTGAGCTTGATAAGGCTAGCCAATTTAATGAGAGAAATGGAGTGATTATTGATAGCAAATATGGTAAAATTGGCGTAGTACAAATAGCAGGAATAGTAGCGCGCCGGATTGTTTGTTGGCCAAAAGAAAATGATTCTGTTTTAACAGGACAACGCTTTGGAATGATTCGTTTTGGTTCTCGTCTTGATATTTATATACCAACTGAAGTAAAATTACGTGTTTCTGTTGGTCAGACAGCAATTGCTGGAGAAACAGTTTTAGGTTCTTTTGATGATAAAAGTGCAATAACTGATTTCAGATTTGATTAGGATGAACAATGAAAAATTTTTCACTATTTTCTTCATTTAATCCTGAAGGGCAGCATGATGATTCTGCAAATCGGTGGCGTTCGCCCACACCAATGCGCTATGTCATTCCTAATATTATCACTATTTTGGCAATTTGTGCAGGGATGAGTAGTATTCGTTTGGCTTTTGATAATCGCTATGAGGCTGCTATTTTAATGGTGCTTTTGGCAGCAGTTTTAGATGGTGCTGATGGGCGTATCGCGCGTTTAATGGATGGGAGTTCATCTTTTGGTGCACAGATGGATTCTCTTGCTGATGTTGTTAATTTTGGTGTTGCACCTGCGCTGATCGTTTATTCTTTTATTTTGACTCAAGCACATCACGTGGGGTGGGTTGCAGCACTTGTCTATTGCGTTGCTTGTTGTTTGCGATTAGCACGTTTTAATGTGATGTTGGATAATATCGATATACCTCAATGGCAAAAAAGTTATTTTATTGGTGTTCCAGCACCAGCAGGGGCATTGTTACTTTTATTACCTATGTATTTAGGGGTTCTTGGTTTGACACCAAATTGGGGTTGGGCATTATTTTTTAGTCTTTATACTGTGATTATTGCTTTTCTTTTGATCAGTCGTTTGCCGGTATGGAATGCAAAAACCATAGATCAAAATTTAAGGCGTGATATGGTTGTACCATGCATGTTGATCATTGTTATTTATGTAGGTTTTCTTGCGACTTACACATGGAAAACTTTATTGATTACAGCTGTTAGTTATATGATTTTTCTTCCCTTTAGTTTTATAGCTTACAATAAAAGGGCGACTCTAGAAGAAAAAAAGACAAAGACTTAAGCTATTCATAAATCGTGAAACTGTATGTTTTTTTACTTGGAAAGTAAGGTAGAAGAGAAAAGATTAATTGAGATGACAGATTCCTATAATTATGATCAATTAGGCGCATGATAATCTGTAAATCTATTTTTATGAACATTAAAGAGTTTGCCTGTTTCTATTAAATGAGGTGATGATAAATGCACTATTTTTGACGCAACTTCCTGTGGTGTGGGAAGAGTGTAGGGATCTTCGCCTGGCATAGCTTGTGCACGCATAGTAGTACGTGTTGCACCTGGATTAACGCAGTTAATCTTGACAGGTGTCTGTTTGAGCTCTTCTGCCCAACAGCGAGCAATCATTTCTAAAGCTGCTTTGGAGGCTGAATAAGGTCCCCAGAAAGCGCGTGCAATATGAGCAACACTTGAGGATAATAGAATGGCCCGTCCAGCATCAGATGCACGCAATAAGGGTTCTACTGTTTTCATCAAGCGCCATTGGCTAATAAGGTTTATGTTAAAAACATCTTCAAATATTTTGTTTTCTATATGTGCTATTGGTGAAAGGGGTCCAAGGATTCCTGCATTTGCAACTAAAATATCGAGTTTTTTCCAGCGCTGAGCAATGGAATTTCCAAGAGCATCAATGCTTTCCATATTATGCAAATCGAATGGGATAAGTGTTGCAGAAGCTCCCTTTTTTCGGATTTGATCATCCAGTTCAGTAAGTCCACTAACTGTCCGTGCAAGAGCGATAATATGAGCTCCGCGTTTTGCCATCTCTAACGCTAAAGAATAACCAATTCCTCTTGATGCACCGGTGACAAGTGCAATACGTCCATCTAAACTAAAATCTAATTTTTTCATTATTAATCTCTTGTTTTAAGGACGGATAATTGATGTGTTTTGGGGATACTTTCTTGATCAATTAAATGTGTTGGGTACTCTCCAGTAAAATAATGGTCCGTAAATTGTGGATCAGCATTATTTCGTTTTTCTCCTGTTACAGCAAGATAGAGACCATCTGTTGAAAGAAACTCTAATGAATCAGCTCCGATAAAATTACACATAGATTTTAAATCTGGATATTGATTTGCTAAAAGGCTCTCAACTTTAGGGGTATCGATACCATAAAAATCAGGATAAAAAATCATAGGGCTAGAAATGCGCATATGAACTTCTTTTGCTCCTGCATCGCGGATCATTCGTACGATTTTAAGAGATGTTGTTCCACGAACAATGGAGTCATCAATCAGAATAACACGCTTTCCTTCAATTATAGGACGGTTTGCAGAATGTTTGAGTTTAACTCCAAAAGCACGAATTTGTTGTGTTGGTTCGATAAAAGTTCGCCCCACGTAATGATTACGAATAATACCAAGCTCAAAGGGAATTCCAATTTCTTGTGCGTAGCCAATTGCAGCTGGTGTTCCTCCATCAGGAACAGGCACAACAACATCACCTTTACAGGGAGCTTCCTGTGCTAAGCGAATTCCCATATTTTTACGCGTTGTATAAACACTTCGTCCTCCAACAATTGAATCAGGGCGTGCAAAGTAAACATATTCAAAAAGGCAAAGTTTTTCTGGCTTTTCATTTTTTGATTGTATAATTTTTTTAGTGATTTCGCCATTTTTTTGTATTTCACATATAATGATTTCGCCATTTTTGACGTCGCGGATATATTTTGCACCAATAATATCAAGTGCACAAGTTTCAGAGCAAAAGATTGGTTTACCATCCAGCTCGCCCATTACGAGAGGTCGAATACCTATTGGATCGCGTGCCGCAATGAGCTTGGTGCGTGTGAGTGCTAACATGGCATATCCACCTTCTACTTGCCTAATAGCATCAACAAAGCGGTCGGATGATGATTCATAACGTGAACGTGCAATAAGGTGCAGAAAAACTTCTGAATCCGATGTTGATTGACAAATAGCACCAGAGGCTATCAGTTTACGACGTAATGTAAGACCATTCGTGAGATTGCCATTATGGGCAATAGCAATACCTCCAACTTTTAATTCAGCAAAAAGAGGTTGAACATTGCGTAATGCTATTTCACCAGTTGTTGAATAACGGGTATGCCCGATAGAACGATCTCCTGGTAATCGAGCAAGTGTTACGGGATTGGTATAGTGATCACCAACAAGACCTAGATGTTTTTCTTGATGAAACATGTTATTATGGTAGGAAACAATACCAGCTGCTTCTTGTCCACGATGCTGAAGTGCATGAAGACCAAGAGCTGTTAATGTTGCTGCATCTTCATGCCCAAGAATACCGAAAACTCCACATTCTTCATGCAGAGTATCGTCATCTAATGAAAATTCCTGACAGGAAATGTCGTTTTTTGTCATTATATTCTTTCAATTGTAATACGAGGAATAATTAAAAGTATACTGTATTAAATCTTTTTTCCTATGACAAACTATTCTCCATTTTTTTGAAGCAAATTTTCATGAGAATGTTGGTCACGTATATCTATATCATCTGTTTTAAAGAATTTTTCTGTCTTTTCGAGAACATTATCGAGATTTTTAGGAAGTATTGCCCACACTTTTTGTCCCAATGAATCTAAAATGGGTTTTGTTGTAGCATTCTTTAACCAATTTTCTTGTTGTTCGGGCCGGATAAGTGCATTCAGTAACAACATGCCGATAACCATAATAAATAAGCCACGAAATGCTCCAAAAACAAAACCAATAGTACGGTCAAATATACCAATTCGGCTATCAAGAATAAAATCAGCAATTTTCATTGTAACGATCGAAGCAATAATCAGAATAATAATAAAAATTGTGACCAACGTTGTGATAAGTGCAATCATTTTGTTAGAAAGATATTGCTCAAAGAACGGCAATATAGGTTTAAATAAAAAGAGAGTAGCGATGGCTGCAATGGCCCAAGAAAATAACGATAATATTTCGCGTGAAAATCCTCGAAGCATAGAGAGGAAAGCGGACAACAGGATGATTATTATGACAATTCCATCAAGGACTGTTATGATCATTTGTTTGTTCCTTATATATAAAGTTATTTCATTTTCAATGAGTCTATAATTATATTGCTGATTATTTTATTATTTTTTCTTATAACAAGGATCTTTTGTATTTTATAGAGTTTTTTCTATATTATCATGTATAAGATATAGACTGTTTTTTCTTTGTAGTAATAGCAGCAACCAATTCAGGAAGATCAGAAAATGTTTTTTGTTGAAAAGCTTGTGATTTAACTTTTTCAGTTATTGTAGTGGGTTGAACGGCGCCTTGAAATCCAAGTTTTTTTGCTTCATTGATGCGCTGTGCTGAATGGGCAACAGTTCGGATAGCGCCAGAAAGGCTTATTTCACCAAAATACACATAATCTGTTGGAAGAGGAATATTTGCAAGAGAGGATACTAAAGCTGCTGCAACAGCAAGATCAGCTGCTGGTTCTGATATACGATATCCGCCAGCGACATTAAGGTAGACATCATGTTGTCCAAAACGAATGCCACAATAAGCTTCTAAAACGGCAAGAATCATGGAAAGACGATTTCCATCCCACCCCACAACAGCACGTCGTGGTGTTCCAAGTGAAGAGGGGGCAACAAGTGCTTGTATTTCTACTAATATGGGGCGTGTGCCTTCCATTCCGGCAAAAACAGCAGCACCAGGCGCTTTTTCATTGCGTTCACCCAAGAATAATTCAGATGGATTACTCACTTCCTGTAATCCTTTATCAGACATTTCGAAAACGCCAATTTCATCTGTTGGCCCAAAGCGATTTTTTACAGTTCTCAAGATTCGATAATGATGTCCACCTTCACCCTCAAAATAGAGAACACCATCAACCATATGTTCAACAACCCGAGGACCAGCAATTTGTCCATCTTTTGTAACATGGCCAACAAGGACGACAGCTGCTCCTGTTTTTTTGGCAAAGCGGATCATTGCTTGCGCACCGATGCGTACTTGTGTGACGGTTCCGGGTGCTGAATCTGCTGTATCTGACCATAAGGTTTGAATGGAATCAATAATAACCATATCGAGATTTTTATGCTGGCTTAAGGTTGCAAGAATATCTTCAACATTTGTTTCAGCAGCAAGTTTAATTTCTGTATTTGCAGCACCGAGCCTTTGTGCACGAAGACAGATTTGTGCAATAGCTTCTTCACCTGAAACGTAGATGACTTTATGCCCTTTTCGTGATAAAGCAGCCGCTGTTTGTGTAAGTAATGTTGATTTTCCAATACCTGGATCGCCGCCAACAAGTAATGCAGATCCACGAACAAATCCTCCTCCAGTGACACGATCAAGCTCAGCAATACCAGAATGAATACGTGGAGCATCTTCAATATTTTCAGAAAGAGAAGTAAGCGTGACAATGCGTCCTTTACCAATATTCTTCTTAGGTCCGCTACCAATACCACCATTTGTATTTTCTTCGATCAGAGAATTCCATTCTCCACAGGAAGTACATTTTCCCGCCCAACGTGAATAGATGGTTCCACAATTTTGGCAGATAAATTGAATACGGCTACGTGCCATGGTAATTTAACCAATTTGCTCTGGAAGATACTGACTATCTGCCAAATCGCTAAAACGTGTAAAATCAGACTGAAAGGCAAGATGAACAGTTCCTGTAGGTCCGTGACGTTGTTTTGCAACAATAACATCAGCTTTTCCAAAAGCTGCATCCATTGCTTCTTGCCATTTTGTATGTTCAAGGCTTCCTACCTTTGGTTCTTCATTTTTAAGGTAATATTCTTCACGGTATACAAAAAGAACGATGTCAGCATCCTGTTCAATTGAACCAGACTCGCGTAAATCTGAGAGTTGTGGTCGTTTATCTGTTCGGTTTTCGACTTGGCGTGAAAGCTGTGAAAGAGCAATAATAGGAATATTGAGTTCTTTAGCTAATGCTTTCAATCCTGTAGTAATTTCTGTAATTTCTTGAACGCGATTTTCAGATGAACGCTTTGAACTGCTCGTCATTAACTGTATATAGTCAATAATTAAGACGTCTAAACCGTGTTGTCTCTTAAGACGCCGTGCACGAGCTGCCAGCTGTGTAATTGATATACCACCCGTTTGATCTATATAGAGCGGCGCTTTTTGTAAGCGATTCATTGCACGTAATAATTTTGTAAATTGTTCTTCCGAAATATTTCCACGCCGGATATCAGAAGAAGAGACTTCTGTTTGTTCGGAAATAATACGTGTTGCTAGTTGCTCAGATGACATTTCAAGAGAAAAAAATCCAACAATACCTCCTTCATTCTCTTGTGTTGTAACATCACGATTACAAGCATTGGCAATATTAAAGGCAATATTGGTGACAAGTGAAGTTTTACCCATGCCAGGACGGCCTGCAAGAATAATCAAGTCAGACGGTTGTAACCCTCCCATTTTTTCATCAAGTGTTCTAATGTGTGTGGCTATTCCTGATAATTGTGAAGAGCGCTTTTTAGCAGCACTTGCCATGTCAATAGCTTTTTTGACGGCTTCATCAAAATTTTCAAATCCTCCGCCATATTTTCCTTTTTCCGCTAGGTTAAACAATTGATGCTCAATTGTTTCAATTTGTTGGGCAGGTGTAAGTTCTATAGGCGCGTTAAAAGCTGTATTAACAATTTGGGTTCCAAGATTAATTAAAGACCGTCGAATAAAAAGGTCATAAATAACACGTCCATAATCTTCAGCATTAATGATTGTTACTGCTTCCTTTGCTAAGCGAATGACATAATTGAATACGGTGATGTCTCCAATTTTCTCTTCAGCTGGAATAAAAGGTTTGATAGTAACAGGGTTTGCAAGTTTTCCACCTTTGATAAAGTGCGATAAAACATCGTAAATTTTTTGATGTAAAAGTTCAAAAAAATGTTCTGGTTTTAAAAAATCTGAAACGCGATCATGAGCATCATTGTTGATAAGAAGAGCTCCAAGCAATGCTTGTTCTGCTTCAATATTATGAGGGAGTTGTTGATAAGAAGAGGAATCTTCTTTTTGTGAGGAATGAACATTGACAATATCTTTTTCTGCCATAACAGCTTTTCCCACTAAGTTGGTATTTGCCTACTTTAGGCAATAAGTTGCGCATTGTAAAAGGATAGAATTCCAGATTGTTATTTAAGTTAAAATCATATTTTCAATATTTAAAGATTTAGATTTTATTATTTACGCATATTATATGTAACATATTTCTATATATTTTGAGTGTTTTATATGATGTAGTTTAGATATCTTTACAGCTTTTTGTATGGGATCTTTTATAAAAGACACTAACAGGTGATTATTTTACTAAAATGCAAATTTCTGATTACAATAACCATAAAATACCCCGCTTTGAAAGCTGAGCATTTTATGGCAATATATTAAATAGCAGAAAATAAAAAGCACAAAATAAATAGTTTAAAAAAGATTAAGCTTCTTCATTCATGCTATTTTCATTGTTATCATTTATTTCTTCTGCCAAGATCTCTTCTTGGCTTTCTTCCAGCAATGTCTCTTCTTGAGAGGCATATATTGCTTCAGCAGAAGTGAGAGTTTCACCTTCTGCTTGGCGTTGTGCTTCATTAATTGAGCGTGCAACATTAATTATTACAATAACTTGAACTTCAGGATGTAAGTTAAGAGCAATCTTATGAAGACCAATCGTTTTTATTGGATGGTTAAGTTCAATTTGATTGCGTTCAAGAGAAAATCCGTCAGCTGTTATAATTTCAGCAATATCACGTGTAGAAACTGATCCGTAAAGCTGTCCTGTTTCACCAGCTGAACGAACAGCAATAAATGATTGACCATCCAGTTTTTCAGCAATTTTTTGTGCTTCACTTTTGCGTTCAAGGTTACGTGCTTCAAGTTGTGCACGCTGTATTTCAAAATGCTTTTTATTTTCTTCATTGGCGCGCAAAGCTTTCCCTTGAGGTAAGAGAAAATTACGTGCATAACCATCTTTAACTGAGACAATATCACCCATCTGACCAAGACGAGGAATGCGCTCAAGCAGTATAATATCCATAGTTTTTCCTTTCGAACAAATAAATTTAGTGATGTTTGTTACGTGATTGAAAGTTGTATTGAATAGTCGCCCAAATCCCCATCAAAAGCATCATGAAAGAAACAGGTGGAGAAAAAACAACGGTTAAAATAGCAATATAAACAAGAGAGAGTATAATAATCCGGCCACTAACCCCTTTTGTAATATTATGAAGATAAGCTAGACCACTAATCGATATGACGATAGTATATGCAGTGCTGAAGACGCGTGTGCTTAAATTAATATTTTCATTCAATTCAATCATTGATGCTATACACATAACAATAAAAACAACAACCGCAGAAATTGGAAGACGGAGAGTTTTACTCCAATCATCACGTGGTCTTTTTAACCATTTCATATGCTGTGCTGTGATCATTGAAAAATAAAGATTACCTATAAGAAAAATCAAACTATAAATAGCAAGAGCAATCGCTGTCAGAGTTGCAGCATGTGTCGTTAAGAGTTCACGGATAGCAAGTATATCAGCTTCTTTTAGAGACTGTGACTGTTGCATAGCTTGGGCTATATTCGTGGTGATATGTTTTACAAAGAGGGGTATAGATGGGCGTGTTTGGACATAGAGTCCAATAAGGGTTGATATAAAAGCAATAAAGTTGGTTAAATGAAAAATAACAGATGATAATGGGTACCATATCAGAGTGTTTTCTTTTTGCGCTGGTCGTGCTAGCCCAAGGAGCCAAGAAGCATAAACAGCAGGAAGAAAAAATAATAGCATACAGCCAAAAGCAATATAAATATTCGTAGTTATGATAAAAACAACAGTAGCACTTATTAAGGCAACAAGACTGGATAATGTTCCTTGACCAAATGCAACAATGAAAATAGGAAGTGAAAGAAAGCAACCAAGAAGAAAAGAGAAATAAGGAGCGCTATTCGCAACACTAATAATGGCCATACCTATTACAGCAGCAAATAGGCCTGCTAAAATACCGGTCATTATTTCATAAATACGATTTTCTTTCATATATCGCTGTCCTGCTTTTGCAGTTAGGGGCATTATAATGCCCCAACTTCATGGTATTTCTGTAATTTTTATAAAGTTTACAATTAGATACGTTTTTAAACTATAAAAATATCTTTAAAAATATTCCAGTTGCGTAATACAGTAGAATATTATTTTATAACATATGGAAGTAAACCTAAAAAACGAGCACGTTTGATCGCATTCGCCAACTCACGCTGTTTTTTTTGGCTAACAGCTGTAATCCGTGAAGGGACAATTTTTCCACGTTCTGAAATATAACGCTGTAACAATTTCACATCTTTATAATCAATTTTAGGAGCATTTTCCCCTGAAAACGGACATGTTTTGCGACGACGATGAAAAGGACGGCGTACAGACGTTTGATTGATATCACCCATTATTCTACTCCTTCTATAGCATCTTCACGTTGGTGACGCGATGAACGAGGACGTTCTTCATCTAAATTAGTATGAGCATTACGGTCAAGACGCGAGAGCATAGCAGATTTTTCTTTTTCATGCTTTTCTACGCGAATAGTCATATAACGCAAAATATCTTCATTGATGCGCATCTGACGTTCAACTTCAGCAATCGCAGCAGAGGGCGCATCAATATTGACCAACACATAATAAGCTTTACGATTTTTACGAATACGATACGCAAGAGCACGAAGACCCCAATTTTCTACACGCCCAACTTTTCCCCCATGTGCTTCTATAACATCTTTGTAGGTACTTACAAGTTCATCAACTTGTTGTGGAGCAATATCTTGTCGGGCAAGGAACATTTGTTCATAAAGAGCCATTTTTTTGCCTTTCTTCAATTAAAACTTACCGGTTTTAGCGCAAAGCCTCTGCGACTTGTCTTTTTGGAAGATCCAAAGAAGAAAGGACGCTTTTAAAATTCGAGACATCCGAGAGCGGAGACACGGGAGGTCGGAAACGTCCTGTTTCCTACTGATTATCTCAATCCTCCGTTCAACCTCCAGCCAAAATACCAGCGATAAACGCTCAACATTTACAGCTTATCTTTTAAAATAGCAAGTTTATGTGCACAAAAAATTTTATTTATTAAATTTTGATATATTTTTTATAGGGTTCTGCTCATTTCTTAAAGAAATGATGCTATAAAGCTATGAAGATTAAGGAGAGAAGAATGAACATTCTAAACCAGATTGACATCACACTGTTGCAAAGTGTTACAGGAAATGAGCAATCTTGGGCAATTTTAGTTTTATTTAGTATTTTTTGTGCAAAATTTTTAATTTACATTATTCCAATACACCTTTGTGCTCTATGGTTTTTGGGTACAAATATGGAACGGCGTGTCGTACTGAGCATTTGTGTAAGTATTTGTACAGCTCTTTTTATAGGTTACCTCATTTCTCTCATTTATTTCCATCCACGTCCATTTGTTATGGGGTTAACATCACCACTGATTAAGCATCGTGCAACAGCTTCTTTTCCTAGTAATCATGCCTTAACTATTGCTGCTTATACAGCAAATTTTTATTTTTACCGATATAAAGTTTCTTCTAAATTGGCGACAGTTTTTTTATTTTTGATTTGTTGGGGCCGTATTTTTGTTGGTGTTCATTACCCTTTTGATATTTTAGCTGGTATCTTTTTAGGCAGTCTCGTAAGTTGGGTCGTTATTCGGTTTATGGCACCATATTTCCCTAAGTTTTTATACCAAATTCCACCCTTGATTAATAAAAAATATAAAAATCAATAAGTTAATTTAATAATAAGGGATTCTGTAGTTATTGATTCTATAATGTTTTTTGAACTCAATCCCTAACTTTTTTGGAGCTTTTTTATTGCTTCTAAGGCTAATCTTTTACGGTCTACGCTTTTTGTGTAAAGGGATGCCATATCATCATCTGTCCATCCAAAAATTGCTTTCAATTGTGAGACGGTTGCACCGGAATTAGCAGCGCGTGTTGCGGCTAATTTTCGCAATCCATGGGCGGATTTTTTAATTCCTGCTTTGGTACATGCATTATAAAACATTAAACTAAAGCTATCTTTTGAGAGTTTTTTTCCACGCTTACCACAAATAAATGTTTCCTTACCTATGGGACCAATTTTCAAAATTTCTGCTAACTCTGGTAAAATAGGTAAAAAAACATCTGTTTTAAATTGGCTCTTTTCTGTTTTGAGATGAATGATATTATCCTTGACATCTTTCCAACCAATGCGAACAGCATCACCACGACGCAAGCCCGTGTAAAGCAAAACATCAATCCAAACACGTTCATAGGTACCATGTGACCAGCATTGATAATATTTTTCAACATCTTCTTCTGTCCAAACGGGAAATCCCCCATTATTTTTAAGAGCAGGTTTTTTGACTCCTACAGTTGGATTATTTTCTAATAACCCTTGTTCAATAGCCCAATTAAAGAGTCCATTAAGTGTTTTCAGAAAATCTCTTGCCATTGCGGGTGTTTCTTTACGTCGTTCAACACCGGCTATGATATGTTTTTTTTCGATTGCTTGGTATGGAATGTTTCCTACAGTATCGCATACCTTCATAAGGACGAGTTGTCTCTGTTTTTTTGTAGATTGTGCTAGGTTATGCCAATTAGAACTGTTGAAGTACTGCTTAAGGAGCCATGCAAAGGAGCCTTCAACAAGTTTCCCAACTTTAGGTTTAGGAAGTATTAGTCCTTGTAATTGAGCAAGTGCACTTTTGTAATTATCAACAAATTCTTGTGTTCCGTAAGTCCCGCATACTCTAATGCGTTTTCCATGACCTATACGGACATACCATATAATTTTACCATGACGGGTGATTTCTTTGACCAGATGAGGAGGGCGTGGTTTAGGCATAGATATAATCTATAGTTTAATATCAAAGTTATAATCATCAGGCGATAAATTCCATAATTTATCAGGATGATTGGTTGCGTTTGGTAATGGGATATCGGATTTGAGATAGATAAGCAGTTCCCCCGTAGGTTTGATTTCTATGAGTTCACATCCCTGTTTTTTAGCTTCTCTTAAAGCCCGTGCAATGGCTGGTTGGGTTATGGTAGCTAGGCGATGCGCCATATCTGTTCTCCTCATTTGAAGTGCAATTCACCCGTGTCGTGAATCACGCATTTTTTTGCAAGTTGTTATAGGGAAAGGGTGGGGGTGCTAGGAGGCATGTGTGGACAGCAGCACCCCCATAAGGTTAAGCCGCTTTTGTTGAAATCTTTTTGATCTCTTGTTCTATTTCTTTTAAAAAGGCTTCTACAGCCTGATTAATTTGTTCAATATGTTTTTCATCACGGTGGATACGTTTGATTTTCATGCGTAAATGAGATGATTGTCCCGTAAAGCGCGGATCATAGCTGATGAAATCACACCATTTGCGTCCAGTACATGCCATTTGAAATTGCATTTGTGCATGATATTCAGGTTTGATCTCATCATTTATAAAGAAGCGCATATGGGTCGTTGATCTAGGACATTTGATTTCAATTAACCCGTGCTCATCAACGAGCCCATCAGGACTTGCCCCCGCCATTTCTATTGTAGGATGTTGAATAAAGCCGCATTTTGTAACATTCGCATCATGGATAAGGCTATATTCATGCAAGGCATTTTCTTCATGTTCAATGCCCCATCTCATATCTTCATTTTCATAATGGGGGCTTATTTCTCCCGTTAAACGTTCTGTTATAAGCTTGATTTTGTAGTCTTCATATTTGCTTGTAGGCGTTCCCTTTGCTGTTTTACTCAGTATGTTGTAAATATTAGAAGCGGTGACTTTTCCTAATCTTGCTTGAAACCATTCTGCCGTTCTTTGTTCCATCTCACACCGCCGTTTGTTGTTGCGTTTGTTCATATTCGATATCTTGGATATGAATATATTCTGCCTCTTGTACAGGCATCTCTATTTGCTCTTTTGTTGGTAAAGAGTGTTGTGCTTCAATCCTTTGCTTTTGTTGTTTCTCTTTCAAAAGGTGCAAAATGGTTTGCGCTTGTCCATCTGATATATCGGCAAGCGTGTTGGCTTTTGCATAAGTGAGAATTTTGTTTTCTTCTGTTTGCGTGCTGTCCATTAATTGTTTGATTTGCATAAGCGTTTCATAAGAGACCATTTTATCTTGTATATTTTGGTTTACTTCATTGATGCGCGCGGCTTCATCTTCTTCATAAATACCTGAAAAACCAAAAGCATAGCGCGCACATTGTATGGTTGCTTTATGACGCAACATGCGTGCTGGGTATTTTTGCCAAGTATCAGTTTTTTGTTTGCATTCAGCTAAATATTCAGTAACTTCGATAGGGTCTTTAATATTTTTAAGACGAATAGCGCATTTGATAGCAATGATATTGCCCTCTTTATCAAGTTGATCTTGAAAGGTCATCCCATCAAATTGAGGATTAGACTTAATAATCTTAATCCATCCGTCGATTGAGACGACAGGAATAATGCCGCCGCCTCTTTTAGGAAGAGCATAGATCTCTTTGGTTAAAGGGTTAAGACCATAGGTATTGGCTACCGAAATAAAAGCAGCGAATTCTTCATCAGAGAAGTTATAATTGATACATGTTTTAATGATTGTTTTTCGAAATTGTTCATGAGAAAACCCATATTTACTTGCCATGGTTGTTAAGGGGGAATTTGTCATCTGTATTTCCTTTTAATGCACGCAAATAACGAGCATTCACTGTTTGAGTGATTTTTCCGTCAATAGTATTATTTGTAATGGCGAGAGGATCACTCCTTGAGAATGATCTCTTCGTTAATTACCAATAAGGGCTCAATATTTGTTTTAAGATAACGACTTGGTTTCGATGGGGTTCTGCTTCGAGAATGTCTTTTGCAGCGTAAATTTTGAAGTGATGGCTATTTGTAGCATTTGGGTCTATTTCAGATTTTGAACAAATCTTGCTTCTCTTGCCTTCTTGTTTTGTGAAGACAAAATGCATGCCCTCTTTCAGCCCCAGTTTTTCAACATGATTATTAAACCAAGTGTCAAAATCTTGTTGCAATTGTAAGTGTTCATGCA
The DNA here is from genome assembly GCF_019659805.1 of Bartonella raoultii. Taxonomy (GTDB): domain Bacteria; phylum Pseudomonadota; class Alphaproteobacteria; order Rhizobiales; family Rhizobiaceae; genus Bartonella; species Bartonella raoultii. The sequence continues at coordinate 23,267 of NZ_JAIFRO010000005.1, read as the reverse complement.
ATGCATGGGCATTGACCATTTGGACGTAACCGGTTCTGTCTTTTACTTCATCCTTTGATATTAAATACTGTTCATTCTCTTCATTATCATTATGCTTCGTCATAGATTTGCTTTCATTACTTAACTGATGGGAAAAAGAGGCGCTTTTAAAAACGCCATGTATAGTTTGGGTAGTTTGGAAGAACGTCCCAAAAGGTTAAACGGTTTTGCTGTTCATAAGTACCGTATCTTTTGTCGTCATATTCTTGCTGTCTCATTTCATCTAAAAAAAAACTGTATGCAGAGCTATGTTTTACAAAGTCATGAGGTATAATGTCGTTAAAACATTGTTCTTCACGTTGTTTAATGTAGAACTCAGCAAGATCTTCAGAGATATCTTCACATCGATTAGTTTTTGGTTCTACACGGAAGATTTGAAGAGCATTATCAGCGGTTTGATCTATAAATTTGATAATTTCCTTTTCATCAAAGAAAGTACCGTATTTAGCGAGATTTTGCTCTTCATTTTCACAGACGACTAAGAGAATTTCATCTGAATTTATGAAAACTGGTTTATTCACAAATGCCTCCATATCAAAATATTTAAATACATTTTGAAAAAAATACCTTGACATAGGTTTTTTTTTTCGGGGTATGGTGGTTTTGTATACGCATTATGCATACTTGTCAATAAAAAAAATATGCATAAAGTATATTTTTAGAGTGGCATAAAAAGAGCTCTTATAAAATTTTTATTAATTAATATTTTTGGAAAAAGAGAAAGAAAATTTATTATGGAATTAGATAATAAAATAATGCAGATAGTTTCTGCTTTTAGTTATGAAAGAAAAAAGGCTTTTATTTTTTTTCTTCAGAATTCAAGCGGTTTAAAAGGTGAAGAATTGCTTCTTTATCTGGCTGACTTGTTGTTTGTAGCAGATCAATGATTTTTTCATCAATAGTTTGTGTAAAATCAGAGACTGAGAGGGTAGGACCATCTCCTTCTCCAGTTAGTAGCCAACCTTCGCTAACTCTAAATGCAGTTGCATATTTTTTAGATGCCCGCGATATGCCTCGAAGCCCTTGTTCATGTTGTATATAACTAGAATAGTTCCATCCGAAATATTTGGTTGCTGCTTTAGCGCTTTTGAAGCCACGCATTAAACGTGCTTTCATTAGTCTAGAAGATTGATCTGTTATTTTATTGCGCATTTTTGTCTTCCTATGTGTACTCATATTGCATGAAATTAGTATGCATTTCGACTTGACATTAGAATTCTCATAACGCATACTTTTGTTTATGAATAAGATAGAAGCAAAAAAACTAAGAAAATGTCTTAATCTTACACAGGATGAAATGGCAGCATTATTAGGCGTCAACAAATCAACAGTATGGCGTTGGGAAAAGTATGGCGTTCCTTCAAGAGGCACAGTCTCTTATCTTTTGGAAACTTTGTGGAATAAACACATTTCTCAAATGACAAAATTTTCCAAAAGCCCCCGCGTTGATAGCGCGTGCGACCGTTTGCAGCCTTAGGAGATGATGATGATTGTAAATGAAGCGCATAAGAATGATGATGGGAAGCCTCGTTTAGATCTTATACCGCCTTTAGCTCTTATAGAAATTGGTCGTGTTTTAGAATTTGGGGCCAAAAAATACGGAGCACACAATTGGCGTAATGGCATGGATTGGAGCCGATTTCACGGTGCAGCGTTGCGTCATTTATTAGCATGGTTTGGAGGGGAGGGTAAGGATAGCGAGAGTGGTTTATCACACTTGGCACATGCGGCTTGTTGCATTCTGTTTTTAATGGAATGTGAGGCAAAAGAGATTGGTTGTGATGACCGTCCTCTCAGAATGAAGTGAAGTAAAGGCTGATGATTGGGATGCTTCATACAATTCTTTGCTTTGATCTAGGAACGAAGACCGGCTGGGCGATAAGTGGTGCTGATGGGAGTATCCTTAGTGGTAGCATTAATTTTAGATCACGCCGATTTGAAGGCGGTGGGATGCGTTATTTACGCTTTAAGAGATGGCTTACAGAAATCAAGCAGACAGCAGGGAGCATTGATGCGGTGTATTTTGAAGAGGTAAGGCGTCATGTTGGAACTGATGCGGCGCATGTTTATGGTGGTTTATTAGCAACCTTAACGGCATGGTGTGAACATCATCAGATACCGTATGAGGGCATTCCAGTTTGTACAATTAAGAAAGCGACGACAGGCAAGGGGAATGCGTCGAAAGAAGAGATGATTAAGGCAATGCGTGTAAAAGGGCATGCGCCTTGTGATGATAATGAAGCGGATGCTTTAGCAATTTTACATTTAATTAAAGAGAGGGAGATCTTAGAGCGATGCCCAGTAAAAAAGTAGAGTGTGTAAAGTTTAATTCAGATCAGTTTTTAAAAGAGCTTATGGGTTTAAAAGCAACAGAGAAGGCAGTTTATACAACCGTTGTGTTGCTTATGAATGATAAGAAAGCGCCTCTTATCAATAATGCGTCTTATTTATCCAGCTGGTGTGGGTGTTCAATAAAAACGTTTCAAAAGGCCTTAGAGACTTTAATAAGCATTGGTTACATCACACGTTTAGAGAATGGGAACCTATGGCATAAGTCATTAGCTTTTGATTATAGCCTCAGTAAATTTTCAGAAAGAGCTTCAAAAGCAGCAAATATAAGATGGAGTAGGAAAAGAGAGGAGGCAATGCATGTCAACTAAGTTGGCTTGGGTTCGCAGCTTCCCTTCAGATTGTCTTGCAGAAACAAATGGCATGAAAGCCTTTCAAATAGCGACATACGTTACATTGAAATGGCACATGCGTAAAAGTGGAGAACCCATTTTTTGTGATCAAGATAAATTAGCACATAGTGCTGGCTGTTCAAAAAAGATCTTTAATAAAGCGTTAGAGTTTTTATTACGTGATAAGAAGATCATTTGTTTAGACGATGGTCGTTTGTGGAGTTTACAAGTTGAAGAGGAGCTCAATAACTCAAATGAAAATTTAAATAAGTTTTCAGAAAGAGCACAAAAGGCAGCAAAAGCAAGATGGGATAAAAATAAAGATAACAGTGATAATGATGTCAAAAATGCTAAAAATGCTAGTAACAATGCTAATAGCATTGAACAAGCAATGCTTAATGATGCCAATCACAACCACAACCACAATCACATATATAATAAAAAAAATAAAACTATCGTTTTATCAAAAAAAGAAATCGATTTTGAAAATTTAGAAACAACCGATTTGGTTGCAGAGCCAATCGAATGTGATGATGTTCAATCAGAACAAATCGCAACATCATCAGAAAACCAACCTCCTATTCACGAGCAAGAAAACGTTCCTAAGAAAGCCAAGCGGGTTAAAACCGATAGAGGTTGTCGCTTGCCTGCTGATTTCGAACCGGATTACGATTTTGCACTTGCAGAGGGTTTGCCTCCAGAGCGTGTGAAAGTCGAAATTGCAAAATTTCGAGATTACTGGCGTTCAAAAGCGGGTGCTAATGCAGCCAAAACCGATTGGCAAGCGACATGGCGTAACTGGGTAAGAAATTCAAAAAAATACGAAATCAATCAACAAGGTAAAAATTATGGAAATTACACTCAAAAGCAAAAAAGCATTGGGGAACGTATCGCAGACAGCCTGCTTGATATCGGAAATCGAGGATACTTTGAAGCACATTCACGCGATGATACCACCACAGGAGTTCCCATTGGTTTTGAAGGATGGCAGCCAATTAACAAAACAGCAGGAAGCGATTGCTTTAGAGGCTGCTGATCAGTTGCAGGAGCTATTCGCAGTGAAAGCAAGCAAAGAGGATATAGGCAAAGCTATTCGCATGCTGTCATGTGGTTTAAAAATATCGCAACAATCTGATCATGAGGGAATGGCATTAACCTATGGAATGGCTTTAGAAAAAGTTTCAGCATGGTCACTAATGACAGCAGTTAAACGGATTTTATGTGATGAGATAGACGGTTTATCGGATACGTTTTTTCCGAGCACGCGTGAACTTGTGAGGTTATGTCGTGATTTGGAAGATAACCTTTTGAGAAAAGCCAATATTGTACGCAAAGCTGTTTTGAATAGCCGTGAAAAGGCATTGAAAGCACAAGAAGCAAGCGATGCTTCAAAAGCGCTTAGCATTATTCAAAAGCACAATTTTGAACAGGTTTTAAGTGGGATAGGAGGCATAATAAAAACCATTGATTAGCTAGCAAAATGTTGAAAAGTAGAGAGGCTATTTGTATGGATATACGTTTAAATCGATAAAAAGGCACCGTACAAAGCGATTATTTAATTTTTTGATAATGATACGTAAAAACTACAAAACGCTTTGTACAGTTAAATTTAAGGTAAATAGACTATAGCGACAAAATACAAACTGGAATTAAAAGATATGGGTTTTTTTAAACATTTATTCTTAACAAATCATAAACCGCCCATGCAAAAAAAGTTTGTTGCAACGATAAGAGGGCATGCCCCGTGGGGGTTAGGAGTAGCAGAATATTTTTACAATCTTTACGAATATGATGATGGAATGAGAGAATACGAAGAATTTGAAGGTGGCCAATATCATGAGATGCCTGAAACTGTAGATTACAGTAGCAAGGCGCAAGTGAAAGCGTGGATATACGGTGGTGATTTGCCAAGAAGCGTATTGAGTTGTGAAGCGCTGATTAATGAGGTTAATAAGAAAATCAAAAAACGCACAATGAAAGACCGTTTGATTTGTGAGATTAGCAATGAAGGGGAGAAGAGTTATTCACAAGCTTATGATGATGATATAGATCGCGAGTTAGAAAAAGCACTTGATATTCAACTGGGTAAATATCAAAACAGGAAAAAATGTAAAAAATAAAAAATACGTATTGACTTTAAAGGCAGGTTTGTTTAGAAGGATTGGCAAGTGCTTAAAAACCACTTGTGATAAGCGGATAGACCACGAAAAGGTTTTTCCCATTCTTTAAAAAACTGGCTTTCTTTTATGCTGTTATTGGCATATAACGATTTATGTCGGGTGTAGCTATACCATACAAGACCCTTCGCGAGGGAAAAGTATAGCGGCGGACTTATCACCGTGTTTTTAGCGCCCGGCGCCCTTATAGGGTTGTCAATTAAAAACATTTATTGATAAGAAAGAATTTCAAATGGAAAAAAATGAAATCCAAATAACTATCGATTTCTTATGTGATTTGTGGATGGCAGTGTTTAAAGAAGCTAACACTGATTATACTGAAGACGAATATAGCAATGCTTTAGTAGAGCTTATGGTAGATCTTGAAAAAGTTTTAGTTTTAAAATTACAAAACGAAATTCCCAATTTTACAAAAATTTTAGCAATCATTACAGAATTTGGTCATTCTGAACCAATTCATTCAATAGCTCCATTATTGAAAGCTTATAGACCTAATTTTGATAATGTACATAGCATTAATGAGGCAGCTTAAATAACGCACGGGCGCGGCGGGGGCGTCTGCTTTTTAATTTTTGTAGGGAAAAGAAAAATGTCGCAACATTTAATTAATGTAAATCAAAAAAATCCAATAGACGTCAATCAAATCAAAATAGATGATAGCATTCAAACTATGTCTAGTCGTGAAATTGCAGAATTGTGTGGTAAACGGCATGATAATGTTATGCGTGATATCAAGAATATTTTGCTTGAATTGTATGATGAAAAAGATATCCTCAAATTTGAGGGCATCTTTTTTGATAGCATGAATCGCCAGAAAACTGAATATCTTCTCCCTAAACGTGAATGCTTAATTCTCGTATCTGGTTACAGTGTTGCTTTGCGTGCGAAAATTATTGATCGTTGGCAAGAATTAGAAAAGCAAGTAACAACACCACAAATCGATTACTCAAGTCCACAAGCGATGATTGGTTTTTTAAATTACTTGCAAGGTCAAATCGAACAGAAAGATCATGTCATTGCAGAATTAAAACCGAAAGCAATAGCTCTTGAAGGTTTAACACGTTCGGATGGCTTGTTTGGTATTATAGATGCTGCGAAAATCTTAGAAGTAAGACCTAAAGATTTATCAGATTACCTAAGAAGATATGGTTGGGTTTACAAAAGAGTACCAAGCGGTCCATTATTACCATATCAAGATAAAATACAAAAAGGTCTTATGGATTGCACAACTATCACTATTCAAAAAAATGATGGTACAGAAAAGACAGTACCATCAACAAAGATAACATCTAAAGGACTAGCATATTTAAGAGAGCAAATCCATGGAAATATGCAGTAATTTTGAAAATAAAGCAGCGTAAATGGCACGCGGGCGCGGCGGGGGCGCCCCCTTTAAAACATCTCATTTAAAAATTTAACGAATATTAGATTAGGGAGCAACCTATGACCACTACAACTGTATCTAAAAAATATGAACTTACAAATGAAACTTACGATATTGAAGGGATTACTTTATACCGAATTAGAGCATTAAGAGATTTTGATGGTGTAAAGGCTGGTGATTTAGGTGGTTTTATTGAAAATGAAAGCAATCTCTCTCATGATGGCAATTGTTGGATATACGATAATGCCGCCGTTTCACATGGTGCTATTGTTAGTGAAAATGCAAAAATACGTAATAACGCTTGTGTTTTTATGGAAGCAAGGGTAGCAGGAAATGCAGTAGTTAGTGATAAGGCGCGGGTTCTTGAAAAGACTGCTTATATTCACGGTAATGCAAAAATATGTGATAATGCAGCAATTTGTGGTGAAATTTATGGGAATGCCATTGTTTGTAATAAAGCCATGGTATCTCCAGAAGCAAAGGTTTATGACAATGCAAAAATTTTGAATAGCGCTTGTGTTGGTGGCTTTATTTATGGGAATGCAAAAATATCGGGGTCGGCTTGTATTTATCCCGAGGCGGAGATTTATGATAATGCGTGCATTCAAGGAAAAGTGAAGGTTTATTTCTCTGTAAAAGTTTTTGGGAATGCCGTTATTAAAGGCAATAAAAGAGTTTATAAAGATACTGATGTTAGTGAAGAAACTTTAGAAAAAACAGCATAAATAAGGGGTTTGGGGTCTGGTCTTAAACAGAAAAAAGAAAGCCGTGTCCTTAATGAACGCGGCTTTTTACGCAATACACAATATTTAATCAACATCAAATCTATATTACACATTTTGTGTATAATGGCAAGCATGATTAAGAAAAAACCGTATCAAAATGAAATGATACGGCTTTGAATCTAGAGAAATATGAAAAACTAACTAACAATAAAGGAGATATCACTTTAGTGATATGGTTCTAAATTACATATTTTATGTATAAACGCAATACAATTTTTATCAAATTGCTCTTAAAGTAAATGATGCTTGCTTTTAATAGCGACGTTATTCTAAGTGTTTTCCTTTTAGTAAAAAACAAATCTTCGTTTTAAGATATCATTGTGAATTCAATATTGCCAATTTATTCATAATCTGCTATACAACATACAGATTTAAAAAGTGGAAAGCCCTTGCTCATGTATTACGTGAAAGGGTTTTCTTTTTATCTAACATCATCATAATCTTAAATCTTGATTTTCTTAATTATATGCAAATGCAACAAAGCCGTATCAATTGCTTTTGACACGGCTTCTGTTTTGTAATGCGTGATGTCCTTTTGACATCCTAATGAGACGAATATCTCTATAATACATAATTTGTATAAAAAAGCAATAAATCAAGCAAACTAAAAATGGGATTCATTCTTTAGATTCAATAGCTTATAATAATAATTTCGTTTGTAACTATAGCCTATAATGTGTTATAATAATGGCTGGTTATACGTTCTTTGTATTGTTATGTGTTATTCCTATTAATGGATCTAAAGCGAATGCTTAATAAAGTGATTTTAATTGGCTATATTGGCTCTCATCCTGAAAGTAAAATAATGTCTACTGGTAGCGAAATGGTGAGTTTTCGTTTAGCTACCACCGAAAGCTATACCGATAAGGCAAGTAATAAGAAAATAGACAAAATAGAATGGCATTCCATTGTTATTTTTAATTCACAATTGGTAAAAATAGCGCTTCAGTATTTTCACAAAGGCTCTAAAGTGTATCTAGAGGGGCAATTGCAAACCCGTAAATGGCAAGATAAAAACGGTGTTGATCGTTATATAACAGAGGTTATTTTACCAAAATACAAAGGGGATTTAAAGCTCTTAGATAGCAAAAATGATGATAATCAAGAGCAGTCCTCTTCTTATGAGAGAAGCATTTACAGACCTCTTGATATGCCTACAGTAGCAAATGATGGCGTTTCTTTTTAAACAGAGGGTATAAGTGAAAAAAAATAAAAAGAGGGGACGCCCTAAAATCACAGGGCATATAAGAGAAGCCAATGGACGTCTATCACGGTCAAAAACACCTCGTGAAGCTATTGATAAATTAGCAATAGAAATACGTGCAAAGCGCTTCGGTTTAAGCTTACAAGATGCGAAAAATCCACTTGCAAGTACCTACATAGGGCGGCTTTGTTTGAAAGGCGTGCTTACTCAAGAGCAATATGATACTGCTCAAAAATATTTACAGATACGAAATAACTACCTTTGTGCAAAGGGATTACCAAACGCGATTTATGATGAAATGCCATCGTCAGCAGATGACAAGGCAAGGGACAAATGGGTAGAATTTGCGACAGAGCAGTTTTTAAACACACAAGAGGCAATAAAAGAAGCGCAATGTCTCTATAGACAGTACAATCTTTACGCCGCGCTACAGTACCTCGTTATAGAAGATCAAGAGTTACCACATCTTATGAGTTCATTACGTGTCGCTCTTAATGCGCTTCATAAGTATTTTGATCATTAGACAATTCTCCAAATAAATTTAATCAACGCTATAGTTAATATTAATCCCAATATTACTCCACAAATTCCTAACAAATATTCTCTTATAGAGATTAGAACTAATAACCCTATAATTATTATTCCTATTGTTATATTCCACATAAAAAGTGCAATTATACCACCAATTAAACCACAAATTAGAAGCGGTACTCCACAAGTCATGAAAGCTATATCCGCGATATTACTTTGTAGTCCATCTTCACGCAGCGATTTTATTATCAGACATGTCATGCACAAACTCACGCCAGATATAGCTAGAAATAGAGCTCCCACTTTATCTTGTAGATCACTTTCAAGATTAGAATTAAATATTATAATTAAAGGAAGCCATGGAACAAACATGGGTAAAAATAGTACAGCGCAATATGCAACTATTTCCTTTCTTTGTTTCTTTGCTTTTTTCAGGGCGTATATTGCTTGGCATAGCATTAATAAAAAAAATGTTATCAAAACTCCGATGCATAAGCTTTCGAGCATCATTATCATCCTTTTTTGATGATTCACTGTTTAAAATGTATCCTAACAGATTCCCCTTAAAAATATCAATATGTGTTATTTTTGTGTTGACAAGTTATAACAAATCGTATTTAATGACATTACTGTACTTAGGTGTATTGTATCTAAATGAGGGTGATGTACAGTTTAAATCCCCGCAAATGCGGGGTTTTTTATTATCTGGAGGGAGGAATTTATGACATCCGAAAACACAGAGCAGGTTTTACAGCCCATAAAAAAACGTATTCCACCAAGAGCAGGCATAGGGCGTGTAAAAGGTGTCCCTAATAAAATCACGCGTGTTCTTAAAGAAGCAGTACTGAAGGCAGCAGAAAATGCTGGTAATAGAATAGGCAATGAGGGTTTGGTGTCTTATTTAGAAAAGCAGGCAATGGATTGCCCCGCGGCTTATTTAGCACTGCTTGGGAAGATTTTGCCCTTGCAAGTGACAGGAGAGAATGGGGGAGCCGTGAAGATCATAGGGCGTGTAGAAATAGCTCCTTTATTAAATGACGACAAGACAGATTAAGATTGTTCCAAAGCTTATTTCTCTTTTTGCAGGGGATGCTTTGGTCAGAGCGGCTTGGGGTGGACGCGGGTCTGGAAAGACAAGATCTTTTGCTTTGATGGCAGCGTTAAAGGGGTATCAATTTGGTATAGGAGGGATATCGGGGACCATTCTTTGTGCACGTCAGTTTCAAAATTCTCTTGCGGAAAGTTCCTTGGAAGAGATTAAGCGTGCTATTGAAGCCCATGACTTTTTAAAGGATTATTACAGGGTTGGGGAATCTTCAATTAAGTCAAATGATGGGCGTATAGCCTTTCAGTTTTCTGGACTAGACCGTAATATTGCGAGTATCAAGTCGATGGGGCGTATTTTGCTCTGTTGGGTTGATGAGGCAGAGCCTGTCACAGAGACCGCTTGGCAGACGCTTATACCGACGTTGCGTGAAGAAGGGGATGGATGGCGTGCAGAATTATGGGTAACATGGAACCCATTACGGGAGAATGCCCCGGTTGAAAGGCGCTTTCGTTTTTCAGACAATGAAGCGATTAAGCGTGTTGAGGTTAATTGGTCAGATAATCCCAAGTTTCCTAAGATCTTGAATGAAGCGCGTCTTGATGATTTGAGAAACCGTCCAGAGACCTATAAGCATATTTGGGAGGGAGCTTACCTTACAGCCGTTCAAGGTGCTTATTACCAAAAGGAGATGTTAGCAGCTGAACAGGAGGGGCGGATAGGGCGTGTTGCACGTGACCCTTTAATGCAGATACGCGCCTTTTGGGATATTGGGGGGACAGGAGCCAAGGCAGATGCAACAGCAATCTGGATAGCCCAGTTTATTGGTAGAGAGATCAGAGTGCTAGATTATTATGAGGCCCAAGGGCAGCCGTTATC
>NZ_JAIFRO010000005.1:10908-12214 GCF_019659805.1 Bartonella raoultii | reverse complement strand
GATGCCTTTGGATTGATGTGTGTGGGTTATGAGCAGCCGATACAGAAACATAAGAGAGCAGCTTATAGCGATAGAGAAGCCTATGAGAGTACGTCATGGATGGCACAATGATGCATGATGAAGAGCATATAGAGCAAGAAAGTCAGGTTTCAGATTTCTCAATGGAAGGTTTGTTTCGTAAGCTTTTAAGCTGGTACAAAGAAGATGTAGAGCATGTGAACAAATGGCGTGAGCAAGCGCGTGAAGATTTTCGTTTTTACAATGGCGACCAGTGGAATGAGACTGATTTAGCCGCTTTAAAAGAACAACGCCGTCCTGTCATGACGTTTAACCGCATTGCTCCACTTGTGAATGCGGTTGTTGGATCTGAACGCAATAATAAGAGAGAAGTGCAGTTTATTCCTCGTCAAATAGGCAAGGCCTTGCCTAGCGAATTGCTCACTGGTGCAGCAGAATGGTTTCGCGACATGGCCCATGCGGAATATGCGGATTCAGATGCTTTCCAAGATGCTGTCATTTGCGGTATGGGCTGGACAGATACAAGGCTTGATTATGAGAGTAGTCTAGATGGGGAGCCGGTTATTACACGTTTAGACCCCTTAAAGATGGTTTGGGACAGCGCGGCCATACAACCGAATTTAACCGATGCACAACGTTTGTGGTATGTAGACCGTAAACCTTTGGAAGTTGCAAGACAAATGTTTCCCAAAGCGCATTGGAGTGAACTAAGTGCGGATTGGGCGCGTGATGGGAGTTCTTATGAAGGGGTTCATCACAATGCTTTTGAAGCTTATGATGATGAGAAGGGTATTGATGTTGAAAATGGCCGCCGGATGGTCACGCTAGTTGAATGTCGTTGGTTTGAAAGTGAGAGATATTATAAAGCGCCTGATTTAGAAACGGGTGAACTTCGTGATTATAGCGAGGAAGAATTTAAGCAACTTCAGTGCATGATGCCCGATATTCAAGGAGCTGCTTTTCATAAAAAGGTGGTTAAGCGCGCTTTTTTAGGCAGGAAAATTTTGCTTTGTCCAGACCAGCCTTTGGTTCCCGCCGGTCAATTGGGTTGGGAATGTATAACGGGGTATTTTGATAAGATAGAGCGTCAATTTTATGGGGTTGTTCGCCCGACCAAAGATCCACAACGCTGGGCAAATAAATATTTCAGTCAAGTGATGCATATTCTCAATAGCCAATCCAAAGGGGGGATAATGGCAGAAAGAGGTGCATTTGAAGATGAGAGGGAAGCGGTAAGGAGTTGGAGCAGAGTTGATAGTATCACGGTGCTTAAATCAGGAGCGCTTGC
>NZ_JAIFRO010000005.1:7568-10349 GCF_019659805.1 Bartonella raoultii | reverse complement strand
CAGATGAATCCAGAGCAGGAAATGCAGTTGCAAGAAAAGCAGCAAGACATGGCGACGAAAACCCAAATGCAACAGATGGATTTACAACAAAAGCAGATTGAATTGTTCATGCGTCAAAAAAGAGCGGAATTGGAAGCAGAATTGATGCAACAGCGCCATGAACTTGAACGGCAACGCATTTACAATGAGCAGATGCAAAATCAGATCATGCGAGAAAGAGCGGCCAGTTATAGAGGAAGAAGCATTTGAGAAAGGTTAAAGAATGAATGCAGAACTGAATGAAGGACTGAATGAAGATTATGGAACAGAGGCATCCGTTTTTGATGATGAGGGTTCTTTTGAGAGCGCTCATGATAGAGGAGCGGTTGAAAGTGATGATGTCTCTTCTTCAGAGCCGGTTGTAGCAAAGCCTGTTCAAGAGCCTTCAGAGATTACTATCCCTAATGGAGAACAGCAACGTGCTGTAGAACAAGCCAATCAAGCCCGTGAAGCACTTACGAAGTTTTATGAAGCGCAATCCCAGATGTCTCAGGTTGATGGCAAGGAAACGCCTCCCAATCCTAGTGAAGATATTATTGGTTATATGGGGTGGATGGGCAAAAAGCTTCAAGAGCAGGATGCGTATATTAGAGCGCAGCAAGATGTGCAAAGGCAAGCGTTAGAATACCAAGAATTTAATGGGCATTTAAATCAGTTTTTAGAAAGTTCCGTTACCTCGGTCAAAGATAAATACAGTGATTTTGATGCGGCGGCAGATTTTCTCTATGAGACGCGCGCCAAGCAATTGAATGCATGGTCTTCTATCTATCCCACTTATGCCCAGAAGAGCACGATCGATGCGATTATAGGAGATGAGTTGCGAACGATAGTAGCCACTTGCGCACAAAAGGGGGTTAATCCGGCAGAAGAGCTTTATAGGATCGCGCAAAATCTTGGCTATCAAAAGCAAGCCGTGCAAGCCAATGATCAAATTGCAGCACTCCAGAATCGTCAGAATTCAGCGCGGACATTAACGGGCTCTGGTGGTGGAGGCCGTGTTGGTCCTATGACCAAGGAAGTTCTTGCGAATATGTCAGAGAAAGAATTTGATGCGTGGATATCCAATCCAAAGAATGAAGCACGTTTTTATGAAATTATGGGTGTAGATCCTGATTAGGTAAGAGGTTTTTCCACATAATCCGCCTTTGATGCGGGTTTTCCACCGGCTTTATTCAGCCGGTTTTTTTTACAGCAAAGAAAGGTGAAATCAAAAATGGCAACAACACATATAGGGACCCATGATCCGCAAGCGGTAAAATTGTGGTCACAGAAATTAGGCAATGAAGTTTTGAAGGCGACGAAAATCGCCCCCTTGATAGGGAAAAGTTCAAACAGCATTATCCAGCTTTACAATGAAACCCATAAGAGTGCAGGGGATAGCGTTACCTTTAGCCTGCTGGTTAATTTGTTTGGAGATGGTGTCACGCAAGGGGAAACCTTAGAGGGCAATGAAGAAGCGCTTCAATTTATGAATGACCGCTTGGTCATTAACGAGCTCTTACATGCAGCGCGTGTTGCCAATACGGATTCGATTGATCAACAGAGAGTCTTACCGAATTTGCGCAAAAAGGCCAAGGAAGGTTTGGTTCGCTGGTATGCTAATCGTTTAAGCATCATGTTCTTTCTTCAAGTGTGTGGTTATACAGCAAGCACGCTTAGTGTTGATGGTCGAGAAGTTTATATTAAACCGGTTCATTACGGCTTTAATCCGATCATGGCGCCCAGCAGTGAACGCATTATCCGCCCCGATGGCAAAACCAAAGATGAAGAACTTACCGATAAAGCCAAACATAGCTTTAGCCTTAAATTGATTGATGAAGCGGTTAAACAAGCAAAGCTTGCCAATCCGCAAATCTCTCCTGTTCACGTCAATGGTGATGATGTGTATGTTTTGTATTTGCACCCTACCCAAGTGATGCAATTGCGCACCAATACAGCCGCTGGTGAATGGTTAGATATTCAAAAATCAGTTTATGCAACCTCACGTGCAAAGAACCCAATCTTTGATGGATCTTTAGGTATGTATAATGGCGTTGTTTTACGGGAAGCTATCCATGTGACCCATGGTGTTAAATCGACAGATTCTACAGCCGTAAAAAGCGTTCGTCGTGCTGTGTTCTTAGGAGCGCAAAGTGCTGTGATCGGTTTTGGACAAAATCATAGTGCAACCCATTACACCCTCAAGGAAGAATATTTTGATTATGAACGTGAATTTGGCGTTGCCGCCAAGACGCTTATTGGCATGAAGAAAACCCGTTTCCAGATGCCTGGTAGTGCACAAACAGCCCAAGATTTTGGAACGATAGTTATCCCCACCTACAGTGGTGAAGCAGCGTAATTTTAAAGGAGGAAACAAGAGATGGCAGATCATTTACCCGCCCCATTACAGGGGAGAAATCTTCATACGCAACAGGTAAGCTTTTTACGCTTAAATATCTCGCATAAAGAGAAGTCCCTTACGGAGAGAATAGGGATTTTACCGCGTGGAGCTGTGATTACGTCGATCAAAGCCTTTGTGAAGACAGCGTTTTCGGAAGCCAAGTTGAAGATAGGCAGCAGTTATGGGGGAAGTGAATTTGGTGAGAAAGAGATCAAGACCCAAAGCACACAAGACTTTACACCCACAGATCAGAAAGTTTTTGTTGGAGATGATAAGGAAACGACTCTTTACGCTACCCGCGACAAAGCCACAGCAGCAGGTGAATGTGTTGTGGTTGTGCAGTTCGTGACTAATCACTGAAA
>NZ_JAIFRO010000005.1:6180-6747 GCF_019659805.1 Bartonella raoultii | reverse complement strand
CAAATCCAAGAGAGTATTTTTGCTGCTATTCGTTTTTGCGAGCGGGAAAGTTTTTACTTTAACGAAAGCCGTGATGTTGTGTTTAATACACAAGCGGGAAAAGCTCTTTATGATGCAAGTGATACCCCCCACCTTGAAACGGCAGTCAAAATCAAAAGCGTTTATCTTTCTTCAGATCAATATCACAAGGTTGCCTTAGAACAGAGAAGTCCTTTTGCGTTAGAAGCTTCGCTTTCTTCAGCACAGCAAGGAAGACCTGTTTGTTACAGTTACTTTGATAGGAAATTGCATCTTTATCCCACACCGGATCAATCCTATCAGGTTCAACTTATTCTCTCTCCAATGCGCTTGGAAGAATTAGAGAATGCGGATCAAGAACATCCATGGTTTGTGCACGCGTTTGATTTGATTAAGGCGCGTGCAAAATATGAATTGTACAAGAATATCCTTAAAGAGCCCGATTGTGCAGCCGCGGCTTATAATGATTTTAACGAACAGTTGCATGCCTTGCGTGCAGAAACGTCAAAACGTCATAACGATATCAGAATCATTCCAACGGATTTCTAA
>NZ_JAIFRO010000005.1:0-5648 GCF_019659805.1 Bartonella raoultii | reverse complement strand
CAGAAAAATTGCGATTTTCAGGATTTTCCGGATGGAGAATATGTACAGGGTGCAACGGAATCTACCAATCCGCTCATATTTATGCGTTCTGCTGTTTATGCAGGAACTTTTGTTGCGGGTTCTAAGATAGTGTTTACGTTTCAAAAGATCCAAGACAAGCGAGGAGTACGCAGTGCAGCTTCTATAGCTTGTCGAGGCAGTGATGCTTTTTTTGCCGGTGATGGTGGCTTTTATCAGATGCGTTTGGATGGACAACTTTTGCCGATAGGCTTTGAAAAGGTTGATAGAACGGTTTTTAAAAACTTTGATAAACTTGCCCTTGATGAGATGCAAGGAGTGATAGACCCCGTTGATAACCGGATTTACTGGTCCTTAAAGAAAGGCAATAACGAGCAAACGACCTTTGTTTATGATTGGGGTTTGCAGAAATGGTCGACGATACAGGGCAAGCCTTTCACGTTGTTTCCAGTGTTTACGACAGGTTATACTTTGGAACAGTTGGATGAGATCTCAATAAATCTTGAGTCCTTGCCGGCTTCTTTAGACAGCCCCCGTTGGCAAAGTGGTGCACCTATCCTTGGGGCTTTTAATGAACAAAATCATCTTGTTATGTTTACAGGAGCGCCGATGGAGGCAACTCTTGTATCGCAAGAGATGGGGGCACCGGATGGAAGTTTTAGCTTTATCACGAAGATGTTTGCAGAGGTTGATACAACGCAAGGTCTTTTAAGCATAGGTGAGAGAAGATTGCGTAATCATGATACGCCGATTACATGGCACAAGGAGAGGGGGTGTTCTTATATTACGGGCGCTTATCATGGTCGCTCACGCAATCGTTATCACCGCTTTAAATTGCGTATTCCCGAACATGAACTTTGGACGATGATTACTGGCTTTAATGCGGATTTACGTCCTTTAGGTAGGGGATAATGGCAAAAGTCTATTTGACCAGTTCTTGGGATATGGAGCGTATAGCGCCTTATCTAGAAGAGATACTTGCGTCATTGAGTGCGTATGTAGAGCGTTTCAAACATGAAGTTACGTTGCAAGAAATCATTGAAGCCATTTGCACGGGCAAAAAACAGTTATGGCTTGTTTTGGATGATGACGAGCGCTTTTTAGCAGCAGTTACGACCCAGATACAAGAAACCGTTTTAGGAAAGAAGCGTGCCTTGATTTGTGAATGTAGTGGCAAGGGTGTTCTTGGTCTTATTGAGAATTTGCACTCTATAGAGGATTGGGCAGTTGAGAATGGTGCTTTAGAACTGGAGATTTTAGGGCGTTTTGGTTGGAAACGAGCACTCAGCAAACAGGGTTATGAGATAGATATGCTTTACTATAGGAAGGATTTGAGACATGGGGAGTAGGAGCCCAACAGAAACACAACAAAAGCAGGTGCAAACAAGCGCCCCTCCTGCTTGGATGGAGAATGTCTTTAAGCGTGGTGGTGCGGATGCTTATCAAATGTATAATACAGGGATGGGTGGGAATGTTTATGGTGGACCTCGTGTTGCGCCATTAAGTGATCAGACGCGCTATGCCATTGGTGGACTTGGGAGTATTCCTAGCCATTACCAAAATCGTTCTTTGATGAATACAGTCTACAATCCAACATCAGCAGCAAATAATCTTGGAAGAATGGCTTCTGGTGATCTGGTTGGACAAAATCCCTTTTTTAATGCTGCTCTTCAAAAGAGTTTAGACCGTGCAAGAGATACTATTCATAGCTCTTTTGCAGGAGCAGGTCGTTATGGGTCCGGTGCACATACGGGTGTTTTGGCAAATGAACTTGGAGCTTTGTCTACAAGTGCTACAGCGAACCAATACAATCAAGATGTACAAAATATGATGCAAGCGAATGCAATGATTGACCAAGCTAACCAAAATCAGTTGGGTGCTTCGAATAATTTCTTACAAGGTTATGGCAATGCTTATTCTAATGCCATACAGGGTGGAGGTGTGCTTGATAATTACAATCAGAGAGTTGTTGATGCCAACCGCGAACGTTGGATGGAGCAAGACAATAGCGGTTGGAATAGATTGAACATGTTAATGAATGCGGGGCATGGTTTTGCAGGAAATTATGGTACGACTATGAATAATATGACAGGTTCTGAGATGCAAGGCAACAATCCTTGGCAGAATCTTGCGATGGCGATTTATGGAACAAAGCAGGCAGCGGAAATGATCCCAAAGCTTAAAGGTTTGAAAGGATAATGTGATGGTTTTTATGGATTTTGATCCGAGAGATAAACGTGTAGCAATTAGCACGGTAGCAGATCGATTACAGGAAGCAATGGAGTACAGTAAAAGACTGGACAAAGACAGAAAAATACCTTTTACTGGTCAGCTACCAGTTCTTCCTAGTGTGATTTCTACAAATAATCCGTATAATTATAATATAGGTCCTTTTTCTCCTGCTCCAATAGGTTCTATTTCTCCTATTGAAGAGAATAAAACCACCCCGATTCCAAGAAAAGAAATCCCGCCTCGTGTAGGAAATAATGCGTCTTTTCCAATAGCACCAGTTACACCGCAGGAACAGCGTCCTAACCCAGAACCTAGTTTTTGGGATAAACTTTCTCGTTTTTCACAGTCTGATGTCAGTAAAAATATTGATGATTTTCTTTTAGGAGCAATAACAGCGAGTCCAGATTCGTCTGGGTGGCAACTCTTTGCTAGGGGACTGAAGAACTTGCATGAAGGTGATAAGCAAAGAGGTAAAGTTAACCAAACCGTCGAGTATTTGAAGTCTAAAGGCTACAGTGAAGAAGAAGCGCGGGTTATGGCTGGGAATAAAAATGCGTTAAATGCTGTTCTGTTACAAAAAATGACTGGCAATAATGATCCTAGATCTAAAGAAGAAATGGATCGCCTACGAGAAACGATAGAGCTTAAAAATAGTGAAGCTATCAGTAGTAATACAATCAATGATATTGAACGTTTTATGGCGTATATGGAAGAAAAGGGTGAATGGGCTACAGGTAATTTGGCTAATATGCAAGCTCAGTTAAGTGTTCCTCAGCACCGTGATATGAGTTCATTACTTGATTCTATTAAAAACCGGATAGGTATTGATCGTTTAGAAACGATGAGACGGTATTCACGCAACGGTGCTTCTGGTTTTGGTAATCTTACAGAAAAAGAGCTTGATATATTAAAGAGCTATTTAGGAGAGATAAAGTACAACTTGGGTCATAAAGAGCTCCTGTTTAGATTGAAAAAAATCCGTGAGATTTTAGGTAAGATGAAATCAGATGTATTAGCCTTACTAGAAAATGGTAACATTGCATTAACGCAAGAGAATGTTGATAAAGTTACTTTACAGCCGCACTCTGTAGCTCCACAGCAAGGACGTAGTGATTTACCGCTTGTTACCAGCAAAGAACAGGAAGATGCATTGCCTTCTGGTGCACGCTTTGTTGGTGAAGATGGTAAGACAAGGGTTAAAGGGGCTTAAAGTGGTATATATTCCTTACTCTCGTATTGTTGATGATGTATCTGATAATAATTCTTCAGTGAAGAAGGGGCGTGGTACTCAAGAGAAAAAAGCAATGGGTTATATTCCTTATTCTCGTATTGTTGATGATGATACGGCTTCATTTAATTCACAACCTACAACAGATGATTTTTCATTTGATGATAAAGATTGGACTTGGCTACGTGCACTTTGGAGTCATGGGATATCTGGTTTGACAGCAGGGTATAGTGATGAGATACAAGCAGCGAATGAAGCAGGTTTTACGGATTATTGGCGTGGCGATAAACGAGCAGAAGAGATTTATAATAGAAGGGTAGCAAAAGAGCGTGCTTATTTAAAAGCCTTGGAAAAGAAACACCCAATATTATCTTCTATTGGTTATATTGCTGGTTCGATTGTACCAACAGTGGCATCAATAGGTATTCCTGGGTTAAATTTTTTGAGAGCAGGGACAACTTTAGGAAGTTTAGGGAGAGGGGCACTTGTAGGTGCTGGTTCTGGTGCTTTACATGGTTCTGGCGCAGGAGAAGGTTACAATGATACGGTGAATTCGGCGTTAGCTAGTGCTGTGGGTGGTGCTGTTTTGACACCGGTTGCTGCTTTCGGAGGCAACTTAATTTCTAAGGGAGGTGGTTTACTTGTAAATACTCTAAAGTCATCTCCTGTTACAAGGAATTATTTTAATCCTGCTCATAAAGAGGTTTCCAATAAAGCTTTGAGAGAAGTTGCTAAGCATCTTTACGATAAGAAAACTAAAAACATCTTTGAACGCCTTGAGAAAGAACCCCATGAGGTATTTTTAACAGATATCAATGAAAAGTTACGACAAGCTTTGTGGAATTCGTCTAAAACCAATGAAGATGTTTTTAATATTTTAAAGCAAGCGCATGAGAAAAGATTAGGCGGTTCTGTTCAACGACTTGATGATATGATGGAACAGACAATTGCGCCATACCAGCATAGAGATATTTTAAAAAGGACGTTAAAACAGGAAGGGGATAGGGCACATGGTCCTCTCTATGCTCAAGCCTATCGTACTCCGATAGGAAAAGAGCATTATCCGGCTCTTAATAGACTTTTTGAAGAAGAAGCATTTCAAGAAGCTGTTGAGCGAGCTGTTAAAATCTTAAGAAAAGACATTCGCAATGCAAAACCAGAAATGTTCTATTCTAGAGATTTTAGACATATTAATTATAAACCTACAATGGAGTTATTAGATCAAATCAAGAGGTCTCTTGATTACTTTTATAGAAAGAATAAAAATTCTGGTGATAATCAAATGGCTTCTGTATATCAATCGCTTAAGAAAGATTTAGTAGAGATAGCGGACAAGGTTTCTCCTATTTATAAAGCAGCTCGAGGTAGTGCAGAAAAATATGAAGGTTTTGAAGAAGCGATAAAACAAGGTAGGCGTGCTCTTCACACAAAACTTGAAAAAAGTGTTGAGAGAGATGCCGTTAAGGAAAATCTTTCTAAAGGAAACTGGAGTGAACAAAATAATACCTATAAAATGGGGTTGAGAGATGCATTAGATGATTTATTAAAGAAAAAGAGTGACCCTATTAATGAATTCTCTAATCTTTTAAAACAAAATCTTGCATCTGAGAATCTTGAAAGGATTATAGGACCTGAACGGTTTTCTACTTTTAAAAAGGCAGTAGATAAGGAGAAATTCTATTCTGATGCGTCAAAAAAAGGTTATCAAAAATTTGAAGGCACTCCTGATTTGTCTCTTTTTGATGGGGTTGGTGTACCGCAGAGTTGGCCCGATATACCCGTTCAAGCCTTTAAATTCGCTCGCAACATGTTTTTTCATCCGAATGCACCAGAGGCGTTGCAAGCAAGACAAGAGCTAGAGCGCGGAATAGCGAAGTTAGCAACTTTTGGTGTTAAAGGAATGGAGCGCAATGAAATTGCTCAATTGATTCAAAGTGCTTTGAAGTGGCATCACGCAGGGGTATTAACAGATGGGGGGGTGAAGATTGTTTCTAGAGCTATAGCAAAAGGGTTAGGTCCTAGTGCTTCAATAGAGTACGCAAAATGACCCATTATCATCCTTCAATTGATCAAGCGATCCGCCAGACAGCGGCACGTTATGGGATCCCTGAAAGTTATTTATACCGTGTTGCGCAAGTGGAGAGTGGAGGCAATCCCAATGCAAGGAATC
>NZ_JAIFRO010000004.1 GCF_019659805.1 Bartonella raoultii | reverse complement strand
ATTTTAATTTGTATAATCGATTTTTATATATATTTATTAAACCATATACGAAGATAAATCTTATGAAGAATGCTTGCAGTTTAAAAAAGTTAAGTGTACACTATTTTTACCTTAATAAGAGTGCTTCATTCTTTAAATTCTCTACAAAATAATTTCCCCTAATTTAAAGAGCATATTTCATGCAAGAAATGAAACTACAAGAACTTAAAAGTAAAAATCCCGTTGAACTCGTCTCTTTTGCTGAAACATTAGAAGTTGAAAATGCTTCTCTTATGCGCAAACAAGAATTGATGTTTGCTATCTTGAAAAAACTTGCTTTACAAGATGTGGAAATTATTGGAGAAGGCGTCGTCGAGGTTTTACAAGATGGATTTGGTTTTTTAAGATCTGCTGATGCTAATTATCTTCCAGGACCTGATGATATTTATCTTTCACCTGCACAAATCCAATCATTTTCTTTAAAAACAGGCGATACCATTGAAGGCCCTATACGGAGTCCAAAAGAAGGAGAGCGTTATTTTGCTCTTCTTAAAATTAATACAATTAATTTTGAAAATCCTGAAAAGATTCGCTATAAAATTCATTTTGATAATCTCACTCCTCTTTACTCAAATGAACGTTTCCAAATGGAAATACAAGATCCTACGGAAAAAGATATGTCATCGCGGGTAATTGATTTAATATCTCCATTGGGAAAAGGTCAAAGAGGACTTATCGTAGCACCACCTCGAACAGGAAAAACAGTTTTACTCCAAAATATTGCGCATTCTATTACAACAAATCATCCTGAATGTTATCTTATTGTTCTTTTAATTGATGAACGACCAGAAGAAGTTACTGATATGCAGCGTTCTGTTAAGGGAGAGGTTGTTTCTTCTACTTTTGATGAACCAGCAATACGTCACGTACAAGTAGCTGAAATGGTTATTGAAAAAGCAAAACGCCTTGTCGAATATGGACGTGATGTTGTTATCCTTCTCGATTCTATTACGCGCTTGGGTCGTGCCTATAATACGGTTGTTCCTTCATCAGGTAAAGTTTTAACTGGGGGGGTGGATGCAAATGCTCTACAACGTCCAAAACGTTTTTTTGGTGCAGCACGTAATATTGAAGAAGGTGGATCTTTAACAATTATTGCAACGGCTTTGATTGATACAGGTAGCCGTATGGATGAAGTGATTTTCGAAGAATTTAAAGGAACAGGAAATTCAGAAATTGTTCTTGATCGCAAAGTTGCTGATAAACGTATTTTCCCAGCTATGGATATTTTGAAATCAGGAACACGTAAAGAAGAATTATTGGTTGCGCGGCAAGATTTACATAAAATTTTTGTTCTTCGTCGCATTTTAGCACCTATGAATGTAACAGATGCTATTGAATTTTTAATTGATAAATTAAAGCAAACGAAAAACAATAGTGAATTCTTTGATTCAATGAATACATAAGAGTGTTAATTTTTTTATTAGGATTATCCTGTGGATACAATCTTTGCTGTTTCGAGTGGATTGTTGCCTTCAGGGGTTGCTGTCATTCGACTTTCTGGTCCTCATGTAGTGAATGTTGTTAAAACGCTTTGTGGTTGTTTACCTAAAGCGCGGTTTATGCATTATGGAAATCTCACAGCTCGTGATGGTAGTTTTTTAGATTCTGCTTTGACTGTTTTTTTTCCTGCTCCTCATAGTTTTACAGGGGAAGATTGTGCAGAATTTCATTTGCATGGAGGAAAAGCAGTTGTAAATCGTTTTCTTGATGAACTATCTACATTTTCTGGATGTCGTAGTGCAGAACCAGGTGAATTTTCTCGTCGTGCTTTTATAGAAGGGAAATTGGATCTTGTTCAAGCAGAAGGACTTGCTGATTTAATAGAAGCGGAAACAGAAAGTCAGCGTCGTTTGGCAATTATGGGTACAAGTGGACGTTTAACAACACTTTATCGTGATTGGCGCCATAAACTTATGAAAGCACGTGCCTTTATTGAAGCAGAACTTGATTTTGCTGATGAAGCTGATATTCCAGATTCAGTATCTGATAAATTTTGGAAAGAAGTGGAGGATCTTTGCATTTCTCTGCAAGAACATATTGTGGAAGGAGAGCGCGCGAGTATCTTGCGTGATGGATTAAAAATTGTCATTGCAGGTGCTCCAAATTCTGGAAAATCAAGTATCATGAATCGTTTGGCTGGAAAAACTGTTTCTATTGTGACAGATGAAGAGGGAACGACGCGTGATGCTTTAGAAATGAGGCTTATTCTTGGTGGTTTACCAGTTTTTTTGACAGATACTGCTGGTTTTAGAGAAACAGAAAATAAAATAGAGCAATTAGGAATAGAAGTTGCAAAACAACATGTTATAGAAGCTGATTTAGTTATTTTAGTTTATGATATGCTAAAACCAAAAGAAATTGAATTGCCAGAAACATCAGCAGAAATATGGCGTGTTGGTAATAAGCTTGATCTTTGTGAAAAGAATAAAAACCATTTTTTAATGGAGTTTTCTGCATCAACAGGTTTAAATTTTGATTTTTTTATTAGAAAGCTTGAATTATTTTG
This sequence comes from Bartonella raoultii, assembly GCF_019659805.1. Taxonomy (GTDB): domain Bacteria; phylum Pseudomonadota; class Alphaproteobacteria; order Rhizobiales; family Rhizobiaceae; genus Bartonella; species Bartonella raoultii. The sequence goes on along the minus strand of NZ_JAIFRO010000004.1, from coordinate 224,029 downwards.
TTCCCATCGTGCTGCTGAAATTGGAAATCTTGTTCCAGCACGAAAAAGGCAACTTCAGTTATTAAAAGAAGCTGTTAAAGAAATTAAGGCTTCTGTGAATAATTCTTCTCTTGATCTTAGTTTACGTGCAGAACATCTTCGTCGTGCAAGTGATTTTCTTGGAAAAATTACAGGAGATATAGATGTTGAAGATTTACTTGATATTATTTTTTCAGAATTTTGTATAGGTAAATAATGATTCACGTGAAACATTGATTATTTGATAGACAGATTCTAAAGATTATGTATTCTATATTCTGTTTCACGTGAAACTTGATTGTAAATTTTCTATAGAAATGGGTTCAAATGCATTTGTATGACGTTATTATTGTTGGTGGTGGTCATGCTGGCTGCGAAGCTGCTTCAGCTTCAGCGCGTGTAGGAGCAAAAACAGTACTTGTTACACATAAAATATCAGCATTAGGTGCAATGTCATGTAATCCTGCTATAGGTGGTCTTGGAAAAGGACATCTTGTTCGTGAAATAGATGCTTTAGATGGTCTTATGGGACGCGCAGCAGATGCAGCAGGAATCCAATTTAGGCTTCTTAATCGCCGTAAAGGTCCAGCAGTAAGAGGACCACGTACGCAAGCAGATCGACAACTCTATAAAAAAGCGATTCAAAAACTTTTAAAAGAACAAGAAAATCTTCTTCTTATTGAAGATGAAGTGATTGATTTGATTATTAAAGATAATTGTGTTTCAGGTGTTGTTTTAAAAAAACAAGGAACACTTTTTTCAGGTGCTGTTGTTTTAACAACAGGTACATTTTTAAACGGTTTTATTCATATGGGAAATAAAACATGGGCTGCAGGACGTATGGGAGATCAATCAAGTGTACAACTTGCAGAAAGATTGAAAAGTTATCATATAAAGCTTGGAAGATTAAAAACAGGAACACCTGCGCGTTTGAGTAAAAAAACAATTCATTGGGATTATCTTCCAAAACAAAAAGCTGATGAAGATCCCGTCCCTTTTTCTTTTTTAACAGAAAAAATTGAACAACCGCAAATTGAATGTGCAATAACACGCACAAATACACAAACACATAAAATTGTTCGTGAAAATATTCAAAAATCTGCTTTATATTCTGGAAATATTGAAGGATTAGGACCACGTTACTGTCCTTCTATTGAAGATAAAATTGTTAAATTTGGTGAACGTGATGGACATCAGATTTTTTTGGAACCAGAAGGATTAAATGATGATACCGTTTATCCAAATGGTCTTTCTACTTCTCTTCCTGAAGATGTTCAAATTTCTTTATTGAAAACTATTGAAGGGTTGGAAAATGTAACAATTTTACAACCTGGATATGCTATTGAATATGATTTTGTTAATCCGCAAAATTTAACGAAGACTTTAGAATTACGTTCTTTACCAGGATTATTTTTAGCAGGCCAAATTAACGGTACAACAGGATATGAGGAAGCAGCAGCGCAGGGACTTTTGGCAGGATTAAATGCTGCACGTAAAGTCAGTAATTTAGATGAAATCATTATAAGTCGTTCTACGGCTTATATTGGTGTGATGGTTGATGATCTAGTATCACGTGGGGTTTGTGAACCTTATAGGATGTTTACATCACGTGCTGAATTTCGTTTATCTTTACGATCTGATAATGCTGATGCTCGTTTAACACCTTTAGCCAAACAATGGGGGATCGTTAGTAAAGATCGTTGGGATTGTTATCAACAAAAACAAAAACGTCTTGACCAAGCGCGATCGCTTTGTCAAAGTCTTTTTTTAACACCAAATGAAGCTTCAGCCCACGGATTGCATGTTAATCAGGACGGAGTTAGGCGTTCCGCTTATGATTTTCTTGCTTATCCTCAAATGCGTTTAGAACGTCTTTCTCAGTTTTGGCCACAGTTACAATCAATTGATTCTAAAACCGTTGAATCTTTAGAAATTGAAGCGCAATATGCGGTTTATTTAGAAAGACAAAAACAGGATATTGCTGCTCTTCAACGAGACGAACGTTTAGAAATTCCTTCTTCTCTTAATATTCAGGCAATTTCAGGACTTTCAAATGAACTTAAAACGAAAATTCAGAAAATATCGCCGCGTTCCATTGCTGATGCACAAAAAATTGATGGTATGACACCAGCAGCATTATCACTCATCATTACTTATATTCAACGTCAAAAACGTGAAAAGGCTAAAATAGCTTAATGAATATTTCTAGAGAACAAAAATATCAAACACTTTCAAATATCATTCCTTCTGTTTCACGTGAAACGATGGAGGATTTAATAGAATTTGAAACTTTAATAACACAGTGGAATACACGTATTAATTTGGTGTCTGCTGCAACAATCCCATTTCTATGGACGCGTCATATTTTAGATTCAGCACAAATTTACCCTCTGCATAGTCATTTTTCACATTGGTGTGACCTTGGATCAGGTGGAGGATTTCCTGCAATTATTATAGCTATTTTTCTAAAAGAAAAAAAGGTAGGACATATCGATTTAGTAGAAAGTAATGGAAAAAAAGTTGCTTTTTTACGAACGGTTATTGCTAAACTTAATTTGCCAGCAAAAGTTTATCATTGTAGAATCGAAGATGTATATCAAAAAATATCTACACCAGAAGTTATTACAGCACGGGGATTAGCTCCACTTGATGTCCTTTTAAACCTTATTTCTCCTTTATTCACAAAAAAAACAATCGCTCTTTTGCAAAAAGGTCGGGATTACGCTACAGAAATTAAAAATGCCTCTGCCAATTGGCGCTTTGATCTGTTAAAACATAAAAGTAAAATTGATGAAAATTCTGTTATTTTAGAAATTTCTCATGTTCGGTCATATAGAGGGTAAAGCAAAATGAGCGAAACACGGATTATCGCTATTGCAAACCAAAAAGGTGGAGTCGGAAAAACAACCACAGCTATTAATCTTGCGACAGCTTTAGCTGCTATTGGAAAAAATGTTCTTATTATGGATGTTGATCCACAGGGAAATGCAAGTACAGGATTAGGAATTGATCGTAATAGTCGTCCTTTGTCTTCCTATGATGTTTTAGTTTCTGGAGTTTCAGTAACAGAGGCTGCTTTAAAGACAGCTGTACCTAATCTTTATATTGTACCTTCTACACTCGATCTTTTAGGCGTAGAAATGGAAATTTCTTCATCGAAAGATCGTATTCAACGATTACGTCAAGCACTCTATGATGATCCAAAAATGGAAAAAAAATTCAATTATATTTTAATTGACTGTCCTCCATCACTCAATCTTTTAACACTTAATGCTATGGGTGCTGCAGATTCTGTTTTAGTTCCTATGCAATGTGAATTTTTAGCACTTGAAGGTTTAAGCCAATTGCTTGAAACTGTAAAACAAGTGAGATCTGTTCTTAATCCATCTTTAGAAATTCAGGGTATTGTTCTTACGATGTATGATGGACGAAATAATCTATCTAATCAAGTTGTTGAAGACGTGCGCTCTTTTATGGGAGATAAAGTTTATCGCACAGTTATTCCACGAAATGTAAGAGTTTCAGAGGCTCCTTCTTTTGGTAAACCAGTCTTGCTCTACGATCTAAAATGTGCTGGAAGCCAAGCTTATTTGCGTTTAGCATCAGAAATGATTCAACGTGAAAAACAAGCACAAGAAGCCGCTTAGAAATATAAAAAGATATTTAATTTAAAAAAATAAAGAGCAAAATTATGAATGATGATCAATCAAAAAAAAGACTGGGTCGCGGATTAGCTGCATTGATTGGCGATATCAATTTTAACAATAATCTTGTGCGTTCATCAACTACAGATAAAGTAACAGAATCTGGTACTATTGCTAAATTTTCTGAGCGGTTTGTTCCTCTTGAATCTATCTCATGTAATCCACATAATCCACGACGCAATTTTACGGAATCAGAACTTGATAATTTAGCTCAATCAATTCGACAACACGGTGTTGTTCAACCCATAGTTGTTAGACCTTCAAAAGATCATCCACATCGCTTTGAATTAATTGCTGGAGAAAGGCGGTGGCGTGCTGCGCAACGTGCTAATTTAAGTCAATTGCCTGTTATTGTTCGAGATGTAGATGATAAAACTGCTTTGGAATTAGCAATAATTGAAAATGTTCAACGTGCTGATCTTAATCCTATTGAAGAGGCAATGGGATATGAAATTTTGCTAAATGAACATGATTATACACAAGCAGATTTAGCCCAAGTGATTGGAAAAAGTCGAAGTCATGTTGCAAATACACTTCGTTTGTTAAAACTTCCACCAAAAGTACAACAATTCTTAACAAATGGGCAACTTTCTGCTGGTCATGCGCGTTGTCTCATAACCGTTGATAATCCACAAGATTTAGCAGAAAAAATTATTCAAGAAGGGCTTTCTGTACGGCAAACAGAAATGCTTGCATATGAACAGGCTAATCCTAAGGCTAAAAAACGCACTATTGTAGAAAAAAATGAAGAAACAAAATCTCTTGAAAAATTACTTGCAGACGTGATTGGTATGAAAGTTATTATTCGACATGGTAAAAAAGGAGGAGATTTAAAAATACATTATTCATCATTAGAACAACTGGATGATATTTGTCGGCGTTTGCAAAATTAATAACTTATTCAAAATAAAAAGAGTTTTCTTAACAAGATTGTCTTAAAACCTTAATTATTCTATACATATGCTTCTTACCAAACTCAAGATTGCTTGAAGATATAATGTTTTGTTTTTTTAAAGAGGGGTTTTCATTTGTCAATATTACTAATGTTGTTTGAAGTGCTAAGAGACCAATAACAAATTCTTTAGGTGTGAGGCTATTTTCTCTTAAAATATTTACAAATTTTGGTTTGTTCGAAATATATATGATATATTCTTCAATGTTAGTATCATCAATGATAACATTATTTTTTATATCGGTTGTTTCTGGTGTTGGAGATGAATTTTCACATTCTTTTCCAATTTTTTCTAATTTCAAAAGAAAGTCTTCTGTTAAGGAATAACTTGCAACAAGAGGTGAAATAAAGAAATGATTATTTGTTTCTTTTTCTCTTATTTCTTGAGCATATGATGTAAAAGGAAAAAGGAGAAAAAAGCATAATATATATCTCAGCATGATTAAAAGAGATCCTTTCTTTTTCGAATTTCAGTAAAGACTTCTTCATCTGTTGCATTTATCATTGCAAGGTTTCTTTTAATTGTATAATCATCCCAGCGAAGAAAGGGATTTGTTGCTTTTTCTTGCTCTAAAGTGCTTGGTAATGTCATGGCATTTTTTGCACGTAATAAAAAAACGTCTTCTACTCTTTGTTGAAGTTTTTTATTATGTGGATCAATCGTTAGTGCAAAAAGAGCATTATTTTTTGTGTATTCATGTCCACAATAAAGAAGTGTTTCATCAGGAAGTTGACGAAGTTTTTTTAAAGAATTTAGCATTTGTGCTGCTGTTCCTTCAAAAAGACGTCCACAACCAAGTGAAAAAAGAGTGTCTCCAGCAAAGAGTAAATTTTTTTCAGGAAAATAATAAGATAATGCTCCTAGCGTATGGCCAGGTGTTGAGAGAGCTAAAAGCCTATGTGTAGCAAAGAAAAATTTTTCATCAGGTTGAAGTGTTCTATCGAGATAAGGAATTTTATCTTTTTCTGCTTCTGGTCCGATAACAACGGCATTATAAATTTTCTTTAATTCTACCAGCGCTTCCACATGATCGTGATGATGATGTGTTACAAAAATAGTTTGAAGCGTCCAGTTACGGCGTTTTAAGGCATCATGAATTGCTACACTTTCAGGTGCATCAATTGCGGCTGTATAACCACTTTTTTCATCATGAATGAGAACGCCAAAATTATCTTCTCTACAAATGAACTGTTCAATCAACATATTTTTTCTCCATGAACAGTATCATTTGTAATGCTTAATATGTTGTATTCAAGAATCAGATTTATTTTTTTCTGTAAAAAGTCCTTGTGAATGTTTCATAATAAGAGGCATTTGGATAATCATGAAAAGAATTGTTATGGGCATAACACCAAATACTTTAAAACTTGTCCAGAAATTATCACTAAAATTACGCCAGATAATTTCATTTAAGAGGGCGAGGAAAATGAAAAAAAATGCCCAGCGATAGGTGAGCTTCTGCCATCCTATATCGTCGAGTTTTAAAGTTGAATCGAGAACATAACGTAAAAGTGATTTTTTTAAAAATAGACCACCGAAAAGAATGAAAGCAAATAAGCTATTAATAATTGTTGGTTTCATTTTTATAAAGGTCTCATTGTGAAGCCAAAGCGTTAAAGAGCCAAAAACGAGAACAAATATTCCCGAGATAAGAGGCATTATGGGAATATTTCGTGCAAGGATCCATGATAGGATTAGAGAAATAATAATCGCTACCATAAAAATAGCTGTTGCTGGGAAAAGCGTTTTTTCAAAATTTTTAAAAATCTCAATATTATTTATCAACCATTCGCCCTTATAGTTGGCAAGAAAAAAAGCGACCAATGGTCCCATTTCTAAGAAAAATTTAAGTGTTGGTGAAAGAGGTGCTTTTTTATTTTTATCAATATCTTTTGAATTAGGGTCATTATGTGAAGAATTGTAATTATTTTGCGAACGAGATTCAGATGAAAATTGTTTCATGCGTGTTTTCCTGCAATAGTTTCAGCAAAATCGGAAGCAGAAAAAGGTTGAAGATCTTCAATATTTTCTCCTATACCGATAAAGTAAATAGGTAATTTATATTTTTCTGCTATGGCAACAAGAATTCCTCCCCGTGCGCTACCATCAAGCTTTGTCATAACCAAACCATTAACACCAGCAATATCACGAAAAATATTCACTTGGCTCAGTGCATTTTGCCCAGTGGTTGCATCAAGCGTTTGAAGAACTGTATGAGGTGCTTGGGGAGTATGTTTTTTTAAAACACGGATAATTTTTGCCAATTCATCCATCAATTCAGTTTTATTTTGTAAGCGTCCAGCTGTATCAATAATTAAAATATCACTGTTTGCTTTTTTTGCTTTTTCATATGCATCAAACGCAAGACTAGCAGCATCTGCACCTAGTTTAGTTGAAATAACAGGAGATCCTGTACGTTCCCCCCAAATATGTAATTGTTCAATAGCAGCAGCGCGGAATGTATCACCAGCGGCGAGTGTTACTTTGAGTCCTCCTGCAGTGAGTTTTGCTGCAAGTTTCCCAATAGTGGTTGTTTTTCCAGTTCCATTGACACCTACCAGCAAAATAACATGAGGTTTGTGACTAAGGTCAAGCTCTAATGGAATGGCAACAGGTTCTAATATTTTTGTAATTTCATTTGCTACAATAGTATGAATGTCATCTAAGGAAAGATCTTTTCCATAGCGACTGGAAGACAACACACCGGTAATATGTGTCGCTGTTTCTACACCAAAATCAGCTTGTATCAAGATATCTTCTAGTTCTTGCAATGTCTCTCCATTAAGTTTTCTCTTAACAAAGAGGTCACCAATTGATCCACTTAAACGCTGTGAAGAAAGGGCTAATCCGTTTTTTAGACGCTCAAACCATGCTGCCTTTTTTTGTTCAACAGAAGATATAGGTAAAAGTTCTTCAACTTTTTTTTCATGAATTGTATCTGTAATGATTATTTTGCCAGAATAGGGTGTAAGGGGTGGTGTTTTTTCATCATATTTTTCAGATAGAATATCTTTATTTTCGGTATATTCTTCTTTTTCTGTGTCTATAGAAGAAAGAGAGTTTTTTTCGTTTTTATATTCATTTTCTTCTCTCTCTGTTTTATAAGATGTGGAATCTTGTTCTATTTCCTGCTCTTTTTGCTTATTAAAAGAGAATATTTTTTTAATAAAAGACTTTGTCATAAGGGTTTTCCTGCTCAAGCTGCATTCAATTTTGGAAGGACAGCGATTAATTTATCACTGTCATGACTAACAATAAGAGCCTGAACAATTGTTCCAGCTTTTGCGCCTTTGATCTGCGCTAGAGTATAATCTTCGGTCCGTCCTATTTCATTTTTTTCAACAAGAATTGTTTGCATGCTATTTTGTAAATGAGCAAGATGTTTCTGATAAGCCTCCTCACCTGCTTTTCGTAATTTTTCTGCGCGCATTTTAACAACTCTACGGTTGATTTGTGGCATACGTGCGGCAGGTGTTCCTTCTCTTGGACTAAAAGGAAAAATATGAAGATGGGTTAAAGAGCAATCATTTATTAATGCCAAACTCTTTTGAAACATTTCTTCTGTTTCAGTAGGAAAACCGGCAATTAAGTCTGCACCATAAACCATTGTAGGACGTTTAGAACGTAGTTCTTGACAAAATTGAATTGCATGTTCACGCAAATGTCGCCGTTTCATTCGTTTGAGAATCATATTATCTCCCGCTTGCAAGGATAAATGCAAATGTGGCATGATCCTTTTTTCATAGGCTAAAAGATCAATAAGTTCTTCGTCTGCTTCAATAGAATCGATTGATGAAAGGCGTAATCGAGGCAAGTCAGGAATGTGATGCAAAATGGCAGAAGTTAATTTTCCTAGATTAGTTTTTCCAGGAAGGTCATGACCATAACTTGTGAGATCAACGCCTGTTAAAACCACTTCTTGAATACCATCTCCTGTTAATTGTTTTATTTGTTCAATGACAGCTCCCATGGGGACTGAACGTGATGGTCCACGTCCATAAGGGATAATGCAAAATGTACAACGATGATCACATCCATTTTGTACCTGTACAAAAGCGCGTGTACGTTCTTCCATTGCACTTACCATGTGCGGGGCAATTTTTTGCACTTCCATTATATCATTGATACGCAATTTTTCAGAATGATTGATACCAAAATCAGGAAGTTGACGATAAGAATGTGCATGGAGTTTTTCTTCATTGCCTAAAACAAGGTCTACTTCTGTCATTGAAGCAAAATTTTGCGCTTCTGTTTGTGCAGCACATCCTGTTACAATAATGCGGGCATTTGGATTCTTACGTCTTGCTTTGCGGATAGCTTGTTTTGCTTGTCTTACGGCTTCAGCAGTAACAGCACAGGTATTAAAAATGATAGCACCATCTTTAAGTTGGTCTAATCCTGAAGAAGTACTTTCTTTGCGTATAATTTCTGATTCGTAGCTATTTAATCGACAGCCAAATGTTACAACTTCTATCGCCATCAAGAGTGATCCTTTTTATAGCATCCTGTTAGAGGATTTAAAAAACCACTAAAGTCATATTTGATTGGTCCTGTCATGACAATATGATCATCTTCTCGATAAAAAATATTCAGTTTTCCTCCTGGTAAAGTTACATCAATATGGCGTTTAGTGAGACCACGTCGATATGCAGCTACTGCACTTGCACAAGCAGCACTACCGCATGCTTGCGTTAATCCAGCTCCTCTTTCCCATGTTCGTAAATTTAGGCTTTTTTGTGACACAACATAAGCAATAGAAATATTGCATCGTTCTGGAAAAAGAGGATCATGTTCAAGTTTTGGTCCATATTTTTCTAGTGGAATTTGCTGAATATCATCTTCAATAAAAAAAATAGCGTGGAGATTGCCAACGGACACAAGGCAGGCATCTTTTAAGGGACCAGCAGTTATTTCTACATGATTGGTATCAATGATTTCACGTGAAACAGGCATCTTTTTTGCATTGAAATTGGGGCATCCCATATCAACAGAGACAAGGCCATCGCTTTGGCATTTTCCTTCAATTATTCCAGCAGGTGTTTCTAATCGAAAGCTTTTACCTAAATTATGATCTGTGAGCCATGCGATGACACAGCGGGTACCATTACCGCAAGCTTTAGCCATTGAACCATCGGCATTCCATATTTCAATGCGAAAGTCAGCTTTATTTTGGGTTGGTGCGTGAATAGCCATAATCTGATCAAAATGTGTTTGAGGATCTGCTGCCAAGGAAAGGATTGCTTCTTGTGTGATCGTGTGGGCACTTTCACGCATATCTGCAACAATGATTTGATTTCCAAGACCGTCCATTTTGCTAAATGGCGTTTTCATGAAATTTCTCTAATTCTAATGCTACTTATAATAAATATGACTGAAAATCTTATAAATTTCTAGTGTTGAATGAATATAAAACGGAGAGTCAAAATTATATTCTTTTAAAAGAGCCAAATTTTATACTGTTCTTTTTAATTTATTAATTTATCTTTGTAAAATGCTTATATAATAAATATTCATTCATTTTTAAAAATGAGCTTCTTTATTGTCATGAGAAAGAGTTTAGATATGACATTTTCAAAAATTTCATTTTTCGTTGTAATATCCGCTATAACAGCTTTAGCTGGTTGTTCAACATCACGGTTTGAGGATAATAATGATAATGCTGTAGAAGTTATTTATCCACTTCAGCAACTCTCAGAACCTGAAACAATGTCTGTTCTATCAGTCGCTCAAGAATCTGAAGTAGCAGAGGCTCCTAGATATGAAAAAAGAGATCCTCGTGGTGATGAAAAAATAGCTGGTCTTGAAGTGCCAAGTGATGCTGTTAATTTGTTTCCTGCAAGTATTGCAGGAGTATGGAACCTGTCTGTGAATGGTAAAGTTTGCCGAATTGCAACGCCACAAACAAAATTTGGTCAAGGGTATCGTGCTGGTCCTTTACATTGTCCAGGAATTATTTCTCGGATAAATTCGTGGGCCATTAAAGGAAAAAGATTATATTTTTATGATAACTCAGGACGTGTTATCGCTGCCCTTTATTCTTCCAATATTGATCATTTTGAAGGGCGTACACTTAATGATCTTCCAGTTGTTTTAAGACGTTAAATCGCTTTTAGCCGTTTATAAAAAAGGGGTAGTCTTTGAAGAATACTTCTCTTTTTCCATTGCCAATGGTTTTAAAAAAAAGGTTGTTTGAATGCTTTTTGTTTCAAGGTGCTATAAGGAGCTGGTCGCTAAAGGAAAAATCAGTTTTGATCCAGCTCAGTTAGCTTTAACAGAACATTTTGATCATTTATTACAAGAAATTGCCCAACAGAATGTTTCTAAGCCTTGGGCATTTTGGAAGTTTTTAAAGAAAAAAAAACAAACCGCTGTTGTAAAACAAAATGGCGTGGATAGCTCCTTTCAAGGATTATATATTTATGGTGAAGTGGGAAGAGGCAAAACCATGCTTATGGATTTGTTTTTTTCTTGTTTGCCACAAGAGCGTAAAAAGCGTGCGCATTTTAATGATTTTATGGCCGATGTGCATGATCGTATTAATGTTTATCGTCAAGCTTCTACGCATGAAGAATCCAAACAAAATAATCCTATTTTAGCAGTTGCAGAAGATCTTGCACAAGAAGCAAAGGTTCTTTGTTTTGATGAATTTAGTGTAACAGATATCGCTGATGCTATGGTCCTTGGTCGCCTTGTTTCTGCTTTGTTTGAACGAGGGGTTTTTTTTATTGCAACTTCAAATGTCGCTCCAGATAATCTTTACTATAAAGGTTTAAATCGTGAGCTCTTTTTGCCTTTTATTCAAGTTTTGAAAGCACATGTTCGTGTGGTTAATCTTGATGCAAAAACAGATTATCGCCTTGAAAAATCAAATTTACAACAAGTTTATGTAACACCCTTAGGGGTAAAAGCAAATGAACATATGGATCGGGCATGGGCATTGGTTCTAAAAGGACAAAAAGAAATGTCTGATGAAATTTCTCTAAGAGGACGCCTTATCTCTGTTCCACGTGTTGGAGCAGGTTGTGCGCGCTTTAATTATCAAGATTTGTGTTCAAAACCTTTAGCAGCAGCTGAATATTTAGCATTGGGAGAACGCTATCATACAATTTTTGTTGATAATATACCGGTAATGGATGATACATGCCGCAATGAAACAAAACGGTTTATTTTGTTTATTGATATTCTTTATGAGCGTCACATAAGATTGTTTCTATCAGCAGCAGAAAAACTTGAAAATTTATATCAGGGGCATGCGCAAACACCGGAAACATTTGAGTTTCAAAGAACACAATCACGTCTTTTTGAAATGCAAAGCCAAGATTATTTAAAATGTTGGGAAGAGCATTTTCTTATGAAGGACAAAAGCTGATTATTACTTTACTCTTAAATTATAAAAATAATAACCCTTTGAATTTAAAAGAAGGGTAATAATTCTGTTGTATTTTTTTGAAATTCACTTTATCGATACACCATAGTAATTTTCTAAGAGTTGTTTTTATAGAGGATTGTTGTTTCTATGAAGAGAAAAATTTGAAGACTTTTATACCTTTCTCCTTCTTATAATATTGTTTAAAGTATGGCTAAAATCAAAGAAAGCATTCAGTATATTGGCACCAATTTAAGAGTGCACTGAAGTTATTTAAAATGAGGAAAATAAAATGGCACGAAAGAAAATAGCTCTCATTGGTTCGGGTATGATTGGTGGAACGTTAGCACATATTATAGGCCTTAAAGAACTTGCTGATGTTGTTTTATTTGATATTGCAGAAGGTGTCCCGCATGGGAAAGCTCTTGATATTGCTGAGTCTTCTCCTGTCGATGGTTTTGATATCAAATTAAAAGGCGCTAATGCTTATGAAGAGATTGAAGGGGCTGATGTTGTTATCGTAACAGCCGGTGTTGCACGCAAACCCGGGATGAGTCGTGATGATCTTTTAGGTATTAATCTAAAAGTCATGCAACAAGTTGGTGCAGGGATTAAAAAATACGCGTCTTCAGCATTTGTTATTTGTATTACCAATCCCCTTGATGCAATGGTATGGGCATTGCAGAAATTTTCCGGTCTTCCTCCAGAAAAAGTGGTTGGTATGGCAGGTGTTCTTGATTCGGCACGTTTTCGTTATTTTTTATCTGAAGAATTTAAGGTCTCTGTTAAAGATGTATCTGCGTTTGTTTTAGGAGGACACGGTGATTCAATGGTGCCTTTGATGCGTTATTCAACGGTTGGTGGTATTTCTTTGCCTGATCTTGTTAAAATGGGGTGGACTACACAAGAAAGAATCGATCAAATTATCCAACGTACCCGTGATGGTGGTGCAGAAATTGTTAGTTTTTTAAAAACAGGCTCTGCTTTTTATGCACCTGCTGCTTCTGCTGTTTCTATGGCTGAAGCTTATTTGAAGGATAAAAGGCGTGTTTTGCCTGTTGCAGCTTATCTTTCTGGTCAATATGGTGTTAAAGAGACCTATGTTGGTGTTCCTGTTGTACTTGGTGCAGGTGGTGTTGAACGGATTATTGAAATTGATTTTGATAAAGAAGAAAGAAGCGCTTTTGAGAAATCAGTGAATGCGGTACAAAAACTGTGTGAGGCTTGTGTCGCACTTGTTCCTGAGCTCAAATAAATTGGGCAATGTTCATTAAAATAGTATAAAAACTTAAGGATTAATAGTAATCCGTAAAAGAAAAGGACAAAAGCATGAATATCCATGAGTATCAGGCTAAGCGTCTGCTTCATGAATATGGAGCACCCGTTGCAAATGGTGTTGCTGTTTATTCTGTAGAGCAAGCTGAAAAATGGGCACAAAAACTGCCGGGGCCGCTTTATGTGGTTAAAAGTCAGATACATGCTGGTGGTCGTGGTAAAGGTAAATTTAAAGAATTAGGACCTGATTCAAAAGGTGGTGTTCGGCTTGCAAAATCTGTTGAAGAAGTTGTTGCAAATGTCAAAGAAATGCTTGGTAAAACGTTGGTAACCAAACAAACTGGCCCAGAGGGTAAACAAGTCAATCGCCTTTATATTGAAGATGGTGCTGATATTGCGCGTGAGCTTTATCTTTCACTTCTAGTTGATCGTAGCGTTGGTCAGGTTGCTTTTGTTGTTTCAACAGAGGGTGGGATGGATATTGAAACGGTTGCTGAAGAGACACCAGAGAAAATATTCACTTTGCCTATTGATGCTATAAACGGTGTTACCTCTGCTGATTGTACAAAGCTTTGTGACGCATTGGAATTGCGCGATAATGCACGCAAAGATGGTGAAACCCTTTTTCCTATTCTTTATAAGGCATTTTGTGAAAAAGATATGAGTCTTCTCGAAGTTAATCCGCTTATTGTCATGAAAGATGGGCATTTGCGTGTTCTTGATGCAAAAGTTTCTTTTGATAATAATGCGTTGTTTCGTCATCCAGATATTTTAGAATTACGGGATACTTCAGAAGAAGATCCAAAAGAAATAGAAGCCTCAAAGCATGATCTTGCTTATGTTGCTCTTGAAGGTACCATTGGTTGTATGGTTAATGGTGCTGGTCTTGCTATGGCAACAATGGATATTATTAAGCTTTATGGAGCTGAACCAGCAAATTTTTTGGATGTTGGTGGAGGTGCTTCAAAAGAAAAAGTTACAGCTGCTTTTAAAATTATTACTGCTGATCCCAATGTGAAAGGGATTTTGGTTAATATTTTTGGTGGCATTATGCGTTGTGACGTTATTGCCGAAGGTGTTGTTGCTGCTGTTAGAGAAGTTGGTTTAAAGGTTCCTTTGGTTGTTCGTCTTGAAGGTACAAATGTTGAGAAGGGTAAAGCAATTATTAGTGAGAGTGGTTTGAACGTTATTCCTGCCGATGATTTAGATGATGCTGCTCAAAAAATCGTTACAGCTGTGAAGGGAGCTTAAGTTTATGTCGATTCTTGTGAATAAAGATACAAAAGTTCTGGTTCAGGGGCTTACAGGGAAAACAGGAACGTTTCATACAGAACAAGCACTTGCATATCATGGTACACAAATGGTTGGTGGTGTTCATCCTAAAAAAGGTGGCGAAACATGGGAAGGTTCAAAAGGTGAAAAACTTCCTATTTTTTCCAATGTGTTAGAAGGAAAAGAAAAAACAGGAGCAGATGCTTCTGTTATTTATGTTCCGCCTGCAGGAGCAGCTGACGCGATTATAGAAGCTATTGATGCTGAAATCCGTTTAATTATCTGTATTACAGAAGGCATTCCTGTTATGGATATGGTGAAAGTAAAGGCAAAATTGGAAAAATCAAAATCACGTCTCATTGGTCCTAATTGCCCTGGTATTCTTACACCCGATGAATGCAAAATTGGTATTATGCCGGGATCCATTTTTAGAAAAGGTTCTGTTGGGGTCGTTTCACGGTCGGGAACTTTGACGTATGAAGCAGTTTTTCAAACGAGTCATGAAGGTCTTGGACAGACAACAGCTATTGGTATTGGGGGAGATCCTGTTAAAGGGACTGAATTTATTGATGTGTTGGAAATGTTTTTAGCTGATGATGCAACAGAGTCTATCGTTATGATTGGTGAAATTGGTGGGTCTGCTGAAGAAGATGCAGCACAGTTTCTTCAAGATGAAGCGAAAAAAGGTCGTAAAAAGCCGGTTGTTGGTTTTATTGCTGGTCGTACAGCACCTCCAGGGCGTACAATGGGACACGCTGGTGCTGTTATTTCTGGTGGTAAAGGTGGAGCAGAAGATAAAATTGCAGCAATGGAAGCTGCTGGAATACGAGTCTCTCCTTCACCATCACAGATAGGTAAGACTTTGATGGAAGTTTTAAAGGGGTAAAAGGAAACTGCATCTAAAAAAGAGTTTATGCTGATGTAGATGAAGTATTAGAAATAGAAAATACAGCTTTTTTTGAATTTTCTGATCCTCATTTGCTTGGTAAGCGTTAAAAGGTCCAAAAAATATAAGGAGACGGAATAAATTTTCCGGAAAGACATATGGCAAGGCAGGATGATATAAATAGTCTTTTTGCACAGACATCATTTTTATATGGTGGAAATGCGGATTATATAGATCAACTTTATGCTGAATATGAAAAAGATCCCACAAGTGTTGATTCACAGTGGCGTGCTTTTTTTGGAAATCTTCAGGATAAGAAGGAAGATGTTCTCAAAAATGCTCAAGGAGCAACATGGCAACGTGATCATTGGCCGCTAAAGGCAAACGGAGAATTGGTCTCTGCTCTTGATGGTGATTGGTCTGCCCTTGAAAAATATTTTGGTGATAAATTAAAGGAAAAAGCAGCAACTGCTTCTGTTCAAAAAGGAAAAGTTTCTAGTGAACAAGATATTATTCAAGCAACACGCGATTCTGTTCAGTCCTTGAAAATGATACGTGCTTTTCGCACACGGGGGCATCTTCGTGCAAAGCTTGATCCTCTTCGCTTGGCGGAAAAACTTGATGACTATAAGGAACTTTCTCCAGAAGCTTATGGATTTACCCCTGCTGATTATGAGCGTCCAATTTTTATTGATCATGTTTTAGGGCTAGAATATGCAACTATTCCGCAAATGCTTGATATTCTCAATCGTACTTATTGTTCAACGATTGGTATAGAATATATGCATATTTCTGATCCTGCTCAAAAAGCATGGCTTCAAGAGCGTATTGAGAAACCAGATCAACGCGTTGCTTTCACACAGAAAGACAAAAAAGCAATCCTTAATAAACTCATTGAAGCAGAAGGCTTTGAACAGTTTTTAGATACAAAATATAAAGGAACAAAACGTTTTGGACTTGATGGTGGTGAGGCACTCATTCCCGCTCTTGAACAGATTATTAAAAGCAGTAGTGCTTTGGGGGTGCAGGAAATTGTTTTAGGGATGGCGCATCGTGGTCGTTTAAATGTTCTTTCGCAAGTTCTCGCAAAACCACATCGGGCCATTTTTCATGAATTTAAAGGAGGCTCTTATAAGCCTGATGATGTAGAAGGGTCCGGTGATGTTAAGTATCATTTGGGAACTTCAGCCGATCTTGAGTTTGAAGGCAGAAAAGTTCATTTATCACTCTTAGCTAATCCGTCTCATCTCGAGATTGTTGATCCGGTTGTTGTTGGTAAAGTGCGTGCTAAGCAAGATCAACTTTTGGGTCCTACATACACTGATGAACTTCCATTAAGTGAACGTTCAAAGGTTATGCCATTACTTATTCACGGCGATGCTGCTTTTGCAGGACAAGGGGTAATTCAAGAAACTTTTGGTCTTTCCGGTCTTAAAGGTTATAACGTTGCTGGCTCACTTCATGTGATCATTAATAATCAGATTGGTTTTACAACAGATCCGCGCTTTTTGCGTTCTTCACCTTATCCCTCTGATGTGGCGAAAATGATTGAAGCACCAATTTTTCATGTGAATGGTGATGATCCGGAAGCTGTTGTCTTTGTTGCAAAAATAGCAACAGAGTTTCGTCAGATTTTTCATAAACCAGTCGTCATTGATATGTTTTGTTATCGTCGTTATGGACATAATGAAGGCGATGAACCATCCTTTACTCAACCGCTTATGTATAAGGCAATCCGTAATCATAAAAGCACTCTTCAGCTTTATGGCGATCAATTGGTAGCAGAAGGAGTAATTGCTTCAGAAGAGATTGAGCAACAAAAAAAGATCTGGCGCGATAAGCTTGAGACTGAACTTGAAGCAAGTACTTCTTATAAACCTAATAAAGCAGATTGGCTTGATGGGAGCTGGACAGGGCTTAAGTCTTTTAGTAATGCTGATGAACAGCACTCCAGAACAACAGGTGTTGCGTTAGACACTTTAAAGAAAATTGGTCAAAAACTTATAGAAATTCCAGAAAATTTTCATATTCATAAAACCATTCAGCGTTTTTTAAATAATCGTGCTAAAATTTTTGATACAGGTGAGGGTGTTGATTGGGCAACTGCTGAAGCTTTAGCTTTTGGTTCGCTGTGTTTAGAAGGGGCACCAGTTCGTCTTTCTGGTGAGGATGTTGAGCGGGGAACTTTCTCACAACGTCATTCGGTTCTTTATGACCAGGAAAATGAAGCGCGTTACATTCCTTTAAATCATTTACAAAAAGGACAAGCGCTTTATGAAGTTGTTAATTCGATGCTTTCTGAAGAGGCTGTTCTTGGTTTTGAATATGGATATTCTCTTGCTGAACCGCACGGATTGACGCTCTGGGAAGCACAATTTGGGGACTTCTCTAATGGGGCGCAAGTCATTTTTGACCAATTTATTTCTTCAGCAGAGCGTAAGTGGCTTCGTATGTCTGGTCTTGTGTGTTTGTTGCCCCATGGTTTTGAAGGGCAAGGCCCAGAACATTCTTCAGCACGTTTAGAGCGTTTTCTTCAACTTTGTGCGGAAGATAATATGCAGGTTGCTAATTGTACAACGCCGGCAAATTATTTTCATATTTTACGTCGGCAAATTAAACGCGATTTCCGTAAGCCTTTGATTTTGATGACACCAAAATCACTGTTGCGTCATAAACGTGCTGTTTCTTTTCTCAGTGAAATGGGACCGGAAACGAATTTTAGCCGTTTATTGCTTGATGATGCAGAGTGCCTCAAAAATTCTGTCATTAAATTACAAAAAGATGATAAAATTCGCCGTATTGTTCTTTGTACCGGTAAGGTTTATTATGATCTTTATGAAGAACGTGAGAAGAGGGGTATTGATGATATTTATTTGCTGCGTATTGAACAGCTTTATCCTTTCCCCGCAAAAGTTTTGGTGAATGTGTTATCGCGCTTTTTGCAGGCAGAAGTTGTTTGGTGCCAAGAAGAGCCAAAAAACATGGGGGCTTGGTCATTTATTGAGCCTTATCTAGAATGGGTTTTGACGCATATTAATGCGCAACATGCGCGTGCGCGTTATGCAGGGCGTCCTGCAAGTGCATCACCAGCCTCTGGGTTGATGGTGAAACATCTTGAACAACTTGCTGCGTTTCTTGAAGACGCATTAGGTTCTTAATTTATGACTACTCTGATGTATGGAAAAAGATTATGACTACTGAAATTCGTGTTCCTACTTTGGGCGAATCGGTTACCGAAGCAACGGTTGGAAAATGGTTTAAAAAAATTGGCGAAGCCGTCGCTATGGATGAACCTTTGGTTGAATTAGAAACTGATAAGGTAACGGTTGAAGTTCCTTCACCTGTTGCAGGGAAATTATCTGAAATTACTGCTAAGGAAGGCGATACAGTTGAAGTAAATGCTCTCTTAGGGGTATTAGAAGCTGGAGCAGCTGGCGTAACGCAATCATTTTCTCCTGATGCTACACCTGTTTCTAAATCTCCATCTGAAACGAAGCAATCTGCTTCAGTCAGTACGATGCCTCCCGCCCCTTCAGCAGCAAAAATGATGGCTGAAAGTAATATTGCAAAAAACGATGTTGTAGGTTCTGGAAAACGTGGGCAAATTCTCAAAGAAGATGTGCTTGGTACCTTGGAACAAGGAACAAAGACATCTCCTCCTGCTACTTCTGCATCTAGTTCTTCTGTTGCTCCTGTTCAGGAAATACGTGAGGAACGCGTTCGTATGACAAAGTTGCGTCAGACAATTGCACGTCGCCTTAAAGATGCACAAAATACAGCAGCAATGTTAACGACATTTAATGAAGTTGATATGTCTGCAGTAATGAATTTGCGTAAGCGTTATAAAGATCTTTTTGAAAAAAAACATGCTGTGAAGCTTGGCTTTATGGGATTTTTTACCAAAGCTGTTTGTCATGCATTAAAAGAAATTCCTGCTGTTAATGCAGAAATTGATGGAACCGATATTGTCTACAAAAACTATGTTAATGCTGGAATTGCTGTTGGAACCGATAAAGGTCTTGTTGTTCCTGTGGTTCGTAACGCAGATCAGATGTCATTGGCAGAGATTGAAAAAGAAATTGGTCGTTTAGGGCGCCTTGCGCGTGATGGAAAATTAGCTGTTTCTGATATGCAAGGTGGAACTTTCACTATTACCAATGGAGGTGTTTATGGATCGTTAATGTCAACACCGATCTTAAATGCACCACAGTCTGGTATCTTGGGAATGCACGCGATTAAAGAACGAGCAATGGTTGTGGAGGGACAAGTTGTAATTCGCCCCATGATGTATTTGGCACTTTCTTATGATCATCGCATCGTTGATGGACAAGAAGCGGTGACTTTCCTTGTACGTGTTAAGGAAAGTTTAGAAGATCCGGAACGCCTTGTTCTTGACTTGTAAAATAAAGTTTGCAGGATGAAAGGAAAAACGGATGTCTTATGATGTGGTGGTGATTGGAGCTGGTCCAGGTGGTTATGTTGCAGCGATTAAGGCGGCACAATTGGGGCTTAAAACAGCAATTGTTGAAAAGCGTACAACATTAGGTGGTACATGTCTTAATGTTGGTTGTATTCCTTCTAAAGCGTTATTGCATGCTTCAGAAGTATTTGCAGAAACGCAGCATGGTTTTGAAACTCTTGGTATTTCCATTTCAAAATCTAAGCTTAATCTTGAGCAAATGATGGCGCATAAAAAAGCTGTTGTAACAGCAAATACCAGTGGTGTTTCTTTTTTGATGAAAAAAAATAAAGTTGATACTTTTTTTGGAACAGCAAAAATTTTAGGCGCGGGTCAAATAGAAGTTGTAGCAAGAGATAATAATAAACAGACAATTACAACAAAAAATATTATTATTGCAACAGGTTCAGAAAGTTCAGGAATCCCTGGTGTCAATGTAGAAATTGATGAGAAGGTGGTTGTCTCTTCTACAGGAGCACTTGCGCTTGAAAAAGTACCAACGCGTATGGTCGTTGTTGGTGCTGGTGTCATTGGTTCAGAGCTTGGTTCGGTTTGGAGCCGTTTGGGTGCTAAAGTAACCATTATTGAATATCTTAATAAAGCTTTAGGAGCAATGGATGGTGAAGTGTCACGGCAGTTTCAAAAATTAATGGAAAAACAAGGCCTTGAATATAAAACGGGTGCAAAAGTAACAGCGATTACGCGATCCGCTTCAACTGCTAAAGTTACTTTCGAAGCAGTTAAAGGTGGGGAATCGGAAACTTTAGAGGCAGATGTTGTACTTATTGCTACGGGACGCTCTCCATATACTAAAGGGCTTGGCTTGGAAGAGGCTGGTATTCAGTTAGATGAACGCGGTTTTGTTGCAATTGATGAACATTGGCAAACAAATGTTCCTGGAATTTATGCAATCGGTGACGTCGTCAAAGGTCCTATGCTCGCGCATAAAGCAGAGGAAGAAGGCATTGCTGTGGCAGAAATTTTAGCAGGTCAAAGGGGACATGTTAATTTTGATGTTATTCCTAGTGTTGTTTATACGCAGCCAGAAATTGCAAGCGTAGGAAAAACAGAAGAAGAACTTAAAGCCGCCGGTATTGAATATAATGTTGGGAAATTTCCTTTCATGGCAAATGGTCGTGCACGGGCAATGCAAAAAAGTGATGGGTTTGTTAAAATCCTCGCTGATAAAAAGACAGATAGAGTTCTAGGTGGACACATTCTCGGATTTGGTGCTGGCGAAATGATCCATGAAATTGCCGTTTTAATGGAATTTGGTGGATCATCCGAAGATCTAGGACGCTGTTGCCACGCACACCCTACCTTATCAGAAGCAGTGCATGAAGCAGCCCTTGCTACATTTGCTAAACCGCTTCATATCTAGATAAGTTGCTAAACACTCCTTAATGCTTTTCGAAAAAGCGTAAAAAATACTTTTTGCAAATTTATACATTATGTATTTTAAAAAACCGCCCTTTTTAGGGCGGTTTTCTTTATTCTGTTTTATCTACGAAGAATAAATTTAAAACTGTAATTTTTTTTCTTCTTGTTGTTCTCTTATAAAGGTAGAAAGTCCCATATGATCAAGATATTTGAGGAAGGGATGCGCTGGTAATTCTTCTACATTGACCATGGTTTTTACATCCCATTCACCAGTCGCAATAAGGAGGGCTGCTGCTGCTGCTGGTACACCAGCTGTATAAGAAATGCCTTGCGCACCAGTTTCATTAAAAGCTTGCTTGTGATCGGCTATATTATAGATAAAAATTTCTCTTGGTTTTCCATCTTTTTCGCCTTTAATAAGATCTCCAATACAGGTTTTTCCTGTATATTTTGGTCCTAAGGAAACTGGATCGGGTAAGACTGCTTTTACAACTTTTAAAGGGACAACTTCTTGACCTTCTGCTGTTTTAATAGGTTGTTCAGATAAGAGTCCAAGATTTTTCAAAACAGTAAAAACAGTGATGTAATGTTCACTAAATCCCATCCAAAAACGGATATTTTCAACATCGAGATTTTTAGATAATGAATGAATTTCATCATGTCCTGACATATAAGCTTTTTGTTTTCCAACAACAGGAAGATCCCATTCATTACTCACTTCAAACATTTGGTTAGAAACCCATTTTTTATTTTGCCAAGACCACACTTTTCCCGTAAATTCGCGAAAGTTAATTTCTGGATCAAAGTTTGTAGCAAACCAATGCCCATGGTTGCCAGCATTGATATCAATGATATCAATATCGGTGATTTTATCAAAATAACGTTCATGTGCTAATGCTGCATAAGCATTCACAACACCTGGATCAAAACCCGCACCTAAAATAGCAGTGATGCCCGCTTGCTCACATTCTTGACGCCGAGGCCATTCATAATTGCCATACCAAGGGGGTGTTTCACAAATTTTTAAAGGGTCTTCATGAATTGCAGTATCAATGTAAGCACATTTTGTTTTAATACAAGCAGAAAGAACAGACATGTTAAGAAAGGCTGAGCCAACATTGATGACAATTTCACATTTGGTTTTTTGGATGAGTTTTATAGTTTCTTCTACATTCATTGCATCGAGTTTGTGGCTCTGAAACACTCCTTGTTCTTTCAGTGCGTTTTTTTCTTTAATAGAAGCAATGATGGCTTCACATTTTTTAAGTGTTCGTGAAGCGATATGAATTTCACCAAGAATATCGTTGTTTTGAGCACATTTATGTGCAACGACTTGTGCAACACCTCCAGCACCAATAATGAGAATATTTTTCTTCATTGTAGGTTCGTCTCCTTTTTAATACTGTTTATTGTATAATATTTTTATGGTCTTTCTCTTATGAAAGGCTTGTCTGATAATCATCATAGTTAAATTGGCGTTGAAGCGTTAGTGTACCATCAAATTCTTTGATAACAATGGCAGGCATTGCAACACCATTAAACCAGTTTTTTTTGACCATTGTATAACCTGCAGTATCTTGGAAAGATAGTCTGTCGCCTATTTTAAGAGGTTCAGGAAACTGAAATGTTCCAAAAATATCACCAGCAAGACAGGATTTCCCGCATATCATAATTTCATATGGCCCTTGATTTGGTTTTAATTTTGCATTTTCACGATAAATGAGAAGATCAAGCATATGTGCTTCAATGGAGCTATCAACAATAGCGAGTTTTTTTTCATTATATAATGTATCAAGAACACTGACTTCTAGCGTGCTGCTTTTTGTGATGGCCGCTTCTCCTGGTTCTAGAAAAATGGTGACACCGTAAGTTTTTGAAAATTTTTTTAAGCGTTTTGCGAAAGTTTCTAAAGGATAATTTTCATCCGTAAAGTGAATTCCACCGCCAAGGCTAATCCAGTCAACAGCAGCGAAAAGTTCTGCAAATTTTTCTTCCATGTATCTAAGCATTTTGTCGAAAAGATTAAAATCAGAGTTTTCGCAATTGTTGTGAATCATTAAACCATTGATAAGTGGTAAGACTTCTTTTATAGCGTTTTGATTGGTTTCTCCTAAGCGACTAAAAGAACGAGAAGGATTGGCAAGATCAAAATTGGATGCACTAATTCCTGGATTGAGTCTTAGTCCTCGTTGAAGAGTTTTTGTTGCACCAGAAAAACGTTTAAGTTGTTGGATAGAATTAAAAATAATTTTGTCTGCATAACCACAGGCTTCATCAATTTCATGATCTGCCCAAGCAACCGAATAGGCATGGGTTTCTTTGCCAAACTTTTCTTTTCCTAAACGTAATTCATAAAGAGATGAAGATGTCGTGCCATCCATAAATTCAGACATGACATCAAAAACACTCCATGTGGAAAAACATTTCAAAGCAAGCAAAACTTTCGCTCCTGATATTTCACGTAAGCGAGCAATGGTTTTCATATTTTTTATAAGCTTCGATTTATCTATAAGATAGTAGGGGGTTTTTATCATTGTTTATTCATTCTTTTTTTGAAGGATCTTATTCTTCAGATTAACGTTTAGTACAAAGAGTAACAGAATGTCTCAAGAAAAAAGAATCTTATAAGAAGAATCTATTTTTATTTCGCAAATGAAAGACTTTCTGTGATTGAGTTTTGTTGTTTTTAAGATTCGCGTTATGGGTATGAAAAAAAAATTATATTATGTTTTGGTGTTTATGTTTATTGGAAGTTGTTTCATTATAACAATAAATATTATTGATTTAATGCAAAATAAGAGTGATGCTAAAGCCAAAATGGTCCATCAAAATTCCAATCAAGAATATTCCGTTCCTTTGATTTTTACAGGGCGTAAAGAACTGAATGGTTTCAAGGGATACCGTCATTATCGACGCGGGTATCATAAGTATAAGGATAATTGGTGGTATCCTGAAGCGGCATTCTTTACACTTTCCCATATTAATACAAAAAATATGCCATTAAAAGTTGTGGCCGGAACAAAAAAGGCGCTTTTCACTTCTTCTTTAGAAAAAAAAGAACCATGGATGCTTAAACAACATATTGCTTCTTGTCGTGCGCGTTATCGTTCTTATAATAAAAATGATAATAGTTTTCAGCCTTTTCATGGGCCTCGTAAGCAATGTCTTTCTCGCTTTTTTAAGGGGTAAGATGTGCGCTATGAAAGATCTTTTTTGCTTCTTGTCATGTACGTTATCGTTCTTAGAATAAAGAGGTATTTTTAGTGAGCAGTTTTTTCGTGTAACGGTTGTTTTATGAAAATTTTAAATGCTTTTAAGTTTTATTAAATCTTATTATCGTAAGTGCGAGATAGGGTGATGATAATGTAAATTTTCATTTTGTTTAAGACAAAATGTTAAAGGTAGGATGGAGCTTAAAGAATGACAATACGGGAAGCAATGTTGATATTGCTTATTTTGCTTCCCTTTGGTGGCAGTGCTATTATTGGCTTTTTTCATTCGACGGCAAAAAATAATGAAGCGTGGTTTGCTGGAGTCATTGCACTTTTTAGTCTTCTTTTTACAATAATGCTTTATCCTGCAATCCGTGGAAATCATGTCGTGCGTTTGGATATTTCTTGGCTTCCAGAATGGGGGAGCAATTTAATTCTGCGTATGGACGGTTTGTCTTGGCTTTTTTGCTTGCTCATTACAGGAATTGGACTGCTTGTTGTTGTCTATTCACGTTATTATATGAATCCAGCGGATTCTGTACCACGTTTTTTTTCCTTTTTTCTAGCCTTTATGGGGTCGATGACAGGAATAGTTTTATCAGGTAACCTTATCTTTTTGGTTGTTTTTTGGGAACTTACTAGCCTTTTTTCTTTTTTATTGATCGGTTATTGGTACCACAATGCAAGTGCGCGTGAAGGAGCGCGTATGGCTTTAACGGTCACAGGTTTTGGTGGTTTTGCTCTTTTTATTGGGGTTTTATTAATTGGGTATATCGTTGGTAGTTTTGATTTGGATAAGGTATTGCAATCTGGCGATATGATTCGATCAAATCCTCTTTATTGTACTGTTCTTATTTGTATTTTACTGGGAGGATTAACAAAAAGTGCTCAATTTCCTTTTCATTTTTGGTTACCAAATGCCATGGCTGCCCCTACACCTGTGTCGTCTTATTTACATTCGGCAACAATGGTAAAAGCAGGGTTGTTTTTGCTTGTTCGTTTATGGCCTGTCCTTTCTGGAACAGAAGCTTGGTTTTGGTTGGTTGGCTTTTCAGGATTGGCAACATTGCTGCTTGGAGCCTATTTTTCTATGTTTCAGCAGGACTTAAAAGGATTACTTGCTTATTCAACGATTAGTCACCTTGGATTGATTACAACGCTTTTAAGTTTAAGTAGTCCACTTGCATGTGTTGCGGCAATCTTTCATATGGCAAATCATGCTACTTTTAAGGCTTCTTTGTTTATGGCAGCTGGCATTATTGATCACGAAACGGGAACACGTGATATGCGTAAATTGACAGGACTTTATAGCGCGATGCCTATTACAGCGACTCTCGCTTTGGTGGCAAGTGCTGCAATGGCTGGAGTACCTTTGCTGAATGGTTTTATCTCAAAGGAGATGTTTTTTGCTGAAGCCGTTGAAAAGCATATGGAATCATGGCTCGATTGGATTGCTCCTTATATCGCAACTTTGGCGAGCTTATTTAGTGTGACTTATTCTATACGTTTTATTCATGGTGTTTTTTTAGGAAAAAAACCTGTCGATTTACCCAAAGTTCCTCATGAACCACCCCATTTTATGCGTTTACCCATGGAGCTTTTGGTTTTCATTTGTTTAGCAGTTGGCATCTTTCCTAATTTAACAATAGGACCTATTTTAGATAATGCTGTTGTTTCTGTTTTAGGGACTATGACGATCTCTTATAGCTTAGCTGTTTGGCACGGGTTTAATACGCCATTAATGATGAGTTTTATAGCTTTATCAGGTGGCGTATTGCTTTATGCAGTTGGGTATCGTTATTTTTTATCTTGTGATGATGGAGCTCCTTTTTTTCGTCATTTAAGAGGACCACGTATCTTTGAACGTATTCTCGTGGTTATTTGTTGGAAATGGGCTCGGGCTGTGGAGACTGTTTTTTCAACACGTCGCTTGCAAGTGCAGTTGCACTGGATTTTTTTACTATGCTTTGCTTTTGTTGGTCTTTTGCTTTGGCGTGATGGTTTTATTTCAGCGGGATCGTTACCGCTTTTTCCACTTGATCTTCCTTTCCTTGTTCTTTGGTTGGTTGGTGGATTATGTGCCCTTTTGGTTGCGTGGCAAGCAAAGTTTCATCGTCTTGCATCGCTCATGTTGCTGGGAGGGGCCGGCTTGATGACATGTGCAACCTTTTTATGGCTTTCTGCGCCTGATTTGGCAATAACACAGTTGGTTGTTGAAGTGGTTACAGTTGTTTTATTATTGCTTGGTTTGCGGTGGTTGCCTAAGCGTTTATATTATCCTGTTCCAGCGTCTGTTCAGTTTTGTGTTCGTTTGCGTCGTTTTCGTGATTTCATTATAGCATGTGTGGGAGGCGCTGGGGTGGCATGGCTTTCTTTTGTCGTAATGACACGTCCTCAAGGTACGACGGTTTCCGATTTTTTTCTAAAGAATGCTTATCCGCGTGCTGGTGGTCGTAATGTTGTGAATGTGTTATTGGTTGATTTTCGTGGGTTTGATACCATGGGAGAAATCGTCGTTTTAGGTGTTGTTTCACTTACTGTATTTGCTCTTTTACGCCGATTTCGCCCTGCTCCTGAAAGTATGGATGCACCTTTTCAACAACGTGTACAAGCAGCTTTTGATATGGCGCAGCCTGATCGGAATGTGGGGGATACAATATTGAATTATCTCACTGTACCTGCTGTTATTATGGGCTGGCTCTTCCCCATTATTATTGCTTTTTCTGTTTATTTATTTATGCGGGGACATGATCTTCCAGGTGGTGGATTTGTAGGTGGTGTAACGTTAGCTATAGGTTTTATTTTGCAATATCTTGCCCGTGATATTCGTTGGGTGGAAAGCCATTTGAGGGTTTTACCTTTACGCTGGATGGGGTTTGGTTTATTATTGTCTGTTGCAACTGGAGGGGGAGCTTGGCTTGTAGGCTATCCTTTTTTAACCTCTTTTTTTCAGTATATACATCTTCCATTGATTGGAAAAGTTCCCCTAGCATCTGCTTTTTTATTTGATTTTGGTGTATTTTCTCTTGTTTTGGGAGCCACGGTTCTCATTTTAATTGCACTTGCACATCAGTCAATTCGTAGTTACCGAATCGGTAAAAAATCTGTTTTGAAAGAGAAGGAAAATGAATGGAAATAGTTCTTTCTTTGGGTATTGGTGTTCTTGTTGGATCAGGAATTTGGTTACTTTTACGTCCGAGAACGTTTCAAGTTATTCTTGGTTTGTCTTTGATTTCTTATGGTGTTAATCTTTTTATCTTTGCAATGAGTAGACCGCGTAGTAATGCTGCACCAATTGTTGATCCTACTACAGTGATTAATCCAGAAAATTATGTTGATCCCCTTCCACAAGCTTTGGTTTTGACCGCAATTGTAATTGGTTTTGCAACGACAGCTCTTTTTTTGGTTATCTTGCTGGTTTCACGCGGCTTAACAGGTTCAGATCATGTGGATGGACGTGAGGTGCAGTGATGGAAGCTTGCGTACAGCATCTTCTTATTTTGCCTATTCTGTTACCGCTTGTTATTGGAGCTCTCCTACTTTTTTATGATGAACGGCGTGCAAAACTTAAATCGTTTATAAGCCTTTTTTCAGCAGTATCATTGGTAGTTATTGCTATTTTGTTGATAATACGGGTTCTTGAAGTTGCACCTGCTTCAGAGATTTATCGGCTAGGCAATTGGCCATCTCCTTTCGGAATCGTTTTGGTCCTTGATCGCTTAAGCGCTATGATGCTATTACTTTCCAGTTTATTGATAACTGCTGCTTTGGTTTTTGCGCAAGCACATTGGTATAAAGTTGGCCCTCACTTTCAGTCATTGATGCAATTTTTCATGGTTGGAATAAATGGCGCTTTTTTGACAGGGGATTTGTTCAATTTATTTGTGTTTTTTGAAGTAATGTTAACGGCTTCTTACGGACTTGCTTTGCATGGTTCTGGTCAGCTACGCGTGCGTGCTGGGTTGCATTATGTCGTCGTTAATCTTGTGGCTTCGTTATTCTTTTTAGTAGGTACGGCGCTTATTTATGGTGTTGTTGGTACTCTTAATATGGCCGATTTAGCTGTAAAAATAAAATATATACTCCCATCAGATATTCTTTTATTTGAAATTGGTGTGGCGATTTTGGGTCTTGCTTTCTTACTCAAAGCAGGTATGTGGCCGCTTAATTTTTGGTTGATGCCGACTTATAGTGCAGCAGTAGCACCTGTTGCAGCATCTTTTGCGCTTTTAAGTAAGGTAGGTATTTACATTATTTTACGTTTAACATTGTTATGGTTTGGCCCTGAAAGCGGATACTTTAGCCATTTTGGTCATATGATTTTATTTTATGGTGGCCTTGCTACTATAGCTTTTGGTTTTATTGGTGTTTTGGCGAGCCAAGTTTTGGTACGGTTGGCTGCTTATAGTGTACTGGTTTCTGCAGGTACATTGTTGACAGCAATTGGGATAGCTAATGTAAAACTAATTGCAGCTGCACTTTTTTATATTGTTTCTTCAACTTTAACACTGGGGGCTTTTTTTCTTCTTGTAGAGTTGGTGGAACGTTGTCAAGATGTAGCGGCCAATGTTTTGACTGTTACAATGGAAGTATATGGTGATGATGAAGAAGAAGAAGAGGAGGAAGTAGGAACTTATTTGCCGGTAACCCTAGCGCTGCTTGGGGCTTGTTTTGGTCTGTGTGCTCTTTTAATTATTGGTTTACCGCCTTTTTCTGGTTTTGTCGCTAAATTTATGATGTTCATGGCAGTTTTAAATCATAGTAAAGAAAACTTTTCTACTTCTCTACTGGATTATCAGGATTGGCTTTTTGTGATTTTTGTCACTCTTGCTGGTTTTGCTGCTTTGATTTCTCTTACACGAACAGGAATTCGCACTTTTTGGGTTTCTCTTGAAGGGAGGGTTCCACGTGTACAAGTGATTGAATTTGCACCTATTGCTGTGCTTCTTGCTTTGTGTTTTCTTATAACGATTATAGCCGGTTCTGTTAGCCATTATATGTCTGAAACAGCTAAAACTTTGTATAATCCTCAAAATTATATTGGAAGCATTTTAGATGATTCTTCTCTCAAAAATAGGGAGATTAATCGATGAGCTCTTTTTGTCCTTTTCCTTTTTTCAGCATGGCAATTGTCTTTATGTGGTTAACCTTAAATGGTTTTAGTTTCGGTCAATTGCTTTTAGGAATTATAATTGCCTTATTTAGTGGTTGGGTCATGCGGTTTCTTGAACCGGAAAAAATTACTATTAAAAGTTGGCGTGCGGTTTTTTGTCTGATTTTTCGCGTATTTATCGATTCTATAACTTCAAATCTTTCTGTAGCTTGCTTTATTTTAACTAAAAAAGCACAAAGGCAGCAGTCTGGTTTTATTGTAGTACCTCTTTTGCTTAAAAATCGTACTGCTTTGGCTGTTTTAGCATGTATTCTTTCTGTTACTCCAGGAACTGTTTGGATTGCTTACAATAGAAAAAATAATGAACTTTTGCTTCATGTTTTAAATTTTAAAAATGAATATAATTATCAAAAGTTGATCAAACAACGCTATGAACAATTACTTTTGGAGATTTTCTCATGAGTATGGTGATTCTTTATTGGGGAATTTTTCTTTCGCAGTTTTTTTTAAGTTTGGCAATGCTGCTTGCACTTTTTTGTTTGATTCGTGGCCCACGGGCACAAGATAGAATTGTGGGATTGGACACTCTTTATATAACCACTATTCTTTTGTTTCTGACATTTGATCTTCGTTCAGGAACAACAATCTATTTTACCGCAGCTCTCATTATCGGGCTTTTGGGTCCTGTATCAAGTATTGCTTTGGCGAAGTTTTTGATGAGAGGGGAAATTATTGAATGAAAGATGATATATCACTTGTCGTTGCTATTGCTGTCACAGTTTTTTTAATATTAGGATCTGGTCTTACATTGATTGGAACAATAGGATTAGTGCGTCTTTCTAGCTTTTATAAACGTTTACATATGCTCTCTTTGAGTACAAGTTGGGGAGCGGGAAGTATTCTTGTGGCTTCGTTTCTTTACTCAGTGTTTGTAGATCATCATTTTGTTTTTCATGAAGTGTTATTGATGCTCTTTTTATTTGTGACAATACCCGTCTCTTCTATGTTGGTGTCACAGGCGGCAGCTTATCGATATCATTCAGAAAACAAATTAGGAGAAAAGCCGCTGGCTCTTTTATCACACCAAGTGAAAGAACAATCACCTACATCGGAAGAAATATCACCTGATAAGAGCCAGCACAATTTTTGATATTTGTGTTGTTGTTATTCTTTTCCTTGTTCTTCTACACAGGAGATGAGATTTTTCTCTTCTGGATCATCGATAAGGTCAGAAAATGTAGCTTCATTCTCTTTCACCCACCAAATATATGGTCCTCCCACATATTTTACTCCAGAAGCACTTATGCTGCGGGAAGCGATAATATGCTTCCCTTTCCACTTGAAATCAGCAAGCGAAATGTTGCTAGCATTGTGATAAGTCACTTGAACAGATTCTTTATTTGAACCTTTTTCGCATTGATAGTTAACAATTTCTGTGGTTGGCTCTGGATCGTCTGGTACCTCAATGATTAAAGAACTTGCAAAAGCATTGAGTGAACCAAAGAGAAATAAGCTTAAAGTGGTGAAAAATTTTACAGTACAAGAGTTTTTTTGCATAATGCTTCCTTGCGTTCTTTAAAATAATAATGTTGTTTCATCCTTACAAAGGATAGGTTTTTTCTCTTCTGGATCGTTAATGAGATCATAGAGCATGACTTCTTTATTCTTCTCCCACCAGATATACTGTTCCCCCACATATTTTGCTCCAGAAGCAGCGATGACATTGGCTGCGATAATACGGTCACCTTTCCATTTGAAATCAACCAATGAAATATTATCAGCATTGTGATAAGTTGCTTCAACGCGTTCTTTATTTATTCCTGTATCACACTGATAAATAACAGTTTCTGTTGTTGGCTCTGGATTATCTGGAACCTCAATAATTAAAGAAGCAGCCAAGGCATTGCCTAAACTAAAGAATGATAGACTTAAAGTAATCAAAAGTCTTAAGATATATAAAGGTTTTTTCATAATGCTTCCCTGTATTGTGCAGAAGAATAACTGGACTGATATGATGGTGTCCACGGCAGGATTCGAACCTGCGACCCCAGGATTCATACCACTTCGATTTTCACCGCCAGCTTTATAAGCTGTTTGTGGTCTGGACTGTCTCTTCACCGTAAAGCATTTTGCTCTTTAGGTGCTGCCCATTCAGTCTCTACACCTTCCTCTTTTTCCATAAGAGAGGCTTGGCTCGGGATTGGCATATAGTTTCCTATGAAGCTTTCCCCGAATTTGAGCAGATCCACTCTAAGAATTTCTTCTTAAGGCGCCCAATTTCTTTAGGAATCCTGTGCTCTATCCTACTGAGCTACGCAGACATCATCATATTTGTTTTCTTTAATAGAAGTATAAAAACGAATCAATTATATTCAATATGAATTAACGAATTTTCGCTAATTTTTGTTTCAGAAACGACAAAACTGCGTCTGGTGAAACATTTTTTGCAATAAATGATTGGCCAAGTCCACGTGTTAAGATGAAAATCAGATTGTTTTGTGAAACTTTTTTATCCTGGAAAATGAGAGACATTAAGGTTGCTGCATCTGGCAGTTGGCCGGGGATGTCTTGTAGCTTTGTGGGTAATCCTATGGATTTAAAGTGTGCTTTTATACGCTGTGTGAGTATGGGATCTATTAAATTTAATTGTGCGGAAAATTGATGGGCTAAAATCATCCCAATTGCTACAGCTTCACCGTGGATTAAACGTTTTGAATCATAGGCGGTGGCTGTTTCAAGCATATGTCCAAATGTATGACCAAGATTTAAGAGTGCACGTTCTCCGGTTTCATATTCATCACGTGCTACAATATCGGCCTTGAATTGACATGAACGCATAATGGCTTGTGTGCGTATAGGACCATTAGAAAAAACGTCTTTTCCATTTTTTTCAAGCCATTCAAAAAAATCAGGTTGATTAATGAGACCATATTTGACCATTTCTGCATAACCTGCGCGAAATTCACGTGCGGGAAGGGTATCAAGAACACATGTATCAGCAATAACACATCGTGGTTGATAAAAAGAACCAATAAGATTTTTACCATATTGGCTATTAATGCCCGTTTTGCCTCCAACAGAAGAGTCAATTTGCGCGAGAAGTGTTGTGGGCATCTGAATGAAATTCATGCCACGGCGTATAATACTTGCAGCAAATCCTGCTAAATCGCCAACGACACCACCACCAAAAGCAATAACACAATCACCTCTTTCTAGACGTGCTGCAAGAACTTTATCTATGACAGTCTGTAGAGTCGAAAGTGATTTTGATTGTTCTCCTGCTTCTATAATTATTGGAACAGTATGAATTTTATTTTTTGTTAATTTTTCTTGTAAAGGACCTAAATGGAGGGAAGCAACATTTGTATCGGTTACAATTGCTAAACGTATCTGATGAAAATCTTGTTTGTGCAGAGAATGCTTAAGCTGTAAAGCAGCTTGCTCGATGAGATCAGGGCCAATGATGATATCATAGCTGTGTTTGTCCAGTTTAACAGTAACGATCTTGGCATTCATGCTTGTTCTTTCTGTTTGTATTTTCTGTAGAAAAATAGTGTTGTAAAGACCGTATAACATTTTGTGCTACGGTATTGCGGCTTTCTTTATGGGAGGTAATCGTTACGTTTGCTTTTGCATAGATAGGATAACGTTGTTCCATAAGTTTTTGCATGGTTTCTTTAGGATTTTCTGTTTGAAGAAGCGGGCGTGTGGGACGCTTTGAGACACGTTTCATAAGGATTTCAAGATCAGCTTTAAGCCAGATAGAAATGCCATGTTGATGTATAGCTTTTCGTATATTTTTATTTATATAGGCTCCACCACCGGTTGCTAAAACAAGAGGAGCTTTTTGAATGAGATTCAGAATAATACGCTGTTCAAGCGTACGGAATTCTGGTTCACCATACATTTTAAAAAATTCAGTGATGGTCATTTGTGCTGCTTTTTCTACTTCGTGATCAGAGTCATAAAAAGGTAAATGCAGCAAGGTTGCAACACGTTTTCCGATCACGGATTTTCCAGCGCCCATCAACCCAACAAAGACAAGGGCGCGTTTATCATGAGATGATAAGAGTTGATGCTTTACTTGTGATATCAGCATTTGTTGAGGTTGAGAATTGTTCATAGCTTTTTTCGACATTTATCTGCTTTAAAGTCAATTCCTGTTAATCTTTATAAGGCATAATAAGAAAAAATATATTTTTGAATACCGTATTATCTTATGCCAACATTGACCAGACTTTTAATGATTCTTTGCGTTTTGTTTGTTATTCTTTGCAGTATAATGGTTGCTCTTGTGGTGTGGGTTAAACCAGTAACTGTAGATATGTCTATTGATGTCCCCTTGGATTCATTAAATTTTTCTTCAAAGGAGAATCAATAACATGAAAAATGAAGCTGTGATAGATCATTTTATTGAGATGATGAGTGCGGAGCGGGGGGCTTCTGCTCATACGCTTGATGCTTATCAGCATGACTTGCAGTGGGCACAAGAGGCGTTATCTTCGCGCTCTATTTCGCTTGTTTCAGCACAAAAAAAAGATTTAATTGATCTTTTATCACTTATGCATACTTTGGGTTTTTCTGCGTCTTCACAAGCGCGTCGTTTATCAACTTTTCGTCAATTTTATCAGTTTCTTTATGCAGAAGGATTGAGAAAAGATGACCCTTCCGACGATATCGATACTCCTCGTCTGGGGCACTCTTTACCGAAAATTGTCAGTGAAAATGCAGTGATAAAACTGCTTGATTTGGCTCAGTTAGAGGTGAACCAAGCAGAATATGGGTCTAGAGATTATTTTCGTGCGTTGCGTCTTCAGCTGTTGAGTGAAATGCTTTATGCAACAGGGTTGCGTATCAGTGAATTGGTCAGTTTGCCGTTGCAAGCTGTTCAGGGAAAAAAATACAGTATTTTGGTTCGCGGTAAGGGTAAAAAAGAACGAATAGTGCTGCTGTCAAAAAAAGCATGTCAGGTTCTTTCGCAATGGTTAAATTTACGTAATCAGGGAAAGGATGCAGCGAGCCCTTATCTTTTTCCTGCGCGTTCAGAGACAGGATATATTGCTCGTCAATTGGTTGCACGGGAATTAAAAGGTCTCGCTAAAAGAGCAGGGATAGAAAGTCGTAATTTTTCTCCCCATGTGTTACGTCATGCTTTTGCCAGTCATCTCTTGCAGAATGGGGCCGATTTGCGTGCTGTTCAATATTTGTTAGGGCATTCTGATATTGCGACGACTCAGATTTATACACATGTATTGGAAGCTGGACTCTATCGTTTGGTTAATGAACATCACCCTCTTGTTGATGAGCAGAAAGCTCCGTAAAGAAAAGGTGATGTTTTTGAAAATTGCTTTATAAGGTGAATGAGAAATGTATAAATAATATAAAATGAGTTGAGTAGAATGTATAATTATCTTGATTTTGAAAAACCAGTTGCTGATCTTGATGGAAAAATCCTTGAGTTAAAAAAGATTGCTGAAGAAGAAGGTAGCCTTGATATGAGTGATGAGATCGCGCGTCTTGAAGTGCGTTCCAAAACGGCATTGCGTGATCTTTATAAAAAATTATCTCCGTGGCAAAAAACACAGGTTGCTCGTCATCCTGATCGCCCCCATTTTATGGATTATTCTGAAAAATTATTACGTGATGTTACACCCTTGGCAGGAGATCGTAAATTTGCTGAAGATGAGGCTATTCAAGCTGGGTTTGCACGCTTTAAAGGAGAAGCTGTTGCGTACATAGGGCAGGAAAAAGGCCACGATACGCAAACACGTTTGCGCTATAATTTTGGTTCTGCACGTCCAGAAGGGTATCGTAAAGCTGTACGGATTATGGAAATGGCTGATCGTTTTGGTTTGCCACTTATTACTTTTGTGGATACAGCAGGTGCTTATCCTGGTGTGAGCGCTGAAGAACGCGGTCAAGCAGAAGCAATTGCTCAATCAACTGCTACAACTTTGCGCTTAAAAGTTCCTATTGTATCGGTTGTTATTGGAGAAGGTGGTTCTGGTGGAGCGATAGCAATTGCAGCTGCAAATAAAGTTTATATGTTGGAGCATGCGATTTATTCTGTTATTTCTCCAGAAGGAGCAGCTTCCATTTTATGGCGTGATCCAACACGTGCAAAAGATGCTGCAATGAATATGCGTATTACTGCTCAAGATTTGTATCGGTTGAAAATTATTGATGGTATTATTCCTGAACCTATAGGAGGAGCACATCGAGGTAAAGAAACTGTGATTGATGCAACGGGTGATATTATCTCAGAAGCTTTAGAGGAGATGGCTGGAAAAGAAGGTGAAGTTCTTAAGCAAGAACGTTGGGAAAAATATCTTCAAATTGGTCGCTCTCTTGCATAATATATGTGTTGTGAAGTATGGATTGGAGTTGTATTCAATGACATTTAAAGGATTCTTCGCTGTATGTGTTTTGTTTGTAATGGGAATATTGACGGCATGCGAAACAAGATTGCCTGCTTCTATTCGCGCTAAAGTTGAACAACCACTTCCGCAAGAAATCCAAAATAGAATGATTGTGTACAATATTGATCCCTATGCACCAATCATGATGCGTTTTTTTAAGCAAGAAAATGTTGCAGAAGTTTGGAAGCAGTCTCGTTCTGGAAAGTTTGTACTTGTAGCGCGCTATGGTATTTGTAAATGGTCGGGGAAACTTGGACCTAAATATAAGGAAGGCGATTTTCAAACACCAGAAGGTTTTTATACTGTACGTGCGGAACAAATGAATCCTTATTCAAAATATTATCTTTCTTTTAATATAGGATTTCCAAACCTTTATGATCAGGTAAATGGTCGCACAGGAAGCAATCTTATGGTGCACGGCTCTTGCTTTTCTGCTGGTTGTTATTCTATGAGTGATAAAAATATGGCAGAAATTTATGCTTTTGCTCGAGATGCTTTTAAAGGGGGACAAAGAGAGTTTCAATTACAGGCTTTTCCTTTCCGTATGACTGATGATAACATGGCACGTTATAGCATGGATCCTCATTATCCGTTTTGGGTTATGCTTAAGGAAGGTTATGATTTATTTGAAGAAAATCGTAAGCCTCCAACGGTTGATGTTTATGAAAAACGTTATGTTTTCAATCATAAAATTAATAAAACTTCAGTATCTCTTATGCCGTGAAAATGATTTCAGCAT
This sequence comes from Bartonella raoultii, assembly GCF_019659805.1. Lineage (GTDB taxonomy): Bacteria > Pseudomonadota > Alphaproteobacteria > Rhizobiales > Rhizobiaceae > Bartonella > Bartonella raoultii. Next base: position 187,233 of record NZ_JAIFRO010000004.1, on the reverse strand, counting down.
AAGAAAAATTCCTTTACTTTTTGCTAAAGACTTTGTTCTCTTTGTAAAGAAATGTTGTACCTTTATGATGAGATATAAAAAGTATGTTTAAAATTCAGTAATAATATTTATTACGAAATTTTCATATCTTAAAAAGAGCAAGAAAATTAAAACTTTGTTCCTGGAATGATCAAAGGATTGTCTAAGAGAGCTGCTCTATCTGCGGTATCTATTGCTGGTTTATTAAAAAAAGCATTAAAGAGCTTTTGTATTGCTTCTTCTTCAATACTATCAGTAATAATGATAAAGCGCGTTTTTGTAATTCCTTTTGGCCAAGCTGGAAATCTTATGGGCGGGTGAAAAAATGTTTGTACACCGTGTAATATAAGAGGGCGATGCGGGTCATCCTCTAATGCGATTATTGCTTTAATACGTAAAATTTTTTCTCCATAAAGGTCTTGTAGGAGATCTAAAAAAGCTACAAGAGTAGCATAAGCGATTGGCTTTTCAAAATCTAGCGAAAAGGTACGAATGGTCTTATGAGGAGCGTGATTGTGCGATGAAAGAGCAAGCCATTGTTTTATTGGCGTATTTTCTTCTTTTTGATCCCAGAAAATTTTACTAGTGAGTATATTGGAGTTGCAATGGTCAGAATGAACATCAATAATTTGTGCCGTGGGATTAATGGTTTTGAGTGTATTAATAACTGTCTTGGAAGGTATTCTGGGATCAATAAGGTCTGTTTTGGTGAGAATAATTTTGTCAGCAAGTGCTAATTGTTTTTGTATTTCAGAATAGCGTTTAAGGACAGAAAGTGGGCTTAATGTATCAAATGTTGTAAGAACATCATCAATGAACAATGTTTGCATGAAAAGAGGGTGGCTTAGAAGAGCTTGTAAAATAGGCGCTGGATCTGCTATTCCTGTTGTTTCAATAATAATGCGATTGAGTTTTTTGAGATGTCCTGTTTGTGTGCGATGAATTAAATCAATCAATGTGTCGATGAGATCACTGTGCAAAGTGCAGCATAAGCAACCATTTGCAAGTTCTATAATTCCCTCTGTGGTTTTTTCAACCAGAAGATGATCAAGACTTACTTCACCAAATTCATTGATGATCACTACACAATCAGTCAAAAGCGGATCGCGCAGTATACGATTAAGCAAAGTCGTTTTGCCAGAGCCTAGAAAACCTGTAATAAGCGTGAGAGGAATGCGCTTTGTTTTCATCTTTATCATTGGTGATGTCTTGCAGCCTTTGTCATGGGGTGGAAGATTTGTTTTTTTTGTGGAATTGGAATGTAGAATTTTTTAAGTGACTTTTCTTTTTTCTGATATTGTTTTGGTGCATAAAGAAGCTGCACTGGTAAAGGAGAAGAAGCTGAAGGTGAAGGGGCAATGAAAGGTGAAGTGAGGATGATATTGCCTTGCTCATCATAGGAGTTTGCATGCATTTTTATGGCCTCTGTGGTGCATGTTTGTTGTCGCATATCGCTTGCTTGTGTCATTTGGGTCCCATAAGGTTTTAGTGTCTTGAGGGTTAATTGGGAGGATCCTTGATGTAAAAATCCCATTTCAAGTAATTGTGCAGCTTTTTCTTCTCGTTCACTTACACTGTTAGCCCCTAAAATAACAGCAATAATTGTGCGTTTGTTGCGGGTGGCTGAGGCAACAAGATTAAAACCAGAGGCACAAATAAAGCCTGTTTTCATCCCATCTATTCCTTTAAAACGTCCTATAAGATTATTTGAATTGGGTTGAATTTTATGTTTTTCAGTAAAATCAATCGCTGGAATAGAAAAATAATGGGCGTATTGAGGAAATTCTCGACGAATCTGAACCGCTAAAAGAGCAATGTCACGTGCTGTGGAATAATTATGTGGGTTTGGTAAACCACTTGCATTGGCAAAATGGGTTCCAAACATGCCCAAGCGTCGCGCCTCAGCATTCATTTTTTTCACAAAAGCTTGTTGGGAACCAGCAATCGATTCACTCATGGCAATCGCTAAATCGTTGGTAGAATTTACTAAAGTAATGCTTAAAGCTGTATCAAGTGTAAGAACAGAACCTGCTTTATAGCCTGAACGGAGCGCAGGAGCTTTTGCTGCATATTTACTAATGGTGATACGTTTATTGGGTAAAATCTTTCCTGCATTCATGGCGCGAAAAATAATATAGGCTGTCATTAATTTTGTTAAGGAAGCAGGGTACCAACGTCTAAAGGCTTGATTATGTGCTAAGATGCGTCCTGTTTCAACATCAACAGAAATAAAGGGTTGTGCAAGAGCAGGTACACTCGTTAAACTCAAAATGAATAATAAAAGTAAATGATGAAAAAGTCGCTGCATTCAATCAATCCCCATTTTTCGTTATAAATTATTTAGAATTCTTTTAATTGTAGTACACAATGTTTTCTAGTCCATGAACAGAGAGGATAGATGGTTAATATTGTGATATCTTCTCTTTACAGAGAAAATGCATTTCATTGGGCTTTCAGTTTTTAAAGCGATTGTAAGCGATGTTTTATTTAAATAGAAATGAAAGCACACATTTTTGTTTGCTCACTGTATTTTTCATGAAACTTGATATCTCTTGCAAAAAAAGCGCACGTTAAGGATGAAGATTCCATTTTTCATTTTATAATTGTATGAGTTATTTATATATTTACTTTAAAGAAAAGGCTCATCTTTTACTTATGCCTATTTTTCAATGATATATTCTGAAGGGTAGAATAAGTTCATTATACATTACCCTTTTTATTTTTATAAAAGTATAAAATGTATACTATCATTCTTTTTTCTTACTTTCAATGTTGTACCTGCTTTTACATAGAGACTCCTCATAGGAGGAGGGAGTATATTCAGTTTTTTTAAGTTCTTTATTTTTGAATAGGACAATTTGGAATAAGAAAAATTTACGATATTTGATGTTTTTAGTATAATATACAAAAAGATGAAATCTTTTTATAAATTAAGATCATATTTCATAAAGCGTTGGTTTTGGGAGCTTTTTAACAGCATTGGGTGGTAAAGGTGGAGGGTTAGGATCCTGAGCTGCTAGCAAAAGCAGTTCATCGCAAGCTTTTTCTGTTTTTTGAACAAGTTGATCTAGGAAATCACGTTTATTTAAACCCGCTTCGATAGGGGGAAGAATGCGAACACGAATTGTTCCAGGATAGCGGCGAAAATTACCGCGTGGCCAATATAAACCAGCATTGTGTGCAATGGGGACAACTTGAAGACCAAGTTCATTGTAGAGAGCAACAATCCCTGATTTATAATTTGGTTTTTGACCAGGATTCCGACGTGTTCCTTCGGGAAAAATCAGAATTTGGCGTCCTTGTTTTACTTTTTCTTTGGCTTTTTGTATAATGGTTTTTAAAGCTTTAATCGGTGTTGTTCGGTTAATGGGGATAATTTGCGTTTTTGCCATATACCAACCAAAAAGTGGAATCCATGTTAGTTCACGCTTTAAAATGAGAGCAGGGTCATCTAAATAGGGGACAAGGCCAAAGGTTTCCCACGCAGATTGATGTTTTGGAGCGATGATATAGGCTCCTTTGGGAAGGTTTTCTAATCCTTCAATTTCATAAGTTGTACCAGCAATGTATTTTTGCAAAAAAAGTGTAACACGTGCCCATGTTTTTGGAACAATCCAAGCTTTTTTGCGTGGCATGAGAAAATAGACAGGGGCGTAAAGAATCATTTGTACAAAAGTTGTTGTATAAAAAGCGAAGGTAAAAAGAAGAGAACGAAGGATTAGCACTATACTTTCCTATTTTATCTTTATAAGAAGACTAGATATATAACGTAATTTATATGAGAAAACATCTTTCTTTATATTTTTTCAAAATTCTATTTTCGGGAACCTATTTTCCGATATTTAAAAACATAAGGAAAAAAGGTTGATGAAACCACAAGAAAACAAAGAGAAAGTTTTTATTCCACGGATTTTATCTATTGCTGGTACTGACCCTTCTGGTGGTGCGGGAATGCAAGCGGATTTAAAAGTTTTTTCAGCTATGAAAACCTATGGTATGAATGTGGTGACAGCTGTTGTCGCACAAAATACACAAGGGGTACGGGCTTTTCAGGCACTAGACGCTTCTTTTGTGGCTGATCAAATTGATGCTGTTTTTGAAGATATTCAGGTTGATGCTGTTAAAATTGGTATGGTTGCAAATGCTCAGATTGCGCAGATTATTGCTGAACGTCTTGCTTATCATAAAGCGCGGTTCATTGTTTTTGATCCCGTTATGGTAGCAAAAAGTGGTGATGTTCTTTTAACATCTGATGCGATTGAAGTTATGCGTGATGTTCTTGTTCCCATGGCAACTTTGATTACACCGAATTTACCAGAGGCAGCTTTGCTGTTGGGATATGAAGTACAATGGTCTTTAAATGCTATGTACCGATATGCTCCACAACTTGTGGCACTTGGTTGTAACGCTGTTTTGTTAAAAGGTGGGCATTTGAGCACTCTTGCTAAAGAAAATATGGAGAATAACAATTGTTCTAGTCCGGATCTTTATTGTGATTGTGAAAAGCATATTATGCTTGAAGCTCCTCGTCTTGTAACCACTCATGATCATGGTACAGGTTGTACGATTTCTGCTGCGATTGCAGCTTTGTTGCCAACACAGCCTTTAGTTTGTGCTGTTAAACAAGCAAAAGATTATTTGCATGGAGCGTTATCTGCTTCAAGTGATTTGCAAGTAGGGAAAGGACGAGGCCCTCTTCATCACTTTTATGATTTATGGAAAAATGTATGAAACAGAAACTTTTTATGGCTCTGCTATACTTTCTGTTTTCAGCTCAAAACGAACGAAATAAGTGTATATACGGTTTTTCATTAAATAGGAAGAGGTTATAATTTCCTGTTATTATGATTTTTTTCTTCCTAATGCGCACTTTATTAGAATTTATTTTTACAATAAAAAATTGAAAAAGCAAACAAACTTTATGGTTATTGATAGGTGATAGAAATTTTCTATTCATTATAACAAGAGAGATGGAAGCTATTTTTTAGTCTGAAATTTTGGAAAGGATGAGAGCTACTCCTCTCGTTTTGCTTGCAAGTTTTTTTCCTTTTCATTTTATCAGTAATATTGTTAAGGTTGGTGTTTTTAGGTGATGCTATGTAAGCACGATTGCTACCATTATAAATGGTGTTTTTGGTCTTTGTCACTTTGTTTACACTTGTTTATAAGCATTTAGTCTAATTTATCAGGTTAAAAGATAAGGGAGAATTCTGTTGAATATTGCAATTATTTTGGGATCTGTGCGTCAACCATCTTTCACAAGAACTTTAGCTCATTGCTTGGCTGATTGCCTATTGATGCGTGGTGCATCTCTTCATTGGGTTGATTTGCGTGAACAGCCTTTGCCAATTGCTGATCCAGATTATCACCATTGTGTAGAGGATAATCCAAATGTTGCAGTGCGTCAGTTTATTCAAACAATCGCAAAGGCTGATGGCGTGATTCTTGCAAGCCCTCTTTATCAAGGATCTTATTCTGGTGTTTTAAAAAATGCTCTTGACCATTTGGCGTATGATGCTTTCTTAAGGAAACCGGTTGGGCTTATTTCTCATGGTAATACAGCTAAAAAGTGTACACAACCGTGTGAGCATTTATTGCCGATAGTGCGTACACTTTATGGTTATGTACTACAATGCCAAGTGGCTTCAGCTAGAGAGGATTTTGCATCGGATGATGAAGGACGTACATGGAAGCTCATAAATAAAGAAGTTCGAGACCGTTGTGAACGGCTTGCTGATGAAATGTATATATTTTTAAACCAGCACGCTGGGAAGGATGATAAAAATGCGTATTGATTGCGTGCGCAAAATCACAATGAAGTTGCTTTCATATCCATTAAGTTAGGACAAAAAATAACGCTAAATGGTTAGCGTTGGCCTATCCATTGGAGATAAGTCAACAGGTTTAGATGCAATGCTAGGTCATATGAAGGAATGAAAGTCGTGATCATTTGAGAAAGCAAATGGGATTAACAACTTTTTAAAAATGTAGAGACAACTGGTTAAAGAGAACAGTATTAAAGTGAGCCAAGGTTTTTCTATAACGTAGTCAGAGGGGATATGAGATTTAGCACGAATGAGTCACAACAATTTAAGCTGGTAGGCCATATCAATATGGAAACTGCGCGCGAAGGAATTTATGCTAATACAGTTAGCAACAAAAAAGTAATCATTATATGATGAGACAGCAGAAATTATTAAAGAGTGACACGTAATCACTAAAAAAGAAAAATTTACTGATATACTAAAAGTGTCGGTAGGATAGTTTAGTATTGGTGATTGAAATGCATATTTTATGGATAGAAAAGAATAATGATACAAGTTTTTTCGTAGCAGATGCGCTCTTGGTTATCAGAAATATGGCAAAAGAAATTATTATAAAACTCAAAAAAATAAGTGGTGTTTTTGCCTGAATTTGATGCTTTATAAATGAAGATTAATAAAAATGATTGATCTCGTATAAGATGTGCTGGAGAGATAAAAAACTTCCATTAAATTTATAGGCGGGCTGAGAATATTTTATGCATCTTGCGTCTTAAAAAATGAATTGCACAAAATTGGGTATCAAAATCTATAAAACTTGCTAACCAGATCCATAAAATCAATAAGTTATAGCACGATAAAAGTGCTGTGGAAGAGGAGATGGGAATGTTCAATATAGCTAGATGATTAAACTACGTTTCCTATCCTGCTGGATTCCTATGTCGCAAGTTCTCTTATATTGGTTATGCAATAACGCCAACAGATTTTCAAACCAATCAGATCACCTATGGGAAAGGGTAGTTTGTGCGGCTGCAAGTAATAGAACAGGACCAAATGGATAAGTTACGCATCACAAGTAAGCTTCTAGTGTGCATAGCTTATAAGTTGTGGAAACAGACAATTATTATAATTCAGGCGATTAAGGATTGGGCTTAAGGCTTTTTAATCTAGTGGACAAACGCGAATAATATGGCCATCGGGATCTTTGATGAGGAAGGTACGTCCAAATACGTCAGTATATGGTTCTTTCAAGACATTTATTTCAACGGTGGTTTGTTCTTGCCATTCCGCATGTAGTTTATCTACGTCCTCTCCATGAGGCAACATAATGCCGATTTCTGAAAAACGAGGCACATTTTTCTCAGGTGCATCACCTCCAGACCAGAGTGCAAAGAGTGTATTACCTGAAGAAGCAAATGCAACATAGCGTGGCGAGGTGAAAACAGGCTCTTTCTTAAAGATGAATTTGTAAAAAGCAGTAGAATACTCTATGTTTGATACGTATATCAGTTGTAGATTTGGGGTAACAGGATGCGTAGGGATATTGTTCATGAGTACTCCTATGATATAATAGTGATTGCTTCAAATAAGGTATCTGTATAGAGAATTTTTACAACAAAACTGAGCAGAATTTAAAAAATTGTTGGAGAAGGTTGGTAAAAAAGAAAGTGCTTTTTAGGTATATGTTCGAAAATTCTATTCTTATACTTATATAGCTTCACATTAGATTTTGTACTCAGTGGGAAGAGGAAGGAGAAATATGTGCTAATTTGTTGTTTTTATGTATAACACTTAGCATTATATGTGTGGTTTTCAAAATGAATTTTGACGCTTGAAATTGTCGAGAAGAATTAAAAACGATAAAATCAGAACTCGGGTATAAAAATGAGGGAAGGCTTTGAAAGGTTTTTAAAAATTCTTTGAAGCTTTTTAAAAAGTTTGTTAAAGCCCCAAAAATATCTTTGGAAACTCTTTACAAAACCCTTTGGAAAAAATGAATTAATACAAAACTAAGTTTCAAAATATACAAAACCTGCTGGCAAGCTACACTACAGCAACACCTACCATAAAACTTATAGCGTTTTAAAATTCTGGAGCGGGCGATGGGATTCGAACCCACGACCCCAACCTTGGCAAGGTTGTGCTCTACCCCTGAGCTACACCCGCTCACCGATTCGAAACATATTTTGCTTCAGACGTTGCTTGTATGGCTTAGGCTTCTTCGAATTGCAACAAAAAAATAATATTTCTATTTAATTTATTGTGCTTTTGTTTCAAAAAGAAAAATAAATATTGATTTTAAAAGCTATTTTTAATAGGTTCTCCTTCTTTCGCGGTTTTTTTAAAAGGTGGGTGGAATAATCATGTTTAAAGTTGTAGGTATGTGCGTTGCCTTTATGGCTATTTTAATGACAAGTAGCTTTGCAAAGACAACAGAGAAAGTTAAAGTAGCAATTACGCAAATTATGTTGCATCCTGCTGCGGATGCAGTTCGTCATGGGGTGATAGATGCACTTGCAGAAAATGGTTATAAAGAAGGTGAAAATTTAGAACTCACTTTTTTATCAGCACAAGGCAATATTTCTACAGCAACCCAAGTTGCACGTAAGTTTGTGGGTGATAAACCTGATGTCATTGTAGCGATCAGTACACCTTCAGCGCAAACAATGTTTGCAGCAACAAAAACAATTCCTATTGTTTTTGGTGCGGTTTGTGATCCTATTGAAGCAAAAATCGTTTCCTCTCTTACCAAACCTGGTGGAAATGTAACGGGCGTTTCTGATCGCGTAGATGTTGCAGCAAGTCTTAAGATTTTGCAGGAAGTAAAACCAGATTTGAAAAAAATTGGTTATCTTTATAATGCTTCTGAAGCCAATTCAGTTTCAACTCTTAAGGTTTTAAAAGACTTGGCAGATAAAGCTGGAATTGAAGTGATTCCTTCATCAGCGTCTAAACCTTCTGATATTCAGGCCGCAACACGGGCTTTAGTTGGTAAAGTGGATGTTGTCTTTGTTCCTGCTGATAACACCGTTCTTTCTGTTTTAGAAGGAGCAGCACAAGTAACTGAGGAAACGCATACGCCGTTATTTACGGTTGACTCTAATACGATAGGAAGAGGACCTTTTATGACGCAGGGTGTAAGTTTCTACGATGTTGGAGTTGAGGCAGGTAAATTGGTTGTGCGTATTTTAAAAGGTGAAAAACCTGGTGATATTGATGTTGTATTGGCAGCAAATGATAATATTCGCATTGATACAAAAGAAGCCCAAAAAGTTGGTATTGTTATTCCTCAAACAATTCTTAAACGTGCGACAAAGGTTCTTCAATAAATTTTCATGGATATAATGTTGATACGATAAAATACGTTAAGTTTTCAGGGGGTCTTTGCATGAATATATTTGCGTTTTCTGGCGCTGTGGAGTTAGGACTGATTTATGCGTTTGTCGCTATAGGAGTTTATCTCTCGTTTCGTGTTTTGGATTTCCCTGATTTAACGGTTGATGGTTCGTTTCTTCTTGGTTCATGTGTTTGTGGTGTTTTGATCCTTCTGGGTTTTAATGCATGGATGGCTATGGCATGTGCTTTTTTAGCAGGTATGGTGGCTGGTTTATTAACGGCTTTGCTCAATTTGCGTTTTGGCATTTTAAATCTTTTGGCTTCCATTTTGACAATGTCAGCCCTTTACACCATTAATCTTCGTATTATGGGGATTACAGGAGGTTCTAATGTTAATTTGGCACTTTCTGATACTGCTTTAACGCCTTTTTATGGTCTGTTTGGTCTGTCTGATATTTTTATTCGTCCACTTTTTGTTGGCATTGTATTATTGATTGTTACGTTGTTCATTTGGCGCTTTTTGGAAAGTGAAATGGGGCTTGCTATGCGTGCAATGGGCACGAATCCACAGATGGCTACGGCGCAAGGCATTCATAGGACAGCATTCATTTATTTTGGAATGGGGCTTTCTAATGCTTGTGTAGCTCTTGGAGGGGCTCTTTATATTCAAACAGCGATCGCTACCGATATTACTGGTGGAGCAGGGACAATCGTTTTTGGATTAGCCGCTGTTATTATTGGTGAAACGCTCTTTCGTACGCGCAGCATTTTTTGGATTCTTGTGAGTTGTATTACAGGATCTGTTCTTTACCGTGTGGCAGTACAGTTTGCATTTGAAGCAAACGGTATTGGTATTGATACTTCAACAGATCTTCAGTTGATCACTTCTCTTTTAGTTGTTGCGACTCTTATTTTATCACGCTATTGGAGGAGGCGTAAACATGATTGAACTTTCTCATGTAGGGGTGACTTTTAAACCTCATACGCCTTTGGAAAAACAAGCTTTAATTGATATTAACCTCAAAATTGATCGAGGAAGTTTTGTTACTATTATCGGTTCGAATGGTGCAGGTAAATCAACTTTGCTTGGTGTTTTAGCCGGTGCAATTCGTCCTACGGCAGGCAAAGTGGTGATCAATGGGCAAAATGTTTCTCAGCAGTCGGTTAGTCAGAGAGCTGGAAAAGTTGCTTGCGTTTTTCAAGATTCGTTAAAGGGAAGTTGTGGTTCTTTAACAATTGAAGAAAATTTGGCTCTTGCTGCTCTTCGCGGTAGTCGACATAGTTTGCGTTCAGCTTTAAATCGTGAAAGGCGACAATTTTTTCAAGAAAAAATTGCACAGCTAGGTATTGGTCTTGAATCGTATATTCATAATCCTATGGACAGTTTATCTGGTGGGCAACGTCAAGCCATTTGTCTTGTTATGGCTACCTTAGCCCATGCTGATGTTTTATTACTTGATGAGCATACTTCAGCTTTAGATCCAGGAATGGCTAACTTTGTGATGCAATTGACAGAAAAAATTGTTGAAGAGCAAAAATTAACAACTATTATGGTAACACATTCTATGCGTCAGGCCCTTGATCATGGGGATCGAACACTGATGTTGCATGGAGGAAAAATTATTTTAGATGTCTGTCAAGAAGAGCGTAAGGGATTGAATGTAAACGATTTAATTGGTATGTTTCAAAAAGTTCGTGGGGAAGCTCTTGATGATGATGAATTGTTAATGGATTAAATATTTTGGCTCAGAAAAAAGCGCATGAAGTTGATCATTTTCTAACGCGTTTTTCACATGCCTTTCCTATTGTTCTTATTTATGGGCCGGATCGTGGTCTTGTTTGTGAACGTGCTCAGTGTTTTGCTAAGCTTACAAAGGTGAATATAGAAGATCCATTTGCAACGATTCGTTTAGATGCTGCTGAGATTGATAAAGATCCAGCACGTTTAGAAAATGAAGCACAGACTTTGTCACTTTTTGGGGGAAATCGTTTAATATGGATTTCTAATGCTGCTAACCAAAAAAACTTTCTTACTGCACTGAAGCTTTTGATTGAAAAAATACCGGAAACCAGTTTTATCCTCATTGAGGCAGGGGATTTAAAAAAAGGAACGGGTTTGCGCAATGTTATTGAAATGGCTTCAAATGCAATGGCTTTGCCTTGTTTTGCTGATGATACGCATTCTCTTGATATTTTGATTGATGAAGTTTTAGGATATTTTAAGAAAACACTTTCTTTGGATGCACGCAATTGGCTACATGGAAGCTTGGGAGGAGATCGCCTTGTTTCACGGAGTGAATTAGAAAAGCTCTGCCTTTATGCTTCAAATGTTCATATAACTCTTGATGATGTGAAAGCTGTTATTAGCAATGTGAGTGCTCTTTCTCCAGATGAAGTGATTGATGCTCTTTTAGTGGGTGATATACGAGGTTTTGAATTTCATTTTAGTCGACATGCAGCATTGCATGGGACACTTTTCCTTATTTTAAGTACGGCACAACGGCATTTTCAGCAATTACAGTTTTTGCGTTATCAAGTGGAAATTGAAAGAAAAACGCCCTTTACAGTGATTTCTCAAGCGCGCCCTCCTATTTTTTTCCAACGCAAAAAAATAGTAGAACAAGCTTTAAGATATTGGAAATTGGAACAAATTTCTTATGCGATGGAAAGAATTCAGAAGGCTGTTTTAGATAGTCGTAAAAATCCGCTTTTAGGAGAAGCTATCATTCGCCAAGTTTTACTAGGGCTTACAATTTTTGCTCGACGCCAAATGGCTACTTAAAATATTAAGCTGTCTTTAAAAGGTTATATTTTTTCATATTTGCTTCATTTTATGACAGAAAGAGAAAGAATATTTTTAAATACAATATCTTGTAGTGACTATTCGTAAATGGCTTTACATATAAGGGGTATATTGATGTGCTCTATTATAAAAACTTTGTTATGATACCTCAGAATCTGTTACAGAAAATAGGTCTTTCTTACACAAAAAGTGCTTTTTGAAAAAAGGTCTCATACTTTTACGTGAAACGGTTATTATTCTTGATCAAGAATTTATAAGAGCGTATCTATATTCCGTATGGTATGCTGAATAGACAAGCTTAATATGAGACTTTTTTATTCATTTTGAGGGTACATTTTGTAGATAAAAATGATGTATGTGTAGCTTGTGTAGATGATGATGAGTTGTGGGGGGCCTTATAATTCATTTTCTTGCTTTTTTTAATATTTGATACATAACTCTTGAATAAAGGATAGATTAATTAGGACTTGGTATCTGTGTAAGACGAGTCTTTTAAAGGTGAAAAATGCCCCATATTCAATTTGAAAAAATAGCATTGATTGGAATTGGTTTGATTGGGTCTTCTTTAGCAAGGGTCATTAAGAAGAACAAGCTTGCAGCTCAAGTTTCTATTGCAACCCGCCGTCAAGAAACATTGAAAAGAGCACGCGAATTGGGGCTTGGGGATTTTTATACAACAGAGAATGCACAAGCTGTTGAAGGAGCGGATTTGGTTATCCTTTCTGTTCCCGTTGGGGCGAGTGCACAAGTGGCAAAAACTATTCGTGATCATTTAAAGCCTGGGACAATTGTAAGTGATGTAGGCTCAACAAAAGCATTGGTTATTGCAGAAATGGCACCTTTATTGCCTAAAACAGTTCATTTTATTCCAGGACATCCGATTGCTGGAACGGAATATTCAGGACCAGATGCTGGCTTTGCTGATTTATTTATAAATCGTTGGTGTATTTTAACGCCTTTTGCTGAAAGTGATGCAAAAGCTGTAGCAAAATTGACAGAATTTTGGAAAGCCTGTGGGGCACGTGTTGAAAAGATGGATCCAAAACATCATGATCTTGTTTTAGCAATTGTTTCGCATTTGCCGCATTTGATTGCTTACAACACCGTTGGAACAGCCAGTGATTTAGAAAAGGTAACAAATTCAGAAGTCATTGCTTATTCTGCTTCAGGTTTTCGTGATTTTACTCGTTTGGCGTCTTCTGATCCTGTGATGTGGCGAGATATTTGTTTGCATAATAAGGATGCCATTTTAGAAATGTTAAGCCGTTTTAGTGAAGGGCTTGCTTCTTTAGAAAATGCAATTCGTTTGGGAGATGGTGAGACATTGTTTAATTTCTTTACGCGTACACGTGCTGTACGTCGTAATATTATTGATGCGGGGCAGGAAATTGATGCTCCTGACTTTGGGCGTCATAGCATTGCTAAAGAGAGTGTTTCTCAAAAGAGTGTGTAAAACAAAAAATTGTTTTATTCAATTGCATAGATGTTTTTTTTAAGTCTATGATTTATAAGGAATTCTTCTTTTTCTTGAGTTGAGAAGGCTATAAAAAAGAGGTGGTCCTTTGCATATTAATGATTTATCGATTAAAATTTTGCATATGTAAGCTTATCACCTAGGATCCTTCTACCGTTGTGATATATAAAAGAGCACTGTGGATTTAAGGAAAAGATTAAAAAAATTAAACTGTACCATTGTCTTGTGTTTTGGTTATTTTCATTTCAAATTGTTTTTTTGCATAATTTTTTATGGTATAGTGTGTTTGTTTTTTACTGTGGTTTTTATATGATTTAAATGAAAAAAAGATCATTTGATACATATCTAAGTGTGTCATAAATTATGTGTGATGGCATAAAGATTACAGGATATTTTATTGTGATCTATGTGTAGGTCTATAAATAGTGATGGTGAGGATGTAGTTCTTCATGATTATTGGCTTTTTATAGAAAAAGTTTTTTGATTTTTCTTTTCAATTTTTTGAAAATAGATAGACTTGACCGTGCTGATCATTGCCCTTTATATTAGAGAATATTTTGTTAGAGTTTTGTTATTTTTGTAAGATGGGAATGGGTTAAAGAAAAAAGAGTATTACCAGAGAGTATTAGGATTTGTTAAAAAATATCTTTTGGTATAGCTATCGTATTTTTATTAATGCAGTAAGTCATTATTGGCGTGATAATGGGAGTGCTTTTGCTAGTCATGTTGCGCTTTCAGGGCTTTTAGCACTTTTTCCTTTTTTTATTTTTGGAACATCTCTTGCCAGTTTCTTTGGCGCTTTTACATATACGCCGCAAAAAATCAAAGCGGTTATGCATTTATTACCAGATGTTATCGCGGATCCTTTATCGAAGGAAATTATCAATGTTATAGTTCCTCATCGAGGAGGAGTGCTGACACTTTCTGTTATTGGAGCGGCTTATTTTGCTTCTAATGGCGTAGAGGCTTTGCGTACAGCTTTAAATAGAGCTTATCGTGTGGTTGATCGACGTAGTTGGTTTTTTTGTCGTTTCCAAAGTTTGTTTTTTGTCATACTTGGAGCTATTGGTCTTGTTGTAATCAGTTTTTTGTTAATTTTGGCACCTGTGTTAATCAAAGTTATGCGAGATCATTCTTTATTCATTAATGAATATATCACTATCATTCGTTTATGGCGTTACGTAATCGCCGTTATTGTTTTATTTATGAGTCTTTTGATTGTTCATAAATGGCTTCCAGCTGAAAAACGAAAATTTATAGATATCTTACCAGGAATCATAGTAACGATGTTTGTATGGTTTATGGCTTCTATTGCTTTTGCATATTATTTAACAATGTTTGATTATAATTCTACTTATGCTGGATTAGCATCTATTATGGCTGCCATTATTTTTCTTTATATGCTGAGTGCAATTTTTATTCTTGGAGGAGAAATAAACGCGGCAATCATGTTTTATCGTGGCTATATGCAGCCTTCAAAACAATGAAAGAATTTATTATTGTTTGAAAGACAAGAGACGAAAACAAAAAGAACATCAAATATCACGTTGTTGGTTGATGCTGATGCTTGTCCTGTAAAAGATGAAGTTTATCGTGTTATGAATCGTTATCAACTGAAAACATTTGTTGTTGCAAATCGTTTTTTGTTTCTTCCAAATGAAAAATGCATTGAACGAATTGTCGTTGCAAGCGAATATGATTGCACAGATGATTGGATTGTAGAACATGTGCATGAAGCAAGTATTGTGATTACCAGTGATATTCTTTTAGTGGCACGCGTTGTGAATGCGTGTGGTATTTGTCTTTCACCAACGGGGCGCATTTTTGATATAAACTCTATTGGTTCAGCTTTGGCAATGCGTAATTTGTTGAAAGATTTACGTGGGCAGGGACATATAACAGGCGGTCCTCGCCCTTTTTGTCATAAAGATCGTTCTGCTTTTTTGTCGGCGTTGGATTTGGTAATACAACGCTTAAAAAGACGCGGTTATTAAAATTATTGCATTTCTCTCATGATGATGGCTTTGATAAGCGCCTTAGCATCATCATTGGACCATGGAGCTGCACCATTGAATGAAGCAATGAGATAACCATCTTTATCGATAAGAAGTGTGATAGGTAATCCTAAAGCAAGCCCTTGTTTTCTAACATTGTTGAAAATACTCATTGTTTCATCGCGATAATAGACTAAATTATCAGCGTGAACATCTTGTAAAAATTGTTGAATTTTTTCAGCAGAAGCAGTTTGGTCCGTATTAATAGCTATGACATCGAAATTTTCCCCATTCATTTCATGTTTTAATTGTGCCAATTCTGGCATTTCCATACGACAGGGTGCACACCAAATAGCCCATAGATTAATTAAAAGAGGTTTTCCGGTAAATTCGGCAAGTGTATGCTCGTTTCCTTGAATATCCTTAAAGGCAAATGGCTTTATATCATAGAGCTTATCAGCAAATCGTATGTTGGTAAAAAAGCCTTGCGCTGCTTTTTTTATTGGAGCTATTTTTTCTTCTTGTATTTTTGTAGTATTATCTCCAGAAATAGAATTGGTAAAAAGAGATATTCTTTTATCATGAGGGCTTTTTATTGTGTATAAACCTATGGCAAAAATGATCGCAATAAAAAAGCAGAGGATGAAGACTTTTCTTTTTTTGTTTTTCTTTTGAGATCTGCTAAGAGTTTGAGAAGCCATGATTTTTATCCTTTTTATGTGTATTTTTAGAATATGACAGATGAAAAATTAAAAAACCAAATATGGGGCGGTAGATTTACAAGAGAACCTGCTGCAATTATGGAAAAAATAAATGCTTCGATCGATTTTGATAAAAAACTTTATCGGCAAGATATTGAAGGTTCGCTTTCTCATGCTGCTATGTTAGCGCAAACAAAGATCATTTCACAATCCGATTATGAAAAAATTGCTGATGGTTTAAAGCATATACGTCACGAAATTGAGGACGGTACATTTGTCTTTGCACAAAAACTTGAAGATATTCATATGAATATTGAAGCGCGTTTGAGCGAATTGATTGGTCCTATTGCAGGGCGTCTACATACTGCACGTTCACGCAATGATCAAGTAGCTGTTGATTTTCGTTTGTGGGTGTGTGAAAAAACACGGCAAATAAGGCAGGCCTTAAAAGAACTTATGGAGCAATTGCTTATGCAAGCAGAGCAGCATGTTGATACTTTTATGCCTGGATTTACCCATTTACAAACAGCACAACCAGTTACATTTGGCCATTATATGATGGCTTATGTTGAAATGTTTGGCAGAGACTTATCACGTATGCATGATGCACTTGAACGCATGAATGAATCTCCTTTGGGCGCTGCGGCTTTAGCTGGAACGGGTTTTCCTATTGATCGTTTTATGACAGCAAAAGCACTTGGTTTTCGGGAACCTACACGCAATTCCATTGATAGTGTTTCTGATCGTGATTTTGCATTGGAATTTTTAAGCGTTGGTGCTTTGTGCGCAATGCATCTTTCGCGTTTGGCAGAAGAAATAGTGCTTTGGTCGAGTGTACAATTTAATTTTATTCATTTATCAGATGCTTTTACGACAGGTTCGTCTCTTATGCCCCAAAAGAGGAATCCTGATGCAGCAGAGTTGGTGCGCGCTAAAGCAGGCCGATTAAATGGTGCGTTGGTTGGGCTTTTAACTGTGATGAAAGCTTTACCTCTTGCTTATTCAAAGGATATGCAAGAAGATAAAGAATATGTGTTTGATGGGGCTTCAAGTTTAGAATTATCGTTGGCAGCAATGACAGGCATTATAAACGACCTTGAAGTGAATAGAGAAGCTATGAAGCAGGCGGCTGATTTAGGGTATGCAACAGCTACGGATTTGGCAGATTGGCTGGTGCGTGAATTGGGCTTGCCTTTTCGTGAAGCGCATCATATTACGGGGCGTGTTGTAGCATTAGCAGAAAAAAAACAGTGTCGTCTTAACGACCTGTCATTAGAGGAGCTTCAAACAATTTGTTCTAATGTGAATGTAACAGTTTTTGATATTTTGGCAGTTGAGAAATCTGTTGAAAGCCGCAAAAGCTTTGGGGGAACAGCGCCCTCAGAAGTGCTGCGTCAAATTGCATATTGGAAAAAATGTCTTGCAACAGTTTGAATCATTTCATTTTAAGGACAAAAGGTAGAAAAAGCGATATGAGAAAAGGGGACACATGAAAGTTATTTTAAAAAGTTTGATAAGTGTCCTGTTTTTCAGTGTCGTTACAGTTGGATGTGGGCGCAAAGGCGCTTTAGAATCGCCTTCCTTAGCTATGGATAAGACTGTTCAAGGAAAGTCTATTCTTAAAAGAGAAGACGATAAACCTTTTATTCTTGATCGCTTGATACAATAGAGGAAAGTATGCATTTTTTTCCCTATCATCAAGGTACACTTCATGCTGAGGCTCTTTCACTTGCTGATCTTGCTCAAAATATTGGAACACCCTTTTATTGTTATTCTGCACATGCAGTGGTTACACGTTTTAAAGATTATCAAAATGCATTTAAAGAGATGCCAAGTTGGATTGCTTATGCGGTAAAAGCTAATTCTAATCAAGCAATTTTACAGCTTTTAGCAGCAAATGGATCTGGAGCGGATGTTGTTTCAGAAGGGGAATTACGACGCGCTCTTGCTGTTGGTATTCCCGCGAATCGTATTGTTTATTCTGGTGTTGGAAAAACTATAAAAGAGATAGATTTTGCTCTTTCTCAGGATATCTATTGTTTTAATGTTGAATCAGAACCGGAACTTGAACAATTGTCACAACGTGCTGTTGCTCTTTCAAAAACAGCGCGTGTTTCATTACGGATTAATCCAGATGTTGATGCAAGGACGCATAAAAAAATTACCACAGGAAAGTCTGAGAATAAATTTGGTATTCCATTATTGTTGGCAAAAGAAGCTTATAAAAAAGCTGTTCATTTACCTGGATTACATGTTTGTGGGATCGATATGCATATTGGTAGTCAGATTTGTGATTTAAAACCATTTGAGGAAGCCTTTTTGATTATCGCAGATTTTGTGCGTCAATTATTGAGCGATGGTTTAGCAATAACGCATATAGATATTGGAGGGGGGCTTGGTATTGCATATGGCAATGAAGATTCTTCAGTACCATCTCCTTTTGATTATGCAGCGCTTGTAAAGAAGTATATTGCACCTTTAGGACTTAATATTATTGTAGAACCAGGGCGTAGCATTGTTGGGGAAGCAGGCGTATTGGTAACATCTGTTCTCTATTTAAAAAAGGGAGAAGGACGGAATTTTGTTATTGTGGATGCGGCGATGAATGATCTTATACGCCCAACGCTTTATGATGCCTGGCAAAATGTGCTTCTTGTGAAAAAAGTTCCTAAAAATACACCGCTTATTCGTGCAGATATTGTGGGTTCAGTGTGTGAAACCGGAGATTATTTAGCATTAGATCGTTGTCTTCCAATTTTGTCTGCTGGCGATTTATTGGCAATTACGGGAACGGGTGCTTATGGTGCAGTGATGGCAAGCACCTATAATAGCCGCCTTTTGGTGCCGGAAGTTCTCGTCCAAGAGACACGTTTTGCAGTCATTCGGCCACGTCTTGATTATGCGCAATTGATAGCCTGTGATCATATTCCAGAATGGATTGAGAATTGTTAAATATTTTGTGTCTTATTTATACTAAACTTTAGTGAAACAATTTATTTGCTGGAAATTGTCTTGGATGGGTTTTATGCTCTTTATTTATCATTGTAAAAGGGGACAAATCCTTGTCTATGAAAAATGAAAACATCAAAAGTTTTGTAAAAATAAAACTTTTGTGTGTACGCATTTTGATGTGGCTTATTCTCTCATTTGAGAGGATATGGGTGCGGTTGTTGCCATTTTTCTTAGTTCTTAGTTTCTTTTGTTCGCTAAGTTGGCTGGGTGTTTTTAGTATTTTGGGATATTGGCCACATCTCTTGTTACTTTTGCTTATATTTTTTTCCGCAGTGGGAAGCTTATTTTTCCTTATTCGTTTTCGCTTTCCGACTATAAAAGATGTTAATCTTCGGCTTGAAAAAGCAAATAATCTAAAGAATCAGCCTTTAAGTGTCCAAACAGACCATTTATATTCTGAAAATGATAAAGATTTTCGTGCCGTTATTTGGCGTGAACATCAACGTCGTATGGCGGAACAATTATACCATTTGAAAACGGGATTTGTTTCTCCCAATAGTGCTGCTTTTGATCCTCTTGCTTTGAGAGCTTTATGCTTTCTTCTTTTTATTTGTGCTTTTAGTTTTTCTTTTGGTTCATTAGGAGGGCGTTTATCTGATGCTTTTGATTTTCGTCCTATCGTTGATGAAAAATTGATGCGTATTGATGCTTGGGTCACACCACCCGCTTATACAGGTGTTGCACCCATTTATTTAACAAAAGGGGAGATAACACAGGTTACCGTTCCTGAAGGCAGTGATGTCGTTGTACGGGTTGTTAATGGCGCTGGTATTACAGTAAAAGCAGTTTCTGAAAAGAACGCCCATAAAGTTTTATTTTCAAAAAAAAGTGAAAAAACCCCCTGGAATGATCCAATTGTTCAGTTCGAAACACATTTAAAATATCCGGTAGATTTGTTTGTGTCCTCACGTCATAAACAACAACAATGGCATTTGCAGGTGATTAAAGATCAGCCTCCAACAATTCATTGGGTAGAAAAACCAGGGCGAATTTTGACGGGTTCGTTAGAACTTCAATATGAACTGGATGATGATTACGGAGTAACAAAGGCTTTTGTTGAAATAGAACCCCTTTTTAATCCACACAAGAAGATATCTTCTCTTTATAAGGCTCCTGAAATAAAGCTTCTTTTACCGCGTGGTGGCAAAGGTAGAATGCGAATGGTACAAGATGTCTCTGGTCACCCATGGGCTGGTTCAAAAGTTAAGATTACTTTGGTAGCAGAAGATGGTTTTGGGCAACAAAGCCGTAGTAAAACTTTTGTTATGACATTACCGCAGCGTGTTTTTTCAAATCCTGTTGCACGTGCTGTAAGTGAATTGCGTCGTTTGCTAGCCCTTGATGCTTCTGCAAAAGAACGTGTTCTCGATATGCTTTCTGCTTTGCTGGTACGTCCAGAAGAGGGGATTCAAAATACAACACATTTTCTCGTTTTACAAAGTGCATGGACAAGACTTTCTCTGGCAGAAAAAGAAGATGAATTGCGCAATGTGGTTGATTATTTATGGCAAATTACTTTAGGTATTGAAGATAATCAGATCGAGTCTGTTCAAAAAAACTTAAAACAAGCACAAGCTGCTTTGCGTGATGCACTGCGTTATGGAGCGCCCCCTGCAGAAATTGAACGCCTTATGGCAGATTTACGTCAAGCTATGGATGATTATATTCATGCTTTGGCTGAAGAAAAACAAGAAAATAGGCTCTCTCAAAATTCTAAAGATTCTAAAAGCTCTGGTGAAACTCCAAATCTTTCTGAAGATACATTAGACGAAAAGCTGAATCGCATTGAGGAAATGGCTAAAATGGGCTCCTCTTTAGCAGCTGAACAGTTGTTGTCTGAATTTGAACAGTTGCTTGATAATTTGCATGTTCAAAAACAAAATGGAGGAAAGAGTGAAAGCCAGTCTGCAAAAATGAAACAACAAATGGATCAGCTTGGAGATTTGATGCGTCGTCAGCAAGAAATTCTTAATGAAACGCATCAGTTAAAAACACAACAACATGGAGACAATGCTTCAGAAGAACAAGGAAAATCTTTGCAAAAACGTCAGGCGGAGTTGCAATCTGAATTATCAAAGTTAGAAAAGGAATTGTCAGAACAAGGATTTGAAGTAAGTGAAGCATTCAAAAAAGCAGAAGAAAAAATGAAGTCTGCACAAGAGGCTCTTAATCATAAAAATCACCAAGAATCTATCCAAAATCAATCAGATGTTTTAGGAGCTTTAAGAGAAGGTGCACAAAGTGTTTTAAAAGAAATGCGTGAAAAACTTGAAAAAATGGGAGAAAATAAGAAGACTGCTCCCAGTTTTGAAGATCCATTAGGGCGTTCACTTTCTTCAAAAACAAATCAAGAACAGAAAGGTGTTTCTACACCACAAGAAAGTGACCAAATGCGTACGCGGCAAATTTTAGAAGAAATTCGCAAACGTCTTGGTAAAGAGCATCTTTCAGAAGAAGAAAAAAATTATCTTGAACGGTTACTACATCTTAATTAATCACTTGGTTTTTATTCTTCATAAGTGCAAAAAAGAGTGTAGGTAAAGCTTTTAGGGCATGCAAATTCTCAAACTCAAAAGATATTTTTAAAATTCAAAAATATGATCAAAACATTTATAATGAAATGAGCATTAAAACATTTCATGCGATTTTGATGCTTAAAATATGAAATATTGAAACTGTTCACTATTGCGGAGAATAAGCAGCAGTCCATATAAGTATGAATGAGGTATATAAACCTATAATGTTCGAAATTTATTTCTACATGGTATATTGACTTGGATATAGTTACACTAAGAGATTTTTATGCTTCTACACTTGGGCTGCGCGTACAGGAGACGTTGTGTGGTCAATTAAATATATGGTGGCCAGATCTTGATGATAAACGGGTTATGGGTTTTGGTTATGCACTTCCTTATCTTTCTGTATTGCGTCAACGTGCTCAGCAGTGTTTTGCTTTTATGCCTGCAGCTCAGGGAGCTTCTCCTTGGCCCTGTCCCGATAAGGTTGCTAGCGCGCTTGTTTTCGAAGAAGATTTGCCACTTCCTGATGCTTCGATTGATTGTATTTTATTAATTCATGCACTTGAGTATTCAGAAAATGCATTCGAAACATTAAATGAAATGTGGCGTGTTTTAGCTCCTAATGGTCATTTAATTGTTATTGTTCCTAATCGTTCCGGCTTCTGGGCTCGAAATGCTTGTACACCTTTTGGCTATGGTCAGCCTTATAGTCGGCAACAGATTACACGTTTGTTTGAAAAAACAAATTTTGTTTCTGAATCCGTGCAAGAAATTGTACATTATATGCCTTTTTCTGGCTATATTGCGCGGTCATTTTCATTTTTTTATGAGCCATTTGCACGTTATCTTTTGCCCTATTTTGGTGGTCTCTTAATCTGTCAGGCACAAAAACGCGTTTATCAAGGTTTACTTGTGCAACGCCGCCAATCACGACGCGTCTTTATTCCTGCATTATCGCCACAAGCAAGCAATACATTGGTTTATAAAAATCATTCATAATTTTATTTATTGTTTTGCACCGCTTTCAATAAAATAAAAGTCTTTCGTTTTCAATTTTCCTATTTGCCTTTCGCATGCCAAAAATGTTGGATTGGTGCGTAAACAAAATCATTTAAAAAGGCATCTTTATACATAAATTGGGAAAGCATAAAGCATGATAATGCCAATTTTATAACTACGTAAGAGATATTCCTCATCTTAAATATATGGGCATTGTAGTAAAAAAGTGAAGAGATAAAAATCATTTTGTAGTTATAAATATTCTCATAAATTGAAAGATTTAAGCGATAAAAGTTTGTGCATGAGATGGGGCTTGTACAATTTTTGTCGTAAACGGTAAATATGGGTTCTAATGTGTGGGTGATAATATTTTGGTGATAGCCCAAAACTTGCGCTAAGAGTGTTTCACGATTTACGATTTGGTTATTGGTGTACAGGGTATTTAAGAATTGCTTTTTGTGAGGCGAATTTCGTCGTTATTTTAATGGCTTGATATCCTTCAAGGTCCGATAACTTAAAATCAAAAATAGCCAGATCAATACTTGTCTCTTAAGCTATTGTTATTTCTGCTTTGGCTTGAAAAATTTCAAATTTCTTGTGTATTTGTAATTGTTCTATCAAAATAGGGAGCAGATCATTATCTTTCTCAACGATTAAAAGGGCATAGCAGTTCATTCTTTCCTTATAAGGTCATGTTTATGCTCTTGTTGATGAAGGGTAGTTTCGTAAAAAATGGTCGTTTATGCCAGAAAATTAAAGAAATTATTTAAAATCAACCTGTTGTTTCTTTTATAATGATGTACTGATAAGTGTTTTTTTGTGTATAGGGTCTTTCACGTATGGAGAAAAAACATTTTTATGCTTTAAGCAGATTGATATATTTTCGTTGTTAAGTCAGCATGACGGAAAGAGTACAATGCCTTTGTAAAAATCGTTATTTAGAGAGATTTCACAATAGCTTTTATGTTTTTGGGTGTTCCGGTTTCCTTTTTCATATGTAAGATAGTTGGTATAATATTTGTAGAGAGATGCTCATTATCATTGCTTTAAATGGACAACATGTCCACTTTAAGATTTCCCATCAGACAAACTTCTTTCCATTCTTCTTTTGTTACGGGTTGTACTGATAAGCGACTGGCATTGACCAACACCATATTTTTTAGTTTAGGATTTGCTTTAATTTGTTTTAATGAAACAGGGGTTGGCATATCACAAAGCGCGCAGATATCCACACACTCCCAGCGTGGATCAAGGGTTGTAGAATCAGGATGTGCTTCAGCACAAACCTCTACAATACCGACGATTTCTAATCCTTTATTAGAGTGATAAAAAAAGCCTTTATCACCATATTTCATAGCACGCATATTGTTACGAGCTTGATAATTGCGCACACCATCCCATTGTTCGCCTTCAGCTCCTTTTTTCTTTTGCATATCCCATGACCATTTATGGGGTTCTGATTTAAAAAGCCAATAAGCCATAAGAGTTCCTTTTATAAGTCTTAATATTATTTTATTCGTTATAATTTTTGCTTTAAAATGGTGTAAAGAATAGATGTATTGTTGTGTCTTTTCTTTTTGAAAATAAGCATATTTTAATGGAAAAACAAACGATATCTTTTATGTATTTTATAATCCTTATTGTTTGTTATTCTATGCTTTTTTACACTTTATTGAGTATTTACTAGGAAAGCGATTTTAAAAGCTTAATGACATATAAAAAGGTTTTACTTTCCTGTCCTTTTAAGCTTTTAGCCAATATGGATCGTGTTTTGTTGGAAAATAATAAAAAACTGTTTTAAAAATAGAAAGATGATTTTGATAAAAGATCAAACTATAAAGTGTTGCGTAATGGGCTGAGAAACCTATTTGTATGTTATTTTATGCTTTTGTTCCGCGGCGTCCCATTCCAATTAAGGGAGGCGCTTTTTCATCTAATGGCCAACGTGAGCGAGGAGCAATATCGAGAGGGCTTGTTTCTCCGCGTGCAAGTCTTTGTGCACCAGCAAAAGCAATCATGGCTGCATTGTCGGTGCATAGGGAAAGGGGAGGAGCTATAAATTCAAAACCATGTTGATGTGCAAGGTCTTTTAATGTTGAACGAATCGCTTGGTTTGCTGCTACTCCACCTGCAACAACTAACGCAGGAGGACGATGCCCTTGATAATAAGAAAGAGGATACTGACTGATAAAGTGTTGCAAAGCTAAAAAAATACGATCATGCACTGTATCAGTTACAGCAGCTTGAAAACTTGCTGCAATATCAGCAACATCATTTTCTGTGAGGGGAGCCATTGCTGTTGCGGCTTGCCGTACAGCGGTTTTAAGTCCGGAAAAAGAAAAATCTAAGCGCTTTTCACCTTTTAAAGGACGTGGAAGAGGAATACGATTTTTATCACCCAATAACGCTGCTTTTTCAAGTGCTGGGCCACCAGGATAAGGAAGACCTAAGAGTTTTGCAGTTTTATCAAAAGCTTCTCCCAACGCATCATCAATGGTGGTTCCTAAACGCTGGTAGTTGCCAATTCCGTGAACAAGAATTGTTTGTGTATGACCACCTGAAACCAACAATAATAAATAAGGAAATTTAACCTTATGTGTGAGCACAGCTGTTAAAGCATGCCCTTCCAAATGATTGACAGCAATAAAAGGTTTTCCTGTCGCAAGAGAGAGTGCTTTTGCACTCATGACTCCCACAAGAAGCCCTCCTATCAAACCAGGACCACTTGTGGCTGCAATACCATCAATATCTTTCAAGTTGGTATTTGCTTGTGTTAGTGCTTGTAGAATCAAGTCATCAAGAACTTCCACATGGGCACGAGCAGCAATTTCAGGGACAACACCACCGTAAGGCGTATGATGCTCAATTTGGCTTAAAACAATATTGGATAGAATTTGGCTTTTTTCTTCATCGTGATATTCAATAACAGCAGCAGCAGTTTCATCGCAACTTGTTTCTATTCCCAAAAGGCGCATTTCAGACAAAACCTTATGTTAAAATTTCTTCTTCGCATGCGTACCATTTGATAGGTAAAGATGCAAAGAACTTCTCTTTCTTCTCTAATAAGTGCTTTATTAAAAAATTAAGACTTCTTTTTTAGTATAAAATGCTCATGTTTTTCTAAAAAGCTTGTTTATAAAAGTATATAATTGTAAGAATCTCCTTTGAGAAGACAATGTTAAAATTTTGATGAAGAGATACTATTAATAAAAAAAGTCTAAAATAAACGCTATTATTCAAAAAATACTTAATGTTTAAAGCTTTTTTTATTTTATAATCTTATTTTTAAAAAGAAATACAAAAAAGTGACTAAAATGGCTGATTCTTCAAAATCTAAAGGTAAATCCCGTGATACAAGTGCTCGCCCTAAAGAATCTACGATTAAACAGGATAGTATGCACAATGATGAAGCTTTGAATCATGATGTAGAGCAAACAATACAAAATACTGTAAAATCGGATATAGAAGAAAAACCAAATAAGCAATATAAACAAAATATACCTACAACGCATATGATGTGGATTCTCTTGCCAATTTCAGGGCTTTTAGGGGGCATTATTACTTTGGCTTTATGGGGTGGGCTTCAATGGGCTGGTTTTCTTTCTCCTTCTTTTGTAGAAAATCATGCTCAAGAACAAAAAGCCTTACAAATTGCTAAAACTGTTGAAAATCAAAGTGAAGAAACACGGGAGCAATTAAAGAATGTGCTTCAAGAAATTGATGCCTTGAAAACAGATCTTTCTTCTTTTTCATCACAGCGTGTTGCTACAACGCAAAGTAATGAAGCATCGCAAAAAGAAAATAAACAAGCTTTTGCTGCTTTAGAGAAAAAAGTAAATGAACTTGAAGAATATGTGAACACTTTAATTGAAGTTTCAAAAAATATGGAAAAAGCCATATCTGTTGGACAGGAAAATAGAAATGATCTTGCTGTGTTAAAAAAGCAAGTGGAGACTATGCAGGAAAAGGTTACTGCTCAAAATGATAAAGCAAAAGAAAAAAATACTGCGCTCTTTATTGCAATCAGTTCACTCAAAAATGCAGTAGAGCGTGGTGGGTCTTATAGTAATGAATTAAAAACATTACAGCAATTATTACCTTCGATGGATGGACTTGAGCTATTACAAAAGACAGCCTCTATAGGGCTTCCAAGTTCAGCACAACTTGCAGCTGATTTTGCGCATGTTGCAGATGACATTGTTGCTACGCAAAATATTGTTGCTTCAAATGCTAGTTTTTTTGAACGGATTTTGGCATGGGTAAAAGGACTCGTCATTTCACGCCCTATTGGGAATGTTGAAGGTACAACCTTGGGTGCAATTACAGCGCGGATGGAGGTTGCTATCCAAATGGGTGATTATGAAAAAGCTTTGAGTGAATGGAAAACGTTGCCTCAAAGTGCAAAAGATGTTTCGGTAGATTTTATCTATCAACTTGAAACACACATGGCTGTTCAGCGGTCTCTTCAACAGTTGCTGCTGTCTGTACAGCAAGGATCCGTTAAGGCAACAAAGATGTAAATAGGCTTAAGATGATACGTATTTTTATTTATACTTTTGTTGTTTGTATAATTGGTTTGGCTTTGGGATGGGTTGCTAATCACAACGGTATCTTTGTCCTTACATTTTTGCACCTGAGATTTTCTGCTTCATTGCTTACTGTTTTAAGTTTGCTTATTTTGTTTGTTGGAATTTTGGTGCTTTTATGGTTGTTGTTATCGGCCTTGTTTTCTATACCTCATTCTCTTTTTCATTATTTTGACAAACGTAACCAAAAGCGCGGTTATGAAGCACTTTCACAAGGAATTCTTGCAGCTTTTGCAGGAGATGGTCTTTTAGCACAAAAAATGGAAGCACGTGTTGTAAAATATCTTGCAAAAAAACAGGAACCCTTAGCAAAACTCTTACAAGCTCAAACATTGTCTTTGCAGAATAATTCGTTGCGCGCCATTGCTGTTTATGAGGAAATGAGAAAGGAACCACAAACAAAATTGGTTGGGCTTTATGGTTTGTTCCGTGAAGCTATGAAGAGTAAAGCTTATGAAGCAGCACAACAATATGCAGAAGAGGCGCTAGCTTTATCACCAACAGTTTTATGGGCGCATAAAACTGTACTTGATCGATTAAGCGCTGAAGGTGAGTGGGATAAAGCACTTACCCTTTTTGAGAAAGCACAAAAAACTTTACCACGTTCTCTTCGTTCAAGTGCAGAGCGTCATCATGTCCAAGTTTTGCTGTTAAGTGGGAAAGCACTCCATCTTTTTGAAACAAAACCTATGGAAGCACGTAAAGCTATCTTAAAAGCATATAAATTAGATCCTGATTTTATACCGGTAATCATCATTACTGCTGATATTCTTTATAAGCTTAATGAAACGCGTAAAGCTGATAAAATGATTATTGCTGCTTGGCAGAAAAATCCTCATCCTGATTTAGGAAAACTTTATTTAAAAAAAGAAAAAGGGGCTGCTGGACGGTTAAAAAAAGCAAAAACACTAGCCTCTTATAATAGAGATACATTTGAATCGGCTTTTCTCATTGCTAAAGCGGCTTTAGATGCTGGAGAAATAGCATTAGCAAGAGAACAGGCACAAAAAGCACTTCAGTATCATCCACGGGAAAGTGTTTATTTATTATTGGCAGATATTGAAGAGGCACAGGGAAATAAGCAAGGGGATATGCGTCAATGGCTTTCTTTGGCACTGCGTGCTGAGCGCGATCCAGTATGGATGTGTGATGGCACTATTTTTCCTTCTTGGTTAGCTGTTTCTCCTATAAGTGGGCGCTTGGATTGTTTTGAATGGAAAGCACCTCCGCGAATGCCTCTTCTTACATTAGAGGCTGACAATATTGTGCCCAAAAAAGAAGATAAAGAAAATATCGTGAAAAAAAATACTGTTACAGAAAAGAAGCTTGAAGAATTTTCTATAGAAAAAGATAATTCTTTGCGACTTACTCAAATAAACAAACAAGATGTCAAAACACATCAAAAAGAAATGGTAAAACAAACCCACTTAAATGTTGATGATCCAGGCGTTAAAACAGAAGAAGAGGGAGCATCTTTGTTAAAAAAGAAGTTTCGTTTATTTTAAAAGAATGGTTATAGTGCGTATTATAAACGGCTATTTTTTTCATTTGAAAAGTGAGA
Source organism: Bartonella raoultii (assembly GCF_019659805.1). Lineage (GTDB taxonomy): Bacteria > Pseudomonadota > Alphaproteobacteria > Rhizobiales > Rhizobiaceae > Bartonella > Bartonella raoultii. The sequence goes on along the minus strand of NZ_JAIFRO010000004.1, from coordinate 158,468 downwards.
TGTCATTTAAGTTGTAAAAGTGATTGGTTAAAAAATGTTTTTGATACAAAAATGTACTGATAAAAAACAAAAAAACAATAAACCAAAAATTGCAATTGTTATGCATCGTCGTACATCTACATACACTGGTCGTTTGGGGAAATTCTTGCAAGAAAATGGTTTTGATCTTGATATTTATCGTCCAATTTTGGGGCAAAACCTTCCTTCTACACTGGAGCAATATGCTGGTGTTGTTATGTTGGGAGGGTCGATGAGTGTCAATGATAAAGAAGATTATATCAGCAAAGAAATTGATTGGATTTCTTTGTCATTGAAAGAGGATAAACCTTTTTTGGGAATTTGTCTTGGAGCACAAATGTTGGCACGAAATTTAGGAGGCAGTGTTGGAACAAAAAGTGATGGGACAGTTGAAGTAGGATGGTATCCACTCCAAGCTACTCCACAAGGAAAAATACTGATGAATTGGCCAGAAATGGTTTACCAATTTCACGATGAAGGTATTTTTGATTTACCTAAAGAGGCAGTGCTTTTGGCAACAGGAAATACATATCCTACGCAAGCGTTTCGTTATGGAAAAAATGCGTGGGGATTACAATTTCATGCTGAATTTACGCGTGCTATGATACAGCGTTTAGTGGTTGGTTCAGCACATAAATTAACCGAAAAGGGAGCACAACCTGCTGCTGCGCATTTCAAAGGTCGCCTTATTTATGATCAGGCATTGAGCAAATGGTTTGAAGAGGCATTACAACAGATTTTTGGCGTATCTGATGCGCTTGTGTGAAGCTTAAAAGACTGTTTATCATTATGAGATAAGGAAAGCTTTTATTGTGTTTACGTCCTTTCAATTACGGCTATTGCGGAAAAGTCACGCTTTGCGCTTTTTATTTTACAGTTTTTTTTGTTTGATGCTCATATTTATTTATAGTGCAACGTGGTTTTTTTTTCACGTAAAATAGAAGACCATGTTTCCCATTTATTTGCAAAAATATCTTCTCATGACATAACAGCTACGTGTGTACATCTGCGTAAAAATGGTTATCCATTCCGTATCGGTATTCTTTGTGATAAATTTCAATTGGATTGGCCTTTACGCGGAGTTTCTTTATCAACAGGACATTTAACCGTTAATGCACCAGTTTATGCATCGCATTGGATAGAATTTAATGTTCATTCGCCTGCATCAATTGTTTTCATGGGAAAGTCTCCTATAGTATCACATTGGCGTAAGCTTGTGATTGAAACCGAGCCTTATTGGAAAAGAGATCAAAAATTAAAGTTAAGGGCTGAAGGGCTTGAAATTTCTTTTCTTGAAAAGAAAAATCATCAAAGAAAATTGAAAACACAGGCAACAGATACAAAAATGAGACAAGAAAATGCTGAAAATGAAGTCTCTTTGAAAGATACTTATGGTATCATTACACATTCGTTAGATCAGAATAATGTACTCCCCAAAATAGCAGCTGAATTTTTAAAACTTGATCTTAAACGTGAGAAGAATCAATTATCAGGATATATGATTTTTGATGATTTTGATGTTTCTTATCTTTTTTCACCTTATTTTTCTGATTTTCCAAAAGTAGACGGCAATTTACAGTGGACTTTTGATGATATGGACAATTTATTTGATGCCCATAATGAAAGAAATTGGAAACAGCATCTGTATGGGAAAAGTGGTTTTTTAAAGCATAGCGAATTAACTTTTCAAACTGGGGGAGTGTTGCATGTTAGCGGGCCGTTCTCTTTTGATGATGAGGGGTATTTGACCGCAAAATTTCAAATTTCCTTTCTTCAAAAGACAAAACTGCTTACGACTTTACAGCACTTATTTCCTGCGCAAGAGCGCACTCTTGAAACTTTATTTTTTATTTTGAATAGTTTTCCTCAAAATGCGGATGGTTCTTCTGTTTTTTCTTTGCTGATTAATCATGGGTGGGTAAAACTAGGATTTGTAAAACTTGGACGCCTTGCACCCCTTTAAAGTTTGAATATTTGGGTTTTAAAGTCGTGTAACCAATATTACTTGCAATGATAAAATAAAAAATATGGAGATGCATTTTCAGTGAGAGCACCAATACGGTTCGTTATATTATGAATTTGATCTTCTTTTGGTTTTATCCAAGCAGCAAATGGATCTTTTCTTGTTTCTGCTTTTTTGAAAAATTAAAAACTATAATACATTGCTTTTTTAAGCGCTCATGTTGCGTATTAGTAGGCTTTTTTCTTCATGATAAAGGGATATCTAGAAGAAGCTTTAAATCTACCCCTCAGTATGCAAAGCTTCTTATAGCTTTTGTCTCTTGTATAAGTCGATATTCTTTTCCTTTTGAACATTTTGTCCAAAAATGTAAATGCTTCATTATGTGGATGACTCTTCTTGTATTTTTCATTGCTTACCCCATAATGGAGTAAGCAATAAGAAATTTTAAAAATTTGGAACTTTATTCTGCTTTAAGCTTGAAAAACTAGATTTTAAAGTTTTGAAATCAACCCTGCTGCAAAAGTAAAACGAGAAATATTGAGATCATTTTCAATAAGAGCACCAATACGGTTCGTTATATTATGAATTTGATCTTCTTTTGGTTTTATCCAAGCAGCAAATGGATCTTTTTGTGCGCCATGGTTTTTTAGAATTTTTATAACAATTTCCCGTAAACTTTCGACAATATTTTCTTTAGCTTGGTTTAAGGCCATACTATCGTAATAATCAAGGATAGGAATTGTCCGGCTTGCTTCATAAATGCGGTTTACACGAAGGATTTGAGTCAATGAAAAATAAATCTCTGCCGTTTTAATCAGATCGCTGTCGCTTTGTTTTGCAATTAAGGCAATATCACAAATTATGGGAGAAGCTTCCAAGAGAGCCAATTGTTTTGCTAAAGCTTCTGGAGCACCTTCTTCACGATAGTGTGTTGTTTTCTCCTTAATTTTTTGATTAATGTCTTTATCATTTGAATGTGTGAGTTGTTTTTCAATCAGAGTGCGGGCTTGTTTGATTGTTTTGACAACTTCTGCTAATGCAACAGAAAAATTCATATTGTACAAAGCCCAATGGGTTGTTTCAAAAAGCATTGAAGTAATTGCGGCATAGAATTTATTTTGCGTAGAACCTGGTATTTTATTATCAAGATTATCAATTTGATCAGATAATTGGGGAATTTCAAAACCGTCACGAACAGCAATAAAAGCGCGAATAATATTTTCAACCTTTTGTTCTTTTGCATCTTGTAGTCGATTAACAAAAGTTGGTCCTCCACGGTTGACAATATCATTTGCAATAAGCGTTGCGATAATATTACGACGCAACTGGTGGTTAATGATCTCCTGCTCAAACTTTTCTTGAATTTGGGTTGGAAAATAATGCAACAAAGTTGTGTTGAAATAATCATCATCAACGATGGGATTATGGGCAATTTCCTCTTTGAGGGTTAATTTAGCATAGGCTAAAATAACAGCAAGTTCTGGACGCACAAGGCCCTGTCCTTGGGTTCTTCTTTTTTGCAACGTTTGCTCATCAGGAAGAACTTCAACTCTACGATCGAGAAGCTTTTTTTGCTCTAAATCATGCATAAATCGTATTTGATAAGGCAAATCAACAGCGCTTTGGCTTTCTGCGAGAGAAAGAGCAAGTGGTTGTAAATAATTATTACGTAGTACAAGCTGTTCAACTTGAGGGGTCATTGTTTTCAGGAGTTGATTGCGTGCTTCACGGGTAAGTGTTTTGGCCCGAAGGGCTGATGCAAGAACAATTTTAAGATTGACTTCAATATCTGAACAATTCACTCCAGCAGAATTATCGATCGCGTCCGTATTGCATCGTCCACCGTTTAAGACATATTCAATTCGGCCACGTTGTGTAACACCAAGATTAGCACCTTCACCAATAATTTTAGCGCGTACTTGTTGACCAGTAATGCGAAGTGCATCATTGGCACGATCACCAACTTGAGCATCGGTTTCTGTTGCAGATCGGATATAGGTGCCAATACCACCAAACCATAAAAGATCAACTGGTGCTTTAAGAATTGCAGAGATAATTTCAAAGGGCGTTCCTGTTTTCTTTTCAAAACCAATAGCTTGTGCTGCTTCAGGTGAAAGAGTAATGGTTTTTTCTTTACGTGAAAAGATGCCTCCACCCTTTGATAATTTTTGCAGATCATAATCTTGCCAACTGGAACGCGGAAGTTGAAAAAGACGCATGCGTTCTGCATAGCTTTCGGCTATATTGGGATTTGGATCGATAAAGATATCGCGGTGATCAAAAGCAGCGATCAATTGTGTTTGTTTGGAAAGGAGCATTCCATTTCCAAAAACATCACCTGACATATCACCAACGCCCACACAGGTGAAAGGTGTTGTTTGAATATCGCGATGGAAAGATTCTCGAAAATGTCTTTTTACTGCTTCCCATGCACCTTTGGCTGTAATTCCAATGGCTTTATGGTCATAACCTGCGGATCCCCCAGAGGCAAAAGCATCATCGAGCCAAAAATGATTTTCTTGGCTAAGAGTATTGGCTGTATCAGAGAAGGTCGCTGTACCTTTATCTGCAGCAACAACAAAATAAGGGTCATGGTCATCATGACAGATGACATCATGGGGAGCATTTATTTTACCATTAACCAAATTATCGGTAATGGAAAGCAATGCTGTGATGAAGTCAATATACGCTTGTCGTGCTGCTTCTATTATGACAGCACGATCATTGGTTTGAGGAAGTCGATGAGGATAAAAGCCTCCTTTTGCGCCTACAGGGACAATAACGGCATTTTTAACCTGTTGCGCTTTGACCAGACTGAGTATTTCGGTGCGGTAATCTAAGGCGCGGTCAGACCAACGAATTCCGCCGCGGGCAATAGGACCAAAACGCAAATGAACCCCTTCAACTTCTGGGCCGTAAACAAAAATTTCTCGATAAGGACGTGGTTCAGGTAAACCTTCAATTTTGCGTGGATCCAATTTGGTTGCTAAAATACGCCTTGGACTTCCATTTTTAAGAGGCGTAAAGGCGTTGGTTCGTAAACTTGCCTCGATCAGATTACGATAACGACGTAAAATGAGATCATCATCTAAACCTGATACTTTTTGTAACTTTTCTTCAATACGCTGCTGAATAATTGGTTGATTTGTTTCTCGTTCTTTTTTTGTATGGCTTTGATGAAATTTTAAATGAAATAAAGCATAAAGATCTTGGGTAATATCAGGATAAGCATTTAAAGTTTGAGCAACACGATCTTGTGAATAAGGAATGCCAGCTTGTTGGAGGTAGCGTCCATAATGGCGTAAAATAACAATTTTATGCCAATCAAGTTCTGCTGTTTGGGTTAAAGCGTTAAAGGCATCGTTATCTGCATTTTGTGCCCAAATAGCTTCAAATGTTTCAGCATATTTTTGAGCATTTTTGTCAAAATCAATCTGGAGTTGAAAGGCACTTTCCAGTTGCATATCATGAAGATATACAGAGTGTCCATTGTCATCTGGTAATTTAAGTGTTTGTTCAGCAATAACGCGAAATCCCATATTTTCAAGGAGAGGAACGCGCTTGGAAAGAGCGAGTGCTTCATGGCGATGAAAGAGCCGGAGAGAAATGATGTTTCGTTCTTTATTGTGTGCATGATAAAATGTTACAAAAAGAGGCTTGTTGTCATGAAGACTTAAAATATGTCCTGCATCTTCAATGGCCTCTTCAACGGAAAACAAATCACGGTAGCTAATAGGGAATTGGCTTGCCAAATGCATTTGTTTATTTGTTACTTTACGGGTAAGGGCAATTTCTTCAACACTATCTTCCCAGCTGCGTGCTATAGAACGTACATTTTGTTCAAGTATGCTACGCTCGATAAAAGGAGCAGTCTCGCTTCCTTTGCGATGAATAATATAATAAACGCGTGTGAGTGTACTTTCTAAAAACAGTGGATAGGATTCAAAAAAATCACCTTTGTAGAGTTCAACGAAATATTCACCGATTTTTTCGCGAATAGTGCTGCTGTATTGGTTACGAGGAATATAGACAAGAATAGAAACAAAGCGTTCAAAAGAATCTGTATGTGCCAGTACGCGTAAACGTGGTCGCTCATCTAATTGCATGATGAGTTTAGCGTTTTCTGTTAAGGTATCAACGCTGGAACGGAACATTTCATCTCTTGGATAGGTTTCTAAAACACTAATAAGGGCTTTTCCAGAGTAATCAGTGCGATTATATCCAAGGCGTTGAATGATAGTTTGGGCTTTTTCTTTCAAGAAAGGAATTTGTAAAATAGAACGTGTGTAGGCAGAAGAAGTAAATAATCCAACAATACGCAACTCCCCACAAAGGGTTCCTTCTTTATCAAAGATTTTAAGGCCAATATAGTCAAGCCAAACAGAGCGATGAACTTTTGAACGACTATTGGCTTTCGTTACAATGAGTAGGTTATCACTTTCCATAAAGGAGAGAACTTCTTGGGGGGGCTCTTCCACTCGAGAATCACCAATAATACGCACAGAGTTATCGGTGAGAATACCAAGTTCGACGTTACTAGCTGTAAAGGATTTTATGGGTTTTTTATTTTTAATAAAATCATAAGTGCGCATACCAAGGAAGATGAAATTTTCATCCATTAACCAGTTAAGAAAAGCAATGGCTTTTTCACCTTCTTTTTTGTAATGTGCAGGAAGATTGGTTTGATAGGCATGGATATGCTTTTCAACTTCTTGAAGCATAGGTTTCCAATCTTGTACAGCAGCATTGACCTGTTCAAAAACTAAAGTAAGTTCTTTGTTGAGGCTTTGTATTTGTTGCTCGTTTAATGACTCAATATGGATTTGCATCAGACTGATGCGTTGTCCAGAAGCACAATCAAGGACTGGATGGGCAATTAAATAAATACGGTTTTTATGCTGGTTAAAGATATTTAAAATGGAATCGAGAAGAAAAGGTTTATTATCGTTAACGAGGGTAATAACTGTTATAGGTTTGTTATTGCGGGTTAAGTTTTGAGCAAAGCAAATGGTGCTTTTGCCTGCTTTATGGAGGTTAAATGCTTCAATAGCGGTGGTTGTCGCTTTTTGGAGTTCTTCGTCCTTATAGCAATTGATATCTTCTTTATCAGTATGAGCAAAAAGGATTTGTTCTATTTCATCTTGATTGCTTTTTTTTTCTGATGTTTTTTCCTGTAACACAATAGTTTTCCCTTTTATTTTTATGTTTTCTTGAAGACTTTTTCTCATCGGAGAAGATCATTATATCATTTTGAGCAGTGTAGCACCTTCTCTCTAAAGAGAATAGTTTTTTATTAGGAGAGGATAAAGTTATTTCTTTTGCTTTTAAAGAAATTCTTCGTGTTTATGAGGAGACATTTTAGTATTTTTGTATGTTAATAGTTTTTTTTAAAAAAAGAGCAAATTGAAAGTAAGTAGAAAATGACACTTTTGCCAGAAAGACTGTTAAACGGTTACAAATCCTTTATAAAAAATCACTTTTTACATAAAACAGCACATTATCAACAATTGGCCCTTAAAGGGCAAAAGCCTGAAGTTCTGGTCATTGCTTGTTGTGATTCGCGCGCGGTACCAGAAACAATTTTTGATGCTAAACCAGGGGAAATTTTTACGCTACGTAATGTAGCGAATTTGGTTCCTCCTTTTTCTCCTGATAACCAACACCATGCAACATCAGCGGCTCTTGAATATGCTGTACAGTTGCTTAAAGTAAAACACATTGTTGTTTTTGGTCATGCGCATTGTGGGGGAGTAAGTACTGCTCTTGAATGGGGACACAAGTCTTTAGAGTCACATGATTTTATTGGTCCGTGGATCAATCTTTTAACGTTTGCAGCCAAAACAGTTATGGACAATAAATCCTTGACACTGTCAGAACAGCACACTGCATTAGAACAACTTTCTATTTATCATTCATTAAAAAATTTAGAGACATTTCCGTGGATCAAGGCGCGAATAGAGCAGAATCTTTTGACATTACATGGTGTTTGGTTTGATATTTCAAGCGGTGCGTTGTGGAGTATGGAACAGAAAACAGGGCGTTTTATACCTATTGAGGTTGAGAATTTTGAGGTATAATATTTTCTGGTTTTTCTCCATTGAAAAAGTTATTATATGATAAACCTTGACAAAGATGGGGTTTTATTGTTTGAAAGAGCAAGCTTTCAGTGACAAAATTAACTTGGAGCCACCGACTGAGACCCCAGTTGAAAGGGTATAAAGAGATCTCAGAGGTCAACACCCGACGGCGCGATGCGTTCTCGGGTGCCATTTTGGTTTGTGTGTTAGGTAGCAATGAGGTAGAGAATGTTTGAATCCTTGCAAGAGCGACTTGGCTCTATCCTGTCCCATTTAACAGGGCGTGGTGCTTTGTCGGATCAGGATGTTGCAGAAGCCCTGCGTGAAATTCGTCGTGCTTTATTAGAAGCCGATGTTGCGCTTGATGTTGTGCGCTCTTTTATCGATAGGGTTCGTGAAAAAGCTGTCGGAGCCGAAATTGTTAAATCCATTAAACCAGGTCAAATGGTTGTGAAAATTGTTCATGATGAACTGGTGCATATCCTCGGAAATGAACAAGCTCTCAGTGATTTGAATGCTCCAGCACCTGTTGTTATGATGATGATTGGTTTGCAAGGTTCGGGGAAAACAACAACAACAGCTAAACTTGCAAAGCGTTTAACGGATAAGAACAATAAAAAAGTTCTCATGGCGTCATTAGATACACGCCGTCCAGCCGCGCAGGAACAACTACGTCAATTGGGAGAACAGGCAAAATTGGCAAGTTTGCCTATTATTGCGGGGCAATCTCCCGTCGATATTGCATCACGTGCTGTGCAAGCAGCAAAATTGGGTGGCTATGATGTGCTGATTCTTGATACGGCAGGGCGTAACCATATTGATGAAGCTTTGATGCTTGAATTGGCTGAAATTAAAGCCTGCTCTCTCCCTTATGAAATTATGCTGGTTGCTGATAGTTTAACGGGTCAAGATGCTGTTCATCTTGCACGTTCTTTTGATGAACGTGTCGGAATTACAGGAATTATTTTAACACGGATGGATAGTGATGGACGTGGTGGTGCTGCTCTTTCTATGCGTGCTGTTACGGGTAAGCCTATTAAGGCAATTGGAACCGGTGAAAAAATAGAGGCGCTGGAAGAATTTTATCCTCGTCGGATTGCAGATCGTATTCTTGGAATGGGTGATATTGTTTCTTTGGTGGAAAAAGCTGCTGAAACGATGGATCATGAAAAAGCTGCTGCTTTTGCAAAAAAAATGCAGGCTGGAAAATTTGATCTCAATGATCTTGCAGAACAATTACAAAAAATGAAAAAACTTGGTGGTATGGGCGGTATTATGGGTATGTTGCCAGGTTTGGGAAAGGTTAAAGACCAAATTGCTGCTGCTGGTCTTGATGATCGTTTATTTGATCGTCAATTGGCTATTATTTCCTCTATGACACCTCTAGAGCGTGCCAATCCAGAAATTTTAAAACATAGCCGTAAACAACGAATCGCTAAAGGATCTGGTACAAATGCTGCGGATATTAATAAACTTTTGAAAATGCATCGCCAAATGGCGGATATGGTGAAAGCTATGGGGGGAAAAGGAAAAAGCTCTGTGATGGGAAAAATGTTCGGTAGTCTTGGTTCTAAATTGGGCTTAGGAGGTATGGGAACATCTAAGGCAGATGCTGGAGCAATACCGGATTTATCGAAGTTTGATCCAAAGCAACTTTCAATGCTTCAAAAGCAAATTGAAAGCGATCGTGGAGGAAGTGTTTTACCTGGGCTTCCTAGAGGCGGCGTTTCCTTTCCTGGGCTTTCCAGTGATTCTGCTGAGAGGGGAAATTTTCCTCAGCATCCTAAGAAAAAGTAAGAGATAAAGCGGGAAAAATGTGATGCAGGAAGAAATATTGCAAGAATTAACATATTTACGCAAATCAATTGATAACTTTGATGCAGCGTTAATTCATATTTTAGCAGAGCGTTTTCGCTGTACAAAAGCCGTAGGACATTTAAAAGCCCGTTATGCGTTACCAACTGTTGATCCTCTGCGTGAAAAAAATCAGATCGCTCGTTTGCGGCAATTAGCTGTCGATAGTCATGTCGATCCAGATTTTACTGAAAAACTTTTAAAATTTATCATTAAAGAAGTTGTGCGGCATCATGAAGAGGTTGCTGAGGAGTATAAAACAAAGAAAATTAATGTAAACGAAAGCCAGAATTGACAATAGGAGAAAAAATATGGCACTAAAAATTCGTTTGTCCCGTGGAGGTTCAAAAAAGCGTCCTTACTATCATATCGTTGTTGCGGATGTTCGTAGTCCGCGTGATGGACGGTTTCTTGAGCGTGTTGGCGCATGGGACCCTATGTTGCCTAAAGATGGACCACGTGTAAAACTTCATGAAGAACGTATTCAATATTGGCTTGGTCAGGGTGCACAGCCAACAGATCGTGTTTTGCGCTTTTTAGATGCAGCTGGCTTAAAAAAACGTCCAACCCGCAATAATCCACAAAAAGGGCAACCAGGAAAAAAAGCACAAGAACGTATAGCGGCGGAAAAGCAAGCAGCTGAAGAAGCGGCTGCTGCCCAAGCAGAATCTGCGTCATGAGCATGAGAAGTAAGGCCCTTATTAAGACAAAACGGTGCCTTTAAAAGCTTATATATAAAAGAACAACGATTCTCTATTTGCGTCTTTTGAAAAAATTTCTCTTAAAAAGACGGATTATTTTAGTCGACAGTTGTCGACTAAAAATCAATAGCGCGGCCTTTAATTTCCCAATCACCATAGCGTGAAGGATCTTTGCCGCCGCGCCCACCATTTTCTAGTGGTTGTTCTTCTTTTTTTTCACATTTACGTCTTTCCGCGGCTTCATTGAGAGCACGTTGTGCTTCAGGTGAAAGAGGCCGTTGTTTGCTCAACATTATATTTTCTTTGCTTATTTTTTCATCTTTTTTATCCATTTTACACCTATTCCATTGAAGAAGCAGAAAACAAACCCCATCATATAATATTGTTTGTATTTTATCATGGAGTTTTTTGCGTAATGAATATAATGCGTACAGCCATGCTTTTGGCTTTTATGACTGCTCTTTTTATGGGAGTTGGTTATCTCGTTGGAGGGGGAAATGGTATGGTCATTGCACTTTTGCTAGCAAGTGCTCTCAATTTCTTTTCTTATTGGAATTCAGATAAAATCGTTTTACGTATGTATGGTGCTCGTGAAGTTGATCAACATTCATCACCAATTTATTATAAGATTGTAAGCGATCTTGCAAGAAAAGCTTCTCTTCCTCAACCTAAAGTTTATGTGATTGAAAGCGCACAGCCAAATGCTTTTGCGACAGGACGTAATCCGCAAAATGCAGCTGTTGCTGCAAGTACTGGATTATTAAAACAGTTAAGTCAAGAAGAAATTGCTGGTGTTATGGCGCATGAACTTGCGCATATCGAGCATCGTGATACGCTGACAATGACCCTGACCGCAACTATTGCAGGGGCAATTTCAATGCTTGGAAATTTTGCTTTTTTTATGGGAGGATCGCGTCATTCTTCAGAGAATTCACATGGTGCAGGAGCAATTGGAGGACTCATTGCCATGTTTGTGGCACCTTTTGCTGCAATGCTGGTGCAAATGGCAATTAGTCGCACACGTGAATATGCTGCTGATCGGAGAGGTGCTCAAATATGTGGAAATCCTTTATGGTTGGCTTCAGCATTGCATAAAATTGCAGGTGGGGGGAATGCAATATACAATGAACAGGCAGAGCATAACCCAGCAACAGCACACCTGTTTATTATTAACCCTTTGAATGGAGAAGGGGCTGATAGTCTTTTTTCTACGCATCCAGCGACTGCAAACCGTATTGCTGCTCTTCATAAACAAGCAGAAGAGATGAAAAGGGCAGAAGAGATAAACGGAATGCGTGCTAGAGCATCTGAATGGAATGAAAAAGATGACTTGCACGAAAAAAATAGAGAATTCATCTATGGAGCTTGGAAGCGTAATGGGGAAATTAATGCATCAGGTGAAAAGGAAAAACATGATTTTCAACATGCTACAAAACGTCCTTCTTGGCTTCGTTATGAAGATTCCAAAAAAACGCGTTCATAAAGCTTTTTAGAAAAAATTATAAGGGTATTGTTTTGAAACATAAAAAAGCGGCGACTGTTTTTCAAAAGAATGCTCCAGGATTTGCTGTTCGGCAGGTATGTGTTCGCCTTTTAGGAGCAGTGCTTGATAAAAAAACGTCGCTCTCTGGTTTGACGGACCATGAACATGGGCATCCACAATATTTAGAGCTTTCACACAGAGATCGTTTATTGTGTCGGGCTGTTTTAGGAGCAGCATTGCGCCATCGCGGACAGATTACAGAAGTTTTATCACGTTTTTTAACACGTCCTTTGCCTTCCCAAGCATTTTCTCTGCAGCATCTTCTGCATATCAGTGTTGCACAAATTCTTTATCTTGATATTCCTGATCATGCTGCCATTGATTTAGCAGTACGTGTGGCAAAAAGTGATCCTCGTATGCGTAGATTCTCAGGGGTGGTGAATGCTCTTTTACGTAATGTTGCACGTGAAGTGGTGTTTTTGCGCCAAAAAACGCCTAGCCTTGAAAATATTCCAACATGGTTTGGACAGCTTTTAGTTTCAAGCTATGGGCGTAAAAAGGCAAATAAAATTTTAGAGATGCAAAGTTTTGAACCACCCCTCGATATTACAGTTAAATCTGATAGTGTTGGATGGGCTGAGCAATTGGGAGGGGTTGTTTTACCCAATGGTTCTGTTCGATTAAGCCGTTTGGAGGGTTCTGTTTCTGATTTACCAGGTTATAAGCAAGGAGCTTGGTGGGTTCAAGATTTTGCTGCTGCATTGCCTGCTTGCTTGCTGGGAGAGATTCAAGGAAAACACGTTGCTGATCTTTGCGCAAGTCCTGGAGGAAAAACAGCACAATTGGCTTTACAAGGTGCGAAGGTAACAGCAGTTGATCTTTCTGTTAATCGATTAAAGCGTTTAAAAGAAAATATGGAGCGGTTAAATTTTACAGTTTCTACTTGTCAAGCAGATATAAGAAATTTTCATCCCATACAGCTCTTTGATGCTGTCCTTCTTGACGCTCCTTGTTCTTCTACAGGAACAATACGTCGTCACCCCGATGTTTTATGGACAAAATCAAAAGATGATGTCGTTAAATTAGCGGCATTGCAATATGATTTGCTTGTCGCTGCAATTGCTTTGGTAAAAAAAGGGGGCCGCCTTGTTTTTTCCAATTGTTCATTGGCAAAAGAAGAAGGTGAAGATCTTATTGAAAAAATTTTATCAGTACGTGATGATATTGTTTTAGAGCCTTTTTGTGTAGAAGAAATGGGTGCTATGGCGCATTTGCTTTCTGTTAAAGGCGTCTTGCGTACAACACCGGCAGATTTTTGTCAGGAAAATTTTGATGCTGAAAAAAATATCTTTTTAGGAATGGATGGTTTTTTTGCAGCACGTTTGCGAAAAGTGGCTTAATTAACGCTTCATTTACTCAAATCATTGAAATTATGCTCAGTTAAGGTATGAATGGAGATGAAATTGTGGCGGTTGCGGTAAATGGTTCTCAAGCAAAGGCAGAAGCTTTTGTTTATACGATGCACCAATTAATACGGCGTTTATCGATTGGACCGCTGTTTCATTGGCGATTTTCGGGATTTCGTCCTCATAAAATTTTAGCGCATCCCATTGATTTGCACTTAACTGATCCCAAGGTGGTGCATGAATTTTATCACGGTCGTTTTGCTTTTGCTGGATATACCGTTCATGCTGGTGCTGATTCTCCTTTTTCATTACTTCCACCAACGTCAGAATGGGAAGCTGCTCTTCATGATTTTCATTGGTTGCGCCATATGACAGCAGCAGAGAGTGATTTAGCTGCAGCACATGCGCGCGCGCTTTTAGAAGACTGGCTTGACCATAACGGCAAAAAAGTAAAGGGTCTTGCTTGGAGTAGCGATGTCGTCGCACGACGCTTGATTTCATGGATTTGTCATTCAAGAATGTTGTTGGAAGGAGCAAGTGAGCGGTTTGAAAAGCGTTTTTTACGTGCGCTTGGTTTGCAATTTCGTTATTTGCGTATCACGATTTCTAGCATGGAACACAATGCTCAACGGTTACAAGCAGCAATAGCCTTAACGCTTGCTTCTCTTGCTCTTCCTGTTTCTGCGTCCATGAAAAAAAAGGTGCAAACTTTTCTTATAGAAGAGCTCTCCTGTCAAATTTTGGTTGATGGTGGACATATTTCACGAAGCCCTCTTATTTTACTTAATTTATTAGCGGATTTATTGTCTTTACGTCATCTGTTTGTTCACAGCAGTGAAACAGCACCACGAATTCTTATCGATTCTGTTGAACGTATGTTACCCGCTTTGCGGTTTTTTATCCATGAAGATCAAACATTAGCGCATTTTAATGGGGTTGGACCACTTGTATCGCAACAATTATTAGCCCTTTTGGAACTGGATGAAACAGTGGGTCATCCTTTTAGTTATGCACGTTATTCAGGGTTTCAACGTTTAAAAGCCAATCAAACAACAGTGCTTGCAGATACAGGAAAGTTTCCACCGCATTTTGCTGCAGAGCATGCTTGTTCAGGATGTTTGTCTTTTGAAATGTCTTCACAAGGCAAACGTTTTATTATCAATATTGGTGTTGATCCTTATGGGCATGAAGAGTATCGACATTTTGGAAGGGTCACGGCCGCACATTCAACAGCTACAGTAAATGATTGTTCGGTTGGTGCTTTTCATAAAAAAAAGAATGGTACTTCTCTTTTACTGGGAGGGCCAACAGATGTTAAAGTACACCGTATAGAAGATGCAGAAAAGACGGGTTTTATTGCGCGTCATAATGGTTATGTACGTCATTTTAATCTTATCCATGAGCGTGGTCTTATTTTAGCAACAAATGGAGCAGTTATTGAGGGATTTGACCGTTTTTTTATGCCAAATGAGGGGCGGTTAAACAGACATAGAATCAGTCAAATGGAAAAAAATAATGTTGCTATTCGATTTCATCTCCATCCGCAGGTTGAGGTAAATTATGATGGTAACTGTGTACGTTTAACTGTTGAAGGCGAACAAGTATGGTCTTTTATATCGCCCGATACTGATATTTGTCTTGAAGATTCAATCGATTTTGCTGAACCTACAGGTCCGCAACGTACACAACAAATCGTTTTATATTTTCGTCCCGCATTTCAAGAAAAAGTACGTTGGCGTTTTGTGCGTCATTCCGTAAAGCAATAATGCATTTTTTTCACACCCGTTGAGCAGGTATTCGATTTGAATATTAATTTTCTTTTGTCATTTTACCATAAAATGCTCCGCAAAAGATTTTTTTAAGCAGTTTATAAGGAGAAAGAACGTTATTCTTTGTGTGTTAAAAGAAGCATTCTATCCTTGCTTGTATATTTTGATAAAAGCGTATGCTATGAATATATAAGCTGGTTTTGCTTGAATTTTAACTCTTTTATTTTTAGGGCTTTTATTATGGGTGTTGTTGCAAAAAATTTTCCCATACCTGATCTTCATCAGGTTCGTCGTGTTCTTCTTTCTGTTTCTGATAAAACGGGTTTGGTTGCATTTGCACAAACACTTCATACTTATGGTGCTGAATTGATTTCAACAGGAGGAACAGCCAAAACCTTAATAGAAGCAGGTTTACCAGTAAAAGATGTTGCTGAAATAACAGGGTTTCCAGAAATTATGGATGGACGTGTTAAAACACTTCATCCTTTGATTCATGGAGCGTTGTTAGGTGTAAGAGAAGATCCTAGCCATCAGCAAGCTATGGAAAAGCATGGTATTCATGGAATTGATCTTTTGGTGGTAAATCTTTATCCTTTTGAAGAAACTGTTCAATCAGGAGCTGATGGACAAACCATTCTTGAAAATATTGATATTGGTGGACCAGCCATGATTCGTGCTGCGGCAAAAAATCATGCCTATACTGGTGTTGTCACAACTGTGAGTGATTATGATGCAATTCTTGCTGAATTAAAAAAATATAGTGGATGTTTAAGTTTTTCTATGCGTTGTCAACTCGCAATGCGTGCTTATGCGCATACGGCTGCTTATGATGCTGCTATAGCAGCGTGGTTTGCGAAGGATTTAAAAATTGAAACACCAGAGTGGCAGAGTCTTTCTGGACATCTTGCAAGCGTGATGCGTTATGGGGAAAATCCGCATCAAAAAGCAGCATTTTATCGTAATAGTGAAAAACGCTTTGGGGTTGCAACAGCCGAACTTTTACAAGGGAAAGCACTCTCTTATAACAATATGAATGATACAGATGCAGCTTTCGAACTTGTGGCAGAATTTGATCCTAAAAAGACTGCTGCTGTTGCCTTGATTAAACATGCAAATCCTTGTGGTGTTGCAGAAGGGAACAGTTTGAAAGAGGCTTATTTGAAAGCTTTGATGTGTGATAATGTTTCAGCCTTTGGTGGTATTGTTGCATTAAATCAGCCTCTTGATGAAGAATGTGCAAAAGAGATCGTTAAAATCTTTACGGAAGTCATTATTGCTCCTGAAGCAACAATGGCTGCACGTGAAATTATCGCAAGCAAAAAAAATCTTCGTTTGCTCATAACAGGTGGTGTTCCTGATCCTCGTAGTGAAGGACTTTTTGCAAAGACACTGGCAGGAGGAATTTTAGTGCAGTCGCGTGATAATGTGGTGGTTGATGATCTTAAATTGCAAGTGGTAACAAAGCGGGCACCAAGTCAAGAAGAAATGCGTGATTTGCAATTTGCTTTTCGGGTAGCCAAACATGTTAAGTCAAATGCTATTGTTTATGCTAAAAATAGTGCTACTGTTGGAATTGGTGCAGGTCAAATGAGCCGTATCGATTCGGCTAAAATTGCTGCGCTTAAAGCACAAGAAAGTGCAACAAGAGCAGGGTTGGTGGAACCTCTCACAAAAGGATGTGTCGTTGCATCGGATGCGTTTTTTCCTTTTGCAGATGGTTTGTTGGCAGCTGCTCAAGCAGGTGCAACAGCTGTTATTCAACCGGGGGGATCAATCCGCGATGAAGAAGTCATTGCAGCAGCCGATGCAGAAGGACTCGCTATGGTATTTACAGGTGTACGGCATTTCCGCCATTAATCATTTTATGCTTGAGAGATAATCATTTCTCAACAATTTTGCACCAAGATTTATGGTAGAGAATCATCTTTTGTGTTTAGGGGCATATCGGCATCATTATGCTCTTTTAAATTCATGTTGTTTCTGCTCTTGGTATTTGAAGATAGTTTAAAAGAGGAAAGATTTTTCACTAAGAAAATGTATGATGTTTTTTCATTTTACATGTAAAATTTGTAAAAAAACTTATTGTATAGGGAATTTTAATATCATGCACATGCATATGCTTTCTTTATAAGTCAATGTATTCTTTCCTTAAGATAATTTTAAATCGCTTTTTTTATGTGATAAACACATGTCCGTTATGCAATTATAACACAACTCTTTTTTATTATTTACTCTATAATGCACCTTAGAGTGTAACAGTAACAGTTAAGAGTAAAAGAGATGAATATTCTGCGTTCTTATTATCATTGGCGGCGTTATCGTCGAACAGTAAAAGCATTAAGCCATCTTTCTACATATGAACTTAATGATATGGGTATTTGTCGTGGTAATATTGATTCAGTTGCGCGGCAATTTTCTCGTAAGCCTCTCTAAAATTTGTTTTTAAGTTCTTTTAGGATTTATTTTTAAGCCCGTAAAGAAAGGATGAGGTGATGCGTGCGTGTTGTTTTTATAAAAAAGAACTGCTGTAAAACATATTTTTCTTACGGGAATATATGCGGGTGCTTACGTGCTGTTGTTTTTGAAAAACAAAGAAGCAACTAAAATGCTCAATGTGTCGGTGTTTATGCATTAGTAGTTAGGAAGATGGGAAAGTTTTATGTATCTGTTTTTTACAGGGGGGGTGTTTCTAGATTTCAGACTGAGAGATGTACATTTTTAGTCTTTCTGTCTGATCAAAAAAAGAGAAGCCCCAAGAACACCGGCAGCTAAAATAAACCACGTAATGGCATAGACAAGATGGTTGTTGCGAAAATGAACAACAGTAAGACCCGCTATGGGAAGCTTTTCTTGAGGTGCTGTTTTTTTCCCAGCGTCAATGAAATAAGGAGCGACCGTGGAAAGGCCAAGTTTTTTTGCCATAGCAGGGAGATCTCGCGTATACCATAAATTCGTATCTGGATTGTTTTTACGTGGAAAAAAACCGTTTTTTTCACTCATGCGTAACAGACCTACAATGGTTGTTTGCTTTGCATCTGTATCAGAATGTTGCTGAGGAGAAGTGTTCCTATGCGGTTGCTCTAAGTTTTGGAAATCATGGCGTGTATCCATGGGAATAAACCCACGATTTATAAAAGTTAGCGTGTTATCAGCTGCTTTTAAAGGTGTTAAAACCCAATAGCCCGTGGTATCTTGTGCAACGGCGGTGACAAAAATATTCTTATTTGTCAACAATTTGCCTGTTATAATAACAGGGCGATATTCATCGTTTTCAAAAGTAACATGCTTCCATTTATCTTGCGTGGGTGCTTGAATAGGGGGTAAATGAATACGCTGATTGGCACTGGTGATAAGATTTGTTTTCCAGTTTAAGCGTTGTATTTGCCATACGCCTAACGCACTGAAGAGAAGAAAAAAAACAAAACATAAAATGCTAAATAAAAAAGAGGAAAAACGCGTGCTTTTGTGTTGAAGCTCTGTCATGGAGTGGTCTATTTTGCTCATGATGAACACTTCCTTTTATAAAGAGGATATGTTCTTTTAACATGGGAAATATTAAAACAAAACATTTTCTACGTTTTATTTATACAAAAAGGTAGAAAAATTGGTATATGGGGGATGTAAAAGGCGTTATAAAAGACTTGACCTTTTGGTGTTGACATCTTATTAGAAAAATACTCCCTCAGGAATGCTCGTTTAAGGGAATATTCTGCATATTTTGCATTCGTTCTTTTTAGCGGATTTTGGGATTTAAGAGTTTCTAGAGTTTAAAGGTGAAGTTTATGTCTCGTGCTTGCGAATTGACAGGAAAAGCGGTTCTATATGGCAACAATGTTAGTCATGCGAATAATAAAACTCGGCGGCGTTTTTTACCAAATCTTTGCAATGTGACATTGATTTCGGAAGTGTTACAGCAAAGTTATCGCTTGCGTATTTCTGCAAGTGCTTTGCGTTCTGTTGAGCACCGTGGTGGTCTCGATGGTTTTTTAATAAAAGCTGATGATAAAGAATTGTCACAACGTGCACGTTTGTTAAAACGTCAAATCGTTAAGAAAAAAGCTGAACAAAAGACCGAACAAGCAGCGTAATTGCTTTTTTACCCTAAACAAGGTTATCTGAGTGGAGGGTATGTTATTTTTGCTTTTTGATTAGTGTTTTTGATTGGTTCCATATCCCAGGTTAAAAAAATGTCTTCAAAACACGATCTTTTACTTGCATGGCAAAAGAGGAGATATATTGCTTTTTCTGTTCTTGCTATGTGTTGTACTGTGACTGCTTCTAATATTTTGGTTCAGTACCCTGTCTATTGGTTTGGTTTGAATGAATTATTGACTTATGGAGCTTTTACCTACCCGTTTGCTTTTCTGGTCAATGATTTAACCAATCGTTTTTATGGTCCCACTGCGGCGCGACGTGTGGTTTATGCTGGTTTTTTTGCTGGTATTTTTGTTTCTTGGATTTTGGCGACACCACGATTGGCAATTGCTTCTAGTTTAGCCTTTCTCTTTGGACAGCTCTTGGATATTGTTGTTTTTGCACCTTTACGGCGAAAAACATGGTGGAAAGCTCCTCTAGCTGCGGCGTTGGTTGGTTCGGCATTGGATACAGTTTTATTTTTTTCTCTTGCTTTTTCTAGTTTTTTTGCTTTTTTTGATCACATAACGCACTATCCGAATAGTTCCCTCATAGGGAATACCGTTTTAGGGGCGATTGAGATTCCAGTTTGGCTCTCGTTGGCCTTTGGCGATTTTTCGGTAAAAATTGTAATGAGTTTGTTTATGTTGATTCCTTATGGAACAATTCTGAGCATTTTGAAACTTCCCCTTTATCAAAACTTTTCAAAAGATAAGGCTTCTCTTGCTTCTCATCACAAATAATATGCTTTCCTCTGTTTCAATTTTTCCTGTTACATATATCGGTTTTTCAATTGGCAATGGATTTAACATTATTGCGGGATACATACTATTAACATCATAAACTTCAATTTCTTTTTTAATGAGACTATCTTGATTTTTGTTTAAAAAACAGAAGCCTCCTTTATAAGCTGGTCTTAATAATTGATCATCTTGTAAATCTAACGGAGGTATCAAATATTTACTTTTTAAGATTTTATTAAAATTTTTTTCAATTATCTTTTCCTATATAGATTTAGCATCTGATGCTAATGTCATTTTTTGATTACCAAATTTAAATCTTTCTTTTAATGCGAGAGCTAATCCAATGGAGTCATTTAAACAATAATCAATATCTTTTTCCTTGATAATGACATCATCGATATTTTTAAAAAGAGGTGTTTCACCTTTTTTTAAATCTGTAAAAGTTTCCATTATATTTTTTAGAGATGTTGAGAATAAAGGTAATGAATCTATTAAATTAATTTTTTTGTAACCAAATGAAAGTGTTGATTTTAAAATTTTGTCATTTGGCATGATAAAATCTTTAAATTTAGGTACAATTGAATTTTCTTTATTAAAGTGACACCATGATCTCATAATTGCATAATCGTAACTAAGATTATGAGCATAAAATTTAGAATTTTTTTCTTATTTTTCTAGCGAACTTTTTAATTTCTTCGTCATATTCATTAATTCTAAATTTGATAATTTCTGTATCCTTTAATAAGTCAGATAAGGCTTGTATAACAGAATTTATAATGGATGTTTTATCCTCACCAATTTGAAATTGAATGTAAAAATCAGGAATTGAAAATCCCTTTTTGTAAAGATAAAAGGACATATGAGGACCTTGCTCTTTAATCCACTTTCCTAATTCAGGAATTCCACATAATTTTGCAATATCCATAAAAGTTTTGTGATATTTTAAGCTAAATCCTTTTAAATCACTTTCTTTGAAGAAATTTTTTTCTGATTTTAATTTTTTTAATTTTGAAATTGAATATGTAAGATCTGCTAAGTTTTTTTGAACAGAATCTGGTAAATTATCATATTTTTTGTAAAGATCTTTTTTTCTAATATATTTTTTTCAGTATATCTGAAATTATTTGATCTTTTACTTTTAAAAAGTTTTTTGTAAATGTTACTTTTTTGTCTTCACTAAATATGACATTTTTTTTAACATTTTTAAATATTTGTTGAAGATTTCAAGTTGTTTAGTTGTTTCAGGATATGCGTTAAATTGAAAAGCATTATGAGGAATTTTTTCGTTAAAGTTTAAAGCGAGAATGGCAAAATTTTCTTTTTTTTGTAAAAACTTCTTTTTCTCTTGCCATTTTTTAAGTTCTCTGCTCATTTTCTTAACATTCTTAGTCGTAACGGGTACACTAGGATTAAATTCATCCATAGTTTCAATACCTAATGTTGTACTAAGATGTGAATTGGCATATTTAATACGTCTTTTTAGGCTAGTTAGTTCACTTTTTTTGGACATTGCTTATTTCCAATGTTTATTTTTAAAATCCGGCGACTAAAATGGATTTTAGAGAACGACTGATTAATTCAGTGGTTTTCTTTTTTCAAATATATTTATCTAAATCTGTTTGAGGTTTTTCAATTCCTGTTCCATGAATTTTCATGATGTAATATGATTTGTTATTTGATTTTGCTTCTTTTTGTTTTCAGTAATTCAATGCATAGAATGTTATTTTTTCTCAAAAATACTGATGTGGGGAAAGTTTTTGGTTGCTGAAAAGCATGGCTAATTGTTTTGTGATGGCATCGGCAAGTTCTTCAGCATTCATAATTGTGACAGCGTGTTGGTAATAACGTGTGACGTCATGGCCAATGCCAATGGCAATAAGCTCTATAGGTGAATGTGTTTGAATTTCTTGAATCACTGTACGTAGATGTTTTTCTAAATAATTGCTGGAGTTAACAGATAATGTCGAATCATCCACGGGTGCTCCATCAGAAATTACCATGAGAATGCGACGGTGTTCACGCCGTAATAAAAGACGTTGATGCGCCCAAATGAGTGCTTCACCATCGATGTTTTCTTTTAATAACCCTTCTTGCATCATCAAACCTAAATTGCGTCGTGCTCGACGCCATGGTGTATCAGCACTTTTATAGATGATATGACACAAATCATTAAGGCGTCCTGGATGATTGGGCTTATTTTGGGCAAGCCATTGTTCACGTGATTTTCCTCCTTTCCATCTTTTGGTCGTAAAGCCTAAAATTTCAACTTTTACACCGCAGCGTTCAAGAGTTTGCGTCAAAATATCTGCACAACTTGCAGCAACGGTGATTGGACGCCCGCGCATTGAACCTGAATTGTCAATGAGTAGTGAAACCACTGTATCGCGGAATTGGGTAGGGCTTTCCATTTTGTATGAGAGTGGTTGGAGAGGATCAATGATAAGACGTGAAAGCCGCGCTGTATCGAGATATCCTTCTTCAAGATCAAAATTCCAATTGCGATTTTGTTGTGCCATTAAACGGCGTTGGAGCCGGTTTGCTAAACGTCCAACAATGCTTTGAAGATGACAGATTTGTTTATCAAGATAATGGCGTAACTGATCTAATTCGTTTTCAGAACACAAATCTGTTGCTTCTAAAGTTTCATCAAATTGACGCGTGAAAATTTTATAGTCAGCAAGTCTTCCCATTTGTTCTGAAAGAGAAGAAAGACACTTGGATTTGCTCATTTTTTCTTGCAAAGGGCTTTTTTTGTACTCTTCTTCAGTTTGGTCTTTGTCATTTGCTTGTGTTGCTTGCGTTTTTCCCTTGCCTTGCGTATCACTTTCTTGGTCAGTGTTTGTTTGTTCTTCACTTTTTTTGTGATTTTTATTTTTGCTTTCTTCTTCTGTCGGGTTTTGAGGTTCCCATTCGTTTTTTAAGTTTTTATTATTTTCATTCTCAGAAGTTTCTGTTTGTTGGACGGCCATTTCTAGGGCAACAAGCATGTGACGAACAATCTGTGCAAATCTTTGTTGATTATGAATATGATGCGTGAGTTCAGTAAGTTGTGTGGAGGCTTTTTGTTCGATTTCTTGACGCCATAACTCCAATACAGCTCCAGCCTCTTTTGGGGGAGGGCGCTGTGTTATCTTTTCGCGTAATAAAAGTGCCATTGCTTCTTGTATGGGGGCTTCATTTTGGCTATTTATCCTTTGATAATGCGCTCTTGCATATTTATCAGCCAGCATGATATCAAGATTATGTGCAATGCCTTCCATGGTTAATGTACCGATTGCTTCGACACGCGTTTGTTCAAGAGCGTCAAATATAGCGCGCGCTTCTGATTCTACAGGGGCAAATTGCATATGAATACGGTTATTATGCAATGCTTTGCGTAAAGCCATAGAATCGCCTAATCCGCGGGTAATGCTGATATCTTTATGTGTTGGTTGTTGTGATAATTCCGGTAAATGTGCATAGTTTTCTTTTAAGGATGGTCTGTTATGACTAAAGCAAACTTCAAGCTTAGATGTACCAGCAATTGCACGCATACAGGTGGAAAGCGCTTTTTTAAAAACTTTTCCATCAAGCTTGTTGTTGGGAGAATTGTTTGTTTGACTTTTGCTGTTATTACTTGTTTTCACAGCCATAATTGATAGATCCCTTTACGGTAAAACACCATAAATGCATGATTCAGGAATCTCTTCTCCAAAGGCACGTTGGTAAAATTCTGCAACAGTGCTACGTTCGAGTTCATCACATTTATTGAGAAAAGTTAAGCGAAACGCAAAACCAATATTTTGAAAAATTTTTGCATTTTCTGCCCAAGTTATAACAGTACGCGGGCTCATTACTGTTGAAAGATCTCCATTAATAAAAGACTGACGTACCATGTCAGCAACATGGACCATTTGTGAAATTGTCTTTTTTCCTTCTTGTGTTTGGAAAGATTTGACCTTTGAACAAATGATATCAACTTCTTTATCATGGGGTAAATAATTTAATATTGTGACAATAGACCAACGGTCCATTTGTGCTTGATTAATTTGTTGTGTACCATGATAAAGCCCTGTTGTATCACCAAGACCAATTGTGTTGGCGGTTGCAAAGAGACGAAATGCTGGGTGAGGAACAATAACACGGCTTTGATCTAGCAAACTCAATCGTCCAGAAGCTTCAAGAACCCGTTGGATGACAAACATAACATCGGGGCGGCCTGCATCATATTCATCGAAAACAAGAGCAATATTGTTTTGATACGCCCATGGCAAAATCCCTTCTTTAAATTCTGTGATTTGTAAGCCATCTTTTAAAACGATAGCATCCTTTCCTATTAAGTCGATACGGCTGACATGACTGTCGAGATTAATGCGAAGACAAGGCCAGTTAAGACGTGCAGCAACTTGTTCTATATGGGTTGATTTCCCTGTTCCATGATAACCGGAAATCATCACACGACGGTTGAATGCAAAACCTGCTAAAATCGCTAAAGTTGTCTGTTTATCAAAAAGGTAATCAGGGTCTTTTTCTGGAACATGGGGACTTGACAGACTAAAAGCAGGTACCTGCATATCTGTATCAATATGAAACAAATCGCGTGCACAAAGGGTAATGTCAGGCATATTTTCTACAGTAGGACTTATTTTTGTCATTGCTTTTCTGAAAGGGAAGGGATGCTATTCATTTTCACTCATTAAAATGACGATACAAGAGTTAGAGCACTTATGCAATGCCCTATAATGCGAGGCTTAGATAGGAAAGAGGATTTTTACTCTTTACTTTTACTGTTTTGTGCACATGATGCAGTATTTAAGAAAAACCAATTTATAAAAGCATATGTTCCTAGCACAAGCCAGATTTTTTTAATAAATTATAGGCGTTTAAAACATCACGAAAACGTTCTTCTGAAGAACGATTTCCACCATTGGAATCAGGATGATGTTTTTTTACTAATTCTTTATATCTCATTTTGATATCTTCAGCAGAAGCATTTGCTTGTAGCCCCAATGTATCAAAAGCTTTAGCTTCTAAGGGTTTTAATTTTCTTGAAAAATGATTGGCTGAATGGCGTTGCGTAAAAAGTGAAAATGGATCGCGTATACGATTTTGATAGGCTGCTGTACCAGAGCGAATTTTTGCATAATTGGCAGCTGTTTTTTTTGATTCTCCATTGCTAAAATCTGTAGGCCATGTTGGGCGGTGTCCTGTAAGAGCATCCTTTTGAAATTTAGCAATGTCTTTATCACTAAGACCAGAAAAATAATTAAAATTTTTATTGTAAGCACGCACATGATCAATGCAAAAATAGAGATATTGCCCTTCATGATTTCGACCTGCTGGTGCTTTATGAGAACCTGTTTTCTCACAACCTTCCCATTGACACTGTTGCGTTTCTAACTCAGCCTTTTGCTTTTTATTTGCGCTGATGCGAATTGAATCGAATAATTTAGATGTTGTTTTCATATCTTTGATTTATGCAAAATCAATCAATTTGACAAGAATTGACTTTTGAAAAATTTATTTTCACACTCATTTGGTCATGAAAAAGATGCATTATATAGCCATGAAAGAACAGTATAGCACTGTTCGTTTTGTGAAGGAACAAAAAATGTCTACAACAGTTCAAACAGTGATTCAGATGAAGCTCCAAGATGCTTTCCATCCACAGAAACTTGAGGTGATTAATGAGAGTCATCTCCATGAGGGGCATCCTCATGATGAGCATGCTTTTGATGGTAAAGGGGAAACACATTTTCGGATAAAAATTTTGTCTTCTTCTTTTGCAGGCATGACGCGTGTGGAAATACATCGAGCAATTTATCACGTTTTAAAAGAAGAGCTTGCAACCTGTGTACATGCTTTGGCACTTGAAGTGGAATCTGTTTAACATCTTTCTTTGTGCAAATAAACTTGAATGTTTTCAAAGCTTTGGTTGCTAAGGGGGATGTCGCGTGGAAAAGCGCTAGAATGATATTGGCTAAAAAGCATACAAGAAATTGCTTATAGGGGTGTGATAGGCTGCTATATGAAAATAGGTTTGTTTTTTCCTTTTCCATTCTGTTGATTTATAGAGTGAGTGGGGGATGTTTGAAAGGCTATTTTCTTTAAAATTTTTATAAATAAGGCCTATGATAACTGTGGTTCGTATAAAAAACAGTTTTCAACTTTTTGATACTAAAAAAGTTTCTGTTTTTTCATAACCTTTCTGTTGTGCGTTTCATTTTGATTGTCTTGCTTTAAGAACGAGGATGGGCTTTTTTATAAATTTCTAATAAATAATCTGTATCCACATGAGTATAGGCTTGAGTCGTAGAAAGACTAGCATGTCCAAGGAGTTCTTGAATGGTACGCAAATCACCTCCTCGTGATAAAAGATGGGTGGCAAAAGAGTGACGCAGTGTATGAGGCGTAACAGTTTCTGGTAAACCAAGGCTTACACGCAAATTTCGTACAGTTCGTTGAATAATAGCGGGCTGTAAAACACCCCCGCGTGCACCGCGGAACATAGGTTGATGATCTTCTAAAGGATAGGGGCAGCATTTGAGATAGTTTTGTACAGTTTCATAAACAACTTTTATGAGGGGAATAAGGCGTGTTTTTCCTCCTTTTCCTGTTATGAATAAACTGTTTTTTTCTGGATCAGAAAATTGTGCGGGTGTAAGGCTTAAAGCTTCTGATATCCGCATTCCACAGCCATAAAGAAGCATTAAGACAGCCGCATTTCGTACAATGATCCATGGTTCATTTTCTTGTTGATTTTCTTGTTTAACGATATGAAGTGCCGATTTTATCGCCAAAGGCTTTGGAAGTGACTTTGGTTGTTTTGGAGTACGGATAAGTTTTGCAACAGAGATGTGAACGATTCCTTCACGTGATAAGTAGCGAAAAAAAGAACGCAAACCGGCTATTGCCCGACTTAAAGAGCGAGCGCTTATATCGTATATGCGGCGATGAGCAAGATAAGCACGTAAATCCATCACCCGTAAATGGGCAAGATCATGAAACGTTGGTTCATGTCCTAAATGTTGACAAAGAAAAGACAAAAATTGTCGTGTATCACGTTCATAGGCCTGCACTGTTCGTGTTGCCATACGACGTGTTTTTGTAAGACACTCTAACCAATCTTTCCGCGCTGTTAAAACAGCAGGATCTGCTGGTATAAGAAAAACGTTTTTGTCTTTTCTTTTGTCGTTTTTTATAGGCATCCTAATCTAATTTATTGTTTCTTTCTTTTTCATTTTTTCATCATTGAAGTGACCATTCTTGTTTGCGAGCTGATTTTGAGGTTGCTCTTCGTGATTGGCCGTTTGTGTTTCACCTTTTAAGGAAAGTATTTTTAAAAGATTGTGTGTTGACATTAAATGCGCAAAAATCAACCCTAGGAAGCCATTTTTGTGAAGCTTAGACAGTTGGCTTGCAGAGAGTTTATTGAATTTTTCTTCATCAACAACCCAGAAATGTTCCAATTGTGCTGAAAGCCCTTGGTCATTTTTTACATTGATTGATTTTTGGCTGAGAAGATCCATTTCCACAAGAGTATCGATAAATTCAGAGGTTTTTTCCATAGCAATTTTAAAGCTTTCAAGAAAGCGAATACGTTCTTCCATAAAGGGAGAAATAGATCCATCGGAATTAAAGAGCTCTGTGCCTGCAACTTCATTAAACATACCTGATTGTTGATCAAAACAAACAGAAAGTTCCTTTTCATTTTTAAATTGTGCAAGAACAAAAGGGTAGCGGCGGACAAAAGCAGGAACATATGTATTTTTTTTCCAGCTTTTATCAGAAACAATATAGATATTTTCGTCGTTAGAAATACCAACAAGGGCAGCAGATGTATAATGCTTTTTCTTTTGTTCATCTTCTGCGCACATAAATAAAATCGGATAGTCTAGTGCTGCTTGAAAATATTCACTACTTGCTAAAGGAACCCAGTGGGTATCTTTGGCAAAGGACATATCATTGGGAGGGGCAAATTTTAGTTTTTTATGAGAAACTTTGTTGATTGGGGTAATATCTTTGTAAAAGAGCATAACATTTGCCATAAGACTTCTCCTTTTTATTCATTTGCTTTTGTTACCAAGAAAAGTCTTTTGGAAAGAATTTTAATATGGCAACAAGATTGAGTAGAAAATTATGAGATTGAGGAATTCATTTTTGAGAGATAATTTTGAGAGATAATATTGTGTATGAAATATAATAGAAAAAAGCTTAAAAATAAAGTCTATCTTGCCATTATTGGTCTACCTCATGGGATAAAAGGAAATGTTTTGGTTAAGGTATTGAGCGGTGAACCACAGCGTTTAAAAAACTATGGCATTCTTTATGATGATATGGGGCATTCTTATGAAATTGTAACCCTTCGTGTGCAAAAAAGTAATGCTATTATACATTTTAAAGGGATTGAAGATCGCAGTACTGCAGAGGCTTTAAAGGGGATTCGCCTTTATGTTGCGCGTGATCAATTAATTGACGATTTGGCTGAAGATGAATTTTATCAAGTTGATCTCATAGGCCTTCGTGTTCAAAATTCTGCTGGACAAACCTTAGGAACGGTGAAAGGTTTCTGTAATTTTGGGGCAGGTGATTTGCTTGAAATACGTGAAAATGATGGCAAAACTGCGTTTATTCCTTTTAGCAAAGTAGCAGTACCACACATTTGTATTGCTTCCGGTTTTCTTGTTGTTGATCCAGTCGCTGCTGGTTTAAGTGAGAGAGAAGAAATAGCGTGAACCCTAAAATATATTTTTGGATGTTTTTTCTGGTTTTTGAAATATTTCTTAAATTTTGGAGTATTTTTGAGCACAGCAAGCTTTTACAACGAGGAATATGGGCATTATCTCTCTTCATAGAATTTAGAAAAATGAGGACAAATAGCGTGGGAATGAAGAATTTTTATTTAAGCAAATAAAGTGAAGTTGATGACACTTAAGTTAAGCTCAAGCAACTTACATAAATTATTTATGCGCTCTGATTCACAATAAGGATGAAAAAATAAAAATGAATTTTCAAGCACGTGTTTTGACACTTTATCCTGAAATGTTCCCTGGATTTTTGGGTTATTCTTTGGCAGGGCAAGCTTTAAAGCGAGGCATATGGGCGTTGGAGACCATACAAATTAGAGATTTTGCTTTGGATAAACACCATAGTGTTGATGATACTCCAGCTGGTGGAGGTGCTGGAATGGTAATGCGGGCGGATGTGTTGGCTGCTGCACTTGATAGTTGTCCAAATGATTCGCCTCGATTATTGATGAGTCCGCGTGGGCGTCCTTTTAACCAAGCTTATGCACGCTCTCTAGCACATGATTCGGGTGTGACGTTGATCTGTGGGCGTTTTGAAGGTGTTGATGAGCGGATTATAGAAGCGCGAGAACTAGAAGAGGTTTCCATTGGTGATTATATTCTTTCAGGAGGGGAAACGGCTGCATTGGTTCTTTTGGATGCCATTATACGTCTTCTTCCTGGCGTAATGGGGAATGAAGTTTCTGGAAAGTGTGAAAGTTTTGAGCATGGTTTGCTGGAGCATCCCCAGTATACACGTCCTGCTGTTTTTGAAGGACGACAGATTCCGTCTGTGTTGATGTCAGGTCATCACAAAGCAATTGCAGATTGGCGTCAACAGCAAGCCGAATTGTTGACATATCAACGTCGTCCTGATCTCTATG
Organism: Bartonella raoultii; assembly: GCF_019659805.1. Classification (GTDB taxonomy): domain Bacteria; phylum Pseudomonadota; class Alphaproteobacteria; order Rhizobiales; family Rhizobiaceae; genus Bartonella; species Bartonella raoultii. The sequence continues at coordinate 128,671 of NZ_JAIFRO010000004.1, read as the reverse complement.
CTCTTTATGATAAAAATCGTCAGAAAACTTGATTCCTTTTGTAAGGTAGTGTATTGCATGGCTCTCTTTTGAGAGAGTTTTCTTGGGAAGGGTTTTCTATTACTCCAAAATAAAAGATTTAAGGGATGGTGTATTCGCTCCTGTGTAAGGCATAGCCTAAAGAGTTTCTTTTTCTTTGTGTGAAAAGGCTTTTTTGGTAAGAGGTGAGCGCTCTGACTGTTCGATAAAGAACATGAAGGATGAAAGAAATGAATATTATTGCGCAGCTTGAAGCTGAACAATGTGCAAAAATTGAAAAACAACGCCAACTGCCAACATTTCAAGCAGGAGATACAGTGCGTGTCATGGTGCGTGTGACCGAAGGTACGCGGACACGTGTTCAAGCTTATGAAGGGGTTTGTATTGCACGTTCTGGCGGTGGCTTAAATGAAACCTTTACAGTGCGTAAGATTTCTTATGGTGAAGGTGTTGAGCGTGTGTTTCCTCTTTATTCTCCCTTGATTGAAGGCGTTGATCTTGTGCGTCGCGGAAAAGTGCGTCGTGCAAAACTCTATTACCTTCGTAATTTAAGAGGGAAAGCAGCACGTATCTCTGAAAAAAGAGATTATCGCAAAAAAACTGAAAAGATTGCAGAGGGTGTAGAAAAAACAACTGTCATCACCGATGCGGAAACGCAAGCTGCTGAATAAAAATTTGTTTCTTCTAAATTTGATGAAAAAAGCGGCGGAAAAGCCGCTTTTTTATGTCATAAATAATTTGTCTTCGTTACTGAAGAAGTCGTTTTTGTACATCAAAAACAGGAAAATATTCAAAAATACTTGGAATATTGGGATGTAAAACAGTATCGCGCATATCATGCATCTTGGGGCGTAGAAGAGAAGATTGCTGAGAAAATACATGTTTATGTTATAAGAAATAATGTTAGGCCTTTGACGTGAAGAAAAAATTGTATTAAATTAAGGCGCGTTTTATGGATTTTGTCTGTAAAATGATCGGTTTTTTTTATGCGCGACCTTTAATCCGTTATTTGAGATAACCGACCTGTAAGATTTGCATCTTAAGATGCTAAATAGGTATAAATGATAATGCACTTGGTCGTTTTATGCGGGCTTTTTTACGTATAATGCGGTTGCAGTGAAATCAGGTCAGGATATTTTATGATAGAAACAAATAGGATAAAAGAACGCCCCCGTTCTCCCCACGTAAGTATTTATCGTTGGACCATTACGATGGCTATGTCTATTGCTCATCGTATCACGGGGGTGGCACTTTACTTTGGAATGATTTTTCTTGCCATTTGGTTAACTGCAATTGCTTGTGGGGAGGAGTCTTTTAAAATAGTTCATGCCATTTATAGTTCTTGGCTTGGCCTTTGTATTTTATTTCTCTATACCCTTGCTGGAGTTCATCATATGGTTGGGGGAATTCGGCATATTGTGTGGGATATGAAACCTTCTCTTTTGATGAAGGAAAAAGCAACGGCAACGGCATGGACAACAGTGTTTATTTCTCTTATTGTGACTTTTGCAATTTGGATTATTGGATATACCATTGTTTAGATGGGGGTGGAAAGGAATATGAAAAAAGATTTTCGAACCGAACTTGGAAAGGTACGAGGACGTGGAAGTGCACATGAGGGAACAGAGCATTTTTGGTTACAGCGTGTGACAGGCTTTATAAATCTGCCTCTTTTGATCTTTTTTATCGTTCTTATTCTTTCGCTTGTCGGAAAAGATTATACTTTTATACGTACGCGGCTTTCACATCCTATTGTCGCCGTTTTAATGGGGTTGATGACTCTTTCCGTTCTTTATCATATGAAACTTGGAATGCAGGTTGTTATTGAAGATTATGTACCGCGTGAAAGTCTTCGAATATTTTTTTTAGTATTAAATATTTTGTTTTGTTTTATTTTGGGCGGTGTAATTATTTTTTCTCTTTTAAAAATTGCGTTAGGGGGTTGAACATATGGTGAGCACAGGATCATCTCTGGGCGCTAGAGCAGGTAATGCCCCTTATCATTATGTAGATCATAAATTTGATGTCGTCGTCGTCGGTGCAGGGGGGGCGGGTTTACGCGCAACACTTGGTATGGCTGAGCAAGGCTTAAAAACAGCTTGTATTACAAAGGTCTTTCCTACAAGATCACACACTGTTGCTGCGCAAGGTGGTATTGCTGCTTCGCTCTCCAATATGGGACCTGATAATTGGCAGTGGCATTTGTATGATACCGTGAAAGGATCTGATTGGTTAGGCGATACCGATGCAATGGAATATTTGGTGCGTAATGCACCTGCTGCTGTCTATGAATTAGAACATTACGGGGTACCTTTTTCCCGTACACAAGAAGGAAAAATTTATCAACGTCCTTTTGGAGGCCATACAACAGAATTTGGTGAAGGTCCACCAGTGCAACGAACTTGTGCTGCTGCAGATCGCACTGGGCATGCTATCTTACATACCCTTTATGGACAGAGCTTAAAGCATAATGCGCAGTTTTTTATTGAATATTTTGCACTTGATTTGATCATGACTGATGGTGTCTGTACAGGTGTTGTGGCGTGGAATCTTGATGATGGAGTTATACATCGTTTTTCTGCTAAGATGGTTGTGCTCGCTACGGGAGGATATGGACGTGCTTATTTCTCTGCAACATCAGCTCATACTTGTACAGGTGATGGAGGAGGAATGATTGCGCGTGCTGGATTACCTTTGCAAGATATGGAGTTTGTGCAATTTCATCCTACAGGCATTTATGGTTCTGGTTGCTTAATTACAGAGGGAGCCCGTGGTGAAGGTGGCTATTTAATCAACTCAGAAGGTGAGCGTTTTATGGAGCGTTATGCGCCTTCTTTTAAAGATTTGGCGTCACGTGATTTGGTATCGCGTTGTATTACACTTGAAATTCGTGAAGGGCGTGGTGTGGGACCCAAAAAGGATCATATTCATCTGGTTCTAAACCATATTGATCCTGCTATTTTGCACGAACGTTTGCCAGGAATTTCTGAATCAGCACGAATCTTTGCTGGGGTTGACGTAACAAAAGAACCTATCCCTATCCTTCCAACGGTTCATTATAATATGGGGGGGATTCCAACCAATTATTATGGAGAGGTTCTCAATCCAACAGCTGATGCACCTGATCGTGTGCAACCAGGTTTGATGGCTGTGGGGGAAGCAGGTTGTGCTTCCGTTCATGGTGCCAATCGCTTGGGCTCTAATTCATTGATTGATCTGGTCGTATTTGGGCGTGCTGCCGCAATTCGTGCGGGAGAAGTGGTTGATAGAAATGCAGATATTCCACCTATAAATGAAGAGGCGGTTGATAAAATTATGGCCCGCTTTGATCGCTTGCGCTTTGCTCAAGGAGCAATACCGACAGCTGTATTGCGGGAAAAAATGCAACGTACTATGCAGGAAGATGCTGCTGTTTTCCGTACAGAAGATTCTTTACAACAAGGATGTCAGCGGATGACTAAAATTTGGGGGGAATTGTCTGATCTCAAAGTTACAGATCGTTCTCTTATATGGAATTCTGATTTGGTTGAAACACTGGAACTTGAGAATTTGATGATTAATGCTATTAGCACTGTTTATTCTGCAGAAGCGCGTCTCGAAAGCCGAGGGGCCCATGCGCGTGAAGATTATCCAGACCGCGATGATAAAAATTGGCGGCATCATACGGTTTCACGTTTATCAAAAGAGGGAAAAGTGACTTTGTCTTATCGGCCTGTTCACGTTGATCCTTTAACACCTGAAGAAGAGGGTGGAATCGATTTAAAACGTATTGCACCTAAAAAACGTGTTTACTAAGGGGAGAATAAATTATGGTACAAATTAAGCTTCCCAAAAATTCTCAAGTCAAAGCAGGGAAAATTTGGCCTAAGCCTGAAGGTGCTACGCAGCTGACAGAGTTTCATGTTTATCGTTGGTCGCCTGATGATGAAGAAAATCCCCATTTAGATACCTATTATGTGGATCGCTCTGCTTGTGGTCCTATGATTCTTGATGGGCTTTTGTTTATTAAAAATCATATCGATCCAACCTTGACACTGCGCCGATCATGTCGTGAGGGAATCTGTGGATCATGTGCGATGAATATTGATGGTACAAATACTCTCGCCTGTACAAAAGGGATGGATGAAGTAAAGCATCCTATTAAGGTCTATCCTTTGCCTTCTATGCCAGTTGTTAAAGATTTGGTTCCTGATTTGAAACGTTTTTATGCGCAACATCGGGTCATTGAGCCTTGGTTGCAAACTGTTTCACCAGAGCCGGCAAAGGAATGGTTACAAAGTTATTCGGATCGCCAAAAAATTGATGGTCTTTATGAGTGTATTTTATGTGCATGTTGCCAGACATCATGTCCAAGTTATTGGTGGAATGGTGATCGTTATTTGGGGCCAGCGATTTTACTCCAAGCTTATCGTTGGATTGCAGATTCTCGCGATGAAATGTGTGGCGAACGTCTTGATAATTTAGAAGATCCTTTCCGCCTTTATCGCTGCCATACCATTATGAATTGCGCACAAACTTGTCCAAAAGGTTTAAATCCAGCAAAAGCAATTGCTGAAATTAAAAAACTTATGGTTGAACGGCGTCTTTAAAAATTTATCGATTAAAAGGCTAAAAAAAAGCTTCTAAAATATGCATTGGCATGCGTGACCTTTTGGTATTTTAATATCTTGTATGGTGTTTAGTCTATAAAAGTTTATTGATTTTCCATATTACTATCATAAGGTAAGTTATTATCGTTCTTTTAAAAAGAAAATAGATTTCTTTGAGAGGGTATATTGTGAATATGCAAATGCTTTTGTAACGTTTTGTTGCGCTCTCGATGACTCTATCATGATAAAAATGATATTTTATGCTGATGTAATTTTAGAAGCTTTCATTTTGCACTCCTCATTTATCTATGAAAATGCATTTTTTGATAAAAAAGTAAAAGTGTTATAATGCATTCTTTGAAGAATTAAGAAAGAGAATTCCTAATCTATTATATCTGTTCTATTTTCTATTATCGTATTGAATTTTTATCTCTATGAAATGAAATTGAATGATATCTTGAGCTTTCTGAGAAATGATAGGATAATTGTTTAATCGAAAAGCATATAATGTAAGTGCGATGTAATGGAAACAATGCATTTTTGAACGATAAGCTATTGTTTTAAGAATAGATACTATTTGCAATAGGTAAATGTTCATATCTTATCAGATATTTTATTCCTCTATGATTGACAACTTTATTTCTTTTTCGGAAATTTTGATACGGTAAATCACATATTTTAAAAAAATAAATCTAAACACTAAAAATCTTTTAAGTGATTGATTCTTCTTGTGAGGATATGATTATCAATTTTTATCTTCTCTGTTTGTTAAATGTGCGAAAAACTGATCAGAGAAGTTAAGTAAAAGAAAAGGCTGATTCTCAAAGATTTTATCAATAGCCGCAACAATTTGTTGCGGCTATAATTTTGCTAAGAAAAGAGCTTTATTTAAATTATTTTCGATTTGGAAAAAATAGGATCGTAAAAGACTTCAGAGAGTTGTCTATTCTTCACAAACAATATGACATCCACTGTAGTGTAAAGCACAAGCTTTATCATTTCTATGTCAAGTTGGCGACCCACTTCTGATCTTTTAATCAGTGTAGCACACCGTTCGAATGTCTGCAAAGCATTGTTGGCATGTGTTGTTGTAATTGATCCCGGATGTCCAGTGTTTAAGGAATTAAGATATTCCCATGCTTCATTGCCTCGCAATTCTGCAAGAAAAATACGATCAGGTGATTGGCGCATACATGCATCTAAACACTCATCAGCAGGAACACGGCCTGCACCATTGCCATAAATCATATGTACATGGTTTGGATGATTCGGGAGAAACAGTTCATGTACATCTTCAATTGTGATAATGCGCTCCTCTACGGGAACTTTTTCAATTAAGGAGCGGGCAAATGTTGTTTTACCTGATCCTGTTTTACCAGCGATGATGATGTTGCGTTTGTAAAGAATACATTGTTCTAAAAACTCAAGAATTTTCCTATCACGTTTGTATTGCAAGAGTTGAACTTCAAATGGTTCTAACCGTGTGAAATCTTGCTTCAGTAAAAAGCTTTTTGCTTCTCTTTCTGAAGGCTTATTAAAGCTTACATCGGCACAGTTATCAAATACTCCTTCCTTATCGAGTTCTTCTAACGTCTTAACCGTGAGAGTATGTTTACGAATCATAAAGGATAGGGAGCCCTCGATGACAGCAGGTGTTTGTATAATTGTACCACGCTGTCCACCAGGCAATAAAACATAATTAATGCTTTGCGGAGCCATACCGTTATAAACGATAATAGCTGTAATAAGCGTTTGTAAAAAAGAGGTTGTTAGTTCTGGTACATTGTGTACCTGCCACCCCTGAAAGCTTTTGGTCCATACTTCACCGGGGCGACAAATTGATAATTCGGTAATTTGGGGATCTTCTAAGAAATGGTCAAGTGGTTGCAAAAGTTGTGCAACTGCTTGATCTTTCTGTATTCGGTTATCGTGTAACGAGACTGTAGACATTGCTGAAATCCAGATCGCGAGCAACAAAAATATTTACTCTCTCGCCTTGGTTTTTATAAAGTGTTGGCATAATGTTGATTGAATTTTGAATAACATCGGTTACGAGTGATTCGGCGTTATGTGCATTTTGTAGTCTTTCTTTATCTTTATCTTTATTTCCGTAACCAATTTTGTTTCTCACCCATTCTCCAAAATCACCGATGATACTCACCATGATTGCACCACTAAACCGCTCCCAAAAATGTGTATCAACCCAACCACCGATACCAGCTTCGCCAAGAGGGCCTGTACCAGGTGAGTCAAGATTAACGATAACACCAGAAGGTGTTTCAATACGCAACCATTGTACAAATACACGCATTTGTCCTTGTTGTATGCCGCTTTGGTAAAAACCAACCACTTTAGAACCACGATCAAGCAACACAACACGACCACTTGTAGAATAAATATCACGTGTTAAATAACATGTGGTCATTCCAGGTTGTGATGTGATGATTTTGGTTTCCAGTGTGCAATCTATCTGTGTTCCTTGCGTAATGAGGAGATCACGGTTATGGAGTTGCCCTGCATATGATTGACCTAACCGTACAGGTTGGAGATTATCGAATAATTCGCTATTACCTCTATTGGTGTTCGCGCTATCATTTTTTGTATCACTTGCTGTGCTTTCGCTACTTCCACCGCCGTTAAGACTTGAACTGAGCATACGTTTGCGTGCTAAATCCTCAGCATCTTTAACCAAATGGGGGGGCATTGTTGTTTGAATAAGTTGGGCCCAAGCCGGTGAAATCGATTGTGTTGTTTCATCCAGATGTGTTGGATGTTCCAATTCTTCTATAGTTTTTCGTTCTTCTATGATCCGAGGGGTATAGCTTGGAATAATTTGTTGCACCGTTTGTTGAGGTTTTTCTTCTTCAACATTTACAGCGTTACGCATTTTTAGAGCTTTCCAAGACAGCATGATTGGTATTGCTACTATGGCAATGATTCCTACTATTAACAATGTACGTGCACCAGGAATGGTTGGACGGCGTTCTAAACCGAGCTCAGAGCTACCATACGCACCTTCAATATGTCTTTGCTGGGTATCGTCCAATGCTGTACTTTTGTTAATTTCATCTCCTTTCTTCTTACCAAACATTATTTTCCTCCTTTATTAATACGATGAACCATCGAGGACACTGTCCCAGTTGTGTTTGGTATACCATTAGGGTCATAAGCTTCATTGAAAACCGCTAGAGCACGTTTACCAAGGCGTATGAGCCATTTAGGGTTAACCTTATGAACAGCGATAATATCATTGGAACTGCCTACAATGGTACGCGGTATTAAGCTTTCATTGCCTTCAGCATCTACTACGTAAATCGAGGGCATATCCATATTGGCGGAAAACTTGAAATAGGTAATACGTCCATTGTCCCAAGCATTTATTGGGGCAATATCTTGGTGACCACTCATAGTGTAACGAAGATTATAACCTTTTGCGCCTTGATGAAAACCACGTTCAATAGCAAGATGTTGGCTATTATCATCTACATCTTTAGATGTTGAATCAGGATAATGGAATGCTAACTCATAAGTTGCTCCAGCTCGGTCATTGCGAAACTGTAATCGAAATTTATAGCTGCGTTTGTCAGTGACAACGATAAGATTCGTGTTAGCAAGTTCTGCTTTGGGTTTAATAAATATATGCTGCCCTTTATGCGCAAAGGCATAGGCTTCAGAATCACCAAAAGCATGGGTGATATAACGCTCGCCTTCTTCAAGAATGATATGTGTTGCTACACCAAGAACGGTTTCAATTTGAACGACATCATCACTGTTATATGAAACATAGCGAATACGATGATCATATTGTGAACTGGATGGGGTTTTAAGCGCCTGAACAGGTATCGTATAGAGGGAGGAAAACGAGGTGAGTAAGGCCACAAACACAAGTTTTTTCATAAAAATCAATTCCTTAATTATTCAAAAGTACTTCTGGGTCAGTGCGGTAACTCGTTATTTGGAAACCAAGGGGATTAAGCAATCGATCAGATGATGTCATTGGTGCACCAACATAGGTATAACTAATTGTTGCAATTTTATGTTGTTTTGGTCCAACTACACCGTTGCTGTCATATTGTTGTGTTGTAAAACGTATGGTTGCTTGACCCTGCCTATCAGGCTGGATTGATCGTACTGTTACTATAATGCGCGCTTTATTAGAAAGGATTTTGTCAGGCGCATTGTCACCTTCATAAATTTTGTGAAACTCTTGTTGCACTGTTGGTGCACTTAAAAGTGCTGCCGTTTTATAGTTTAACTGAATAGTATCATAGTCATAAGCTTCGCGGTTTAATACGTATTGATTAAGCCAGTACCTATCTACAACTTCTCCGTAACTGGTTTCATGTTCGCGTATGGTAGAGATGACATCAACCGCCCCCGTCGTGTTGTCAACGCGTAAAACCAAAGGAGTAGGAGCGGGTTGGGAAAAACCAATCACTCCGCACATCATACCGAATAATCCAAAAATGCCAACAACACCTGCTACACGCCAAGCTGTTCTGCGTGATTTTATAAATTCGCTTATGAGCTCCCGTTCCAAACCTCTGCTTTCTTCATAATAACTATTGAGTTTTTCTGCTTTGACTGGTTTAGCTTGTTTTTTTCTCATACTGCTCCTCGTTGAATTTCGATAGGGACTGTTTTGTTAATGGGTACGCGATTCCAATTGTTTGGTTGTTTTGGCTTTGGAGCCAATGCACAAGCCGATAAAAGACCGGCAATCAAAACGATAGAAATGATTGGTTTCATTTTTAAAATCCATCTTTTATGACTGTAAAATACAGCCTAGCACTTTTTTGTCACTATTTCAATTTTGATTATAAATTAAATTGTATAGTTTGCGATAGTTTTTATTTTCTTAATTTTACTTTTTGTGATGAAAATATTCACTTGGCGCCTAGATATTTTTTATTGGAGAGCTTTGCTTATTGGTTTCTTGTTTTTATGAAGAAATATTATTGTTTGGATCCTCTAGTTTTTATAAGAACCTCTCCACAGATGCCCAAGCGTTATGCCTTTTGCTAAAGAATGGGCCATGCCTGAGAGTTTGAACAGCAGTATTGTGAAAATAATAGACAAGATAATTGCCCCGCCAAGCGTGTAACCCATATTGTAGGAGTAATCAATTTGCATACTTTGCGTATAAAGTAAGAAGATACGCATCATGAGATTAAATAAAGTGGAGAGGAATACGATAAGAATTGTATAGCTCAAGATTTGTACGATCCATTGGTCAAAGAAGCGACGTGTTGCTTGCCAGAGTAGTGCAAGAATGAAGAATGGTCCAAGTCCGGCGAGAAGTGAGATTATAACTTTTGCTAACAGAATGAATGCACTGCCAATTGCTAGGAAGCTGCATGTTGCGAGCAACATGAGGATACCAAAGAGAGCAAAGAGAAAACCGTCGGAATTAAAATAGACAGCTTCTTCGAAATTTTGGTTAGCATAGCTGAAACCGTTTTTGGCGGCTTGATCAAGCAAATCACTTAATTTTGTGTTATCGGCAGGGTCTTTTATAAGTGCTTGGAATAACTCAGAAGGGGTCTTGATTATAATGTCTGTGATTTCCTGTTGATAAAGGCCAGAGGTTATTGCGATGGAAATGACAATACTCATTCTTAGACATCGGCTTAAGAATTCAGAGACAGGCATTTCTATTGTACCGCGCATGACGAGTATAGCATAGACGATAAAAGCGATTGTAAGCCCGGTAGAGATGAAGGGTGTTGCTACAGTAATCACTGTTTTTGAAATATCGGTGATATATGTTTGTGTTGCCGTTTCAATGATATTGAAAAGCTCTGTAAACAATTGGAAAGCCATGATATTCCTCTTTCACGTATTTTTTTCATCATTTTTAGGCATTTCTACATGTCCTATGCGTTATTTGCATTTATGCGTTGTCTTCCAAACATTTTGCTGATGTGCTGAAATTTTTAGTTGGGGCATGTTTTGCTTTTTGTCTGCAGTGTTTCACAAGTAGGGTGGAGGGATTAATTTGTTAGCACACACGCAAAGAGGAATGACAATCGTATTACTTAAAATTTCTTTGTAATAGATCGTAGACTAGGCATATGCGTATTGGTATGGCGGAACACTGTTGCATATAATTGCTGTTTACGCTGATTGAGCAGCTCTTCTTGATTGTTATAAGAATCTGTAAGTATTTGGAACTTTATTATTTCATTTTGTATTGCACTCGATAAAAATCTTATGCTTGCTTGTATTTCAGCAATACTTTTCAAATCGTTTGTGTCTTCGATTCTTTCTACCAATTTTTTGAGTGCTTCAAAACGATTATGCGCCATAACAAAAGATTTTCTGCTTATATTTTCTCCAAAAGCGATTGTATTTTGGACCTTTTGAGAAATGTATTTTCGGTCATACTTGTAATTACTAATTAATTGTCGCGCATTCTTTAGTTCATAGCTCTTCAAGATGTTATTGACTTTATTGGCTTCATCTTGTGTGGGAACAGCCGTTAGCAATATATCATTATCCGATATATATTTTGTTATATCTGCATCTGGCCCTAAAATTGCTTGTATATATTCTTCTAATGTATTGATTGCTTTTTTATTAGCTTCCGTTATACGATTTCCTGTTATAGATTCATATATTTTTTCTGTTCTCTTAAACTGTTGTTGTATTGTTTGAAATTGTTTTGTTAGTAGCTCACTTTGTTCTGATAGCTTTTCCACGTGTTCGTGCATTGAAATTTCAAGCTGGCCAAGACTCATAAAAAGTTCTGCCATACCGTTTTTTGATTGTAAAATGGGCGCTTGTTCTTGCATGGCTTTAACACTTTTTACATTCGCCATATCCCCCTGGTGTTGCGGAGGAGTTGCTGGTTTCCCCTTACGTTGCGGAGAAGCTGCTTGGCCCCCCTTGCGTTGCGTAGGATTTGCTGGTTGTGAAATTGCGAGTTTTGGCATTTCTAAAAGCGCAACGGCGCTTATTATCATAAGCAGCTTTAATATTTTGTTTGTCCACTTTACAGAAAGATTGACACTTCCACTGCCAACGCGTTTCCATTCTAAACCTCTGCTTTCTTCATAATAACTATTGAGTTTTTCTGCTTTGACTGGTTTAGCTTGTTTTTTTCTCATACTGCTTCTCGTTGAATTTCAATAGGGACTGTTTTGTTAATGGGTACGCGATTCTAATTGTTTGGTTGTTTTGGCTTTGGAGCCAATGCACAAGCTGATAAAAGACCGGCAATCAAAACGATAGAAATGATTGGTTTCATTTTTAAAATCCATCTTTTATGACTGTAAAATACAGCCTAGCACTTTTTTGTCACTATTTCAATTTTGATTATAAATTAAATTGTATAGTTTGCGATAGTTTTTATTTTCTTAATTTTACTTTTTGTGATGAAAATATTCACTTGGCGCCTAGATATTTTTTATTGGAGAGCTTTGCTTATTGGTTTCTTGTTTTTATGAAGAAATATTATTGTTTGGATCCTCTAGTTTTTATAAGAACCTCTCCACAGATGCCCAAGCGTTATGCCTTTTGCTAAAGAATGGGCCATGCCTGAGAGTTTGAACAGCAGTATTGTGAAAATAATAGACAAGATAATTGCCCCGCCAAGCGTGTAACCCATATTGTAGGAGTAATCAATTTGCATACTTTGCGTATAAAGTAAGAAGATACGCATCATGAGATTAAATAAAGTGGAGAGGAATACGATAAGAATTGTATAGCTCAAGATTTGTACGATCCATTGGTCAAAGAAGCGACGTGTTGCTTGCCAGAGTAGTGCAAGAATGAAGAATGGTCCAAGTCCGGCGAGAAGTGAGATTATAACTTTTGCTAACAGAATGAATGCACTGCCAATTGCTAGGAAGCTGCATGTTGCGAGCAACATGAGGATACCAAAGAGAGCAAAGAGAAAACCGTCGGAATTAAAATAGACAGCTTCTTCGAAATTTTGGTTAGCATAGCTGAAACCGTTTTTGGCGGCTTGATCAAGCAAATCACTTAATTTTGTGTTATCGGCAGGGTCTTTTATAAGTGCTTGGAATAACTCAGAAGGGGTCTTGATTATAATGTCTGTGATTTCCTGTTGATAAAGGCCAGAGGTTATTGCGATGGAAATGACAATACTCATTCTTAGACATCGGCTTAAGAATTCAGAGACAGGCATTTCTATTGTACCGCGCATGACGAGTATAGCATAGACGATAAAAGCGATTGTAAGCCCGGTAGAGATGAAGGGTGTTGCTACAGTAATCACTGTTTTTGAAATATCGGTGATATATGTTTGTGTTGCCGTTTCAATGATATTGAAAAGCTCTGTAAACAATTGGAAAGCCATGATATTCCTCTTTCACGTATTTTTTTCATCATTTTTAGGCATTTCTACATGTCCTATGCGTTATTTGCATTTATGCGTTGTCTTCCAAACATTTTGCTGATGTGCTGAAATTTTTAGTTGGGGCATGTTTTGCTTTTTGTCTGCAGTGTTTCACAAGTAGGGTGGAGGGATTAATTTGTTAGCACACACGCAAAGAGGAATGACAATCGTATTACTTAAAATTTCTTTGTAATAGATTGTAGACTGGGCATATGCGTATTGGTATGGCTGAATACTGTTGCATATAATTGCTGTTTACGCTGATTGATAAGTGCTTTTTGACTTTTATAGGAATGTGTAGTTGCTTGGAATTTTATTGTTTCATTTTGGATTGCAGTGAATAGAAAATCTATGCTTGCTTGTACTTCAGCAAGACTTTTCAAATCATTTGTGTCTTTGATTTTTTCTACCAATTTTTTGAGTGCTTCAAAACGATTATGCGCCATACTAAAAACATCTCTATTTATGTGTTCTCCAAAAGCGATTGTATTTTGGAGCTTTTGCACGACTTCTCCTCGGTCATTTTTGTAACTAGTACCTAATTCTATTGGATCAGTTATTTGATGTCTGCTCAAAGCTGTTGTTATAGGTCTTGTTCTACGAGAAGGAACATTATATGGATTATCAAGCAAGACATAATTTTCTATATTTGCGGGTGGTGCGAAAATTTCTCGTATATATCCTTCTGATAGATCAACTGTATTTTTTGCTTCAGCCTCTTTTATACGATTTCCCGTTATGGATGTATGTATAGCGTTTAGTTTCTCAAGCCGTTGTTGCGTTTCTTGAAATTGTTGTGTTAATATTTCTAGCTGTGCTTTTATTGCCGAATTTTGACTATCCTTTAAAATTCCAAGCCCTTGAATATATTTGCTGATATTTTCTGCTATCTGTTTTTGTGAAGTTTGTGATGATTGTGAAATTGCGAGTTTTGGCATTTCTAAAAGCGCAACGGCGCTTATTATCATAAGCAGCTTTAATATTTTGTTTGTCCACTTTACAGAAAGATTGACATTTCCACTGCCAATGCGTTTCCATTCTAAACCTCTGCTTTCTTCATAATAACTATTGAGTTTTTCTGCTTTGACTGGTTTAGCTTGTTTTTTTCTCATACTGCTTCTCGTTGAATTTCGATAGGGACTGTTTTGTTAATGGGTACGCGATTCCAATTGTTTGGTTGTTTTGGCTTTGGAGCCAATGCACAAGCCGATAAAAGACCGGCAATCAAAACGATAGAAATGATTGGTTTCATTTTTAAAATCCATCTTTTATGACTGTAAAATACAGCCTAGCACTTTTTTGTCACTATTTCAATTTTGATTATAAATTAAATTGTATAGTTTGCGATAGTTTTTATTTTCTTAATTTTACTTTTTGTGATGAAAATATTCACTTGGCGCCTAGATATTTTTTATTGGAGAGCTTTGCTTATTGGTTTCTTGTTTTTATGAAGAAATATTATTGTTTGGATCCTCTAGTTTTTATAAGAACCTCTCCACAGATGCCCAAGCGTTATGCCTTTTGCTAAAGAATGGGCCATGCCTGAGAGTTTGAACAGCAGTATTGTGAAAATAATAGACAAGATAATTGCCCCGCCAAGCGTGTAACCCATATTGTAGGAGTAATCAATTTGCATACTTTGCGTATAAAGTAAGAAGATACGCATCATGAGATTAAATAAAGTGGAGAGGAATACGATAAGAATTGTATAGCTCAAGATTTGTACGATCCATTGGTCAAAGAAGCGACGTGTTGCTTGCCAGAGTAGTGCAAGAATGAAGAATGGTCCAAGTCCGGCGAGAAGTGAGATTATAACTTTTGCTAACAGAATGAATGCACTGCCAATTGCTAGGAAGCTGCATGTTGCGAGCAACATGAGGATACCAAAGAGAGCAAAGAGAAAACCGTCGGAATTAAAATAGACAGCTTCTTCGAAATTTTGGTTAGCATAGCTGAAACCGTTTTTGGCGGCTTGATCAAGCAAATCACTTAATTTTGTGTTATCGGCAGGGTCTTTTATAAGTGCTTGGAATAACTCAGAAGGGGTCTTGATTATAATGTCTGTGATTTCCTGTTGATAAAGGCCAGAGGTTATTGCGATGGAAATGACAATACTCATTCTTAGACATCGGCTTAAGAATTCAGAGACAGGCATTTCTATTGTACCGCGCATGACGAGTATAGCATAGACGATAAAAGCGATTGTAAGCCCGGTAGAGATGAAGGGTGTTGCTACAGTAATCACTGTTTTTGAAATATCGGTGATATATGTTTGTGTTGCCGTTTCAATGATATTGAAAAGCTCTGTAAACAATTGGAAAGCCATGATATTCCTCTTTCACGTATTTTTTTCATCATTTTTAGGCATTTCTACATGTCCTATGCGTTATTTGCATTTATGCGTTGTCTTCCAAACATTTTGCTGATGTGCTGAAATTTTTAGTTGGGGCATGTTTTGCTTTTTGTCTGCAGTGTTTCACAAGTAGGGTGGAGGGATTAATTTGTTAGCACACACGCAAAGAGGAATGACAATCGTATTACTTAAAATTTCTTTGTAATAGATTGTAGACTGGGCATATGCGTATTGGTATGGCTGAATACTGTTGCATATAATTGCTGTTTACGCTGATTGATAAGTGCTTTTTGACTTTTATAGGAATGTGTAGTTGCTTGGAATTTTATTGTTTCATTTTGGATTGCAGTGAATAGAAAATCTATGCTTGCTTGTACTTCAGCAAGACTTTTTAAATCATTTGTGTCTTTGATTTTTTCTACCAATTTTTTGAGTGCTTCAAAACGATTATGCGCCATAGCAAAAGATTTTCTGCTTATATCTTCTCCAAAAGCGATTGTATTTTGGAGCTCTTGAGAAATTTGTTTTTGATCCTTCTTGTAGCTCGTCATTTTATAGTTCATTATTTGATTCATTAAATAATCATCTGGAAAAGTCTTTTTAATCTTGTTGTTTTGAGCATGAGCACTTTTTTTTCTTTTAATATTTTTTTTTTGCTGTTTTAATTTAGACTTATTTATAAATTGATGTATTTTTTTTATAGGTTTAAGCTGCTTTTTATTTGTTGTATATTGTTGTTTTATAAGCCCAGTATTTTGATCTATTAAAAATTTGGGCTTCTTTATTTTATTAAGAGAACTTATATTTGATAACGATTTAAGATTTGGTTTCTTAGTTGATTGCGTTTTCAGTGATGTATGTGATGTACTAGAGCCTGTTTTTGAAATTGCAGATGTTGGTATTCCAAGAAATACACTGATTACTGCTATTATAAACAGTTTTTTCACATGTTGTTCCTGTTGAATTTCGATAGGGACTGTTTTGTTAATGGGTACGCGATTCCAATTGTTTGGTTGTTTTGGCTTTGGAGCCAATGCACAAATCTATAAAAGACCGGCAATCAAAACGATAGAAATGATTGGTTTCATTTTTAAAATCCATCTTTTATGACTGTAAAATACAGCCTAGCACTTTTTTGTCACTATTTCAATTTTGATTATAAATTAAATTGTATAGTTTGCGATAGTTTTTATTTTCTTAATTTTACTTTTTGTGATGAAAATATTCACTTGGCGCCTAGATATTTTTTATTGGAGAGCTTTGCTTATTGGTTTCTTGTTTTTATGAAGAAATATTATTGTTTGGATCCTCTAGTTTTTATAAGAACCTCTCCACAGATGCCCAAGCGTTATGCCTTTTGCTAAAGAATGGGCCATGCCTGAGAGTTTGAACAGCAGTATTGTGAAAATAATAGACAAGATAATTGCCCCGCCAAGCGTGTAACCCATATTGTAGGAGTAATCAATTTGCATACTTTGCGTATAAAGTAAGAAGATACGCATCATGAGATTAAATAAAGTGGAGAGGAATACGATAAGAATTGTATAGCTCAAGATTTGTACGATCCATTGGTCAAAGAAGCGACGTGTTGCTTGCCAGAGTAGTGCAAGAATGAAGAATGGTCCAAGTCCGGCGAGAAGTGAGATTATAACTTTTGCTAACAGAATGAATGCACTGCCAATTGCTAGGAAGCTGCATGTTGCGAGCAACATGAGGATACCAAAGAGAGCAAAGAGAAAACCGTCGGAATTAAAATAGACAGCTTCTTCGAAATTTTGGTTAGCATAGCTGAAACCGTTTTTGGCGGCTTGATCAAGCAAATCACTTAATTTTGTGTTATCGGCAGGGTCTTTTATAAGTGCTTGGAATAACTCAGAAGGGGTCTTGATTATAATGTCTGTGATTTCCTGTTGATAAAGGCCAGAGGTTATTGCGATGGAAATGACAATACTCATTCTTAGACATCGGCTTAAGAATTCAGAGACAGGCATTTCTATTGTACCGCGCATGACGAGTATAGCATAGACGATAAAAGCGATTGTAAGCCCGGTAGAGATGAAGGGTGTTGC
Source organism: Bartonella raoultii (assembly GCF_019659805.1). Classification (GTDB taxonomy): domain Bacteria; phylum Pseudomonadota; class Alphaproteobacteria; order Rhizobiales; family Rhizobiaceae; genus Bartonella; species Bartonella raoultii. The sequence goes on along the minus strand of NZ_JAIFRO010000004.1, from coordinate 111,280 downwards.
TACAGTAATCACTGTTTTTGAAATATCGGTGATATATGTTTGTGTTGCCGTTTCAATGATATTGAAAAGCTCTGTAAACAATTGGAAAGCCATGATATTCCTCTTTCACGTATTTTTTTCATCATTTTTAGGCATTTCTACATGTCCTATGCGTTATTTGCATTTATGCGTTGTCTTCCAAACATTTTGCTGATGTGCTGAAATTTTTAGTTGGGGCATGTTTTGTGTGCCTTTATCACATTCTTATAAAAACTTTGCATTAAGACGCGTTGATTTTTATTTTGGTGGGTAGACAAGGAGGAATGACATAGTCAATATTATTTAGAATCTCATCGTATGGATTTTATGCGAGGCATACCTTTATTTGTACTGCTAAAAATTTTTATATTGTGTTTATGTCTTTGATGATTAATAAGTGTGTACTCAGCGTTACGCAGATGTGCAACCATTTTAAACTTTGCATTTTCATTTTGAATCATAGCTAACATGCTGTTTACATATGTTTGTAATTCAGCAATACTTTTTAAATCTTCTGTTTTTTCAATCTTTTTTAATAAATCTGAAATGTGTTGAAAACGCTTTTCTGTTTCTTCAAAAGTTTGCAAACTGATAGCTTTATCAATGGCTGCTCCATATTGAAAGCGTTGAGCGATAGATCTACGCACAAAACCCGCAGAGTTGGAAAGTTCTTCTTCATTCAGAATTTTTGCGACAGATAAAGATATGTCTGAACGATCATTTTCATAGTTTTTATGCTTATTGCGTTTATAAATCGTTTCTGGAGTTTTAAGAAAAAAACTACCATAATCTGTTTGGGTCATGTCAATTTTTTTATTTCCCGTTATAGAATTAGATGTTTTTTTAGCTTCTTCCAGCTGTTCTTTTTGTATATCCAGTTGTTGACTCAATAATAGTAATACATAATATTCAAGCGGATGTTTCTTTGGTGGAGGAAGCTTTTGTGTTGGTTTTGATGCTGGCGCTTTTGGCGGTGAGGAGGGTTTGGCAGGAAAAGATGGAAAGACGCGACTTAAATCTGCCGCACCTGCTCCTAAGAACCAATTAAAAGCCATTGCTGAGCTTGGAGATCCTAAAATGATCGCCATCGCTATCGAGATAATTTGTTTTTTCATGTCACCCTCCTGTCATTTTTGACATGTTGTAAAAAAATTGGTAGCCATATTGATGGATCATCGCCTACCTCAGCGATAATGCTTTCGACCAACTCTGCGTTGTCTGGAGTGCCCGATAGCACTAAAAGTTCATCATTGAAATCACAGTCAAAAGTGTTTCCATCAATTGTTACATGAAATTTGTCGAGGCTGAGTTCTGCAAGCGCCGATTGATCACCTTGCTTGATGAGAAATTGGCGGCTAAATTCACCAATTCCTTTGACCAATTCAAATTCAGAATCTGTTAGTTTAAAACCATTTGTATAGTCTTCATAATTTGCTTTGGGATTAGCTAGAAAAATATAGGTTGCACATTGTTGAATAAGCGTTTTGGCAATATTGCTGTCTAGGGCATCACTAGGCTCTTGTGTTGCAAAAACAAAAATACCATTTTGTTTACGAATAGTTTTTTGTTTATTTTTGGCTAAATCTTCAAAATATGGGTCCTGTAAGGGCTTCCAGAACTCATCAAAAATATACATAAATCGTTGTCCAGTAATCATTCCTTCTGTGCGATAAAGCAAATACATCATCACCGGAGTACGTGTCTCTGGATTATCTAAAAATTCAGTAATATCAAAGCCATAAATTTGATGGGTTGAAAGATCAAGTGCATCAGTAGGGTTATCAAATAACCATCCGTAATGTCCCCCTTCACACCATTTTATCAACCTTGCATGAACAGAGGGATGAGCATTATGGCCACTCGTATGTGGATTTGGTAAGAATTGCACAAGAAAAGATAAACGACGCAGTGATCGATCAATGTTACTACTCATAATCGACGTAACTGCTTGATCAATTTCCTCTTCATCATGATGAGTGACTTCTCCACCCGTTTCTGCCAATTTTTTCACAAATTGTTTCAGAAAGATGAGATTTTCTTGTGTAGGTGGAAGTTGAAATGGGTTAAAGCCGCTAAGTTTTCCTGGTTTGAATGCGAGATACTTACCTCCCATTGCCCGAATGGCGATTTCCATACCGCGGTCTTTATCAAAAACAACTGTTGTCGGTTTAAATTTTTGCGCTTGTGCTAGCAAAAATCCGAGCAATACAGTTTTACCGGAACCTGACTGCCCGATAATTGCAGTATTTCCAAGTAATCGTTTATCTGTTGCATCTTCTTCAAGTCTAGAGGCATGAAAATTAAAATAAAGAGGTGTCTTGCTGATTGTTTTGAGAATTGTAACCGCTGGTCCCCATGGATTTCCAGTTGGCTTACCTGACATAAAGTTATGAAAGGAAGAAAATGATAAAAAATTCAGTGATGTAATTGGTGCAGGACGTGGTCGCCATTTCCAATTTCCAGGAAGTTGTGCCCAGTAACCAGCTTCTAGAGCTAAATCCACAGGTTTGGGCAATATTGCAGCATCTAGGAGCGCTGCATTCGCTTTTGCCATATAATCGCGAACCTGTTGAATTGTTTCACCATAGATCGTTAAAGTGCAATGATGTTCCCCCATAACAAAAGTTCCACTTACGAGTTGATTAAGCGCCTCATCAATTTGTTCAATCTGACTGGTTGCTACATCACGCGCGTCAATAAGATTTCGTTGATGTCGCTGCAAATAATCCTTAGCAGCATGTCGTGAGAGTATAGAAAAGCTTTGTGTCAATATGAATTCAAAATCACTTTCCAGAAGAACATTCAGTTGCCCTGGCTTGGTTGTTGCATCATATTCCTTCATTTCTATCATGCCAAATCGGCGTATTCCAGTGGTTGTACGCAATTCACCAATGGCACCCCATGTTGAAAAGAAAGGCCGATTGATAGACATATAGTCTGCGAAGCGATCTTGGCAGATCGGCATGGGCATATATTCACCATTTAAAAGCATTGCTAAAAATTCAAGAGCAGAAGAATAAGCATGACCATTTTTCTCATAAGCACCAAGAAGTTCTGCTCCATAACGCTTTAACGATTGTCCTAATGTGCGATTAATGTCATTAAGGGCTTTAATGCATGTTTCTTGCCGCATCTTTTTTTGATCAAGCGTTTCACGCTCATGCTGAGAAAAAAATGACATAATTTTATCAGCAATCGGTTGATAGATAACGGTAAGATACAGGTCATTAACCATGAGATTATAACCGGTAAAACTTTGCCGATATTTCTCATCAAGTGTATAACAAAACATTTTATCAAAGTTTGAATCAGGATATTCATAAACGCGACGGCGTACAATATGTGTCCATAGTGAGACATTAGCCGATGCAATACCACGCAAAGTATTATTGAGCTCTTTCGTCCACTGAAAAATATCCTCTTCCGAAGCACTTTGATGCGACCGTCCATCAATTTTCCAGACCGATAAATATTCTGCATTTTTGGTAGAGATAATCGTATCTGTAATGTGGTGCGAATAGGGTACAAAAAGACTTACGGGTGTTTCTGATACGAGTCGTTTGCTGCTTTCAACAGCTGTCATGCTTATCTCCTTTTGCTTTTGCAGTAGTTAGAGGGGCTGTAACTTGAAGCCCCCCAAAAGTTTTTATTGCGATTTCGTAACTTGGTATCAATCCACAATCCCCAAATCCGAAATGCTTTATCATCATTTTTAGTAATTTGCACCATAATAAACCATAATGGCGGCGCAATAATCCACAAAAAGATACTTATTGTCATGGAAACAATAGCGACGCCCATAACCATAATAATAAGTGGAATCATGGGTACACCTGCAACCGTTGGAACACGGGTTGCTCCTTTGAATAAAGGAAATGGTTCATGTTTTTGTGGTTTCATGGATTGCTCCGGTTAGCTTATATTGAATAATATGAATAAGATATTGCTAACATAGAATGCTACACCAGCGATGATAGTACTAAACGCCCATCGTACAAATGTTGCTCTTGCGATGAATCTAAATACACAAAGAATTAAGAGAAATAAAAGAATTATAGCAGCAATCATGGGAACAATAATACTTAATCCGTATTGTAGTCCCGTGATCAGATCTATATTTTTATTTGTTGCTTGAGCATATACAGGTTGAGTTGCTAAAAGCATAATTAGAATTAAAAAAATAGTATTTAGTTTATTTTTTTTACTATTAATTATTTTCTGAATAGTATTTAATCGTTTCATATATTTACCCTCATTATAATTGAATTACGATTTTAATTATTTAAATAATATTCTCTTTTTGTTGTATAAGCACAGATCACTATTGGTATAGCTGTAGCAATTATCATCCTCACTTTCTCAAAAAATTAATTTTACAATTAGCCATTAGTTAGTACCAAACAGCATAGTAGCAATTTGTGTTGCTGAACCAGCGACGGCAACACCAATTGCCCATCGTACAAATGTATCTTTTTCGATATAGCGTCCTGCATAACCAATTGCTAAACACAAAAGAAGAACGGCGGCAAAAATAGGAATAATTGTTTTTAATTGATCCCTAAAACCTTCTAACATTGTCTTCATGTTGGTTAAATTTTGTGCATATGCAGAATTAGACACAAAGAACATAGTTGTAGCAGCAGAAATCGCGACAATTTTATGATTCATTTTTGATTGTAAAGTATTTAATTTATTCATATGATTTATCCGTATTGAATTTTAATTTGTTATGTATAATGGTTTATTTATAATATATCAACTATCTTTATAAATATTATTAAAACAATATATTTTATGGATAAAAAGACTTTATCATTTATTTTACTGTGTAAACAACATATTAGCAATTTGTGTTGCTGAACCAGCGACGGCAACACCAATTGCCCATCGTACAAATGTATCTTTTTCAATATAACGTCCTGCATAAGCAATTGCTAAACACAAAAGAAGGACACCAGCAAAGATAGGAATGATTGCTTGTAAATCCTTTTGAAAGAGCCCCAAAACTTTCTTTATTCCACCCAAATTTCCGCCTACGCCTGATACTTGTGCATATGCAGGACGCTCCATAAGAAATACAGTTGTAATTGCAACAATAGTGGTAATCTTATTGTTCATTTTTGATTGAAAAACACTCAGTTGTTTCATATAATTTATCCGCATTGATATTAAAGTTATTGTATATAGCTCTTTATTTTATTATTTTACTGTGTAAACAACATATTAGCAATTTGTGTTGCTGAACCAGCAACGGCAACACCGATTGCCCATCGTACAAATGTATCTTTTTCAATATAACGACCTGCATAAGCAATTGCTAAACACAAAAGAAGGACACCAGCAAAGATAGGTATGATTATTTTTAAATCGTTTCGAAATGCTTCTAAAACTTTCTTTATTCCCGCCAAAGCTGTGCTTGCTTGCGCATATGTAGGATGTGTTATAAGAAACACAGTTGTAATTGCAGAAATAGTGGTAATTTTATGGTTCATTTTTGATTGTAAAGTACCAAATTGTTTCATATAATTTATCCGCATTGATATTAAAGTATTGTATATAGCTCTTTATTTTACTGTTTAAACAACATATTAGCAATTTGAGCTGCTGAACCAGCGACGGCAACACCAATAGCCCATCGTACAAATGTATCTTTTTCAATATAACGTCCTGCATAAGCAATTGCTAAACATAGAAGAAGGACGGCAGCAAAAATAGGAATGATCGTTTTTAAATCAGTCTGGAAACTTTCCAAAACTGTTTTTATCCCGTTTAAACCCGTAGCTGCTTTTGCATATGCAGGATGTGCCATGTAATACACGGCTGCAGCCGCAAAAATTGTGGAGATTTTATTGTTTGATTTTGATCGTAATATATTTTCTTTCATGTTATTCACTTTTTTGAGATTAAAATTATCTTATATAGTTTTTTACTTTAAAGCAGAGAAAATGTTTTGATTGCTTATGAAAATGATCAAACTAAGGGTTTCTTTTAAAAAGCAATGTTTTGTATTTAATGATTTTAAGCCTATGGCTGTGTAAACAACATACTAGCAATTTGTGTTGCTGAACCAGCGACGGCAACACCAATAGCCCATCGTACAAATGTATCTTTTTCAATATAACGTCCTGCATAAGCAATTGCTAAACATAGAAGAAGGACGGCAGCAAAAATAGGAATGATCGTTTTTAAATCAGTCTGGAAACTTTCCAAAACTGTTTTTATCCCGTTTAAACCCGTAGCTGCTTTTGCATATGCAGGATGTGCCATGTAATACACGGCTGCAGCCGCAAAAATTGTGGAGATTTTATTGTTTGATTTTGATCGTAATATATTTTCTTTCATGTTATTCACTTTTTTGAGATTAAAATTATCTTATATAGTTTTTTACTTTAAAGCAGAGAAAATGTTTTGATTGCTTATGAAAATGATCAAACTAAGGGTTTCTTTTAAAAAGCAATGTTTTGTATTTAATGATTTTAAGCCTATGGCTGTGTAAACAACATATTAGCAATTTGTGTTGCTGAACCAGCGACGGCAACACCAATAGCCCATCGTACAAATGTATCTTTTTCAATATAACGTCCTGCATAACCGATTGCTAAGCATAAAAGGAGAACAGCGGCAAAAATAGGAATAATTGCAGACAATTCTGTTCGAAATTCTTTTAAAACATTTGTTATTCCACCTAAGCCTGTTTGCGCTTGTGCATATGCAGGATGCATTATAAAAAATACAAGCGTACTTGTAGTAATTGTTCTAATTTTATGACTTATTTTTGATTTGAGAATACTAAATCGCTTCATATTATTTATCCTTACGGAGGTGTGAAATTGTAATAAATAGCTTTTTATTTTTATGCTTGCTCAAACAATAATGTGGCAATTTGTGTTGCTGAACCAGCGACGGCAACACCAATAGCCCATCGTACAAAAGTATCTTTTTCTATGTAGCGTCCCGCATAACCAATTGCTAAGCATAAAAGAAGAACTGCAGCAAAAACAGGAATGATTGTTTTCAACTGTTTTTGAAGTTCCCCTAAAACGTTTTTTATTCCACCTAATTTTTCAACAGCAGCATATGCAGGATGTGTGACAAACGACACTGTTACTGCTGCAGCAATTGTAATGATTTTATCGTTTGTTTGTGATTGGAGGGTACGGAATTGTTTCATATTTTTAATCCTCATTAAGGTTAAAGTTATTGCAAATAACCTCTCATTATATAATAAAATGACTCTTGCCTCATCAATTATACAAATAATAGAATTGAGAATTTTCTTTGCAGAAAAGAATGCTTTATTACTTCTAATTAATTTTCATTATTAGGTCTGTGTAAATAGCAGTGTGGCAATTTGTGTTGCTGAACCAGCGACAGCAACACCAATGGCCCACCGTACAAAAGTATCTTTTTCTATGTAGCGTCCCGCATAACCAATTGCTAAGCATAAAAGAAGAACTGCAGCAAAAACAGGAATGATTGTTTTTAATTGGTCTTGAAATGTTTTTAAAACTGTTCCTATCCCTTTCAAACCATCGCTGTTCGCTGCGTTCGCATATGCAGGATATACTATAAATAATGCTGTTGCAGTAATTCTAATGATTTTATGGTTCATTTGTGATTGGAGAGCACGGAATTGTTTCATATTATTTATTCTCATTGAGGTTAAAATTATTGAAAATATCTACTTATTTTTCAGAAAAGCAAACATCCTGATTAATAATAAAGATAACGAAACTGAATTGTTCTTTATAAAAAGAAACGTTTTGTAATTTATGTATTAATTCGTTTTTATCCTACTTATGCTTGCTCAAATAACATATTGGCAATTTGTGTTGCTGAACCAGCGACAGCAACACCAATAGCCCACCGTACAAATGTATCTTTTTGGATATATCTTCCTGCATAACCAATTGCTAAACATAAAAGAAGAACAGCAGCAAAAATAGGAATAATTGTTCCCAGTTGTTTTTGAAAAGCTTCTAAAACTTTTTTCATCCCAGTCAAACCTGGGCTTGATACTTGTGCATATGCAGGATGCGCCATAAAAAATACAGTTGTAGCTGCAGAAATCGCAGCAATTTTATTATTCATTTTTGATTGAAGAGTACTAAATTTTTTCATGTTATTTATCGCATTGAGATTAAAATTATTGCATATAACTCTTTATTTTATTGCAGAGAAAACACTATAATTATTTATCAAAGTTATAGTAATGATATATTTTTATAGGAATATTCTATTTCTGCTTTAAGCTTGTTTAAACAACATATCGGCAATTGCAGTTGCTGAACCAGCGACGGCAACACCAATAGCCCACCGTACGAATGTATCTTTTTGGATATACCGCCCAGCATAGCCAATTGCTAAACACAAAAGCAGAACAGCAGCAAAAATAGGAATAATTGCAACCAAGCCTTTTTGAAATTCTGTTAAAACTTTTGTTATTCCACCTAACCCTGTTTGCTGTACTGCATATGCAGGATGTGTTATCAAAAATACAGTTGTTGTTGCAGCAATTGTTGTGATTTTACGATGTGCTTTTTGTAGAATGTTTGACTTTCTCATGTTTGTCATCCTGGTTAAGACTAAAATGGCCATCAACAACACCTCTTTCATGTAGAAATTTAAAGAGATATTTCGGATCTGCCCAAGTCCTTAGTTTTCCTCTTTGTGTAAGAAGCGCATACTTCTCCGCCTTGCCGGTTATTGGATCATCAGCAACAAACGTAAAGTACCACTCCCTTTTTGAACGCATCACGATTGTAATTTCACGTGCTGCTTTTTGATTAAACGCTATATCAACGCTGTTTTGTTCTATCATTTTCATTATTTTTGCTCTCAATTAGAATAGATTCATACAATCTTACTAATTAGAGCTTTAATATTTCCTTATCTACCTTATCATCACTGTATCCTATCAAAATTATTCTTTTAATTTATAAATGCAGCAGCCATCATTCTTGCAACTTTTCAAATGGAGAGGAATCTTCAGTCGTAAAAGCATCATGAACACCACTTGTTGTGTTCGCAAATGCATCCACTAACTCTTCTGTTAAGGGAAAAAGAGGCTCTGTTTTAATTGTCTGTTCTGTTCCTTTTGTATTTATTTGTGAAGATTTTGGCCATTCTTCATCTACAAAAGCAGGAACTTGCACTGCAGTATTTAAAGCAACCTCTTTCAGAGAAGTGTTCGTAAAGCTGCTCTTAAAACTTGCTGTATCATAGTAGTTTAGAGCAATTTGCAACGCTACTTGTTTAAATTGATTTTGTGACATTGTTGGCTCAAGACTGTGAGGGAGAATAGCTTGTGCAACTTTGAAGTTTTTATAAGAAACAAAAAAATCAGAAAGCAAAACATCAAACCATTTCAGATTTCCGACATTGATTTGCCCCCACTTTACGTCAAAATTGTGTCCATTTTGCTTAAATTGTTCAATTGTTGTGACGGTTTTTTTAAACTTAGATATTTTAAGTGATAATTGGTGGTTATTATAAATGTTGCCTCTAGAGGTACACCCTAATGTTTCAGGCAAGACAACAGGTGAAAGTATTGTACTCTGTAGAGTTGGTGCACATATGGCAGTAAGCATTACGAAATTAGAAATTGTCATTGCCAATACACCTAAGGATAAAAAAATTATTACTGTTTACGCCAATTTTGCATACACTTTTTAAGTTTTGATGCATTATGTAATTACAAATACATAAAAAGATTCTTTTCAGTTTAGAACTTTTTTTCTTACAATTATGGATTATTTTTTCTTCAAAAACTTTTTGGATATATGCCTTTATGTGATGCATCATGCTAATTTGTACAATACAACCAAGCATATTATACAAAACAAACGTGTAGTTATTTCCTGCTTTAAAGAAAGGGCTCAATAACCATGTTATTTGTTTTCTTTGCAATGATTCTTTCTTATAACTTTTCGTTTTTTCTTCACTTTTCGAGGCGTATAGATTTGAAACAAAAAACTCTTGTATTTGAGAGTATCCCTTATTGTAAGAAGTAATTACATGATCATTATACGGGGAGGGGTTGTTCTTTACCCAGTATTGCCATAGTTTATACAATGGCGATTTATATTCACTTTTGACTGCTGATTTATAGGCGTCAGAGAGGTAACATGATGCTTGCAAACTTTTACGAACCATTTCAGCGATCAAACTGAAAAGGGATACGGTCGTGATTGTTAAAACAAAAATAAACGACTTTTCGTGGTTCAAAGCACATCTCCGTGAAAGTGATATATTCATCGTAATTTTAACTTTGATAATAAATGGACGAAAATCCTCTATAATTGTGTTAAAAATATGGCAAAACATAATTCTTTTTTTGCAAGGGGAGTAATAAGATGAATGATCTCAAACATATGAATCTTGATGAGTTACAAGAAATGCGTGTTCAAATTGACGCGGAATTGAAAAAAAGACAGGCAAAAGAGAAGCAAAATGCGCGTCGAAAAATTCTTGAAATTGCTCATGCGCATGGAATTGATATTGCCGATCTTGTGAGCAAAGAGCGTCATTATAGAAACCCCAATAATCAATGGGAACTATGGAATGGACGCGGGCGTAGACCTAAGTGGATTAAAGAATGGTTAAAGAATGGTTATGCACTTGAAGAACTAGAAGTGACATAATATCTGCACGATATTGGCAAAGTATAAAAAGACGAGAAGATATAAAGTGACAGAGAGTATATTTTTGAAAAAGTGATGTATGAAAATGCTGGTGTGGTTGAAAGAATCAGAGGAATTCATGTATGGATTTATTCAATCACGAGAGGGGGTGTTATTTCTGCATGTTCTTGGGGGATGTATTTTGTGTTGATTTAGAGCTGCAGTTTGATGCTTTTGTGATTCTTTTTTATAAGCCGATAGATCTGAAGCATCAAATGTATCTTTTAAAACTTTTTATATTATAAAGATCTATGTATTTATGGTGTTTGGATTGAGTATGGCGGTATGAGAGAAATATTTTCAAAGATAAAATTTCTTTGTATTGGATATTGGTTTGTATTTAGTTTTTTAGAAAGCTCATCCGGATCTGTTTTGTATATATTTGTCATTCAAATGCGTGAGAAGGCTCTTGGTACGCAATCAATAAAGAATATTTTGAAGGTTAAAAAATAAAGAGAGTCTCTTTTATCTCATATTAGAGATGTTATGGTATTATTTTTTAACTAAAGGGGGAGTCCCTGTAGCAGGCGTGGTGCATTGGGGGTAAGGCCGGACGCTTCTTGAATAAAATATTGTTTCATTTTTGGTGTTTGATTGATAAGTCCAAGACCGGCATCTCGAAGCATTCGTAAAAAGAAATTATCATTAGAAAAGAGATGATTGAGCCAATCATTGCTTAAAGCCATACGTACAACTTCAAAACGTCTCCAGCTTTGGTAACGTTCAAGAGCGGTGAGAGATCCGATATCAAGACCTAATCGTGCTGTTTCAATAATGACTTCGGCAAGGGCAGCGCTATCGCGTAATCCTAAATTGAGGCCTTGTCCTGCTAAGGGATGAATTGTATGGGCGGCATCGCCAATAAGGGCAAAACGAGGTTTAATGCATTCACGGGTTAAAGAAAGGCTCAAAGGAAAAGCTTGACGTTCGCCATTCCAAGAGAGTTTTCCCAATCGATGTCCAATGCGTTTTTCAATTTCTGTTTCAAAAATAAAAGAATCTGCTTTTAGATAATATTGTGCTTGTTTATGGTGTTCATTCCAAACAATTGCGGATCGATTACCTTTGAGAGGGAGAAGAGCAAAGGGACCAGCTGGTAAAAAATGTTGGATTGCTTGGCCATTATGGGGTTTTTCATGTTCAATGGTACAGATAATGGCTGTTTGTTTATAGGGATGAAAAAAGTTTTTAAGACCTGCTTTTTTACGTAATTTTGAATGTGCTCCATCAGCTGCTATAAGTAACTTTGTTTTCCAGATTTCTTCATTGTTTAGAGTGATTATTGTTTGTTGCTCTTCTGTATGGAAATCAACAACACGTACATTTTGTATAATAGAAATGTTAAGATTTTTTGCACGTTTTTTTAAAGCAGCGATGAGTTGTCTTTGTTCTATCATTGCCGCAAAGGGCTCGTTGGGAGTAATTTCTCCTTCAAAGGTTAAAAGAGTAGGTTTGACAGGGTCATCAGTGCATGCATCCGTGATAATCATGGAATGGATAGGCTGGGCATAGGATTTTATAGATTCCCAACATTGTAGCTGTTTCAACATGCGAATAGAAGCAGCAGCAAGGGCAAGTGTCCGTATATTGGAAGGAGGAAGGTCTTCGTTAGAAGCAGCATCAACGATTGTAACTTTTAAATCAGGAGTGGCTTGTTTGAGCGCTATTGCAAGAGTAAGACCAACAGCTGCTCCTCCTGCAATCAAGAGGTCGCATTGTTTGATATTTATATTGGATGTTATACCTTTATTGGGGATAGGATACACAACACTTCTTTCCATTGTTTGCAGTTTGCTCGTTTTTAAATGGTAAAGGATACCTTCTTTTTATAACACTTTTTTATATATTATTATAAGGAAATTGTTATGCCTATGATGGTTAAAACAGTGTTAATATTTTGCGGTCATAATTTTATAACTCTTTAAAGACGAAGGTTTTATCTGTGGAATGGATGGATGCACCAAAATTCTTCTCATTATAATTCAATGAAAACGCAGGGCTTTCAAAGGTCGCGGCTCATCGAAATGTTTTTACGCCAAGTTGGTGTGTTTATTGGGCTTGGACTTTTAGGCTTTATTCTTTTTGGCGTTTTATCTTTGGCAACTTGGAATGTTGCAGATCCGTCATTAACACATGCAAGTACGAATAAGGTTACAAATTTGATGGGATGGCCAGGGGCTATTTTTTCAGATTTTGTTATGCAATTTTTTGGTTTGGCAAGTCTTGGTGTTTTGTTGACACCATTGTTTTGGTCATTTCTTTTGCTAGCACAGAAGGATATTTATCATTTTATTTTTCGCTTTGTGTTGTGGATTATCTCAATTCTTTGCTTTTTAATTTCTTTTGCTTTGCTTTCGTTTATTACTTCTTTTACTTATTGGCCTTTGCCAATAGGCTTGGGAGGGGTTTTGGGGGATAAGGTATTAAATGCAGCCTTATCCATTTTTCCTGTTGTTCTTTCTTCTTTTCAGAATGTACTTTTGAGTGTGTTGTTTATTCTTTTAGGTTTCTTAATAGCAGCCTTTGCAGGTAATGTGATATGGCGCCGTTCATCAAATAAAAGGAAAGAAAAAGATGTTCAGATAGAGGAAAGCGAAGATTTCGTTGTTGATGTTTCAGAAGTAGCAGAACATAGCACTGATGAAACACGACATAGTTTTTGGGCAACGACTGTTGGGGCTATTTTACACCTTTTTTATTTTTTGCAAGCACGTTTTTTTCGTCTTTTTTCTTTCAAAAATACGTCAAAGAGACACAAAAGGGCATTTGATCGTATTGAACCTACTTTCTTTGATGAAAAAGTAAAATATGAAAACGCTCAAAATAAGATGCCCGTTTCCTCTAAAAAGAGCCGTGTTGTTAAGCCTTTAACGGCTTCTTCAAATGGCGGTTTCCTTCTTCCACATTTGGACTATCTTTCCGTTTCTCCGCCAACAATCAGAGATGAAAAACTTTCTCCTGCTGTTTTAAGAGCCAATTCTCAAGAACTTGAGGGTATTTTGTTGGATTTTGGGGTGAAAGGAAAAATGATTGATGTGTGTCCTGGTCCGGTAGTTACTCTATATGAATTTGAACCGGCTGCTGGTATTAAGTCTTCTCGTATTATTGGTTTGGCCGATGATATTGCGCGTTCAATGCGGGCTATTTCAGCACGTGTGGCTGTGGTGCCAGGGCGCAATGTTATTGGAATAGAATTACCCAATGCAAAACGGGAAATGGTCTATTTACGAGAAATTTTGCAAGCGCGGGAATTTATGGAGAGCAAGGCAAAACTAGGGCTTGCTTTGGGTAAAACAATAGGGGGCGAAGCTGTGATTGCGGATTTAGCAAAAATGCCGCATCTTTTGGTTGCAGGGACAACAGGGTCGGGAAAATCTGTTGCTATTAATACGATGATTTTATCCCTTCTTTATCGTATGACGCCTGAACAATGTCGTCTTATTATGGTCGACCCCAAAATGCTCGAACTTTCAGTCTATGATGGTATTCCACATTTATTAACCCCCGTGGTAACAGATCCCAAAAAAGCGGTGGTGGCATTAAAATGGGCTGTTCGTGAAATGGAAGAACGCTATAGCAAGATGTCAAAACTTGGCGTTCGCAATATTGATGGATTTAATGCGCGCCTTAAAGATTCTGAAAATCAGGGAGAGCCAATGGTGCGTACAATTCAAGTTGGATTTAATTCTGAGACCGGTGAGCCCTTATACGAGACAGAAAAGCTTGATTTTAGTCCGATGCCTTATATCGTTGTGATTATTGATGAAATGGCTGATTTGATGATGGTTGCTGGTAAAGATATTGAAGGAGCAGTTCAGCGTTTAGCGCAAATGGCGCGTGCTGCCGGTATCCATGTGATTATGGCAACCCAACGTCCTTCTGTGGATGTGATTACTGGGACGATTAAGGCCAATTTCCCTACACGCATTTCTTTTTCTGTAAGCTCGAAAATCGATAGCCGAACAATTTTGGGGGAGCAGGGTGCTGAGCAATTATTGGGACAGGGAGATATGCTCTTTATGATGGGAGGAGGACGGATTCAGCGTGTTCATGGGCCCTTTGTGGCTGATGATGAAGTAGAGCAAGTTGTAGCACATCTCAAAGCGCAAGCTTTGCCTGATTATTTGGAGACAGTTACCCAAGAAATTGCAGAGGATGAAGCAGATGTTTCTTTCACTTCTCCTGCAAAGGATGATCCTTATAGCCAAGCTGTTGCTGTGGTGCTTCGTGATCGTAAGGCTTCAACCTCTTATATTCAACGCCGTTTAGGCATTGGCTATAATCGTGCGGCTTCACTTATTGAGCGGATGGAAGAAGAAGGCATCATTAGTCCAGCAAATCATGCCGGGAAACGAGAAATTTTGGTTCCTAGCGAAGAAGAAATTTTTTGAAGAAAAAACTTCGAGATTCTTTTACATAAAATTCTTTTAAAAAGACGTTCTCTTTACATTTTCTATTGGTATGAAAAGCAAAAAAGGCAAGCCTTTTTGTAAAAATATTGTTTATTATTGCAAAGTTTCAAGAAAAACGATTTAGCTTTGCCAAGCATATGTTTTTTTATCCTTTATTTTTATTAAGGATTGGCTAGCATTTTGTTACCTTACCAAGAGTACCCAGATAAAAGCGAAAAGTCCGTATTTGGAAAGCAAAAATTATGCAAAGCAGAAGGAAACCTCAAGGTTTGCAAAAATTTAAGTTGAGTGATTCTTTAAAGCTTAAAAAAAAGAGAATGCACAAAAGAGAAAGTTGTTGTGTGATTTCTTTGGTAAAAGGTATCCTCTCTCATTGAGCTGTTGTTGTTAAGCTGTGGCTTGTTGCCTTTGGATTATAAGTCTTTATTTTTTTATCTACAACGCTATCTAAATATGGGCTATAACGCCATGCTGCTTTACATATTAAGCAGATAGGAGAAAGCATCATTGATGGCAAATTATGCAAGAAAATAGAAAGTTTTGTTTCTTGCAAAGAAAAATTCTTTTGAAAAAAATCTTTTGATAGTTTTTTCAGATAATATCTTTATCTTTTAAAGAGAGATATTGAGGCATTATGAGCGTTTTATTACGGGGTAGATACGTATTGCTTGGGAGCATTTTATGAAAATATCTTTTTTATCAGGGGGAAAATTCTTTAGACTTGTTAGAAATATTGTCTTTTGCTTTTTCATTTTTCCTGTTTTTGCGCAAGCTTCTTATCAAGTAGAAGAGGCGCAAAATGTTGCAAATCACTTTGCGGCGATTAAAACCATGACAGGTGATTTTATTCAGTTTAGTCCGAAGGGCAAAATGTCACAGGGAACATTTTATTTAGAGCGTCCAGGAAAAATTCGTTTTATTTATAAAAAAATACCTTTGCAGATTATTTCAGATGGTCAATTTGTTGGAATTAACAATCGCGCTTTGAATACTTGGAATTTTTCAAAACTGTTTCAAACGCCAATGAAATTTCTTTTAAGTGATAAAATTGACATATCATCAGGACGCCTATTGTCTTTTCGTAAAGATCCAGGGGCTGTGACGATCGTTTTGTGTGATAAAACTATAGGGGCAGGGCAAATCAGGATGGTGTTTGATTCTAAAAATTATGCTTTACGACAATGGACAATTGTTGATCAGCAAAATTTGGAAACCACTGTTCAAATCATGAATGTAAGGACAGGGGTGAGATTTGCTGAGGGGATGTTTACACTTCCCTCTAAGAAATAACTTATTGTTATGTCATTGGGATTGAAATAAATGTTTTTTCGTATTGCAACTTGGAATGTTAACTCGATTCGTTTGCGTCTTGCACAAATTTTTCAATATTTAGACCAATTTCCCGCAGATATTTTATGTCTACAGGAGACAAAGTGCCCCGATGGTTTATTCCCTGTTGAGGCTTTTGAAGCAGCAGGGTATAAATATATCGCATTTAGTGGACAAAAATCTTACAATGGTGTTGCCATTGTTTCACGTTTACCTTTTAAAGGTGTGGAAAAACGTGTCTTTTGTCAAAAGCAAGATTGCCGCCATATTTCAGTTATTGTTGAAATTTATGGCAGAAATATGCGGATTCACAATTTTTATGTACCCGCTGGTGGGGATGTACCTGACGCTGAGGTGAATGAAAAATTTCGTCATAAACTTGATTTTTTAGAAGAGATGTCTTCCATTCAAGCTGATCAGAAGGATGGTCTTTCTTCTCTTTTGGTTGGGGATTTAAATATTGCTCCTTTGGCAGAAGATGTTTGGTCGCATAAGCAATTGTTGAAGGTTGTAAGCCATACCCCCATTGAAACGGAACGTTTACAGGCTTTATGTCTTCAAGGGGGATGGATTGATTTGATGCGTATGCATTGTCCCGTACCGGCTAAGCTTTATACATGGTGGAGTTATCGTGCTCGTGATTGGGCTCTTGCTGA
The DNA here is from genome assembly GCF_019659805.1 of Bartonella raoultii. Classification (GTDB taxonomy): domain Bacteria; phylum Pseudomonadota; class Alphaproteobacteria; order Rhizobiales; family Rhizobiaceae; genus Bartonella; species Bartonella raoultii. The sequence goes on along the minus strand of NZ_JAIFRO010000004.1, from coordinate 94,183 downwards.
TCGTGGGCGGCGGCTTGACCATATTTGGTCTTCTCCGGATTTAGCGCCTTTTATGGCTGATTTATCAATTTTTCGTGTTGCACGTGGTTGGAATCAACCTTCAGATCACGTTCCCGTGCAAACTTTATTTGATTTTTCACGCCAAATTTGAAATAAGAGCTTTAGTAAATAAAATGTTAATCCGTTGATTCTGAAACATGTAGGAGAGTGGATGCAGATCAGAAACCGAGGATGGATTGCGTATAAAAAATTATTTTATAGTATTTTCGTATGCTTTTTGATGTTGTCAGGATGTATGGTTGGTCCAAATTATCAAAAAACATTTTTTCGTGTTCCTAAAAAATGGGGGCAACAATCTACACAAACGTCTGGCCATCCCATTGCGCTTGCAGGGTGGTGGCGGCATTTCAATGATCCTGTTTTAGATGCATTGATGAATTATGCAATTTCCGGAAACAATAATGTGGCAATTGCAAAAGCACGTATTCGAGAAGCACGCGCTAGTCTAGGGCAGGCTGTGGGTACTCTTTTGCCTAGTATGTCAAGCGGAATTTCAGGAACACGCAATGGCTCACCATCATCTGATGAAACTTTTGTAAAACAATATACAACGCAATATCGTAGTAGTTTTGATGCGAGTTGGGAAGTTGATTTTTTTGGAGGGCATAAACGGGGCGTGGAAGCAGCCCGTTATGGTCTTGAAGCAGCTGTGGAAGATATGCGGGCGATCATGGTAACGCTGCTGGGGGATGTGGCAACAAATTATGTGCAATTGCGTGGTTGGCAACAAAAATTATTGATTGTGCGGAAAATTGCTTTATCACAGCGTAAAACCTATCAATTAATGCGTACCAAATTAACAGCGGGCGATGCTTCTGCGCTTGATGTTTCAAATGCACAAGCGCAATTGGCGAATACAGAAGCAGATATTGCACAGATGGAAGTAAATTTGGCTATGAGTATTCATCGTCTTTCCGTCTTAATTGGTCGTGTTCCTACGGCTTTACAGGATCTTTTACAAAAAGATGCAAAACATGCAAAAATTCCGCAACCAAAATGGCCAATACCGGCAGGAATTCCAGCGGATATTTTGTTAACACGCCCAGATTTACGGCGGGCTGAGCGCCAATATGCACAAGCGACAGCAAGAATCGGTCAACGAGAAGCAGATCGCTATCCATCGCTTACGCTAACAGGAAGTATTTCAACAGCAGAAGAGGCAATTAGTCAATTATGGAAGAGTTCAACCATTGGTTGGTCTTTGGGGCCAAGCATTCGTTTTCCTTTTTTTAATGGAGGACAAATTGTTGCTTCTATTGAGGTGGCACGCGCACAGCGTGATCAAGCCTTTATTACTTACCGCGCTGCTGTGTTGACAGCTTTGGAAGAGGTGGAAAATGCGCTGCTCAGACTAACAAAAGAACATCAGCGTTTAGAAAAGCTTATCGTTGCAAATAGAGCTTCATTGCATTCTTTACAACTTTCACGAGATCTTTTTGAAAATGGAAATACGAGCTTTCTTGAATTGTTAAATGCTAATCGTTCTTATTATTCTGCACAAATGGCGCTTAAAGACAGTCGTATTTCTTTGGTTACTCAATATATCGCATTGATGAAAGCGTTGGGTGGTGGTTGGGATGGTGTTGTTGATGCCTCTCGTCCAGAAATTGTCGATGTTGCACACCGTTCGCGTATAAGGGTAAAGCAATGAAAAAAAGTGGCATCAAAAATTTTATTCTCAAACGTAAAAAACTTTCCTCCTTTTTAATTGTTATATTCCTTATCATTGTATTCTTATGGCTGCGCTCCATGTTTTTTGGAACATCAGCACCGGTCTATATGACAGCAGTGGTAAAGCGTGGTGATATTGAAGAAAGTGTTCTCGCTTCTGGTCTTGTGCGCCCTTATCATTTGGTTGCTGTTGGTGCACGCACGACAGGGCGCGTCGTATCAATGCGGGTTTCTCCTGGCAGTGTTGTGAAAGAAGGGGACCTCTTGGCAGAAATTGATCCTACAGATCAAGAAAATGATCTGAAAAGAAAAAAAGCAGCATTAGCACATTATTATGCAAGTTTAGAGGAACAGAAAGCTTATCTTGCTCTGGCACAAAAAAATTTAGAGCGGCAGAAAAAAATGATCGAAGCGCGGGCAATTTCACGTGCTAATCTTGATGACGCAATAGCACAAGTAAAAATACGACAAGCCCAAATTGCACAGCTCCAAGAGCAAATTACACAAGCAAAAATTGATGTAGATAGTGCTGAGGTTAATCTAAGTTATACACGTATAACAGCTCCTTCAGCAGGAACAGTTTTAGCAACGGTTGTTGAAGAAGGGCAAAATGTGAATGCTGTTCAGTCTGTGCCAACAATTGTTATTTTAGGCGATTTGTCAAAAATGACTGTTAAAGCACAAATTTCAGAAGCTGATATTCTTAAAGTTCAGGCTGGACAACCCCTGTATTTTACTGTTTTAGGAAATGCGCAACGTCGCTATGAGGGAACTTTAGAAAGAATAGAACCTGCTCCTGAAACTATTCGTAATGATGTGAGTATTAATCCTGGAATGGGTGTAAGTTCTAATGCTTTAGGGGCATCGGCTATCTATTATAATGGGATTGTGCATGTGGATAATAAAGATAACTTTTTACGGACTTATATGACAGCTCAAGTGCATATTATTTTAGGACGTGCTCAAAATGTTTTATTAATTCCAAGCGATGCATTACGGGATGAAACAAAAGAGCATAAAGCGTGGGTTTCTCTTTTGGTGGGGAAAAATAAGGTGGTCACAAAGCAGGTGACTGTAGGACTTAATAACAAAGTGGTAGCGGAGATTGTTTCAGGGCTTAATGAAGGCGATGTGGTTATTACTGGTTCACGTGATGGCGTGATGCCAGAATCTTCTGATGTACAAAATGAAGATGAGATGTAGGCCATGAAAACAAAAAAGACCGATGCCGTCATTGTTTTGGAGAATATTGTACGTCAGTTTCCTGCAGGAGAAACATTTGTCACTGTTTTGAAAAATATCAATCTTACCATTAAACGTGGTGAGATGGTGGCAATTGTGGGAGCCTCCGGTTCTGGAAAGTCTACCTTGATGAATATTCTTGGTTGTCTTGATCGACCAAGTTCTGGTCATTACTGGATTTCAGGAAAAAAAACGGCGTCTCTTTCTGCTGATGAATTATCTGCTTTACGGCGTAATCATTTTGGATTCATTTTCCAGCGCTATCATTTGTTAAATGAATTGACTGCGCTTGGTAATGTGGAAATTCCAGCTATTTACGCGGGGTATGCACTCAAAAAACGAAGACAACGGGCTCAGGATCTCTTAACACGCTTAGGCATGGGGGATCGGATCAATCATCGTCCAAATCAACTTTCAGGTGGGCAACAGCAACGCGTGTCTATTGCTCGTGCATTGATGAATAATGCTGAAGTCATTTTGGCCGATGAACCAACAGGTGCCTTAGACAAACAGAGTGGTCAAGAAGTGTTGCGTATTTTAGATGAGCTACATCAAGAAGGACGCACTATTATCATGGTAACACATGATATGCAGGTGGCAGAAAGAGCAGACCGTATTATCGAAATTAGTGATGGTGAAATTGTTGCGGATAATATATCAAAAATTGCAAAAACAAAAGTACATCATCACTCTGCCGTTGAAAAAGAAACTCTGAAAGATCAATATTCACTTGGTTTTTTTCGTTCTTTTGTGGAACGCTTTCGTGAAGCCTTTGTAATGGCTTTATTGGCAATGAATGCACATCGTATGCGTACTTTTTTAACAATGCTTGGTGTGATCATTGGTATTGGTGCTATTATTGCCATGGTGGCTTTGGGAAATGGTACAAGAGAAAAAATTCTGGAAAATTTTAAGAGTTTGGGGGTTAATACATTAACAATTTTTCCAGGAAAAAGCTTTTCTGATACACAAGCAGAGAAAATAACAAGCCTCGTTGAAGCCGATGCAGAAGCACTTTCTGGATTGCCTTATGTTTCGGGCGTGACACCACAGCTTTCAGTGAGTTCAATGATCCGCTCTGGTGCAATTCAAGCCAATGCCGTGGTTATGGGCGTGGGAGAACAATATTTTCAAACACAAGGGCTGAATGCTATTCAAGGGCAGTTGTTTGATCAAAACAGTGTGCATGATAGAGCTGTAGACCTTGTTATTGAAAAGGAAGCTGTTGCTGTGCTTTTCCCTCATAGCCGCGAAAGCCCAATTGGAAAAGTGGTGCAGGTTGGAGATGTTCCTGTGCGCATCGTTGGGGTGGTAGATCCACAAAGTGTTGGGGGTACATCAAATACTTTACAAATTTATTTGCCTTATACAACAGTGCAAACCCGTTTTCTTGGAACAACGCAAGTTCGTGCCATTATGCTTAAAATTGCCGATCATGTTGATTCTCATCTCGCAGAAAAGATGGTAGAGCGTTTTCTCATTATGCGCCATGGAGGGCATGACTTTTTCATTAGAAATTCAGAATTCTATCGTGATCGCATCATGGAAAGTACGCATATCTTAACACTTTTAGTGTCTTCAATTGCAGCTATTTCTCTGATTGTAGGTGGCATTGGGGTGATGAATATTATGTTGGTCACTGTTTCAGAACGAATCAGTGAAATTGGAGTGCGTATGGCTGTGGGAGCACGTCAGAGTGATATTTTGCAGCAATTTCTCATCGAAGCAATTTTAGTATGTGTGATTGGGGGTGGATTGGGGATTTTGTTTGGATTCTCTATTGGCGGTTTGTTTGTGCTGTTTAAAGCGCCTATCCATTTGATTTATACACTTGATTCGATTCTGCTTTCTCTTGCTTTTTCAACTATTATTGGAATCTGTTTTGGTTTTTCGCCTGCAAGACAAGCTTCACGGCTTGATCCTGTTGTCGCTCTTTCACGCGATTAATTTTCATCATTCATAAAGCGTTCTAAAGGGAATGGTTATCGCAATATTTTGAGCCTCTCAATATAAGGCACAGCTTGGCCCTTAAGGGAAGAAATATAAAATGTGTAAAGGAACAAAAGATCTTATGGCGGTTATTGGGGAAGAAAATGATGCAACTGTCGAGAAAGATGCTTAAGAGAAAAATAGGCTCTTTTCCTATTTTAAGGCAGGTAATAATTGTACTGACTTTTTCAACGTGATTTGGCATTTTTCTTGCTGTTTGGAAAACCATTTAAATCCTTTTATAGCTGATTTCAAGATTTTGGGTTTGTAGGGCTAATCCGTAAGATCAAAAATATGTATTAAAAGAAAAGCTGGATAAGAAAATCTCTCATTTTATTTGCTTATTTTTGTCATTTTTTGAAAAACTTATCCATTTTAAAAACAGAAGTCAGTTTAGGATGGTTTTAAGCGAATAGGCAATATATGAAAAAATCCCTTTTTATTGTGTTCCAAAGTCTCTTTAAGCTTTTATTCAAAGGTCTTTGAAAAGCAAAAATGATTCTTAAAATAACAATAAATCATACTGAAAAGAATGGATATGCATGATGTTTGCACAAAAGGGGAAATTATACTGAAGATCTTAAAGAGTATCTCGTTTATCAGTGTAGAAAGGAGGCCGTTTTTTAAAGACTATGTGAGAAAGATCAAAATGTCGTTCTTATATAGACTTCAATTGTTTTAAGATATTGGAAGATAAGAATGCGTATTTGATTGAGCTGTTGTATTGTGCTCTCAAATTTTCTTTTTTTCACAGGATAAGCAATAAAATGGATGTCAGGCATTAAATATTTAAGTTCACGCATTGAGCGCCACATGTGATAATCATGGGTGACAATATAAAGTGTTTTATAATTGTATTTTTTTATCCAAGCAGCGCTTTCTTCAGCGTTTCCCTTTGTGTTAATTGCTTTTTGGCCTATGTCAATGCAACAAGAAAATAGTTGAGGAGAAATATGCATGTTATGCATAAATTGCTTGAGATTGGTTGTTGTGTTGACGCCACTGATTAAGAGTCGCGAACCAAGCCCTTTTTGTAACAGATCAAGTCCTGTCTCTATGCGATTTTCTCCTCCTGTAAGAACGATAATAGCATCTGCTTTTGGCAAAGGATTTGGTGGCTGAAGCCTTTCTGTTTTTTCAGAAAAAACAATAAAACCCACACAAAAGACAAGAATGGTCATTAAAAGAATAAAGGTGGTTGGTGGAAAATAACAAAACAAATAGCGCAGAGCCGATCGGCTATGAGAAGTACCCTTTGGAAGTGAATGCTTAAGGTCTTCTTGTGCTGATAATGCAGGAGTATGGGGTTTATGATTATGGGTGTTGTGAGGCATAAATTAAAATAAACCGTTTTCGCCTTGGTCGATTTTTTTTAGTTGTGTTAAAATTGTTAGGCGATTTGTAAGTGTGGTAAGAAAAGACACAAAAAAAATCAGGATAATGATTTTTCCATAAGGAATAGAATGGATAGAAAAATATCCAAACAACGCGGTGATCTGGCTTACTTCTGCTTTTCCTAGGTTATAGTGTGTCCAGAAAGAAAAGGTAGCAAACAGCAATATGCTTGCAAGACCACCATAGAGTGCACCGCGCAGTGCTGTTTTAAAAAAATGCCAATCAAATTGTCGTGCAATGAAAAAGGTTTCAGTTCCTAGGAAGTATAACACATTGATAATATGCGCATTTTCTGCTATGGCGTTGCGTGTGGCAAAGATAATCGTAAGGATGAGTGAACCAAGAACCAATATTAAAAGTGAAAAGCCAATAAAAACTGTTGTGTGTGCCATTTTTGTAAAACGGCTTACCCAAACACGGTGGTTATCAAACTGGCCTCCTGGAATGTGCATTTTGATGGCGTGGTTAATGGCATGAAAATCAATTTTTTCATCTTCTTTTAATGTGACAATGATCAGGCGAGGAAGGGGAAGTTCATTTAAAGTTAAACCTGTGCCAAGCCATGGTTCAAGTAATTTTTCTGTTGCTTTTTTGTCAACAATTTTGGCATCTTTTACACCTTGAAATCTTTTAACCAATTGAACTGCAGCATGAAGAGCTTTTTCAATATCAACATTTTCCACGGGATGTATTTGAATTGTGGCTTCATAGCTAATTTGATGGCTCCAATTCTTAGCAGCATGTTGCACGAGACCAACACCGATTAAGGTGAGGCTTGCAAGAAAGGTCATAATTGCAATGACGGCAACCAAGGCTTTTCCAGAAATATTGTCACTGGGAATAATCGCTGTGGTGCTTTTTTTATTATTTGTAAAAATAGGGAAAGATTTATTCATGAATTGTCATCCGTCCATTATGGAGAAGCATACGTCGCGCTGCAACTTGTTCCATTAGTGCGATGTCATGGGTGGCAATGATGACAGCTGTTCCAAAACGGTTTAATTCGATAAACAAGCGTAGAAGGCGTTTTGCCAAAGGTGGATCAACATTTCCTGTCGGTTCATCTGCAAGAAGAATTTCAGGTTGATCAATAAGTGCACGGGCAATTGCGACCCTTTGTTTTTCTCCACCCGAAAGAACTGGTGGTAAAACATGAATTTGGTTTCCAAGACCAACCCAACAGAGCAAATCTTCTACTTCACTGCGATAAGTGGCCTCTTCTTGCCCTTTGATGCGTAAAGGGAGAGAGACATTTTCATAAATGGTCATGTGATCAAGAAGGCGAAAGTCTTGAAAGACAACACCAATACGTTGTCGTAATGCGGGCAACTCTTCTCGTTTGAGTAATGCTGTATCAGATCCAAATAGATCAATATGACCACGGGTTGGTTTGAGAGCCAAAAACATCAAACGCATCAATGATGTTTTGCCTGCCCCAGAGGCACCAGTGAGAAATTGAAAGGATCCAGGAGGAATATGAAAGCTAATATCACGCAGGATCTCAGGACCCATTCCATAGCGTAGTCCAACATTTTCAAAATGAATCACGTTTTATTATTTCCTCTGCTTTCTTATGATACCTTTTGCTTTTCTTTTGGGGGAATGATTATCGATAAAGCTTACTCTCATTGATGTTATTGCTTTTCAGTATTTAATCCTTCATAAATTTGAATGCGTTTTTTCAGCTATTTATTGATATCCAGAAAATTTGATTGTTTTCAAAGGATATTAAAAGTCTTCTTAGCTCTTAAGATACCTCTCATTTTACTCCGTGGATGATTTTAGCAGGAATGCACGTGTGATTCTAGTGAAAACTCGGTTGATAAAGTGCATGTTTTGTCTTTTGTAGGGAGTTTAAGAGTATTAACGGTGCTTTGATTTTGTTGAGAGGTGAAAGATCTTTGAAGAGTCTTAAATATGTTTTAGAAACTTTTCGTAAAATAGATTTCATCATTGTGTTTCTCAATTGCATTTTTACTTCTGTAGCAGGAATACACGTATGATTCTAGTACAAACAAAAAACGTTCATTCTTGTTTTTCTTCAACGGCATTTGTGCTTGGTTATTAGAAATAGAAAAAGATAAGACCTTTTGTTGCTTTTGTGTTGCGCGCATTCATATTTTACAATTTTGCCTCTTTTTTTCAGCTGTATCGCGTTTGTTGGTGAGAAAGTACCTCTATTTTGAGAGATATGGAGAGCTTTCTTTCTTTTTTTTGCTGTTTGGATAGATCTTTTCAGTGGCTTTAGAAAGCATTTTTAAGAGAGAAGAAAGGCTAAAGCCACTGTTGGTGTTTTGGGTTAAGCTGTGGCCTCCCTATTTTGCCGGTTGGCAATAAGATCTTCAACAACTTGTGGTTCTGCAAGCGTTGAAGTATCTCCAAGATTATCAAAATTATTTGCAGCAATTTTTCGCAAAATACGTCTCATAATTTTTCCTGAGCGTGTTTTGGGCAGTTGAGGAGCAAATTGAACTTTATCCAATATGGCAATCGCTCCAATTTCTTTTTTGACGTGTTCAATCAGATCTTGATGTAATGCTTCGCTTGATTTTTTTCCCTCCATTAAGGTGACGAAACTATAGATTCCTTGCCCTTTAATGGGGTGAGGATAACCGACAATTGCGGCTTCTGAAACAGCAGGATGTGAAACAAGAGCCGATTCAATTTCAGCGGTTCCAAGCCTATGTCCAGAGACATTGAGAATGTCATCAACGCGTCCTGTAATCCAGTAATAGCCATCGCTATCACGTTTACATCCGTCACCTGAAAAATATTTTCCTTTATAGGGAGAAAAATAACTTTCAATAAAGCGCTTATGGTCATTATAGAGTGTACGCATTTGCCCAGGCCATGAATCAGCAATGCAAAGATTGCCTTCCGCTTCACCTTCTAAAATATTTCCTTCTGTATCAATAAGTTGAGGAATAATACCAAAAAAAGGACGTGTGGCTGATCCAGCTTTGAGTGGTGTTGCACCAGGGAGGGGGGTAATCATATGGCCTCCTGTTTCTGTTTGCCACCACGTGTCTATAATCGGACAATGGTTGTTTCCAACGATATGATAAAACCATTCCCATGCTTCTGGATTAATGGGTTCACCTACAGTCGCTAAAAGACGTAAGGATGTTCTTTTTGAATGTTGGACAAAAGAATTACCTGCTCCCATTAAGGAACGAATGGCTGTTGGAGCAGTGTAAAGCGTATTGACTTTATGTTTATCAACAATTTCCCAGAACCTTCCTTGATCAGGAAAAGAGGGGGAACCTTCAAACATTAAAGTGGTCGCACCGTTACATAAAGGCCCATAAATCAAATAAGAATGACCAGTGATCCAGCCTATATCTGCTGTACACCAGTAAATTTCATCAGCATGATAATCAAAAACATATTCATGTGTCATGGAGGCATAAACCAGATAACCAGCTGTTGTATGCAAAACACCTTTGGGCTTGCCTGTTGAACCAGAGGTATAAAGAATGAAAAGTGGATCTTCAGCATTCATGTGTTCTGGAGGGCAATCAGCTGGAACTTGAGAGATTTCTTCATGATACCAAAAATCACGTCCCTCTACCCAACGAATTTTACCGCAGGTACGTCTTATGACCATGACTTGATTGACATGAATATCATGACCAGCTGCAATCTCAATAGCTGCATCAACACTGTCTTTTAGGTTAATTTGTTTTCCTCCACGCAAACCTTGATCTGCGGTAATAACGAAAGTTGATTGGCAATCAACAATGCGTCCTGCTATTGCTTCAGAAGAAAAACCAGCAAAAATAACTGAATGAACCGCACCAATACGTGCACAGGCTAGCATGGCATAGGCTGCTTCGGGAATCATGGGAAGGTAAATGGTAACTTTATCGCCTTTTTTGACACCATGGCTCTTTAAGAGATTGGCAAAACGACAGACATGTTCATAAAGTTCATTATAGCTTATTTTTTTATCATGATAGGGATTGTCTCCTTCCCAAATAAGTGCAATGCGGTCGCCGTGATTCTTTAAATGACGGTCAATACAATTATAGGCAACATTGGTTATTCCATCTTCATACCATTGAATGGATACATCGCCATGAAAGGAAGTGTTTTTTACTTTTGTATAGGGTTTAAACCATTCGATACGTTGCCCATGTTTGGCCCAAAAACTTTCTGGGTTGTTGATGCTCTCTTGATACCATTGTTGATAGGTTTCTTCATCGATCAAAGTATTTTTTTTTATATTGTCTAATATGGGATAAATTTTTTCAGACATGTGTTCCCTCCATTCAGTCTTTATTGAGAAAAATAAGCTCTTATAGTTTTGGGTATTTTTAACAATAACGTTTCCTAAAAGCTTTTTATTTTATAAAAACTTCTCACAGCTTAGACTAAAGAAGATAGATTTGCCTAGCAATATTTTAAAATTTCTAAGATTATCTTTGATAAAAATATTTTATACTGTCGTTATAGTTTATTTTAGTTTTATAAAAATGCGTTTAAACAGAGCGTTGTCCAAATAAAGCAGAACCAATACGAAGAACGTTAGAGCCAAATTGCAGAGCAATTTTAAAATCATTGGACATGCCCATAGAAAGTTTGGATAGTTCCGCTTTTTTTGCCAGTTTTGCTAAAAGTGCAAAATAGGGACCAGGGTTTTCTTGGAGAGGTGGGATGCCCATAAGGCCGATAATATCAAGTCCATAGTGATTTTTACATTGAGAAACAAAAGAGACAACATCTTGCGGTGCAATACCGCTTTTTTGCGGCTCTAGCCCAATATTAACTTGAACATAACAAGGAAGCGCTTTTTTTTGTTTTTGCATTTCTATGCTCAAGCTTTTGGCTATTTTTTCACGATCAACCGTTTGAATAACATCAAAAAGTTCTACGGCTTGGGCTGTTTTATTTGACTGTAAAGGACCGATGAGATGAAGTTCAATATTGTTAAATTGTTGCCGTAAGTTGGGCCACTTTTTTGCTGCTTCTTGTACGCGGTTTTCTGCAAAAACAGACTGACCTGCTTGCAAAAGCGGTATAATATTTTCTGCTACGACCGTTTTTGAAACAGCAATAAGTTGTACCTCTTCTCCAGAGCGTTTGAGCTCTCGACATGTATCCGTAATGTCTTTTTGAAGGTTTTGCCATGCTTTAAGAGAAGAAATATCAGGAAGAATGTGTGTGTCCATATTTTCATGCCTTTGCGTTTTATTCAGGGGTTAGGTTGGTGTTTATTAAGAATCGTATAAAATACTTCGTGAAATATTAACTGAAAATATTGACCTTGGAGTTAATCCATGGTCAAGCATAGTAAAATAGATTTTTGGTTTTATTTTATTTAAAGAGTATCATGCGCATGACAATTGAACGCTATAATTCACGTGCTAGGGAACAAAAATGGCAAACGATCTGGGATGAAAAGAAGATTTTTCAAGCTGCTCAGGACGATCAACGTGAAAAATATTATGTTTTAGAAATGTTTCCTTATCCCTCTGGGCGTATTCACATGGGGCATGTGCGCAATTACGCAATGGGTGATGTGGTTGCACGTTATAAACGTGCAAAAGGTTTTCATGTGCTGCATCCAATGGGGTGGGATGCTTTCGGTATGCCCGCAGAAAATGCTGCATTGCAAAGTAATGTACATCCTAAAACTTGGACCTATCAAAATATTGCGGTTATGCGTGGGCAGTTAAAAAAATTAGGGCTGTCTTTAGATTGGTCGCGTGAATTTGCGACTTGTGATGTTGAATATTATCATCGCCAACAAAAACTCTTCCTTGATTTTTATCAAAAAGACTTGGTAACACGCAAAGTGGCTAAGGTGAATTGGGATCCCGTTGATCACACGGTTTTAGCAAATGAGCAGGTGGTTGATGGTCGAGGATGGCGTTCTGGTGCATTGGTGGAACAGCGTGAATTAACACAGTGGTTTTTTAAAATTAGCGACTTTAGTGAAGATCTCTTGAGAGGGCTTGAAAAATTAGAGCAATGGCCTGAAAAAGTTCGCATTATGCAAAAAAATTGGATTGGTAAGTCTCAGGGGGTGCTGATTCGTTGGGCTTTAAAGCCCACAGATGTTACCGATGATGGAGATGTACAATTTCAAGAAATTGTCTGTTATTCTACACGACCAGATACGCTTTTTGGAGCGTCTTTTTTGGCTTTGTCTGTTGACCACCCCATTGCGCAAGCCTTGGCAAAAAAAGACAAAGCGCTTAGCACTTTTATCGAAAATTGTCGCTCTGGTGGAATGACAACGCAAGTTCTTGAAACGGCTGAAAAACAAGGGTTTCTAACGCCTTTGATGGCGATACATCCGTTTGATTCAGCGGTGCAGATTCCCGTTTATATCGCTAATTTTGTGCTTATGGATTATGGAACAGGGGCTGTTTTTGGTTGTCCGGCCCATGATCAGAGAGATTGGGATTTTGCACGTAAATATGGTCTGCCTGTGCGGCCTGTGGTTTTACCAAAAGGGGAAGATGCAGAAAATTTCGTGATTGCTGAAACGCCTTATATAGGGGATGGGGTGATGATCAATTCTGGATTTTTAAATGGTTTGACACCGCAACAGGCTTTTGAAGTTGCCGCCAAGAAGCTTGAAGACCAAGTTCTTTATGAACAGCCACAGGGGAAAAAAACAGTGCAATTTCGATTGCGTGATTGGGGGATTTCACGTCAGCGTTATTGGGGATGTCCTATTCCCGTTATCCATTGTGAAATTTGTGGTGTGGTGCCTGTACCACAAGCTGATTTGCCCGTTGTTTTGCCTGATGATGTGACTTTTGATCAACCGGGCAATCCTCTTGCACGTCATCCAACATGGAAAGATGTTTCTTGTCCTTCCTGTGGGCAGCCTGCTCAACGCGAAACGGATACAATGGACACATTTGTGGACTCTTCTTGGTATTATGCGCGTTTTACCAATCCTTGGGAAAAAGAACCCGTTGATAAACAAGCATCCACTGAATGGCTACCCGTACAGCAATATATTGGAGGAATTGAACACGCGATTTTACATCTTCTTTATTCCCGCTTTTTTATGCGTGCCATGAAATTGATCGGTTATGTATCCGTTGATGAACCTTTTAAAGGACTTTTTACGCAAGGAATGGTCGTTCATGAAACCTATCGGGATGAGCAGGGGTGGGTATCACCAGCAGAAATTTCAATCGTCGAAAAAAATGGAAAACGTCAAGCGTATAAATTGACCGATCAGAGCGAAGTGACAATTGGATTGATTGAAAAAATGTCTAAATCGAAAAAAAATGTCGTGGATCCTGATGATATTATTGCATCCTATGGAGCCGATACCGTACGCTGGTTTGTCTTATCAGATTCGCCCCCTGAACGAGATGTTATCTGGACAGAGGCTGGTGTGGAAGGAGCACATCGCTTTGTACAGCGTGTGTGGCGCTGTGTAGCTTTGGGAGCCCCAGCTTTGCGAGAAGTTGCTCCCCGCGTAGGACAACAAGGAAAAGCTTTAGAGCTGTCAAAAACAGCACATTGCATCCTTTGCGCTGTAGAAGATGATTTGGAAAAATTTGCTTTTAATCGGGCTATTGCACGTCTTTATGAATTTTTGAATATCATGGCACCTTTATTAAATAAAATAGACAATATGGAGGATGAAATGAAAGCCTCTTTACGTCAAGCTATGGATTTCTTCTTGATGATGATTGCACCCTTTATGCCGCACCTAGCAGAAGAATGTCATGCTGCGTTAGGTGGAACAACTTTGGTCTCTGAATTGCCTTGGCCTGTTTATGATCCGACATTAACCGTTCAGGACTGTTATACTTTACCCGTACAGGTGAATGGCAAAAAACGTGGTGAGGTCACTGTTTCAGCAACTGCTAGTAAAGAGATGATTGAAGAGGCTGTGTTAAATTTGGCTTTTGTGAAAGCCCTTCTGATAGAAAAGCCCGTGAAAAAAATGATTATTGTGCCCCAAAGGATTGTGAATGTCGTTCTCTAAATGCTTTATTTTTATGGTTTTCTTAGGCGTGTGCACATTCTTATGTGGATGTAAAGTTGAGCCGCTTTATCGTCAGGTTTCAAAAAACGCAACGCTTACGGGAAATGTTGCAGGGCAAGATGTTGCTTCTTTAGGATTGTCTGCAAGGTTAGCTTCTATTGTTGTGGAAGAGCCTTCAGATCGTTTTGGCCAAATGGTACGTAATCATCTGCTGTTTCTTTTGTATGGAAATGGTGATAAACCTTCAGCGCCTGCTTATCAATTGGCCTTACAGATATCTGTGTTTACAAGGAATTCTATGCAAATAGAAGTTGATTTCGATAAAAGAAGAAATGGGCGGCCTTCCGTTGGAACCGTAATAGGAAAAGTGTCTTATAGTTTACGAAATATGGACAATGTTCCTCTTGCAACAGGAATGGCAACGATGCGTGCATCTTTTGAGCGGCTTCGTCAAGAATATGCGACGCTGCAAGCAGAAGAAGATGCACAAAAGCGCGTGGCTGAGGAACTGGCAGAGCAAATTTTTATGTTACTTTCCAGAGATCTTTTAAAGGAAATTCCTCAACATTAAAAAATATTTTGTCCGGTCTTTTTCCAATCGTTGAGGAATATTTCTAAGCCTTTATCGGTTAAGGGATGTTTGATGAGCGCTTTTAAGATAGATGGTGGAACAGTGGCAACATCTGCACCACTTAAGGCTGCTTCTTTGACGTGGTTAACAGTACGGATAGAGGCTGCCAAAATTTGCGTTTTATAATTATAATGATCATAAATTGTGCGAATTTCATGAAGTAATTCGCTCCCATTTATCCCGCAGTCGTCTAGTCTTCCGATAAAAGGCGAAACAAATGTAGCACCTGCTTTTGCTGCTAATAAGGCTTGATTGGCGGAAAAACAAAGTGTGAGATTTGTTTTTATCCCTTGTTGTGTAAGAGTTCTACAAGCTTTTAGCCCATCAAATGTTAAAGGAAGTTTGATGCAAATATTGTCAGCAATTTTTGCTAAGACAGCTGCTTCTTGCATGATACTTTCAAATTCTGTTGCTGCAACTTCAGCAGAAACAGGTCCAGGTACGAGGGTACAAATTTCTTTTATAACATCAAAAATATTGCGTCCTGATTTGAGGATAAGAGAAGGGTTGGTGGTGACACCATCCACGAGGCTTAAATTGTTTAATTCTTGGATTTCTTCAATATGGGCACTATCCACAAAAAATTTCATCTCTTCTCTCCTAGGTTTTTACCTTTTTATTCAAAGTTTTTGATGTTTTACCTTATCATTTGTTATGCGCTCGTGTTTATTGCAAAAGCAAGAGGAAGAATGCGTATTTATAGGGGCTGTTGAAATATTAAGGTCAAAGGGAACACAATTTTTCTGTTTTAAAGAGAAGCTAGAAGACGAAAAGTTTTGTTTCTGGTGTGTGCTTATCACTTTGATCTTTGATGCTTATCATTATGGAATTCCTT
The DNA here is from genome assembly GCF_019659805.1 of Bartonella raoultii. Taxonomy (GTDB): domain Bacteria; phylum Pseudomonadota; class Alphaproteobacteria; order Rhizobiales; family Rhizobiaceae; genus Bartonella; species Bartonella raoultii. The sequence goes on along the minus strand of NZ_JAIFRO010000004.1, from coordinate 78,397 downwards.
AGGTTATGAAGGTAGGGCAATGGTTTTGTGATAGAAGATAGTTTGAAAAGCACTATTTTGTGCAAGGTTTGTGATAAGGATAAAAGGTGCTTTCTAGACAAGTATGCACAATGACATCAAAAGAGAAGATATGATGTAAAACCGTTTTTGAGAGTAAAATGTTTTTATAAGATTTGGGCATAAAAATGAAGTCAAATAAGACAGAAAAAGAAACTGTTGCTGTATTGGTACCTTTGCCTGTTAACCATGCTTATCATTATAGAGTTCCTTCTTCTATGGAGGTGAAAGTGGGGTCTTTTGTTCGGGTTCCTGTTATGGGGCGCGTGCTTTGTGGTCTTGTTGTGGAGGTTGGAGAGACAAAAGAAAAAGATGGACAAAGTGTTGTGCCGGTGGCGCAGGAAAAATTACGTTTTCTTCTTCATGTTTTTGATTGTCCTGTACTTAAAGGAGAGATGATTGCCTTCTTGCGTTTTGTGAGCCGATACACGATGACTCCTTTTGGTCTTGTTGCACGATTGATTTTGAGTGTACCGGCTGCTTTGGATCCAGAATCACAGATGCCAGGATTGCGCTATTGTGGAGGAGAGGTTGCGCGTCTTACCCCCGCACGATCACGGGTTTTGGAGTTGGTGCGCGATGGTGGGGTTTGGACACGCTCTGGTCTTGCCCATGCAGCAGGGACTTCGGTGTCTGTTGTTGAAGGGCTAAAAGCACTTGGGATTTTTGAAGATGTTATGATTCCTGCTCCTGCGCTTGTAGCAAAACCTGATCCTGATTTTTCTCCGCCTCAGTTGGAGGGAGCACAAAAGGAAGCAGCAGCAGTATTGCGAGAGGGTGTTTTATCAGCCAAGTTTCAGGTTTTTTTGCTTGATGGTGTGACGGGATCAGGAAAGACGGAAGTGTATTTTGAAGCCGTTGCACAAGCGCTTACAGAAAATAAGCAGGTTTTGATTTTATTGCCTGAAATTGCTTTAACACAGCAATTTTTAGATCGTTTTTATGCACGCTTTGGAGCAGCAGCAGCTGAATGGCATTCAGATTTGGCACCACGTCGTCGCGAACGTGTGTGGCGGCAAGTTGCAGAAGGGCAGATACGCGTTGTAGCTGGGGCGCGTTCGGCCCTTTTTCTTCCCTTTCATGATCTGGGGTTGATTGTTGTTGATGAAGAGCATGATAGTGCTTATAAACAGGAAGAGCGCATTTTTTATCATGCACGTGATATGGCGGTTGCACGCGGATCCTTTGAAAATTTTCCTGTTATTTTATCTTCAGCAACACCATCAATTGAAAGTCAGGCAAATGTTTTAAAAGGACGTTATCAAAAGGTGCATTTGCCTTCTCGTTTTAAAGCAGCAGCGCTTCCACAGTTGCAGGTTATTGATATGCGCAAAGGTGGTGTGCAAAAGGGACGTTTTATTTCTTCTGTTTTGGAACAGGCTTTAATAGACACTCTCGAAAAAAGAGAACAGTCGCTTCTTTTCCTTAATCGACGTGGTTATGCACCTTTAACTTTGTGTCGGGTTTGTGGACATCGTTTTCATTGTAGCGATTGTTCAAGCTGGTTGGTTGAACATCGTGCACAAGGACAACTTAAATGTCACCATTGTGGTTATCATCAACCTCTTCCAGAAGCATGTCCAGAATGTGGAACGCTAGATCATCTTGTTGCTTGTGGACCAGGGGTGGAAAGAATTGCCGAAGAAACACGCATGCTTTTTCCACAGGCGCGGCTCTTGATTCTTTCAACAGATTTAAAAGGGGGGATTAGTCAATTACGAAGTGAATTGCAAGCAATTGCAAAGGGCGATGTTGACATTATCATTGGAACACAATTGGTTGCTAAGGGACATCATTTTCCCAAGCTTTCTTTGGTCGGGGTTATTGATGCGGATCTTGGTCTTGCAAATGGTGATTTGCGTGCGAGTGAACGAACCTTTCAGCTTTTATCTCAGGTAACAGGAAGAGCAGGGCGTATGGGGCTTAAAAGTGTGGGCTTTTTGCAAAGCTATCAACCTGATCATCCCGTGATACAAGCGTTGCTTTCACGACAACATGAAAAATTTTATACGCATGAACTTGCTATGCGTGAACATTATCATCTCCCTCCCTATGGGCGGCTTGCCTCTTTGATTGTCTCGTCAGAAAAGCGTCAAGATGCACAACAATATGCTCGCGCCTTACGTCAAGCTGCTCCACAAGAAAAAAATATCTCACTGATGGGACCAGCAGAAGCACCCTTGGCTCTTGTTCGAGGACGGTACCGTTTTCGGCTTTTGCTGCAAGGACAGCGCTCTTTTGATATGCAAGGGTTTATTCGTGCGATGCTCAGATATACGCCTAAAATGCCCCATTCTGTTCGGGTTCAAATTGATATTGATCCACAAAGTTTTTTCTAAAGCTACAATATAACAAGGCATTTTTTACAGCAAAAAACGGCTCTTTTAAAATAGACCTTTTACCCAATTTTTATCGTTTCTTATGCTCTTTAATGAAGAGCGTCTTTCATAAATTTTTCTTATTTCAAGAAGCATATTGGTTTTTTGTGTAGCATATTTGAAAGAACATATTGTTACGTGCACTGTTCTCTTATAAGAGCGTGCATTTTACACAAAGTGAATACGAAGAAAGTATGTCTTGTTTTTTGATTTGTAATCCATTGATGCTATAAAGAAAAGGACTTGAAAAGTCTTTCAGGGAATGTCAAAAAGAAGCAGATAAAAACAGATGGTTTTTTGAAAAATTGTTTTCAAAGCTCTTTTAAAGATTTTGTTTAAAATTTTTAAAAAGCGTTGATTTGTGGTGTTGCGAGTCTGCAATGTCTATGCTAGAAACCAGAAAGTTTTTTATTCTTGATTTTAAGAAAGAGATTCTTAAAATTTGGAATGTTCAATTCATTTCATCTGATAACTATCAGAGAGTCGCTCAAGGGAAAGAGGCGGTATTTCGTGTCGGATTCATTTTCTCTTATACCGCTGCCATTGGTGGAACAACGCTATGGACAAGCGCTTTTTGATTTGGCTCAAGAAAGAGGGGCCGTTGAAAATGTTGAAAAAGCCGTGGCGTCTTTTGGGGATGTCTTAAAACAAAATGAAGACTTAAAACGTGGTGTGCAAAGCCCCTTCTTTTCAGAAGAAGAACAGATTAAAATGATGCATTCTATTTGTGAATGTATCAAGTTTGCTGATGAAAAGACAGGGCAAATTGTGCGTAATTTTTTGTGTGTTATTGCTCTAAACCGCAGGCTTTATGCCTTGTCTGGTATTTTAGAAGCTTTTAAGCGTTGTGTTGCTTCGTCTCGTAAAGAAGTGACGGCGCAGATCATTTCTGCATGTCCATTAACCGCTCAGCAGGAAAAAGAGTTGCGCGTGGTTTTGGAAGGGGTCATTGGGGGAAAAGTTTTGCTGCATATTTGTGTTGATCCAGAAATTCTTGGTGGTTTGATCATTCGTGTCGGGTCAATGCAGATTGATACATCCCTTGTGGCGAAGTTATCTTCACTTAAGCTTGCATTGAAAAAAGAGGTCAGCTGATGGATATTAGACCATCTGAAATTTCAAAAATTCTAAAAGAACAAATCAAAAACTTCGACCAAAAAGCTGAAGTTTCAGAAATTGGTTGGGTTTTGTCCGTGGGGGATGGTATCGCTCGCGTTTACGGTTTGGAGAATGTCCAAGCAGGTGAAATGGTTTCCTTTTCCAATGGTGTGCAAGGTATGGCACTCAATTTGGAAATTGATAATGTCGGTGTTGTCGTTTTTGGTTCTGATCGTGATATTCGTGAAGGAGATACCGTTAAACGGTTAGGTTCTATTGTGGATGTTCCTGTCGGTCCCGCTTTGCTTGGGCGTGTTGTCGATGCTTTGGGAAATCCAATTGATGGAAAAGGACCTCTGCAGGCGACAGAGCGGCGGCGTGTCGATGTTAAAGCTCCAGGGATTATTCCCCGTCAGTCTGTACATGAACCAATGTCAACGGGCTTAAAAGCTATTGATGCTCTCATTCCCATTGGGCGTGGACAGCGTGAGTTAGTGATCGGTGATCGCCAAACAGGAAAAACAGCGATTTTACTTGATGCATTTTTGAATCAAAAGCCGTTCCATGAAAAAACAGCTGGACGGGATCAGGATAAGGTCTATTGTATTTATGTTGCTATCGGTCAAAAGCGTTCAACGGTTGCACAATTTGTTAAAGTCTTAGAAGAACGTGGTGCCCTCGAATATTCCATTATTGTTGCGGCTACGGCTTCTGATCCTGCTCCTTTGCAATTTATTGCGCCGCTGGCCGGATGTGCTATGGGCGAATATTTCCGTGATAATGGTCAACATGCTTTGATCGGTTATGATGATTTATCAAAACAGGCTGTCGCTTATCGACAAATGTCTCTTTTGTTGCGTCGTCCGCCTGGTCGTGAAGCTTATCCAGGAGATGTATTCTATTTGCATTCGCGTCTTTTGGAGCGTGCTGCAAAGCTCAATGCAGACAATGGTTCTGGTTCTTTAACGGCTTTGCCTGTTATTGAAACACAAGCCAATGACGTTTCCGCTTATATTCCTACAAATGTGATTTCGATTACTGATGGGCAAATCTTTCTGGAAACAAATTTGTTTTATCAAGGAATTCGTCCAGCCGTGAATGTAGGACTTTCCGTGTCACGCGTTGGTTCGGCTGCACAAATTAAGGCTATGAAGCAGGTTGCAGGGTCAATTAAAGGAGAATTGGCACAATATCGCGAAATGGCAGCTTTTGCACAATTTGGCTCCGATTTGGATGCTTCAACACAGCGTCTTCTAAATCGAGGAGCACGTTTAACCGAGTTATTAAAGCAACCGCAATTTTCCCCCCTGAAAACTGAAGAACAAGTGGTTGTTATTTTCGCTGGTGTTAATGGTTATCTCGATTCTCTTGCTGTTGCTGATGTTGCTCGGTTTGAGCAAGGACTTTTGACCCTGTTGCGTGGTGATCATCAAGACCTTTTACAAGCAATTGCTTCACAAAAGCAGATTACGGATGAAATTAAAGAGAAAATTATCGTTCTTTTGAATTCTTATGCGAAAACTTTTTCGTAAATAAAATTGATGGAATGCTTCAATGGCGTCATTAAAGGATCTTAGAGACCGTATCGCCTCGGTTAAGGCAACACAGAAAATTACCAAAGCCATGCAGATGGTGGCAGCGGCTAGGTTGCATCGTGCGCAAGAGGCGGCTCAGTCTGCGCGTCCTTATGCACAGCGAATGGCGACTATTCTAGCCAATGTTGCTGCTGATGTCGATGCTGTTGATTCCCCCCCTCTTATGCGTGGAACAGGGAGGGATGACGTGCATCTTTTGGTGGTTTGTACCGCAGAGCGTGGTTTGTGTGGTGCTTTTAATGTACAAATTGCGCGGCGTGCGCGTGAACAAATTAAAGCCTTTCTTGCGGCTCATAAAATCGTTAAAATTTTAACCGTAGGGAAAAAGGGTGCTGATATTTTAGCACGCGATTATAAAGATTTGATCATTGATCATATCGATTTGCATTCTGTAAAGCAGATTGGTTTTGCTGAAGCGGCAATGATTAGTCAGCGGGTTATTGATTTGTTTAATGAGGGTGCATTTGATGTGTGTACGCTGTTTTATTCTGAATTTGTTTCAGTGATCAATCAGCAACCGACGGCTTTTCGTTTAATTCCAACAGTATCTCCATTAGAGGTTGTGGAAGGAGACCATATCGTTGAAAAAAAAGATGCAAGTCGCGGTGCACAATCAATCGTTTATGAATATGAGCCTGATGCCGTTTCTCTTTTGGATGTGCTGGTACCGCGTAATCTTACTGTGCAAATCTTTCGTGCTTTGCTTGAAAATGTTGCCGGTGAAATGGGGGCGAAGATGACGGCTATGGATAATGCATCGCGTAACGCGGGTGAAATGATCAATAAATTGACGGTGGCTTATAATCGCCAGCGTCAGGCACAGATCACAACAGAATTGGTTGAAATTATTGCGGGCGCTGAAGCGCTTTAAATGGAAAAGGTAAGGATTGATGGTAAAAGCAGTGACGTCAAGTAAAGGAGCAGAAAAGGTTGAGAAAAAAAAATCAACTGCTCGTTCAGGCGTGAAAAAAGCCGCCTCGAAATCTCAAGCGCGTATAAAGGATTCTTCTGATCCTGTTTCTTCTTCCCCTCAAAAGGAGCAACCAAAAAGAGAGGAATCTTCAAAAGGGGCTATAGGGGTGATCAAACAGGTCATTGGTGCTGTTGTAGATGTGCAGTTTGAAGGTACTGCTTTGCCCAATATTCTCAATGCGTTAGAAACAGAAAATTTAGGACATCGGCTGGTTTTAGAGGTTGCTCAGCATTTGGGTGAAAATACTGTACGTACCATTGCTATGGATACAACCGATGGTTTGGTGCGGGGACAAAAGGTTGTTGATACAGGTGCACAGATCTCTATTCCTGTAGGAGAGGGAACTCTTGGTCGTATTATGAATGTGATCGGGGAGCCCGTGGATAATGTGGGGCCTATTGTCGCGGAAAAAAAACGGGCAATCCACCAAGATGCGCCTGAATATGTTGAGCAGTCAACCGTTTCAGAAATTCTCGTTACCGGCATTAAAGTTGTTGATTTGTTAGCACCTTATTCTAAAGGGGGAAAAATCGGCTTATTTGGTGGTGCTGGTGTTGGAAAAACCGTCCTTATTATGGAGCTTATTAACAATATTGCAAAAGCCCATGGTGGATATTCTGTCTTTGCCGGTGTGGGTGAACGTACCCGTGAGGGAAATGATCTTTATTATGAAATGATCGAAAGCCGCGTGAATGTGAATCCAAAAGACAACAATGGTTCAACAGAGGGGTCAAAATGTGCCCTTGTTTATGGACAAATGAATGAGCCTCCAGGAGCACGTGCGCGTGTCGCTCTTTCTGGGTTGACGATTGCAGAAAGTTTTCGTGATGAGGGACAGGATGTTTTGTTCTTTGTTGATAATATTTTCCGTTTTACCCAAGCTGGGGCTGAAGTGTCTGCTCTGTTAGGGCGTATTCCTTCTGCTGTGGGTTATCAGCCCACTTTGGCAACCGATATGGGTGCTTTGCAAGAACGTATTACAAGTACAAAAACTGGATCTATTACTTCTGTTCAAGCCATTTATGTACCTGCTGACGACTTAACCGATCCTGCTCCTGCAACATCTTTTGCCCATTTGGATGCGACAACTGTTCTTTCACGCTCAATTGCTGAAAAAGGGATTTATCCAGCTGTTGATCCTCTCGATTCTTTCTCACGTATGTTGGATCCGTTAATTGTGGGTGAGGAGCATTATACCGTTGCTTGTCAAGTTCAAACTATTTTGCAACGCTACAGATCACTTCAAGATATTATTGCTATTTTAGGAATGGATGAACTTTCTGAAGATGATAAGTTGCTTGTTGGACGTGCACGTAAAATTGAACGTTTCCTTTCGCAACCTTTCCATGTGGCTGAAGCTTTTACTGGATCACCTGGGAAGCTTGTTCCTTTAGAAGAAACAATTAAAGGGTTTAAAGGTCTTTGTGCGGGCGATTATGATCATTTGCCTGAAGCAGCTTTTTATATGGTCGGTTCGATTGATGAGGCTCTGGAAAAAGGAAAGCGTCTTATTGCAGAAGCTTCTTGATAAAAAGAAGTTGGTAATAAATGCTTGTTATAAAGAAGATAAACGATCCTTTTAGAAAGTCTCGTGGAGAGTATTGTGGATAACGGTAGAGAAGAGCATTTTTTGTTTGAACTTATATCACCTGAAAAAATTGTCTTTTCAGAGAGGGTGATATCTGTTGTTTTGCCTTCTGCTTCAGGTGCTTTGACTGTTATGGCTCATCATGCGCCTTTGGTGGCAAGCATTGTTTTGGGAAGTGTTCGTATTCGAACCGCAGCAGGAGAAAAGCTATTTGCTGTTTGTGGTGGTGTCGCCAATATTACATTTTCGGGATGTGCTCTTTTAGCCGAGAGGGTGGTGGCTGTTGAACATCTGTCTTTTAACTTGTTAGAACAGCAGATCTTGCAGATTCGTGCAAGCTTGGAGGGGGAAATAAGTGAAGGCGAAGATCAAATAGAAGATTTCTTTTATAAATTAAAAACTGTTGGCATGCGGCTGGCAGAGGCGTAACATAGTACACAGGAAAAAGCGACATGAGCGGTAGAAAGCGTACGGTTATGTCTGCTAAAAGAGGGGGCAAACCTTTTCCTCATCCCGGTGTTGTTTTTGCAGGACCTTTGCCAAAATGTTTTATTTATATTTTTGCCTCTTTTATTTTGCAGTGGGCATATGGCTTAGGGGCTAATGTTGTTCAGTCTAATATTATTTATTTGACTGGAGATTTCCATGCAACGCTGACTGAAACGACATGGCTGGTTGCTGCTTATATGGCACCAAATGTCAGTGTTGCAATTATGTTGATTAAAATCCGTTACCAATTTGGTTTGCGTGCTTTTGCTGAACTCTCGATTTTAAGTTTCGTTTTGGTTTGTATTTTACAATTGTTTGTTACGGATTTGCGTTCTGCTCTTATTATTCGTTTTTTTGCTGGTATTGCTGCAGCACCATTGGCTTCTCTTGCTCTCCTTTATATGATGGAGGCTTTTGCACCCGCAAAGAAATATACTATCGGTTTGAGCTTGAATTATATGAATGCTATTTTAGCGGCTCCTTTGTCACGTTTGATTTCACCTGATTTACTGGAAAATGGTGGATTTTTACATCTTTCCGCTATGGAGATGGGGCTCGTGCTTATCAGTTTAGGATGTATTTACGCTCTTCCCCTGACACCTGTTGTACGAAGTAAGGTTATTCAAAAATTAGATTGGGTAAGTTATAGTCTCATTGCATTTGGTCTTGGACTCAATGCTGTGATTATGTCTGTTGGTACATTATATTGGTGGCATGAGGCAGAATGGATTGGATGGGGGCTTGCCTTTGCTGTTCTTTCTTTAACCATTGCTACTATTATTGAGCTGAACCGAAAAAAACCATTGATTGATTTACGTTGGCTTTTTAGTAAAGAAATGGTGCAATCTGTTCTTATTTTGTTGGTTTTTCACGTTTTTTTGTTAGAGCGTTCAACTTTAACAACAGGATTTTTTAATCTCTTTGGTTTGTTGAATCGGGAAATGATACCTATGTATCTTGCTGTAACATTAGGTACCCTTTTGGGGGGAGCGGTGTGCGTCTTTTTTTTACGTGATGGTCGTGAGGATTATTTTTATCTTATCTCTTTAGGGTGTTTAGCATTTGGCGCTTATTTGGACAGTCATGTAAACCACTTAACGCGCCCGCAAGATATGATGTTGAGCCAAGGATTGGTTAATTTTAGTTATGCGCTTTTTTTGCCTTCTGTTCTTTTTAAGGGCTTTATTATCGCTGGTAAGAAAGGGCCCAGTTATGTTTTAAGTTTTATTGCTGTTTTTCTGCTCACACAGGTCACAGGGGGGTTGATGGGAGCCGCTTTTTTTGGCAGTTTGCAGTTTATTTTCGCACATAAGAATTTTGAAGCTTTAATACAAAATATTGTTGTCACTGATCCTCTTATTTCAGGGGAGGTCAATACCTTATTTTCACCTTCTTACGGTGCTTCTATTCCTCCCATTTTAGGGGATGAGCAAAATACAGCAAGACTCATTGAGAAGTTTAAGTTAACAGCAAATATTTTTGCTTATGACGACGTTTTCCGGCTTTATTTTTATATCGCAATGGTTGTATTTTTTCTCTTTTTTCTCAAAATATTTTTTAAATCATGTTCTTTGTATATTTTTGAAAAGCAAAGTTCTGTCCTTCATAAGGAGTACAAAAAATGATAAAAGCGCTGCGATCAAAAGCGACGGTTATTGTATTCCTGTCAGGAATTATAGGAATTTTGCTGATTTTATGGGCGTGGAGGCTTCCTCCTTTTGTTAGTACAATTCAAATAACCGATAATGCTTCCATTAAGGGTAATGTAACACTGGTAAGTTCACAGGTCTCTGGTGTGGTAGCACGGATTTATGTGCAAGATTATCAACGCGTTGAAAAGGGAATGTTGTTGTTTGAACTCGATGATTCTCTTTTTCGTCAACAGCTTGCACGGGCGCAGGCAGTTCTGGATTCAAAAAATGCAAAATTGGCAAGTATTGCTTTACAAGCGCAGCTCTTACAGGGGGAAATTAATACTATAGACGCTGAATTAACCCGTTCTCGTGCATTTTCTAATGTTTTGCCTGAAAATAAAAAACTTGGACTGTCGTCTGAGGCGTCTCGTTCTCTTTCACAATTGTTGGCAGCGCTGGAAACAAAACGACAATTGCAAAAGCAATTAGATCTTGAACGACAAAGTTTACAATCTGAGGTTTCAGGAGCAAAGGTAAGCGTGGAATTGGCCAAGCTTAATCTCAATCATACAAAGATTTTATCTCCTAAAACTGGATATATAGGATTGGTGGGCGCGCGGGTAGGACAATATGTTGTGCCTGGAACACAACTGGTTTCTGTGATTTCTGATGATATTTGGATTATTGCTAATTATAAGGAAACACAATTGTCGCAAATGCGTGTTGGGCAACCTGTTATTTTTTCTGTTGATGCATTGAACAATAAAAAATTAACAGGACGTGTTGTTCGTTTCGCACCAGCAACAGGATCCGAATTTTCATTGTTAAAAACGGATACAACAATTGGTAATTTTATAAAAATTGCACAACGTATTTCGGTACGTATTGCATTAGATCCTGGACAAGAAGGGGCTGAAAAGCTTATTCCAGGGATGTCTGTGGTAACTTATGTGGATACTTCTCAGAGCGGTACTGGAGGATAAAAGTTTGTTTCTTTTAAGTTTGGCTTTTATCCCTTTTGCTTATAGCAAATGGGTTTTTACTTTAGAAGATTTTATTTGGTTTGTGATGATACATCTCTTGAAGCTTTTATTCTTGCACTAAAAAAATAGAAAAGATTAAAAGCTGTTTCCTATAAAAAGAGGCTTTTTATAAATTGTTTTTTCGCTACGGGGAAATGCTCGCTTTAAAAGCGAGCATGAAAAATTAAATTATTGGCTGTATTGTTAATTTTTGCGTAGTAATAAAAAGCTTGTTAAAATAGCACCTGCAGCCAATGCAAGGGTCGTTTTAGGGTTTTCTTGCGCTTTTTTCTTTAAGCTTTTTGCGTGTTTGTTGAGGTGATAAAATGCATGACGCCCTTTTTGTTTCCATGTATCAAATATTTCAGAAATGTTTTCAAAGCTTTCGTTGGAAGAATACCAACGATTTACGGGAACAAGTTCATTTTTTAATTGAGCAATGCGTTTTTTAATTTTAGCGTTTTTGCTCTGGGAGGAAAATAGAGACATCTGTTGACTCCTTCATGTGTTATACTGTTTCATGACAGTTGGAATTGTGCTTGGGATTTTTGTATAACGGCTTGAAAATTAAAAAGTTGCATTGATTGTGCTGCTGAGGTTCGTGAAAAGAAAAACAAAAATTTTGCTTCTTGAGAGATTTTTCTTTCAGAAAGTTTTTTTATGGTAATCTGATAAATTATTACCACAATTAGTAAGCAAAAATCTTAAGTTTTGAAATATTGAGGATTGGATGAGCACAGCCTATTCTTTATCTAAACCCTTTGAGCGTCGTCATTGTGTCGCTGTTGCGGTGGGTGATGTGCTGGTTGGGGGAGAAAATCCAATTGTTGTGCAATCTATGACAAATACCGATACTGCCGATGTTGATGCAACAGTCGCTCAAGTTGCTGCTTTAGCACAAGCTGGTTCACAATTGGTGCGCATTACTGTTGATCGTGATGAATCTGCTGCTGCTGTGCCAAAAATACGCGAGCGATTGGAACGGTTAGGTTTGGCGGTACCGTTGGTGGGGGATTTTCATTACATTGGGCATAAGCTTTTAGCAGAACATCCCGCATGTGCTGAGGCATTGGAAAAATACCGGATTAATCCTGGAAATGTAGGATTTGGTGCAAAAAAAGATCACCAATTTGCACAAATTATTGAAATTGCTTGCAGGCATAATAAGCCTATTCGTATTGGGGTGAACTGGGGATCCCTTGATCAGGTCCTGTTAACACGGCTTATGGATGAAAATGCAAAACAGACAAATCCTTTATCTGTCGTTGAAGTTATGCGTGAAGCCATTGTTCAGTCCGCTCTGCTTTCAGCTGTTGCTGCTGAAGAAATAGGCTTGGGGCGTGATAAAATTATTCTTTCCGCAAAAGTAAGCGATGTACAAGAGCTCATTGCTGTTTATGCTAATTTAGCAGACCGTTGTGATTATGCTCTCCATTTGGGGTTGACGGAAGCTGGAATGGGCACAAAGGGGATTGTTGCTTCTTCTGTGGCTTTGGGAATTTTATTACAGCAAGGAATTGGTGACACTATTCGTATTTCATTAACACCTAAACCGGGTGGAGATCGGACACGAGAAGTGAAAGTTGCACAAGAGTTGTTGCAAGTGATGGGTTTTCGACAGTTTTTGCCCGTCGTGGCCGCTTGTCCTGGATGTGGTCGCACAACATCGACAGTTTTTCAGGAGTTGGCGCAAAAAATTGAAGCGGATTTATACAAAAATATGCCCGTTTGGCGTAAAAAATACCCTGGTGTAGAAAGTTTAAAGGTTGCAGTTATGGGATGTATCGTCAATGGACCAGGCGAATCAAAACATGCCGATATTGGGATCTCTTTGCCCGGAACAGGGGAAAGTCCAGCAGCACCCGTTTTTATTGAAGGAAAAAAAGTGAAGGTGTTGCGTGGTGATCATATTGCTGAGCAATTTGAAGTGCTTTTGAATGATTATATTCATACCCGTTTTGGAAAAGCTTAAAACAAAAAATTGGTTTTCTTTTCTGCTTACTTTTTGAAAGGAATGTTTCAAAATTTGGGCGGGAGATTTGTGGTCAATTTTTGCGGCATGCACTAAATTGGGCCGCTTGTTGGAGAATTTTTGCTTTGGAACCAAAGGGATGGAGAAGTGCTTCTGTTTTTGCAAGCAGCTCATTGCGTTTTTTTTCTGTTTCTTTAATGCCATAAAGACGTACAAAGGTGGCTTTATGCGCTGCTTCATCTTTTTTTGTTGTTTTTCCTAAGGTTTGTGTGCTGGAAGTGACATCAAGAAGGTCATCCGTTAGCTGAAATATTAAACCAAGATATGTTCCAAAAGTCGCAAGTTTGTTTGTCAACTCTTGAGAAGCATTGCCCATGATGGCGCCGGCTTGACAAGCAAAGCTTATGAGAGCCGCTGTTTTCATGCGTTGGAGCAGGATAATGTCGCTCTCTTTTTGTGGTTTTTTTTCCGCTTCAAGGTCAAGCATTTGCCCACCGATCATACCTCCAAGCCCTGCCGATTGTGCAAGAGTGGTGATCAATTGGATCCTGCTCTTAAGAGAAAGTACTGCGGCTTTATGCGCAATGATTTCAAAGGCAAAAGTTAAAAGTGCATTTCCTGCTAGAATTGCTGTAGCTTCATCAAAGGCTTTGTGAACTGTCAATTTTCCGCGTCGAAGGTCATCATTATCCATAGCAGGCAGATCATCATGAATGAGTGAATAACAATGTACACATTCTAAAGCAGCTGCAATGTTAAGCGTATGTTCTAAGGGGATGCCAAAAAGGGCAGAACTTTCAATGACAAGAAAAGGACGAAGGCGTTTTCCTCCATTCAACACACCATAGCGCATGGCTTTGATTAAAAGTTCAGGACGGGCAATTTCACCTCTTTGAACGTGGTTACTGAGCAATGTGTCGAGCCGCTGTTCAACGGTGCGCGCATGCTTGGCAAGAAGAGCCATAAATTCATGCATTCTTGCTTCCTTATTTTTACACAATGAAATCTTGAAATTTAAAAAAGAAGAGTATTGATTTTTTTCATTTTTGTCAATTTTCTTTGGTGATGATTGAAAAATCTTGGTGAGGGCATTTTTCAAAAATCAACAGCTCGTTTCGGTCTTTTTGTTATTGTCTATGCTCATCTCGTATGTACAGAACTTCCTGTTAAAGCGAAACAAAAACTCTCTAAAAATGTTCTATAAACTCTTTCTACTCTTGGAGTATAGCGTAAATTTTATAACATTTTGATGAGAGAGTGCTCATTTAAAAACCGTTTTTGCATTCAATTAAATCATTTTTACACTCTGTTAGACATTTTGACATTGCCTCTTCTTTTTTATCAGTGTATAACTTTGTCAAATTTTGTAAAGTTTTGTAATGTTTTTGAAAGGCATTGTCGGTTGCGGCGTTGCTTTATCTGTTTTAGTGGATTTGGAGTGTCTCTTTATGGCTGTACCTAAACGAAAAACTTCTCCTGCCAAGCGCGGTATGCGCCGTTCGGCTGATGCCCTGAAAGCACCAACTTATATTGAGGATAAAAACTCAGGTGAGTTGCGGCGTCCCCATCATATTGATTTGAAAACAGGAATGTATCGCGGACGGGTTGTTTTGCCTGCTAAAGATTGAGCGTTTTATCTTTCTCTTCTGTTTATTTGCTAAGCAATGTAAAGTGCTTTTGAGTGGGTTATATTCATATCCCCTTTGGAAAGGCTAAAAACAAAAAAAATTGCTTGGGGGAGTGCTTATGGATTTTATTAGAAAGTGCTGAGAGAAGATTGTTGTTTTTATCAAAAATAAAACCATAAGGCTTTCTTAATTGTAGTGTATTTTTTTGGGAATTTTCTGCTGCTTTTGAAGGAGCATCGGGGGCTTGTTTGATTTATAGGAAATATTCTCTCTCAAAATTCAGAAAGAACATCCTTTTTTGTAATCTTGTAATATGATTGATCATTTCTTTTCAAAGATTTGAAAAGTTGTTTATATGCTTTATATGAGGCTGTTCATCTGAGAATAAGCTTTTAAATAACAATTTTATTTTTTGATAAAATTATGTGATTTTATTTTCTTGTACTCAAATTTATCCCTATATTGTTATATAAAAACTGGACAGGCGCATTTACGCAATATTTCTTGTTTACAAGAGATATTAAAACCCAATAAAATAGCTTTCTATTGATTATATTGTTTTATCAAAAATATTTTACTTTTTTTAAAGTGTAACCTTTGCTTTTTAAGTGTACAGCTATAAATAGGTTATTATGCAGCATAGATGGCTTTGTTGTTCGTATCTGTTTCATTTCTTTCCGCTTTGAATTCACGCTTTGCTTTCTTTGAGAGATGCATCTCTATGAGGTTGATAGCTTCTGTTTCGGAAAGATTATTAATGACAGCAAGTTCGCGTGCCATTCTCTCTAATGCGGCGGTGTAGAGTTGACGCTCGGAATAGGATTGTTCAGGCTGTAGGTTTGAACGAAAAAGATCACGGACGACTTCAGCGATACAAATAAGATCTCCTGAATTGATTTTTGCATCATATTCTTGAGCACGTCTGGACCACATGGTTCGTTTAACCCGGGCTTTTCCATGTAAAATTTTCAAAGCACGTTCGACAGAATCACCAGCCGATAATTTGCGCATGCCAACAGAAAGAGCTTTTGCGATAGGTACTTTGACATCCATTTTATCTTTTGCAAAGTGAATAACAAAAAGCTTTAACTTATGTCCTGCAACCTCTTGATCTTCAATTGCGATAATTTGTCCTACTCCATGGGTTGGATAGACGATATATTCAGAGGTTTCAAATCCTTTTGCATGAGAAGAAGTTCCGTGTTGGGATGCCATATTTTTGTTTACTCCCTTTATGACCAATAAATGTACTGGAAAACAGGCTAAAAAACCTGAACGTTGAACGTTCTTTGACCAAGTATATTACACGAATTTAATGAGCATAAAAGTTGAGTACTTTTAAATCCAACAAAAAATATATCGCTTTACAATCTAAAAACAGAAAGCAAATAAAAAATACTTAGAAAGATGATCATGTACAAATAACACTAACATCAAAATTTAAAAGAATCAATCATTTCGCTTAAGGATTTTTTATTTTTACAAGGGAATGATCTTTATTTTTGAAAGTATGTGGTGCGCATTGGTGAATTATTATTCACCACTTCCAGGATTTTCTGAAAAATACTTTTCTAATTTATTTGGAACGCCATCCATTTCTTTGGCCTGGGGAAGTGGATCTTTTCGGGTTGTTAAATTGGGCCATCTGGTTGCATAACGGAGATTAAGTTCTAGCCATTTTTCTAAACCTGGTTCTGTATCAGGTAGAATGGCTTCTGCAGGGCATTCTGGAACGCAAACCCCACAATCGATACATTCATCAGGGTGAATAACGAGCATGTTTTCGCCTTCATAAAAACAATCAACAGGGCAAACTTCAACGCAATCCGTATATTTGCAATGAATGCAGTTGTCGGTTACTACGTGGGTCAAAATTAAACTCCATTTTTTACTTTAATGCTCTTTGGAGGAAAGTATATCTGTGTTTTTACTCTTTGTGAGTTGATCACGCAGTGCTGCTAATTTCGCAAAAGGTGAATCGGGATTATGATGTTTTGCTTTCTTAGATGATTGTTGATTCCCATATTTGATATGTGGAGAGGAAGATTTATAAGAGGGTTTCGTAGATGCTGTGGCTTCTTGAGGGGACTTTTCGTTTATATTCCTCTCTTTCTTAAAAGCCTTTTTTTGTTTATTTTGCCATTTCTGTCCAGATTTGTCACGGTTTTTGTGACCGTGGTGGTGGAAGTGATGATTATAACGCCATAGTAAAATAACTTTATCTTCTCTTGCAGGACTTTGAATGCTTTTTTTTGTGATAAAATTGCCTACAGGTTCAGCAGCAGGCAGACAAGCTGTACTGCTTTGCTGTGTTGCCGGCGAAGGGGATGAAAGATTTTTTTCTACCTGTGTATTTGGTAGCCTCTTTGTGTCTTGCCATGGAGAGCCAACCCATTCTGCTGCTGGAATATCTGTTGTGCACATATGGGGAGAGTCTTTATAGGCAAGCTGGTTTTGTTCAAAAACAGTACGGGTAATGGTTTGCGATTGATAACCAAGACCTTTTAAAATCTCCTCCATGTCTGTTCCATTGGCGCCAAGAATAGACATCATGGTTGGGGTGACAAAAAAACTTTTGCCATCATAAGCACCATCGGGCTTGGGAGTAGAATCTTTTTTCCAATGAAGTGTTGGACGGATAAGATTAGCAAGGCGTTCTAAAATGTCAACGCGTACAGCCCGTTGACCTAAAATACGATAACCAGCTAACGAATAAAATTGGCGGTTATAGCTAGGCTCAACAATCAGAGAAGTCCTGCCTGCAGATAAAGCTGAGAGAATTTCATTTAATCCAGTTTGGTCTTGCCCTGTATTTTTAAGATTCCACAAAAGCATAATGGTTTGGACAGAAGCGGGCTTTAGCATTCCTGTAACATAAATATGAAAAGCACCAAAACGCACTCCCAGTCGTCGCAGCATGGAGCGTGATTCTTGATCAAGGCTTTTGACAAGTTCTGAGATTTCTTGACGCGGTAAAACCCCTAAAGAATGGACAAGCTTTAAAGCAAGATCGCTCGTCAAATCTGTTAAATGATGTGCATGCAGCAAGTCAAAAAGCGGTTTTAAAGTTGTTGTAAAATGAAAAGTTACAAAACGTTCTAATCGTTGGACAACTTTATTACGGGCTTCTCCTGTTAATTGTGTATCTGCTAAAATGATCGGTTTTGGTTTTAGAAAGTCTTCTGTTGCAACAAGTTGGCCTACAGGTTGACCAATCCAGCGAATGATACCATCACAACTGAGGCTAAGATCTCCATTCGCACAATTACAAAAACGCGCTGCACGTTTCGAAAAAGCAAGAATCAAATGTTCATTATCTCTTAAATTTTGTGTATTGATTGTTTGATCACTATTGATTGTATTGGCATAAAAACGAAAACCTTCAAATTTACCTTGGCCATGTTTTTCAATAACATCCTCTTGGAGGCTTTCATTTTGTTGAATAATCTTGCTATCCATGATCAGTTTCTTTCTCAGCACCACACTCGTCAAAAGTTTATTCTCGACAATTCCATCATTGTGATGCTCCTTTAACATGTTTGTTGCACTTGCTTCAATCATTCTTGTCGTTTTTTGATATCTCTTTTGACGCTTTTAAATTTTGCTGGTTCTTTTTGTTCATTTTTTATTCATGATAGATATTGTATATTTTTTTAATTACACGTATTAGTTGTGTTGTAAAGCTAGAAGCATAAAATAAACGCTCAACTTGTAAATATAAATAAGTGAAAAATTACATAAAATGACGTCTGTTTTATGTGATTGTTTTATTTTTTTCTGTTGTGTGACAAAAATATGAAGAAAAAGCTTTTTCATGTTCTTTTTGTGACAAGGAAACCTGTGAGAGTTCTGTTTTGTTCATAAAGTTGTGGCTTATGAGCGTAAGTTTTATGGTTACAATAAAAAAACAATTGCGATTATAAAAATACACGTTAAAGTAGTCTTTATAAAACAAACAACTTTTACGTTCTTTTTTTGGAAAGAACGGCGATGTCGTTGCCAAATCAATGTTGATAATTTTAATCGCAAGGGGTTATTTATGAGTAATCTTTCAAATGCTGTTTATAAAAATAGCAAAAACTATAGCGACGCAGACAAAAGTTTGGGACGTAATATGATGCGTTCTGCTATGCAAGCGCCTTATCTTGAACGGCAAAAAGAGCATGACTTGGCTCTGCGATGGAAAGACAAGCGCGATGATGATGCTATGCATCAAATTGCAGCGGCTCATATGCGTTTGGTGATTGCAATTGCTAACCGTTTTAAACGTTTCAAAATGCCTTTAGGGGATCTGGTCCAAGAGGGCTATGTGGGACTCTTGGAAGCTGCTGCACGCTTTGAGCCTGATCGTGAAGTGCGTTTTTCTACTTATGCAACATGGTGGATACGTGCTTCTATTCAAGATTATATTTTACGCAATTGGTCAATCGTTCGCGGTGGTACAAGTTCTTCCCAAAAAGCGCTTTTCTTTAATCTTCGGCGTTTGCGGGCAAAATTGGTGCAAGATGATAGCGCTTTGTCAAAACAAGATATTTTTCGTACAATTGCTGAAAAACTCGGTGTTTCAGTACGTGACGTTGAAACAATGGATTTTCGGTTTTCCAGTTCTGATAATTCATTGAGCGTTTCTGTTTCTGAAAACAGTGATAATCCCATTGCTAAAATGGATGTTCTTGTCGATGAGAGTCCCCTTCCTGATGCTTTGATTGAGCAAGTGATTGATGGACAACGGCGCACACAATGGCTTTATGATGCATTACAGATTCTTAATGAACGCGAGCTTGAAATTATTCGGTTTCGCCGTTTGAATGAAGAAGGGGCGACTCTGGAAGTTTTGGGTGAAAAATTAGGAATCTCAAAAGAAAGAGTTCGCCAAATTGAAGCACGTGCTTTGCAAAAATTGCGCTCTGCTCTGCTGACGGTTAATCCAGCTGACGCTTATGAAGTGTGATAAGAAGGGATGCAACAAAGCAGAGAAAAATGTACCATGACATTCTCCTACAGTGTCTGGAGTGTTGCTTTTAAAAAATTCGCGCGCGATTTTCTATCGTAAGACCTCCTCCTTGACTGCCATCTACAAGATGGCAGTCAAGTGTTTTATAGAGGATAAAAAGAAAGGATAAAATCAAGCAAAGTCTCGTGTGCTTGGTGCGAGAAAGGTCTGTGTGTTGTCTGGAGAGCTGATTTTAAAAAGAGCTCAGATAATAATTGTCAAAAAGATTGCTGCAAAAATTGATGAGATGCAAAAATTGATGAGATGTATAAAGACAACATTGGAGAGTGCTGAAAAGAAGGGAAGTGGGTGAGGAAAGCAAAAGAGAATTAAAGGAATATAAAATATAGAAAAAAGTTTTTACTCCATGATAATTTTAACATTTGCGCCTATAGGTAAAGTTTGTGTGGGAGAAAGTGCATTAAGAATGCGGAAGAGTCTTTCTTTGTGCATTGTATTTTGCATTTTCTTTGCAAGGCTTGCAACGCTGTCTCCTTTTTGAACACGTACAACACGAATTTTAAAAGGTTGCAATTTTTGTAACTGTGATGCTGAAAGGGGATGAAAGCTTTGTATCGTGCTTTCAGCAATAGCTTTAAAAGTTGAAGAATGATGTGGAGCTGCCGTTAGAAAACGGAAGATGTGATGATTGAAAATAATAACAACCACATCAAATTGCCATTTTTCATTGCTTGCACGTGCACGCGCCCCAGGCAGACCGTGCATTGTAAAGGGACGGATAGAAGATTGATCTAATCCTACAATCCAGCCGCTTTGCAAATAGTCACTTGCAGATATTTCAGCAGGATGTAAAAGAGCATCAAAACGAATGGCAATGTTATTGGGGCCGCTAGCCCAAAGCGTATTGGTAGAATGTTCTATGGTAAAATTGTCTGGAAGGGAAAAAGCAATGCCTAATTGTGGGTGTATAAATTGATTGCCGCGCATAAAGCCTGTATGAAGGCTTCCTCCAAAAACCATGCCATCAAGGTTCTTGAGAAAAAAATCATGATCACTTTTTTGTAGGTTTGTTGTATGGATTTTACGTGCTTTTTCTATTGCAAGATGAATCCGCTGTGGCGTGGTGGGGTGGCTTGCTAAAAAATCTAAGGAAGCATTGGTGATACCTGAAATATTACAAAAAGCATTATATGCCTCCATTGATTTGAGAAAGCGTGGAGAGGCAAATGGATCATATCCTGCTTGTTGAAGAAGTTCTAAGGCAATCGAATCAGCTTCCAATTCCTGATTGCGTGAAAACTGTGCGAGTTGTTGCTTATCTTTAATGGGATTATAAAGTTTTCTGTTTGCGTGTGAAAGAAGATGTGAGGATAGATGACGAGCGGTCTTTAACTGTGCTTTTTTTTGTAGACGTAAAATGCCGTGATTGGCAATAATATGGGCAAGTTCATGGGCTAAAATGGCCGCAACTTCTGAAGAGTCGTTGGCTAATGCGAGCATGCCGCGGGTGATGTAAATAGAACCATTGGGAAGTGCAAAAGCATTCACACCGCCTGAGTTTAAAATTGTAATAGAATAATTTTTATGAGAATTGTGTGATACAACAATTAATTTGCGTAAAATATTTGCTAACAACTTTTCAAGTTTGGGGTCGTGATAAGTTCCGCCATAAATTTGCAAAATACGTGCGTGTTGTGTGGCGTTGGGTGGGAAAAAAAGAGTGCTTTTATGGGGGCGTTTGATCCTTTTCGTAGGCTTCCAAGAAAAGCGCTGATCATTTGGAGCAAAAGAGGTATTATGGCATGCAGAAAGCACAAGCATGAAACTGAGAAGAGGGATGCTATAAATTTTTCTGCGAAAAAAAAATATGCGTTGAAAAATCTGCAGTTTTTGACGTTTGTGCACCTGGTTGTTTAATTGCATTGTGACAAATTTCACTTGTATCTTTGTGTGTGTTTCTACAATGAAAAGCTTTTTAAAAAGAAGCTTTTGAGAAGGATTCTTTTGGCTATAACATGGTTGTTATTTATAAAAAATGGCTATTTTTATAAACCAAGAGATATCTTATGAAAGGCATAATATGTCATGACAACATTTACAATATTGTTAAATGGAAATGTTTGTATTACGAATCGTTTGCTTTCTCAAATTCAAAAAACGCGTGTCATTGCTGCTGATGGGGGAATGCGCCATGCTGTAGGATTGAATGTGGAGCCTGAATTGTGGGTGGGGGACTTTGATTCATCTGATCAGGCGTTAAGATGCCAATATGATCATGTACCACGGGAAGTTTTTCCTTCTGATAAAGATATGACAGATAGTGCATTAGCATGTGCGAAAGCTTTGCAAAAAGGCGCTAGGCGCCTTATCCTTTGTGGAGCTTTGGGAGGGGAAAGAACCGATCATAGTCTTTCTCATATGACGCAAGCAATAAAGATGGCGCAAAAAGGAATTTCAGTGCTGTTGACAAGTGGTGTCGAGGAAGGATGGCCGATTTTGCCAAATCTTCTTTCATATGATTTACCAAATTTACCGGATGGTTGTTTGTTTAGTATTATAGGTTTTTCTGATTTAGAAGGATTAACACTCTCCGGTGTAAAATGGCCGCTTTGTGATAAAAATGTATCATTTGGCTCTTCTTTAACGCTTTCTAACCGTGTTTGTGGAACCTTCTCTTGTACTTTACGTTCTGGAAAAGCTATATTGTTGGCGTCTGTACCTATTCCATAAGCTCTTCTCATATATTCGCATAAAACGGAGGGGGGGCAGAAAAGTAATAAGGGCCGGCATGAATATATACTTGATGTATTGATCTTGAGAAGGAAAGGTTTTTATATGTTAAAATCAATTTTAAAAGTGGCTGTTGTTTCAGCCGTAGGGTTTAGTTCAGTGGCGTGTACCACCGATGATCAAAGAGTAGCACGTTATGGTGTAGGTGGGGCTGCTTTGGGGGCATTGGCTGGAACAGTTATTGGTGGAAGTAGTTCTGGAGCAGCGCTTACTGGGGCAGCTGTTGGGGCTCTTGCAGGAACTGTAACAGGGGCGGCTGCAAACCAAAGAAGACAGCAGCGGCAAGTTATTGTTCAACCGGCTCCTGTACAGCTTTGCACTTATCGTAGTCGAAGTGGGCGGGCCTACCGTGCTCCTTGTTCACGACCAGTGCATACACCGAAATTGTGTACTTACCGTGATGGGAGAGGTGTGATGTATAAGGCACCTTGTCCTCGATACGCTCGTTAATGGCGGTGCAACTCTTGCGGCTTGACCGCATTGTTTTAAATTTTGGAACAGCGCCTTTGCTCAACCAAGCAGACCTTGCGGTTGAGAAGGGCGCTCGTATTGCATTGGTAGGGCGCAATGGTTGTGGAAAATCTACTCTGTTAAAAATTGCTGCAGGAATGATCGAGCCAAATGAGGGCGAGATTTTTCGTCATCCACGGGTGACTATTCGTTATGTTGCGCAAAATCCAGATTGTTCAGGATTTGATGATATTCAAACCTTTATAGAAGCAGGATTGGATGATGTTCCTGATCCGCAATGGATAAATACACTTTATGCAAACTTAGGCTTTGAGGGAACAGAAAAGTTGGAAACTCTTTCTGGAGGAGAAAAGCGGCGTGTTTGTCTGTTACAAGCCATTGTAGCAAAACCTGATATTCTTCTCTTAGATGAACCAACCAATCATCTTGATTTACCAACCATTGAATGGCTTGAAAAGCTTTTGGCTTCTTTGCGTTCAGCTATTGTGGTCATTTCTCATGATCGGAGGTTTTTGGAAAATGTCACGCATTCAGTTGTATGGCTGGATCGGGGGGCAACAAAAAGAGTGGAAAAATCTTTCTCAGAATTTGAAAGTTGGCGTGATAAAACGCTCGAAGAAGAAGCAATAGAACAGCACAAATTAGATAGACAGATTGCACGTGAAGAACAATGGTTGCGTTATGGCGTTACAGCACGACGTAAACGTAATGTAAGGCGATTGGGTGAATTAAAAGAATTACGACAGCGTCAAAAAACCTATAAAGCACCTCCTGGAAGTGCACTTTTGACGACAGCAAAAAGTCATGATTCTGGCCAATTGGTGCTTGAGGCAAAGCATATTTCAAAGTCCTATGATCATCGCGTGATCGTTAAAGATTTTTCCTTGCGCATTCAGCGTGGAGATCGAATTGGCTTGGTAGGGCCTAATGGTATCGGAAAAACAACATTGCTTTCCATGCTGATTGGTCAGGAGTCCGCCGATACTGGAACTGTGAAACGAGGATATAATCTCTCTATGGCATTGCTGGATCAACAGCGTATCTTAAATGAAAAAGAAACTGTAGCCTATTACTTAACCGGCGGAAGAGGGGATAGCCTTGTCATTAATGGGCAAGAGCGGCATGTGGTCTCTTATATGAAAGATTTTTTGTTTTTGCCTGAGCAAATGCGCACACCTCTCAAAGAATTGTCTGGTGGAGAAAGGGCCCGTCTCATACTGGCTCGCTTGCTTTCACGCCCTGCAAATTTTTTAATTCTTGATGAGCCAACCAATGATTTGGATATGGAAACTTTGGATCTGTTGCAAGAATTTATTGCCGATTTTGATGGAACCGTTTTGTTGGTTAGCCATGACAGAGATTTTTTAGATCGAACCGTAACACACATATTGGCCCCTCAAGGTGATGGGCAGTGGATTATGTATGCGGGCGGTTATAGTGATATGATCGCACAAAATAAGCAAGCTGCATTGTTTGGAAAAAAAGACAAAGCGTCTTTAAAGTCGCATGTTCGGAAAAAAAATCTTTCTGGGCGAGAAAATGAAAAATCGCTTTCATCAAATGATCCGCGTTGTAAAGCGCAAGAAAAAAGAAAACCGCGCAAGTTGTCTTATAAGCAGGTCTATGCGCTGGAAAAACTCCCTGAACAAATTACTGCTTTGCAAAATGAAATCAAAAAAATTGAACAAGAGCTCTCTGATCCAGCACTCTATGGAAAAGATAAAGAGCGTTTTGAGCGGTTATCTACAGCATTGGAAGAGAAGAAAAAGACTTGCGCCCAAAAGGAAGAACAATGGTTGGAGCTCGAATTGTTACGCGAAGACAGTGAAAAATAAATACGTGCGCGTTAATCTTTCTCAAAAAAATGAGAGATTTTAATCAATGGCTTTGCCTTTAGTGCCTATCTGTTTTTTATAGAATTCTTTATACAGTAATGCTTAAAATCAATATTGTTGTCTAACGCGTCTTATAAAGTATGTGAAATTTTATATGTATTATATACTGTGAGAGAGTATAGTGCTTATTGAAAGACTGCTTTTAGAGCAGTTTAGAAGCGAACCCATGCAAATGGTCCAGTTATGAGAACCTTATGCAAGAAGCTGGATTGTTGACAGATAGGAAGGTATAAAATTTTTGTCCTTTAGAAGGTGCAAGGTCAAGAGAGCTCTCTTTTCATAGAAATGTGCGGGTTTATCTCTTTCCCCATATCATTTTTCATACATCAGTTCTTTATGCTTCTTCACGATTTGTTGATTGCTTGTAGACTTTCCTTTTCTTTGTGTTTTATGCATAAATTTGTTTGCAAATCATAAGGTAGCGTTATTGCCTTTGTAGGCAAAGTGGAATGGGGTGGGGACACTTTGATTTACCATAATGAATGAGGAATTTACCATTGTGAATGGAAATGCTGGAAAGGGTTTGGTTGTTTTAACTCATACCAAGTGCATTTTTATAAAGCTGGATGATGGCTTCTTCTTCCATGCGTTCATGATCTTCTTTTTTACGCAATCGTATAATGCTTCGAACGGCTTTACTATCAAAACCTGAACCTTTAAGTTCAGCATAAACTTCTTTAATATCATCAGAGATGGTCTTTTTTTCCTCTTCTAGTCGTTCAATGCGTTCTATAAAAGCACGCAGTTGGTTTACAGATATGGCGTGTGTTTCATCGGTTACTGTATTCATGATATTTTCTCCACATTATAAGCTGTTAAGTTGTTTTTTGACAATTTAATTTGTGTTGATACATTTTTGTTAAAAAAGCTTGAAGGACAGAAAGTCAGTCTAGCTACACACTTTCTTTACAAATTGAATTTAAATATTTTGTAAAAACTTTAAGATATATATTGATAAAAGAGCGATAAAAAGCAAAATAGAAGAAAATATGTTGATATGCCTGTGAAAGGTTCTTGAAAAAAGAGAAAAAGGGATTGATATTTTGTTTTTGTGGCTTGCAGTTTAAGGAAAGTGTTGTGGTTGCCAAGGAACAAAAGTGGATGCTTTTAAGAGGATTAAAAGTTTTTTTTGTGAGTTTCTTGCTTTTGTTGTCACAGACTGTTTTTGTAAAAGCTGATTTTAGAGTTTGTAATACAACCCAACAGTCCGTTGGTGTTGCGGTGGGGTATCGTACTCTTTCAGGATGGGTGAGTGAAGGCTGGTGGGTTGTCCCCATGACAGAGTGTAAAACTTTAATCGATGGTCCACTTTCTTCGCGGTTTTATTATTTTTATGCTGAGGGAGCTCAAAAAAAAGGAAACTGGTCCGGTTCTGTAACGATGTGTGTGCAAGATAGTCAATTTACTATTCAAGGGGTGCATGACTGTTTCCCACGTGGCTATCAAAAGGCGGAATTTAAAGAAATTGATACTGGTAATCAAACCAGTTGGATGGTGCAGTTGACCGAGGAGTCTTTATTGGGGAATTCAGAAATATCTTCTCCCACTCTTTTAGGAGTCTCTCCACCGTGAAGCGTGCACGTAAAGTAAAAATTATTGCGACCCTTGGACCTTCTTCTTTTTCCATTTCAATGATTGAAAAACTGTTTTTAGCAGGCGCAGATGTTTTTCGTTTGAATATGAGCCATACTGACCGTGAAACGATGGTTGATTTGGTGAAAAAAATACGCGAAATCGAAAAAACAGTTCAACGTCCCATTGGCATTTTGGTTGATCTACAAGGACCAAAATTGCGGATTGGTTGTTTTGCTAAAGGTCAAGAAAAACTTATAACTGGGCAGATTTTTACGTTAGACAGTCAGGATGTGCTGGGTGATGCACAACGGGTTTTTTTCCCTCATCAGGATGTGTTAGAAGCTTTAAAACCGGGAAATCGGCTGCTTATTGATGATGGAAAACTGGAGCTTCGTGTTGAAGTGTGTGATGGGCATTGTGCTCAATGTCGCGTGGTTTCTGGGACCCATATTTCCGATCGAAAAGGCGTTAGTCTTCCTGATACGCTCTTGCCTTTTCATTCCATAACACCAAAAGATCAAGACGATCTTCAGGCTTTGTTACAACAGCCTGTGGATTGGGTTGCTCTTTCCTTTATTCAGCGTCCTGAAGATATTATGGCGGTGCGTTGCTTGACGGAAAATAAAGTCTCGTTGATGGCAAAGATCGAAAAACCTCAAGCTTTGGAGCATATGGAAAAGATTATTGATGTCTGTGATGGGATCATGATTGCACGGGGAGACCTTGGGGTAGAAATGCCTTTAGAAAAAGTACCTGCATTACAAATGGAACTCATTAAAGCCTGTCGTTTGGCCGGAAAACCTGTAGTGGTGGCAACACAAATGCTAGAGTCAATGGTCACATCTTCTGTTCCAACACGTGCAGAAGTTTCTGATGTTGCTACAGCTGTTTATGCGGGAACCGATGCTGTGATGTTGTCTGCTGAATCGGCTTCTGGATTGTATCCTGAAGAAGCTGTACTTATGATGGATAAAATTGCGCGGCAAATCGAACAAGATCATACTTATGCAGCTATCGTTGGGGCCCAGCATCCCAAGCCTCAGCCAACGGGAACAGATGCTATTTCTCTTGCAGCACGTCAGATCGCTGAAACACTTGAATTGGCTGCTATCGTGGCTTACACCGCTTCAGGCACAACCGGTGTACGAACATCACGTGAACGTCCAAACAAACCTATTATTGCTTTATCTCCTATTGTGGAAACAGCACGACGCTTGGCTATCGTTTGGGGACTTCATTGTGTGGTCACTGAAGATGCACGCGATTTAGAAGACATGGTGGATCGAGCTGCAGCCATTGCTTTTCAAGAAGGTTTTTGTCAAAAGGGAGAGCGGTTTTTGGTAACAGCTGGTGTACCTCTTGGTACGCCTGGTGCAACAAATCTCTTGCGTATTGCTTCTGTTTCTCAAGATGGAACGAAAGCCATTTAAAAATTTATGCAAAAGAGCGTTTGTACATACGCAAACAAACCTTTTATGACTTTATTTTTGTCATAAAAACAGCTCAGTATTTGAGGCTACACTCTAGGAAGCACATTGTTACTTCATGGAAGAGGTAATGCGATGTTAAAATATGTATGAAAGCCCTGTGAACGCGCTATTGCTTTTCAAAAAAGTTTTTGACACTTTTTTGATTCTGTCGTGGTTTTTTGAGCATTTTTATTACGGATGATGGGCTTTCATGGAAGAAAGAATGCGCCAACGTCAACAATAAAGTTTCGTCTTTCAATTTATATAAGGTGTTTATCCTGTTCATTCCGTTTTTATGTCGTCGGCATTTTTATGTTTATGAGCGTTCTTGTTCTTGAAGATCCACGTTGTTTTGATCATCTTTGAGCAATTGATCGGTGAGTTTTTCAATGCGTTCGGTTGTATCTCGCATAATTCTTCCCATGGTAAGATCTCTTTCATTATGTAACCGTAAAAGTGCTTCATAATCTGCTTGTAATTTGTTATTTTCTCGTTTGATTTCTTCCATTTCATCAAGAATCATAATGCCGGCCATAACCGATAGACGATTATCGCCAATTTCACCAAAATTTGTTTTTAAATGTGTGATATACTGATCCAATTGTGCTGCAAGCTTCATCAGACGGTGTTCTTGTCCTTTATCGCAAGACATACGATAAACTTTACCATCAATGGTGACAGAAACAGTTTCCATGCGTTTAAACCTTTATCTATCAATGACAATACGGATTGTTTCCATCGCTTTTATAAGACGTTTGGAAACTTCTTTGTTTACAGCCTCTAAACGCTCAACTTGCGCTTCGGATTTATCAAGCGCTTGGGCAAGGCGGCTACGATCAGCATTCATTCGTTGAATTTCTTCTTCCCATTCATTATTTTTATCAATAACAGCATTGCGGTTTATAATGGTTATCTCTAAAGTTCGGAGTGCTTTTTCCAATTGCTCTAAAGCGTGGGGTAGAACCGTAGTCTCTTGGTTCATTGCTTTCATCCTTTAGGTGATTTTATCCTTTATCTGTTCTTTATGCAAAAACGAATCACTCGTTTTCTTGTTTTTTGCGCGTTTTACTTTTAAATATGTAAGATATTTTAGCAAGCAAAGTAGAAAATGCATGTGAATTAAAAGCTGGATTTTTTGAAACTATTGTCATAAATGATATGGGCATGAGAAATGTGTGAGGGGAATGTTTACACAAGTGATTACAAAAGGTTTCACGCTGACGGTCGAAATAAACTGAAAACTATTTCTTGAAAATTGAAGAGAATATAGCTGATACATAAAATAACCTGTTAAAAAAATGGTCTATCCTTTATGACAAATACAAAACAACAAAATCAGATGGCCAATGCTATCCGTTTTCTTGCTATTGATGCAATTGAAAAAGCAAATTCTGGTCATCCAGGGTTGCCAATGGGGGCTGCCGATATCGTCACTGTTCTTTATACAAAATTCTTAGCACATGATCCCAAAAATCCTCATTGGCCTAATCGTGACCGCTTTGTGTTGTCTGCTGGGCATGGGTCTATGTTGCTTTATGCTCTGCTTTATCTGTCTGGTTATGAAGATATCGGTATAGAGGATCTTAAAAATTTTCGCCAAATAGGATCTAAAGTGGCTGGACATCCAGAATATGGCCTTGCTGCTGGAATCGAAACCACTACGGGCCCACTTGGACAAGGATTGGCTAATGCCGTGGGAATGGCACTTGGTGAGCGCTTGCAGAATGCGCGTTTTGGTGATCTTATCAACCATTACACTTATGCCTTGGTTGGGGATGGTTGCCTCATGGAAGGGATTTCTCAGGAAGCACTCTCCCTTGCTGGGCATTTAAAACTCAATAAACTTATTGTGTTATGGGATGATAATAATATTTCTATCGATGGAGAAATTTCTCTAGCCGATAGTACGGATCAAATAGCGCGTTTTAAAGCTTCAGGTTGGAATACACACAAAGTTGATGGGCATGACCAAGCCGCACTTGCACGTGCTATTGAAGCGGCTCAAAATTCCGATAAACCAACCTTAATCGCTTGTAAAACAACAATTGGTTTTGGGGCCCCCAATAAAGAAGGAACCAATAAAGTTCATGGTGCGCCTTTAGGAGCACGGGAAATTGCTGAAACACGTATCGCTTTGGGATGGGAGGCTGAACCTTTTGTTATTCCTGCTGACATTCTTGATAATTGGCGCTTGGCTGGTCTTAATGCTGCAAAAAAGCGACAAAAATGGGAAGAAAAGTTAAACGAGATGCCCGTTTCAGAACGTGTAGAGTTTAAAAGGTTAATACGCGGAGACCTTGTTGGAAAGTTTGATAGCGCTATTGATGCCTATAAACAAAAAATTATCGAAGACAATCCTTTTGTTGCTACGCGTAAAGCTTCTGAAATGGCTCTTGAAGTGATCAATGATGTCGTGCTTGAGACCATTGGTGGTTCTGCTGATTTAACAGGGTCTAATAATACAAAAAGCAGCCAGATGAACAGTATTTCTGCTGAAGATTTTTCAGGACGCTATATACATTATGGCATTCGCGAGCATGCGATGGCTGGCGTGATGAACGGTCTTGCTCTTTATGGAGGATTGATTCCTTATGGGGGGACCTTTCTATGCTTTTCTGACTATATGCGTCCGGCAATGCGTCTTTCTTCTCTTATGGGATTGCGCGTCATTTATGTCATGACCCATGATTCTATTGGTCTTGGTGAAGATGGACCAACGCATCAACCTGTAGAACATTTAGCTTGTTTGCGTGCAATGCCCAATCACTTCGTTTTCCGCCCCGCTGATGCTATGGAAACTGTAGAATGTTGGCAATTGGCTTTAAAAGCACGTAAAACCCCCTCTACTTTGGCGTTGAGCCGACAGAATTTACCACTTTTGCGTCAAGAGTATGAAGAAGAAAATCTCTGTATGCTTGGTGCTTATGAATTGCTTACAGCCAGTGACGAACCACAAGTGACATTGTTTGCTTCTGGGTCAGAATTGCAAATTGCAGTAAAAGCGCATGCCGTGTTAGAAGGAAATGCTATTCCAACACGGGTGGTTTCTGTCCCTTGTTTTGAACTTTTTGAGAAACAATCTTCCTCCTATCAACGTGCACTTATTGGTGATGCTCCCATTAAAATCGCCCTTGAAGCCGCTATTCGACAAGGATGGGAGCGTTTTATTGGGGATGATGGCATATTTATTGGAATGGATGGTTTTGGTGCAAGTGGAACAATGGAAGCGCTTTATACACATTTTAATATCACTTGTGAGCATGTTATCGATTGTGTGGATAAAGCGCGAAAAAAAATGTGTAAAAACAATGAAAAATAAGAGGTTTCAGAAAGAGCAATTCATGTTGTAAGGCGTAAAATGGAATGCACGTGAGCGCGACATTTTATATCCTTATAAATGTGGATAATATGGCATGGGTAGCATTGCGTAATTGGATGCGTAAAGGTGAATATTTATCGTGTTGTACGGTTAAAAATGAATAAGGAAAATATGAAATGACGGTTCGTGTTGCAATTAATGGATTTGGTCGTATTGGGCGTAATATTTTACGTGCTATTGTTGAAAGTGAACGAAAAGATATTGAAGTTGTAGCACTTAATGATTTAGGAGCAGTGGAAACAAATGCCCATTTGTTACGCTATGATTCCGTTCATGGGCGTTTTCCAGGACATGTGAAAGTGTTGGGGGATACGATCGATGTCGGATCTGGTCCAATAAAGGTGTTTGCACAGCGTGAACCAGAAAAACTGCCTTGGAAAGACTTAGGTATCGATGTTGCTTTAGAGTGTACCGGTATTTTTACAGCCCGTGATAAAGCGCGCGCGCATTTGGATGCAGGGGCAAAGCGTGTGCTTGTTTCTGCTCCTTCTGAAGGTGCTGACCTTACTGTGGTTTATGGCGTTAATCACCAGTGTTTACGTAAAGAGCATCTTGTGGTTTCCAATGCGTCTTGTACAACAAACTGCTTGGCGCCTGTAGCACAAGTGTTGCACAAAACTGTTGGTATTGAAAAAGGCTTTATGACAACTATCCATTCTTATACGGGAGATCAACCTGTGTTGGATACTATGCATCGTGATATGTATCGTGCGCGTGCTGCTGCTTTATCTATGATCCCAACCTCAACAGGGGCTGCAAAAGCTGTTGGATTGGTTTTACCAGAATTAAAGGGATTACTTGACGGTGTGTCCATCCGTGTACCAACACCTAATGTTTCTGTGGTTGATTTGACATTTACTGCTCAACGCTCCACAACCGTTGAAGAAATAAACGACGCTATTTGTACTGCGGCAAGAGGTTCTTTAATGGGCATTCTAGATTATACAGAAGAAAAACTCGTCAGTTGTGATTTTAATCATAATCCACATTCGGCTATTTTTCATAATGACCAAACAAAAGTAATTGATGGAAAACTTTGTCGTGTTTTGGTTTGGTACGATAATGAATGGGGGTTTTCTAACCGCATGAGCGATACTGCGGTCGCTTTTGCTAAAACAGTGTAAAAGGGGACTTTTTAGTCCTCTTTTTGTTACAGAAAAGCCTCTTTTATGATAAAAAATAAAAGATGTTTTTTGGAAAAGAGAATGGGTAAAAATTGTGAAGGTGCGATAGGAAAATGGTGCTGTTGAGGGAAATCTGTTTTGCTAAATTATGCGCGTTTTTCAAACATGTCTGAAAGGTTGGAATTAAAAAAATACAATTTAACAGAATAAATTACAAACAATGAATGCGGATTTCTTTTCGAAAAAGAAAAAAATGGTGTGGGGAAAACTTTAGAAAGTGCATTGAATGAAAACAACAGAAAGTGGAAAGGATGCAGTAATGGGATTTCGGACACTTGATGATGTTGATGTGGAGGGAAAACGTGTTCTTGTGCGGGTGGATTTTAATGTACCAATGGCACAAGGAAAAGTTTGTGATGAAACGCGCCTGAAACGGCATAAAGAAACAATTATTGAGCTGAAAAAGCGGGGCGCTAAGATTATCTTACTTTCTCACTGTGGGCGTCCTAAGGGAAAGGTGGAGCCGGAATTCTCGTTACGCCCTGTCGTGCAAGTGTTAGAAAAAATCATCAAGCAGCCGGTTATGTTTGTACCTGAATGTATTGGTGTTGCTGTAGAGACAGCTGTACGGGATTTGCAAAATGGCGGTGTTTTACTGCTTGAAAATGTTCGCTTTCATTCTGGTGAAGAAAAAAATGATTGCTGTTTTGCTGAGGCTTTGGCTAAACAGGGCGATCTTTATGTCAATGATGCTTTTTCCGTTTCTCATCGTGCGCATGCTTCCCTAGAGGGGATAACACATTTGTTGCCTTCTTACGCCGGGCGTTCTCTACAGTATGAATTGCAAGCCTTAGAAAAAGGGCTTGGCAATCCTGCGCGTCCGGTCGTGGCTCTTGTGGGAGGCGCGAAAGTTTCCAGTAAGCTTTTTGTGCTCAATCATTTGGTGGAGAAAGTGAATTATTTAGTCATTGGTGGGGGAATGGCCAACAGTTTTTTGGCTGCGCAAGGTATCCAAGTGGGAAAATCACTTTGTGAACATGCTCTCATGGAAACAGTTAAAAAGGTGATTGAAAAAGCCCAAAAATACCAATGTACACTTTTACTGCCTGTTGATGCTATCGTCGGATTTCGTTTTGAAAAAGATGCACCGCATCGTCTTTATGATATTGGAGATATTCCTGAAGAGGGTATGATTCTCGATATTGGTATGCGCTCTATTGCACATATTAATGCAGTGATTGATAAAGCTGCTACCCTTGTGTGGAATGGTCCGCTTGGCGTTTTTGAGATGTCGCCTTTTGATAAAGGGACAATTGCAGTAGCACGTCATGCAGCAGAACGTAGCTTGGATGGAAAATTGGTTTCAATTGCTGGAGGAGGGGATACGGTTTTTGCATTAAACCATGCCGATGTTGCCAATGATTTTACTTATCTTTCAACGGCAGGAGGCGCCTTTTTAGAATGGATGGAAGGGAAAACGCTTCCTGGTATTCTTGCTCTCATGCAAGGTTAAGGGCTGATTGTTAAGAAAAGTTTTTAAAGTAAATTTCTCTTGGAGAGAAGAGGCATTTAAAGATTATATTGCTGTGATACACAGCTGGAGAAATAAAGTAAAAGAAATAAAGTAAAAAAGAGGTATTTTTATGCATGAACGTCTTGAAGAAATAGCACAGGCTTTGGTTCACACAGGAAAAGGTATTTTGGCTGCAGATGAAAGTACTGCAACAATTGGAAGACGTTTTGAAACCATTGCCGTTGAATGTAATGAGGATAATCGCCGTGCTTATCGTGAAATGCTTTTTAGCGCAAAAGAGGCGATGAAAAGTGCTATCTCTGGGGTTATTTTATTCGATGAAACTATTCGTCAAAAAGCATCAACAGGGAAAATGTTGACTGATCTTATTCATGAATCTGGAGCTTTGTCTGGGATTAAAGTTGATACCGGTGCAAAACCTTTGGCTGCTTTTCCCCAAGAGACAATTACAGAAGGTTTGGATGGGCTGCGTGAACGTTTAAAAGAATATTATGCTTTGGGTGCTCGTTTTGCTAAATGGCGGGCGGTGATTGCCATTGATGCACACGCGCTACCTACAAGGGGGGCTATAAAACAAAATGCACAGGCTCTTGCTCGTTATGCTGCTTTATGTCAGGAATTAGGAATTGTGCCAATCGTTGAGCCTGAGGTCTTGATGGATGGGCTTTCGCGTACGCATTCCATTACACGCTGCTTTGAGGTGACACAAGCTGTCTTAGAGGAAGTCTTTAAAGAATTGTTAGAGGCTCGTGTGCTTTTGGAAGGGATCATTTTGAAACCCAATATGGTGATTGATGGAAAAGAAGCACGGCATGCTTGTGTAGAAGAAGTGGCGGAAAAAACAGTTCTGGTGCTTAAAAGAACCGTTCCGGCTGCTGTTCCTGGAATTGCTTTTCTTTCTGGAGGACAAACGGATGAAGAAGCAACAGCGCATTTATCCGCTATGAATGCTTTGGGAGCATTGCCTTGGAAATTGACTTTTTCTTATGGACGGGCATTGCAAGCGGCTGCCTTAAAAGCATGGGCCGGAAAAGAAGAGAATATTGCTGCTGCACAGAAGGCTTTTGGTCATCGTGCTTTGATGAATCATCTTGCTACTTTAGGGCAGTGGACAAAAGAACATGAAAAATCTTGTGCTTGAGGCGTAACAAATTTAGGACATGCCCTTTGCTAACAAACAAGCAATAAAATAAATTGTAAAAAGTTTATGTGTGCTTACTGCTTGCTGCTCTTTTATGTTTTAGTGGTGAGAAAGAGTGCTTGTGTTCCTTCTTATATCAGAAGGAGTGATGATTGCGTTCTCATAAGATAAAGAGCGCATCGTTTTTGCTGCTTGGGCGTTATTGGAGGGGCATCGCGCGCGCTTTAAGGCGTTGTTTGAGGAATTGTGTTTTTGAAGGGGGGGATGATTTTGAACTTTCATAAAGTGCTTCATGGACAAGATAGGCGCTCATGTTTTTCGTAAAAATGAGGGAAGAATAGTCTTGTTGCTTAAGTTCTTGCTGTAGTTTTAGGGATTGTCTTTTTTATTTTATTGCATGTGCGATACAGCCAATAGCCTATTGATCAGCCATGGATATTTTGCGCTTATTGCCTTGTTTTTGTAAAACAACAGCTACAAACGGTGATTTTAAAAGCAGGAAAATTTTATAATCTCTTTTCAAAAAATATCCGGATCTTTCTGTTTTATCTCTCTTTTCTGCTGTCTATAAAAAACATTCAACCATAGAAAAAGGGGGGGTAAAAAATGGATGCAGTATATCCATATTCACGGCTTTTAATGGAAAGAGAAAACGGTCGTTTTTCTTCTTTTAAGAAATGCAATGCTCTTTTGTTTGCAAGGAAGCGTTTTGTATGAAATACACACTGTCCCGCAAAAAAGCAGGGTATTTCATTGATACATCCTCTATATTTTAAGAAATACATCCTCTATATTTTGAGAAAAATGAGGAAAGTACTTTTGGGCAAATCTTCAGTCTATAAAGTTTCCAAAGGGTATTTTAAAAGCCCTAAAAGAGAGCAATTGTTAAGATCTCTCGCTCTCCTTTACTTGATAGCTTTTTGCCCTTCTCTAAGGGAAAAGAGCATCTTATATGCCAAGATTACCAAAACGATTCTTGAATTTAGAAACGCGTCCACCACGATCCACGAGGGTTTGAGACCCACCTGTCCACGCAGGATGTGTTGTGGGGTCAATATCCAGATTAAGGGTATCTCCTTCTTTTCCCCAAGTGGAGCGCGTTGTATATTGGGTTCCGTTTGTCATAACAACGGTAATCTTGTGATAGTCTGGATGAATATTCGCTCTCATGCGTTAAACCTTTATATGTTCATAAACGAAAGAGCACATATTTTCTTGCTTTTTTTTCGTGCGCTTGTTTCGTATTTTTGCTAAATTGATTAAACTACTCTTCCTATAACTGAGCATGCACTAAAAAACAAGAGTTCAAGATACATCTTTGTATCAAGAATTATAAACAACCTCATGAGGGAGCGAAATTCTATGAATTTAAGCCGTCATTCAGAAAAATCTAAAAAATCATCCCATACGAAGTCTTCCTTTGCTTCGCTTATCACTTTTAGTCCTTATTTTATACGCTATCGTTGGTTGTTTATTTTTGCTTTTTTTGCTTTGTTGGTTGCTGCTCTTGTTACATTAGCTTTGCCCATTGCTATCGGTAAAATGTTTGACCATGGCTTTAGCACTTCAAGCCGTGGCCATATTAATTTTTATTTTGGTGTTTTGTTTTTTTTAGCTTTGCTTCTCGCTCTTGCTTCGGCTTGCCGTTATTATTGTGTTATTACTTTGGGGGAACAGATTATTGCTGATTTGCGGCGTGATGTTTTTGCCCATATTATGAAACTTTCTCCTGCTTTTTTTGAAAAGTCTCATTCTGGTGAACTTGTCTCAAGACTCCTCACAGATACAACACAAATAAAATTGGCTGTTGGTTCAACGGCTTCAACGGCTTTGCGTCATCTCATTGTGGTAATTGGTGCAATTGTGATGATGGTTATTACCAATGCAAAATTATCCGCATTGGTTTTGCTTGCTATTCCTTTTGTTGCCATTCCCTTAGTTATCTTTGGACGCAAGGTACGTGCCCGCACACGCACGGCACAAGACCGTCTTGCAGATGCCAATGCTTTAGCGACAGAGCAGGTGGGTGCTATTCGCACGGTACAAGCTTTTACCGCTGAAAAACTTGTATCCACACATTTTGCGCAGTTGGTTGAACGCGCTTTTCAAACAGCACGTGCTTCTGTCATTTTGCGTTCTTTTTTTACAGGCTTTGCAATTTTTTTAGTTTTTAGCAGTGTTGTTGCGGTTTTGTGGATTGGTTCTAAAGATGTTTTAGACGGTACCATGACAGGAGGAACATTAGGGCAATTTGTGATCTATGCCGTTTTTGGAGCTACAACCTTTGCCCAATTATCAGAACTGGGGGCTGAACTCATTCAAGCGGCTGGTGCTGCTGAACGACTAGCCGAATTGTTGCAAGAAAAACCAACAATCTTTTCCCCAAAAGATCCTCTTCTTTTGGAAAAACCTGTTCAAGGCGCTTTGGTTTTTGATCAAGTGGATTTTACGTATCCTTCCAGACCAGAAAGGAAGATTTTACGTTCTCTTTCTTTTTCGATTAAAGCAGGAGAAACTGTTGCTTTTGTTGGTGCTTCAGGGGCCGGGAAAAGTACAGTTTTTTCTTTAATTCTTCGTTTTTATGATCCGGTAAGTGGAAAAATTTGCTTGGATGGCAATGAAATTAACCGTCTTTCTCTCCAAGATTTACGCAGTGCAATTTCTTATGTTCCACAAGATGTTGCTATTTTTGATGGGACATTGCGCGATAATATTGTTTTTGGAAGCGAAAATGTTGGGGAAGAGGAAATTATTGCTGCTGCCAAAACAGCTAACGCACTGGAATTTATTGAAACTTTACCAAAGGGCTTGGATACGCAAGTGGGAGAACAGGGTATTATGCTTTCAGGGGGGCAAAAACAACGCGTTGGTATTGCGCGTGCAGTTTTAAGAAATTCTCCCTTATTACTGTTGGATGAGGCAACATCAGCTTTAGATGCAAAGAGTGAACAATTGGTGCAGGAAGCTTTAGAAGGGTTGATGCAAAATCGAACAACATTGGTGATCGCGCACCGTTTGGCAACAATTTTAAAAGCAGATCGTATTCTTGTGATGGAAAAGGGAACAATCGTTGAAGAAGGAACACATGCAGAACTTGTTGCAAAAAATGGCGTTTATGCCTATTTAGCCAAATTGCAATTTTCTCCTGAATAAAAATGCATAATTGCTCTCTTTGAGAGGGATAAAGAGCAAAACTTAAAAGGGATCTTAATGTGAGAGCTCTATGAAAGAAGAGCGTCAAGAATTGAAGTCTTTTTTACATTCTCTTTGGAGGCTTTGTTTTTATCTTGTTGTATCGTAAAACATTGTTGTTTAAGATGGTGATATAAGGTATGTAAAGCTTCACCCATTCAGTACATTTCAATAATGTGATAAGTCTTCAGGGTAGAATTTGCCCAGAGCGTTACTAGAGTGCATCATGTCAATCGTCCGCAGGTGAAGCGTGCTTGTTGAGAGAAGTTGGATTGTTGACAAACCAGTACGGGTTAGAATCTCTCTCGTTCAAGAAGGAGAAGGCTAAATAAAGCGATGCATTTTATAAAAAACGCTCCCTCTGAGGAAATAAAATATTATGCAAAATATGAATGTGTGTGCCTTGTATAAAGGGGTGATTTTCTCATTGAGAGATATGAACTTCTTTTTTGGAATATCATCAAACGGTATCGTTCTTGCTCCAAAATAGCTGAAAAACTGAGGATAACTGTGCTATACGATGCTTTTTCATCCATGTTGGGGAGAAGCAGAGTGCAATGTTTTGCTGTGAACTTTCATTTTTTTAAGCGGATAGATGATGGCTGTGCCTTGTGAGGGCTTAGAAGGCTTTTTTTTTGAAAGAGCGTAAAGCATGAGAACAGTACAATTAAATACAAAATGTTTAATTATAGCAGTACAGCGTTCTATATTTTGTATATTATATGTATTAAAATATAATATATAGTGATTTCCAACTCATATATATACATAATGATATAATATCGAGGAATCGGTAAAAAGCTTGTATTCATGTCGGTGAGGATGAAAGGCATAAAAATGAGTGATCAAGAGATTTTCTTAGTTATCGTAATAATCACGATAGGAGGCGGTATCATTTACGGACTTTGGAAGGGAATAGAGAAGAGCTGGAATGCAGGATTCGGAGATACGATTTTATTTATCATCCTTATCGGCGCGCTGTGGTATTTTGAATCTTCAATGAAAACTTTATTAATTGTAGCAACTATAGCGTTTTTTATAGAAAGCTTGATGTTGGCATTTGCAAATTATCAAAATAAGCAATGCAATGAAGCACTGAAGCAATGGGAGAAATTTGAGCAATTATGCGGTCGAGAAATAGCGATATATAGAGAGATTATTGCACAATGGGAGGAGAAGCTCTTTGAAAAAAATCAAAAAATACCCAAAAAATGGATTAAACAATGGGATGAGGCAATAAGACATTGGGAAAGGAGTATCCTAGAGATAAAAAATATTGGGCACATTATTGGAGCGGGTGGACAGAAATATCCGATGGTGGTGGAAGATATCTGTGCGCAAGGATATGCAGATACATTTTTTCTTTATAAACAGGCGCTGCAAGTAGAATTTACTGCTGAGCAGGTTAAAAGATTCAATAAATTAATGAGTCGCCCAATTTTTAGGAAAACTTATCGTAAAGTTGTGCGATTAATGAAACAGAATGGCATCCCACTGCAAAAATTTGTAGATCCTCTTACGAAAAAAAAGCGGTATAAGTTTACGATGCTGTTCCTTCATTGGTGGGTATATATGATTGATGATATGATCACAGCTGCATACGAAAAACAACAAAAAGACAAAGCTTCAGGACACTATGAAGAATTAGCATCTATGGAAATTTACTTTGAAGATATACCTAAATATACAGAATATGAAGCGCTAAAAAAGTTGCAGAACGGATTTGGTAATTTGCCTTGTCGTAGCCTATACGTTTGTAAAAGGGAGCTTTTATCATTTTTGTATGATGTTTCCAGTGATTATAAAAAAGCACGAGAAACTTTTATTTACTATAAGATGCTTATTGATACGGTGAAAGAAGGTTATATTGCCTTTGATAAAGATTATAGTGACTTCGAAGTTGAAGAGGAAATGAAGGTTTGTAGAAAGAGAGATAGAGAAGAAAAAAAAGATCTGGATATTTGTGAAAAGATGCCAACATTTGAAGAAGCATACAAATTGGGTGTAAAAGAATGGATGAGGGTGTCAAATAAGAAATGTGATAATCGGTTGATTTTTTGGAAGATGCTCCTCATAATAGGATCTTCAAAAGAAAAATTAAAAATTATTTTCGGTGATGAGACGTTAAAGGCACTCGAAGAGGCCGTTAAAAAAGACAAAGAACAGGTTGAAAATGAGATGCAGGCTGCGGTCTTTGAAAATAAAAAATTTTGTTATTATAAATCCCGTGGGCATTTCATAGGGTATCTGAATAACTCTCAATGAAGAAGAGGCGGGTAACAGTAATATGAACGCGTATGTTAATGGAAACTTGCATCATTGTGTCTTTTTGTAAAAAAGAGTGAAAAGCAATAAGAGGCATAGTGGATCTTGTTAGAGAGGAAAAAGAAGTTTTGGGGAGTTAATATCGTCGGAGCAGTGATCATGATGATCTCTTACAAGAGGTAATGGGTTGCCTACGTGCGGTGTGGGTCTTGCTTGGGGAGCGTTTTATGCTGGAATACTTTTTAGTGCGTTTTTCTGTTTGTTGAGAAGGGCATTGAGAAACACAACAGTATAATAATAGGCAGTAAAATGAAATTGTGACTTCTTTTTTTGGAAGAGGGGATGTATGTACACTGTTGATGGCAGATGTTTTTGCCAAATGCCTCTTTCATTGATTTATTTTGTCATACTGATTTCAAGACAAGGAACATGTTTTTTGCTGCTTTTTAAAAAGTTTGAAGGGCTTTTTTAAGGTTGCATAGGCTCTTTTTAAAAATTATAGAGTTTAAATGCCTTTTTTGAGGGTTCTTTCTAATTTGGTGCGAATATGTTCATTGGCGGCGAGGATGTTTTTTTTGCCAAATATGTTGTTGCCCCCTTCTTTATCGGTGACAAAACCACCAGCTTCTCGAACCATTAATATTCCAGCAGCCATATCCCAAATTTGCAAGTTATTTTCCCAAAAGCCATCCGTTCGGCCAGAGGCAACATAAGCCAAATCAAGAGAAGCAGCACCAAAACGGCGAAGTCCTGCAACTTCTACCATTACATTGC
The DNA here is from genome assembly GCF_019659805.1 of Bartonella raoultii. Taxonomy (GTDB): domain Bacteria; phylum Pseudomonadota; class Alphaproteobacteria; order Rhizobiales; family Rhizobiaceae; genus Bartonella; species Bartonella raoultii. Next base: position 37,400 of record NZ_JAIFRO010000004.1, on the reverse strand, counting down.
GTAGTTCAATGAGATAGCTCCCATGATCAGGGCAACCAAAATGTGGCATGCCTGTAGCAATGACACAATCTTCTAATCTTCTCCTTGCAGAAACACGACAACGCCGGTCATTAAAAAATGCACCACTACCACGTTCAGCCGTAAAAAGCTCATCACTTACGGGATTATAAATAACACCCGCAACAATTTTTCCTTGGCTTTCTAAAGCAATAGAAACAGCAAAAAAAGGAATGCCATGGAGAAAATTTGTGGTACCATCTAAAGGGTCAACAATGAAACGGTGTTGTGAATCTTCACCAATAATTTCTTCCGATTCTTCCATCAGGAAACCAAATTTTGGTCGTGCTTTGCTTAATTCATTGAAAATAATTTTTTCTGCTTTACGGTCTGCTTGGCTTACATAATTTGCTGGTCCCTTCAAAGAGACTTGCAAGTTTTGTACTTCACCGTAATCACGCACGAGTGAGCGTCCTGCTTTCATTGCGGCTTGCACCATGACATTCATGATTGCAGAATGGGCCATTTTTTCTTCCTTTATTTATCACTTGCACGACGCAAATAAGTTAATTCGTTGGTGTCAACAACCACACGTTCGCCGCTGTTGATAAAAGGAGGGACAAGAATACGAATACCATTTTCAAGAATGGCTGGTTTATAAGAGGCGGTAACTGTTTGCCCTTTGATTGCTGGGTCAGCCTCTGCAATGGTTAGAGTGACTTGATCGGGAAGCGATATGCCAATAGGTTTTTCTTGATAAAGTTCAACGGTTACTGTCATCCCATCTTGGAGAAAAGCAGAGCGTTCACCAACAAAATCTTTTTGTAATTCAAGTTGTTCATAGGATTGCGAATCCATAAAAACCAAAGCATCACCTTGTTGATAGAGAAATGTAAAATCTTTTTGTTCAAGGCGTACGCGTTCAACTGTCTCAGCAGCACGAAACCGTTCATTGAGCTTTGTACCATCCATTAAATTTTTCAGTTCGACTTGATTAAATGCTCCACCTTTTCCTGGTTTGACTGCATTGCATTTAACGGCAACCCATAAGCTGCCTTGATGCTCGATTACATTGCCTGGTCGAATTTCATTGCCATTAATTTTCATCGTTTTATCCCATTCTATTCTTGCAAAAAGCGCTCTCTTTTTGTCTTTTACAAAAAGATTCCCCATCGCTTTTGCAGAGAAAAAAGCTTCAAAATACTCCTCCAAAAGAGCCTTTCTTGATTGTGGCTTTCCAACCCTTTGCAAGACCATAAAAAGAGTTGAGACGCAAGCCCTTTAAAAACTTCCTCAAAGATTTTTATGAGAATTTCGCTCTTGTAAGCAAAGAACATGATTTTTTAAAGATATCTTAAAGTATAGGAAGAAGTTTTATCGCTTGTTTACGTGCACTTTTTAATTGTGCATCAGACATCCCTTCAAGCATCATTTCAAGATCAGGTGCTTGCATTTTGGCTTGTTTGGCAAGCATATACCATGCTGCTGCCATGATTATATCGCCTTTTGTTCCTATCCCATCTCGATAAAGCCTAGAAAGAGAAATCTGTGCCGGTGCAACCATGTTAATGGCATTGCTGAGAAGTAAGTGAAAAGCACGTGAAAAATCAGTTTCTCCTCCACGGCCTTGTATAAGCCATTGCGCTAAAAGAATTTGTGCGAGAGAATGTTTGTTTTGAGCCGCAACTTCCATGAGTTTTCGTGCATTACGGTCATCCTTTGGTCGTTTTAAAGTACCCAGAGAGAGAATTTTTGCTGCAGCAAAAGCCGCCTCAGAATCTCCAAGCGCTGCGCCTTTTAAAAACCATTTTAATGCTTGTTCTATTGCTTCATCTTCACGGCTTTGTGAAGAAACACCTGCTAGAGCTTGTTTTTCACGCAAGGACTTATAAAGAAGTGCTTGACCATAATAAAAATAGGCTTCTTTTACCCCAGCATTGGCAGCTTTTCGAATAAATTGTTCACCAAGTTTTTGATTTTTAGCAACAAAATGGCCATCAAATAACATCAGTCCATAGCGTAGTTGTGCTTGTGGTTCACCTTGTTTTGCGGCACGACCAAACCATAAAGCAGCGCGTGCACCATCAATAGGAACAGCACAGCCTTCCATATAAATTCGGGCAAGAAGCGTTTGTGCAAAGGGGTCATTTTGTTCAGCGCGCCTTAGTGCTTCACGAAAAGCTTTCAAATAATAGCCTTGGATATAATAGTCATAGGCTTGATCATATTCTCCAGTTTTTAAGGGCTGAAAAGGTTTTTTTGTCTCTGAAGTGTCTTGAATAGTATTGAAAGAGCGTTCCAAATCTGAGGTTTCTTCAGCCATTTTTGTGGAATGTGCACCCGTGACAGCACTTGCCAAGGAAATTATTATGAGGGTAAAGAATGCTGTGCTTTTTTTTATTATGCTTTGCTTTATCATGAGTGCTCCTTCCCCATCAATATGAAGGAGTTTTTACATTTTTCTTTCACTATATCAAGTATAAACAAGGGACTATTGTCTGCAAAGTGTTTATCTTTAACGATAATCAATTTACAAGAGGGTTTTCATGAGGGGCGCGTTTAACCTTTTATCAAAGGCTTGAAATGATTTTCTTCTTTAAAAGAACGGGGATTTAAAAGAAGAGGCATTTCTGCCATTTTTATAGATCATTGCGTGCATGGAAGCAAAATTGACCTTGGTGGAAAATATTTTCTATTTTCCATAGAGTTACAATGTTATCCTTGACGCACATGTGAAGAGAAAATACAATGTGCTTTGTGCTTTTCATGAAAAATTTGCATTGGTGAAAGAGCAATTTTAGGCGGCGTGTTTTGCACTTATGGGCACGTCTTTTCGTTTGCTTTTCAATATTGTACTGACCACATATTGGAGTCTAAGCAAGCTTTGCTTGTTGGGGGATAGCTTTAAGAATGCACAGGATTGCAGATCTACACAGCCTTTGGGGCGTATATGATGTTAAAAGCTTTCATTGGGTTCATAAAGCAAGTGTAAAATTGCTCTGCGTTTTACAGGGGGGAGAATTCTAAATCTTTTGAGCAGTAGATATTCTTCTCTGCTGGATGCGATTTCGTCATGATGGGTAGAGGGGTCTCTTGTTTTGTTGTATTTTCAGTATAAAAAAAGGCAATCGGAACACCAAGAAGATCAGCAATTTCTTTTAACCGTCCAGCGGCAACACGATTTAAGCCTGTCTCGTATTTTTGAACTTGTTGGGCACTGATATGCAGGTGATCTGCTAACGTTTTTTGCGACATTTTCAGCATTTTTCGCCTGAAGCGAATTTTTTTGCCTACAAAAATATCGTTATGAGGATTTTTACCTTGTCATTTCCCCCCCACCGGTTGCGCGCGCCCTCGCATGGGTATTCCGGGAGTCTGAAAGTACTGAATCCGAGTCAGCTTTTTTGCTTTTAGTGCTGAGAAGCACCTGGACATGGCAAAATCTCCCGAAATTTTTGGGATACCCACAAAGTGGGTTTATTTTATGCGCGAGGTTTCGGGTTTTTGAATCCTTCTTGGTCGTTCGTGTATACGCCCCAAAATACCTTTTCACTCATAAAGAAACTGGAAAGGATGTACAATAAAAATGAACAGAGTTTGTGAAACGGTTGTTTATACGTAAAATTTTACGCTACAAAATACAATTTTTACGCCACGAAAATATTGTTATAAGAATTTTTACCTTGTCATTTTCCCCCACCGGTTGCGCGCGCCCTCGCATGGGTATTCCGGGAGTCTGAAAGTACTGAATCCGAGTCAGCTTTTTTGCTTTTAGTGCTGAGAAGCACCTGGACATGGCAAAATCTCCCGAAATTTTTGGGATACCCACAAAGTGGGTTTATTTTATGCGCGAGGTTTCGGGTTTTTGAATCCCTCTTGGTCGTTTGCGTATACGCCCCAAAATACCTTTTCACTCATAAAGAAATTGGAAAGGATGTACAATAAAAATGAACAGAGTTTGTGAAACGGTTGTTTATACGTAAAATTTTACGCTACAAAATACAATTTTTACGCCACGAAAATATTGTTATAAGAATTTTTACCTTGCATTCTCTGTATTATAAAGGGGCGTTTTTACATTTTTCGTGCATCATTTTTAGCAAGGGCAAAGGATTCTCATTTCCAAAAAGCATTTCTTCTACGGCTATAAATTCACTGCCAGTTTTTAAAACTTCCTCAAAGTTTGCAATGTCACTTCCTGCTTGAACAATGGCAGGAATTTCCATGATCTTTGCCCACCATTCTGATAACTGAAGATTGCGAGGGTGCGCGTTGGGCTTTTTATCCGCCCCTAATTTGCCAAAAAGCAGATAATCAATGCCTGTTTCAGCCGCAACCATCGCACAATGGCGATTCCGGATATTGCCAAAACCAATGATCTTTTGTTCTTTTTTTTCATTTTTTAAGTGTTCAAGCATGTTAAGGTCACCTTCTATATGGAGACCATCCGCCTTTGTTCGGCCTACAATGCGGCTGTCTCCCGCAATGACAAGAGCCGCGCCATTTTTTTGAATTTCTTCCACAAATTGTTGCGCTTGTTTTTGTAAAAAAGAAGCATCATCCTTTAAACCTTGAGAGTCATAAATGATAACGCAGACAAAAAATTGGGTTTGCAAAATTGGGCGCAAAAAATGGGGGCTAAAAGAGCGACGAACATCTAATGTCAAAACCAATTGAGGAAAAAGGGGAGAATCCATTGCTTTGTTTTGCTCTCTTTTCATGTAAAACCTTTGACTTTAAAAGAAACTTGATTCTTCAAAAGGAAAGCTGCATCCTAAAATACCTTGTTTTTTTATAAGGAAGGTCACTGCTTTTCTTTCACTTCTCGTAGCTTTTTAGCGCGCGCGACGTGTGAGGGGCATTTTATGGCATATCAGGGTGTTTTCAATCATAAAACGTAGCCTTTAGCTGCTGATACACACCCTTTTCTTCGTGATACACATATTGATGTGTTCTGTTCTTTTGCCTTATTGATAATTTTTACCAACCCTATTCTTGGAACCTTATATGAAATTCTTACATGTAAAAATTTTGGTTTTTCTGATTGTATAGAAATTTTTATTTTGTTTTCAGGTCGTTCTCTTGGGTTTAGCTTTCATGCGCGCTTGCAAAAAAGCCCTTTTTTCATTGTACGAAAATTGTGGTACAGAGCTTTTCAGCTGTATAAAGCCTCTCTTTTTACCACCTTCTTTCCATGAGCTCTTTTTTTGCAGCCTTTTACTCTGGCGTGGAGAAAAACTTTTAATCATGAATCATGTGGAACTCTTTTTTACACAGCCATTCATTGCATTTTTGTGTATTTTAAGCTTTGGCCATCCGTTGGGATATCATAATATTCTGTCTTTAATATTGTTTTGATGCTTTTTACTCCTTTTGCTCTTTATTTGCGTTATAAACAGACAAAGCTGCTGTTTTTTGGGCTTGTTTATGCTCTGTCTCATTTGTGGGCTTTATAAAATTGCACCAAATTCTTACCCTTTGCTCGGAAAATGGTTCTTGAATCCTTTGTCTTGGCAATTTTTATTTGTCATGGGCTTGATGCGTGCTTTGTCTTTTAACAAGGAAAAATATTCACTTTTCGTCCCTTTTGGATCACTGTGTTAGCAGGCTATCTGTTGCTTGCTTTATTATGGGGGCGCTTAAATTGGTGGGGGCTGATAGGGTGGTTTGGCTGGTCTTCTCCCTTACTGAATTTTGATAAAATATGTTTAAGTTTACCGCGTTTGCTCCATATTTTTGCTCTTGCATTCTTTATCTTTTGTTTGCCTCGTTTGCATCAATGGTTTTTTGTCTTAAAAGACCATCCTTTGGCTCTTTTGGAAGACATAGTCTTCCTGTCTTTATAATTGGAACCGTTTGTGCTATGGTAGGACAAGGCATCAAAACAGTGATGACAACAAATTTCTTTTTTGATAGTCTTTTAATGTTCAGTGGGGTTGCTTAATTTTTATGAAAAACGGCAAGCCTTTTTATCGGCTTTCTACAAGAAAAGCTCTTTGTTTATAAGAAAATACATTCCTTATAGGAGGGGTCTTCCTTGCCATATTAACCTTAGCTTAAGAAGAATATTGCGCAAAAATTTTAAAAGAGGTACTCAATTTAAAAAAAAGCATTCTATACAGTAAAAAAGAAACTTTTTTATTCTCATTTCGTTGAGAGGTATTATCTTTGTGCTGACATTTGGAGTATAAAAGCGTGAGTGCACACAAACGTCCCTATGATGACCCCATTATCATGATTGAGCATAGTGCTTTTGAAAATGCTTTTAACCGCCTGTATGAAGAAACAATGGCGCTGATTGAAGAAACAGCAGCTTATATCGATACCGAAGGAAAATTGGCTGTGCGTTCTCTTTCTGCTGAAATTTCAGCACTTTATGCAAAAGAAGCGATGTATTTAAGTACAAGGCTTATGCAAATTGCTTCGCAGCTTCTGCTTTTGCGTGCAGAGCGTGAAGGAGAAATGTCTCTGGAACAAATACAAAAAGAAATTGCAAAAGTATCGCTTCATACGCCAACATTGAAAATGGAAAATGGGCATTGGCAAGAATTGCCAGAAGTGTTTCGCACCTTTGTTGCACGTTCACTCCGGCTGGAAGCGCGTATGCAATATATGCGCTATGGGAGAGAAGAGGCTTCTTGCTCTTTTCTTCATGAAGAAGAAAAAAACCCCGTGGGAAGACAAATCGAAATGCTAAAAACCGCTTTTCGCTCTTCTTAAAAATGAAAAACTTGGTTTTTCTGAAGCTTTGGGGGAGTTTTTTTCTTTTTTTTAAATGGAAAAAGTCATTTGCTTGTTTGATATTTTTATCTTTTGCTTTCTTGGACTTTTTGCTCCTGCCTCTGTTCAACACTTTAAAAAATGGATAAATTGATTTTATGGCAGAGACGATTCGTATTATAGGTGTTGATCCTGGGCTACGGCGTACGGGATGGGGGATTATTGATCTCTTAGGAAACCGTTTGCAATTTATTGCTGCTGGGACTGTCTCTTCTAATGTACAGGGTGACCTTGCTTCTCGACTTTGCCAGATTTATGAAGGTCTTTCTGAGATTGTGCAAAAATTTATGCCCCATGAAGCAGCGGTGGAACATGTCTTTGTTAACAAAGATGCGGCGGCAACGCTCAAACTTGGACAAGCGCGTGCTATTGCTTTGTTGGTGCCAGCCCAAGCAAAGCTGCCCGTTTTTGAATATGCTCCAAATAAAGTCAAAAAATCTGTTATTGGTGTTGGGCATGGTGATAAAGAACAAATCCATATGATGGTAAAAGTGCTGCTGCCACGCGCTGAATTTGATAGCAGTGATGCTGCTGATGCTTTGGCGCTTGCTCTTTGCCATAGTACCCACCGAAAAAGCATTTATGCATCTTATCATTCAAGCATGGCAATGTGATGGAAGATGTAAGATAAGTGGGATGTGCTGATGATTGGAAAGTTAAAGGGAACGCTTGAACAGGTCTTTGATGATCATATCCTTCTTGATGTCCAAGGGGTGGGATATGTCGTTTTTATCTCTCATCGCTTGCGTCCTTCTTTACCCGCTCTTGGAGAAAGTTTAAATCTCTTTATTGAAACGCATGTTCGTGAAGATGCTATTCGTCTTTTTGGTTTTGCGACAAGAGCAGAACAAGAATGGTTTTGCATTCTACAAAATGTTCCTGGGGTAGGCGCAAAGGTGGCGTTGGCAATTATGGGAACTTTATCACCCGATGAACTCGCACAAGCCATTGCTCTAAACGATATTGCAATGATTAGTCGTGCACCAGGTGTTGGTAAAAAAGTCAGTGAAAGAATTGTGAGTGAGTTGAAAAATAAAGCGCCTCCCTTGCACGACAATAGTTTGGCGCATCCCGCATCTACCTTCCAGCAAAAAATAACCGATCAACCGGCGCATGATGCACTTTCTGCTTTGCTCAAACTCGGTTTTGAACGGGAAAAAGCTGCCAATGCTCTTGCGCGTGCAATGAATGCTCTAGAAGGTGAAACCATTTCTTCTGCTCTGCTTATTCGCTATAGCCTTAAATTGCTTTCTCCTCCTACATAAATAAAAGGTTAAAATGCATAAAAATGAAGATCAACGCCTTCTTGGTGCCGTTCCCCTTCCTAATGATCCAGATCGTTCCTTAAGACCACAAGTGTTGGATGATTTCATTGGGCAAGAAGCTGCACGGGCAAATTTAAAAATATTTATTGAAGCGGCAAAAACCCGTCAAGAAGCACTTGATCATGTTTTGTTTGTTGGACCACCGGGTTTGGGTAAAACAACTCTTTCTCAGATTATGGCAAAAGAATTAGGCGTTAATTTTCGCTCTACTTCAGGGCCTGTTATTGCTAAATCAGGCGATTTAGCAGCTCTCTTAACAAATCTTGAAGAGCGCGATGTCTTGTTTATTGATGAAATTCACCGTTTAAATCCGGCAATTGAAGAAATTCTTTATCCAGCGATGGAAGATTATCAATTGGATCTTATCATTGGTGAGGGGCCCGCAGCGCGTTCGGTGAAAATTGATCTCGCTAAATTTACTTTGGTAGCAGCAACAACGCGTTTGGGATTGTTGACGACACCATTGCGTGACCGTTTTGGTATTCCTATCCGCCTTAGTTTTTATACCGTAGAGGAATTAGAATATATCGTTCAGCGGAATGCGCGGCTTTTTTGTGTACAAATTAGTCAGGATGGAGCCCATGAAATTGCTCGCAGAGCACGTGGTACGCCACGCATCGCGGGACGGCTTTTGCGACGTGTTTGTGATTTTGCTTTGGTGAAAGGGGCAAAAAAAATTGATCAAAAAATTGCTGATGAAGCCCTTTCGCGTTTAGAAGTGGATCATCTGGGGCTTGATCCACTCGATCATCGTTATTTGCTTTTGATTGCTGAAACTTTTTTAGGAGGACCTGTGGGGATTGAAACAATTGCTGCTGCTCTTTCAGAACCTCGAGATGCTATTGAAGATATTGTAGAACCCTATCTGTTGCAGCAAGGCTTTATTCAAAGAACGGCTAGAGGTAGAATTTTAACCGAAAAAGCTTGGAACCATTTAGGGCTTGCTCCTCCCGCAACATCTACTGTTACACAAAAACGTGCTTCATTGTCAGAGTTAAAAGATAAGACATCTTTCCAAGCAAGTTTATGGGATGAAGAAGAGGATTGAGATATTCTTTGGGAAGAGCTCTCTCAATATATTTTAAAAAAGGATATAAAATAAATCTTCTTTGAGAGAAAAATTTGCGCCTTTTGAAGGCTTTATATATGCACTTTCATGGTTTCGACATAAAAATGCGTTTTAATATTTGATCAACAAAAGAATTTTCTAGAACAAAAACTTTATGGGGATAAAAATTTTATGGGATGGAGGAGATGGCGCAAACATACCCTTTCAACATGAATTCTACAAATGATTTTCATGATTTTCAGGTACGCGTTTATGTCGCTGATACAGACTTTTCTGGCGTGGTTTATCATGCTCGCTATCTTGAATTTTTTGAGCGGGGACGTTCAGAATTTTTAAGAGATACGGGCTTTAACAACAAGATGTTAGCATCAGGAATGCAGGGAGAAAAACTGTTTTTTGTTGTACGGAATATGGAAATTCATTTTTTACGACCAGCACAAATTGATAACCTTTTAACCATAAAAACACGGATTCAGCGTATCCAAGGCGCACGCTTTTTTATGGAACAATATTTGCTACGCGAAGATATGCTGTTGGTAACAGCAACAGTTGAAATTGCTTTAATTAATGAAGGTGGAAAACCACGGCGCTTACCCAAAGAACTTTTTTCTGCAGATCTTGTTTAAAAGGGACTTTGTTAAATTAAGTGTTTATTTTGTTGTAAAAGCCATTTTGTATGGCGTCTTTTTTTGAGAAAGACAAAGGGTTGTTTCCTAGTGTTTATTTCTTGGGGTTTATTTTCTGGCATTTAGAAAATATAAAACAATCTCTTTTATAGAGTTTTACAAATGAATCTTTCATTTAGAGGGACAAAAAAATGCCGCATGTAGAATTAACAAATCCAGAAACTATGGGAATTTTGCATTTGTTTATGCAAGCAAGTTTTGTTGTTAAAGCGGTCATGATTGGCTTGCTGCTCGCTTCTGTATGGAGTTGGGCGATTATTTTTGATAAAATTTTTACCTATCGCAGAATATGGAGAGAAATAAGGCAGTTTGAACATACATTTTGGTCAGGAAAACCGTTAGAGGATCTTTATGTAGCATGCAAAAATAGGCGTATTAATAGTATATCTGCTGTTTTTATGGCTGCAATGGTGGAATGGGAAAAGTCTCTAGCAAAAGGAGTTCACACATCCATAAGCTTACAAAGCAGAATTGATAAAGCGATGGATCTAACCTTGGGCCGTGAAAGTGAAAAAATAGAATCGAAATTAAGCTTTCTTGCAACATTGGGATCAGCAGGGCCTTTTATTGGACTTTTTGGAACTGTTGTGGGGATTATGGGGTCGTTTCTTTCTATCGCAGCATCTCAAAATACTTCGCTTGCAATTGTTGCGCCTGGAATTGCTGAAGCACTTTTGGCAACTGCTATTGGTTTGTTTGCTGCCATTCCTGCTGTGATTGCCTATAATAAATTCGTAAATGAAAGTGCGCATATTATTGCGCGCATTGAAAACTTTGCTGATGAATTCTCTACAATTGTCTCTCGTCGTCTTGATGAGACAAACACAGCGCATTCATCTTCATAAAGGAGCTTATATCCTATGGGAATTTCAGTTGCTTCTTCTTCTCGAAAAAATACACGCAGACGTCATCATTCGCAGAGCCGATTAATGAGTGAGATCAATATGACACCTTTGGTGGATGTAATGTTGGTGTTGTTAATTATTTTTATGGTTTCTGCGCCTCTTTTGGTAAATGGGGTTCCTCTTGATTTGCCGCGTAGTCAAGCTGGTCCTGTACAGGCAGATACGCCTCCTCTTACAGTTTCACTCGATGCACAGGGGCGTTTTGCTCTTAATCAAGATTATTACGAAACTTCAGAAGCTTTGATTGCACAACTTAAAGTGCAATTGGAAAACAATCCAGCACAAAAAAATCAACGTATTTTTGTACGTGCTGAGAAAAATATTGAGTATCAAAAAGTTTTACAGTTGCTTGCTGAACTCCAAAAAGTAGGTTTTTCACAAGTTGCTTTGGCAAGCCTTGCATCATAAAAGAATGATAAATTGTCGCACGTTGTATGGAAAGGCAATGGGGAGCGATTAAAATAAAAATATAACAACCATACGTAAGGCATAGAGATGAACAAAGACTCTTATCATAGCATGAAACGAGGCTTGGCTTTATCCCTTGCTGTACATGTGATTTTTCTCAGTTGGGGAGCAGTGCATTTTACGACGCCTGTTTCTTTGCCGAAACCATTGGAAGCTATTTCTATTACTCTTGCTCCTCTGGATGAAAAACTTTCTTATCAACAAGGGGCGTTGGATGCTCCTGTGCGTGCAATTCCCGCGGTAAAACCGACCACTAAGCCACAAGAACAAGAAGAAGCACATTATGTTGGAGAGGGCAAAATCGATAATCTTGCTCCCTTTAAACCAAAAGAAAAACCGCGTGATGTTAAAGCGACACCGCCACCGCCATCGGAAGCAGAAATGGTTGCAGAAAAACCTGTACCACGCTTGAAAACACAAGAATTATTAGAAGAAAAAACAGAAGAAATGCCAGAAATTTCTCTACAGGAGACTCTTGCGCTTTTACAAAAAGAGAAATTTACTCTTCCCCAAGAGGCGCCCAAGGTAGAGCAGGATAGGCATGAGGAGGCATTGCTCCAAGAAGCGCCCAAGGTAGAGCAGGATAGGCATGAGCAAGCATTGCCCCAAGAAGCGCCCAAGGTAGAGCAGGATAGGCATGAGCAAGCATTGCCCCAAGAAGCGCCCAAGGTAGAGCAGGATAGGCATGAGCAAGCATTGCCCCAAGAAGCACCCAAGGTAGAGCAGGATAGGCAAGAGCAAGCATTGCCCCAAGAAGCACCCAAGGTAGAGCAGGATAGGCATGAGCAAGCATTGCTCCAAGAAGCGCCCAAGGTAGAGCAGGATAGGCATGAGCAAGCATTGCCCCAAGAAGCACCCAAGGTAGAGCAGGATAGGCATGAGCAAGCATTGCTCCAAGAAGCACCCAAGGTAGAGCAGGATAGGCATGAGCAAGCATTGCTCCAAGAAGCGCCCAAGGTAGAGCAGGATAGGCAAGAGCAAGCATTGCTTCAAGAAGCGCCCAAGGTAGAAAAAGAGCATAGAAATAAAGAAATGAGCGCATTGCGAGAAGTGTTGCCCATGGCAGAAAAGATGCCTATAGAGCCGGTACCTCTTCCCCAACAAGAGCCCCAAATTGTGCTTCCGGAAAATTCTCCTTTCCCGCAGTTTAAACCAAAATTTGCAAAAAAAACTGTAACGCAAAAAGCACAAGCGCTTCATCAGAAAAAACAACAAACAACAGAGCAGACGATTGAAGATATTTTAGCAATGGAAGAACAAAATCTGCTCAATCGTGCACGTACACAAGGTGGGGGAGCAAAACGCTCTCAGAAACCAGAGGCTTTGGGAGCAAGAAAAAATATGGATGATACCGCAAAAATGGCGCAAACATTGGTTAATATTGCGGGGGGGTGTATTCAACAAAAGCTTAAACTTGTTGCTCTGGGTGGTGATTTGAAAAACCGTCCAATCTTGCGTTTGCGGTTTTATCTCAACCGTGAAGGAAGGGTGGTGGGAGATCCTATTATTGATCCTTTAAGTGGTGCAGAAAGCCAACAAGCGATTATGATAAGGCAGGTGTATGCAGCTGTTTTTGCATGTCAACCCTATCAAGACCTTCCACGTGATCAATATGATTTGTGGGGGCAGGGATTTGATTTTAATGTTGATCCCCTTCAAAATGTAATTGAGTAGTATATGATTTGCCTTTAAATGAAAGGATGCATTCCATTATGGCTATGACGAGATACAAATTTTTTTCTTGGCTTATTGTCACAGGCGGTTTGTGGCTTTCTAGTTTTTCATCTGTTCACGCACAATTAAAAGGAACAATTGCTAGTGCTGATTTTAGTCCTATTCCTATTGCTGTTACGGATTTTGTTTCCAATGATTCAATTGGATTAAAAATAACCGCTATCATTGCCGCCGATCTTGAGCGGTCAGGGCTTTTTTTACCCCTTGATAAGGCATCTTTTTTAGCACAAATTTCTCATCCTAATAGTCAACCCCATTTCGCTGATTGGCAAAAAATAAAAGCGCAAGGTTTGGTGGTTGGGCAAGTGATCAGAGAAACGGATGGACGTTTGAGAGTCGATTTTCGTTTATGGGATGTTTTTGGACAGCGACAACTCAAAGGACGGCGTTTTTATACAGCTACAGAACGTTGGCGGCGTGTTGCGCATATGATTGCCGATGAGATCTATAGTGAGATGACAGGAGAGAGTGGTTATTTTGATACGCGAATTGTTTTTATTGATGAAACAGGACCCCAAAACGCACGTATTAAACGTTTGGCTATGATGGATCAAGATGGGGCAAATTTGACCTATCTTTCCGATGGGAGTGAGTTGGTCCTTACCCCGCGCTTTTCACCTAAACGACAAGAAATTACCTATATGGCGTATGAGCACAATCAAATCCCTCATGTTTATCTGCAACAAATTGAAATGGGACAAAGAGAGTTAATAGGCGCTTTTAATAATATGACAATTGCTCCACGGTTTTCTTCTGATGGACAAAAAGTGATCATGAGTTTGTTGCAAAATGATGGGAGTGCAAATCTTTATACCATGGATTTACGTACCCGCACGACGACGCGCCTTACAACAACTTCTGCTATTGATACCTCTGCCTCTTATTCGCCGGATGGGACACAAATCGTCTTTTCCTCAGATCGTAGTGGTAAACCTCAAATTTATACCATGAATGTGGATGGAAGCAATCTTAAGCGGATTTCTTCTAATGGGGGGAGTTATTCTACGCCTATTTGGTCTCCACGGGGTGATTATATTGCTTTTACAAAACAAGCAGAAGGACAGTTTTCCATTGGTGTGATGCATCCTGATGGAACAGGAGAACGCATTTTAACAACTGGGTTTCACAATGAAGGACCTACTTGGTCTCCCAATGGACGCGTATTAATGTTTTTTCGCAAAAATCCAGGCGTGGGACCTAAAATTTATACCATTGACATTACGGGACGTAATGAACGCCTTGTGCCAACCCCCAATGATGCTTCTGATCCAGCATGGTCACCATTGCTTACAGCGCAATGAGGAAAAGAATGTTTTGGGTGCTCAAAGGATTACCTTTGTAAAAAGGCATAGGTCTTAGAATAAAATTGATCGGTTAAAATCTCTATGCGGACACCAAGAGATATCATGCGTATTTCTTGGTGTTTATCATTATGTTTCTGATCGGCTATGGGTATTGTCTTCTCTAGACAATGAAGAAGACCACTCTTTGGGAAGCTCCCCTTGGGAAGAAACTCCCCTTGGGATGAGGGTTTGCGGATTGAAAATAAACTGTGTGGTAAAACAAGACGATAAAAAAACTTATGATGCAATAATTGTGCTAAAGTTTAAAGACTATTTGCTTTTGCAAAAAAGGATATTGGTAAATTGGCTTTTTTATTCATTTATGGGAAGGGATATCAATTTTTTGTGAAGCGTGTTTTTTAGAATAAGAGTTTAAAAGTAACAGTTCTTTAAAAGAGATAAAAGCTTTTAAAGTTTGAAAAGATATGTACAAAAAATGTTTTAAAATATCCCTATACCCCACTATAAAGCGAGGGTATTGGTTATAATCTGGTATGTCATAAGTTAAGTGATGATACTTGTACACAGAGCCCTTGAAGGAAAAGTGCTTATAAAAGACGCTGAAATCCCCATAAGCGTCATGAGTCATGAAGCGTTATGGGTCATGAAGAGCATGGGGCGTGAAACAATATGACAGGGAGTTAGACAGATAATTTAGCCAAAATTTCATCACTAACATCAAAATTGGCGTAAACATTTTGCACATCATCATCTTCTTCTAATGTTGCAATAAGCCGTAAAACAGAGACCGCTTTTTCTTCATCTATAGGTGTTAGGGTAGAGGCTTTCCAAACAGTTTTTATCGATTCTGCTTCGCCAAGTTTTGCTTCAAGCGTTTTAGAAACTTCGCCAATATCTTCAAATGCGCAGGTAATATGATGCCCATTTTCCTCTGATTGCACATCTTCAGCACCCGCTTCGATTGCTGCGTCCATAATGCTGTCTGCTGTTCCTGCTTCTGGTTTATAGATAATTTCACCAATGCGATTAAACATGAAACTTACAGAACCTGTTTCTCCAAGTGCACCACCTGATTTGGTAAAGGCGGCGCGTACATTTGAAGCTGTGCGGTTGCGATTATCTGTTAAAGCTTCAACAATAACAGCAACGCCTCCTGGGCCATAGCCTTCATAACGAACTTCATCATAATGTTCGACATCATTTCCAGATGCTTTTTTAATTGCACGTTCAATGTTATCCTTGGGCATCGATTGCGCTTTAGCATTCTGGACAGCTAGTCTTAAGCGGGGGTTCATAGCTGGATCAGGAGAACCTTGTTTGGCTGCAACGGTGATTTCACGCGCAAGTTTAGAAAATATCTTCGAGCGCATCGCATCTTGGCGCCCTTTACGGTGCATAATATTTTTAAATTGTGAATGGCCTGCCATCGTGTTCCTTCCAGTGTTTGGGGGTTCTTAATCGAAAGTTCCTTGAACTTTAAGGCGATAAACACCCATCTCATCAGAGCCAATGTGCTGGTGTAAAAGATAAAGTGATCGCGTAAACCTCTTATAAGAAAATTCGTCTTAAAGGTAAAGAGACTTAAAATGCGAAGAGCATGACGAGACATCTGTCTTGTCGTTTCTTAAAAATCACGCTATAACAGAGAGAGGGTTTCATGGCAAAAGTGGTTTATTTCGTATCTCGCTTCGTGAAAAGGGGGTAGCAAAGAACTTAGTGTATAAGAAGACGTATAAGAACAAAAACTCTCATGCTCCATAGTGGGCATTAACCTGCCTTTATTAAAGGCTAAGTACAAAGGATATGATAAAGATGGCAACGCAACTTTTAATGCCTAAAGCAACAGCTGTTTGGTTGGTTGATAACACTGCTCTTTCTTTTGATCAAATTGCAGAATTTTGTAAATTGCATGTCTTGGAAGTGAAGGCTATTGCTGATGGTGAAGCTGCTCATGGAATTAAAGGTTTAGATCCAATTAGTTCTGGACAATTGACACGTAATGAAATTGCTCGGGTCGAGGCTGATCAAACAGCGCGTTTAAGAATTTCCGAATCACGCGTTCGCATCCCTGAAAAAAAGAGAAAAGGTGCGCGCTATATCCCCCTTTCTCGACGGCAAGATCGTCCAAATGGTATCTTGTGGCTGGTGATGAATCATCCTGAGTTAAAAGATGCACAAATTGCGCGCTTAATTGGTACAACAAAAGCAACAATTGAGCAAATTCGTTATAGAACGCACTGGAATAGTGCAAATTTGGTGCCTCTCGATCCTGTCGGGTTGGGCTTGTGTTCGCAAATCGATTTGGATTTCGAACTTAGGCGGGCTGCAAAAAATCGCCCTCCTGTAGCAGAAGATGATAGATCTTTGCTTCCTGCTTCACTAACCGAAAATGCTTCGCTTCATGAAGCAGAGAGTGAAGAAAATCTACATCAAAATTTTGATGCTGATAAAGTTTTTGCAAAACTGAATGCGCTACAAAAAAGCCGTAAGGATGAGACAGAAACAGAATAACGCAAGAGTAAGTTTCATAACAGTTGCATCGATATGCGAAAAGCGTGGGGTAAAATGAGAATAGGTAAATGCAAGGAGAGAAAATAAAATCAAGAAAAGCTTTGCTTTCATGAGGATGTAACGCTTATTCTCAGAAATGCTTTTGGAAGAGTCTCTTCCTTTAATTTTTATTTTATGACTTCAAGGAGAAGCAGTACATGCATTCTACCAAAAATATACTTTTTTATCCCTTCATTATGGTCCTTTTTTTCTCACTGCCGCTGGTTGGTTGCGAAAAAAGACATATTAATAATATGAATAATGCTTATTTGAAGGGTGATGGTTTTAACCAAGCCTCTCTGGGTTCAAAACAAGATTTTACCATCAATGTTGGAGATCGCGTGTTCTTTAGTCTTGATTCTTCTTCGCTCGATTCTGATGCAGAGCAGACTTTAATGCGTCAAGCTGAATGGTTGTTGCGTTACCCTTACTATTCCATCATGATTGAAGGGCATGCTGATGAACGTGGTACACGTGAATATAACTTAGCACTTGGACAGAGACGTGCTGTAACTGTTCGCGATTATTTGATTTCTCTGGGTGTGTCTGCGCAACGGATTCGGACGATTTCTTATGGAAAAGAGCGGCCTGTTGCAGTGTGTGACGATATTTCTTGTTGGAACCAAAATCGGCGCGCTGTGACAACAATTAGTAATATGAATGGTGACTATCAATGATGGGCGTGTCATAAAAAAATGAGACGCCAGTGGTTTATATATTAAATAAAGTTATGGAGTGTCAAAAAGCCATTGGTTTGATTCTTGAAACGAGAAAAACATGCGTGTGTGTAAAAAACAAAATTGGAAAAGTGTCTTTTTTTTATCGGTTTTCATAGCATGTTTGTCTTTGTCCGCTCATACTATGCCACGCAGAGCTTCTCAGTTTTCTCCATATAATAGAGAAAGTTCTGCGTCCAATACGGCCTCTGAGGTTGCGTCTTCTTCTGGGACAGCTGCTACGGCTTCTGAGATTGCGTCTTCTTCTGGGACAGGTGCTACGGCCTCTGAAGTTTCGCCTTCTTCTGGGACAGGTGCTACGGCCTCTGAAGTTTCGCCTTCTTCTGGGACAGGTGCTACGGCCTCTGAAGTTTCGCCTTCTTCTGGGACAGGTGCTACGGCCTCTGAAGTTTCGCCTTCTTCTGGGACAGGTGCTACGGCCTCTGAAGTTTCGCCTTCTTCTGGGACAGGTGCTACGGCCTCTGAAGTTTCGCCTTCTTCTGGGACAGGTGCTACGGCTTCTGAAGTTTCGCCTTCTTCTGGGACAGGTGCTACGGCTTCTGAGGTTTTGTCTTCTTCTGGGACAGGTGCTACGGCCTCTGAAGTTTCGCCTTCTTCTGGGACAGCTGCTACGGCTTCTGAGGTTTTGTCTTCTTCTGGGACAGCTGCTACGGCCTCTGAGGTTGCGTCTTCTTCTGAAATAGCTGCTACGGCCTCTGAAGTTTCGCCTTCTTCTGGAACAGCTGCTACGGCCTCTGAAGTTTCGCCTTCTTCTGGAACAGCTGCTACGGCCTCTGAGGTTGCGTCTTCTTCTGGGACAGGTGCTACGGCCTCTGAAGTTTCGCCTTCTTCTGGGACAGCTGCTACGGCTTCTGAGGTTGCGTCTTCTTCTGGGACAGGTGCTACGGCCTCTGAAGTTTCGCCTTCTTCTGGAACAGCTGCTACGGCCTCTGAGGTTGCGTCTTCTTCTGGGACAGGTGCTACGGCCTCTGAAGTTTCGCCTTCTTCTGGGACAGGTGCTACGGCCTCTGATGCTGCGCTTTCTTCTGAAACGGATGCTACGGCTTCTGAAGTTTCGCCTTCTTCTGGGACAGGTGCTACGGCCTCTGATGCTGCGCTTTCTTCTGAAACGGATGCTACGGCCTCTGAAGTTTCGCCTTCTTCTGGGACAGCTGCTACGGCTTCTGAAGTTTCGCCTTCTTCTGAAATAGCTGCTACGGCTTCTGAGGTTGCGTCTTCTTCTGAAATAGCTGCTACGGCTTCTGAGGTTTCGCCTTCTTCTGAAATAGGTGCTACGGCTTCTGAAGTTTCGCCTTCTTCTGAAACGGATGCTACGGCTTCTGATTTAGGATTTTCTTTTCAAGACACTCTTCTAAATCGAGCGTTTATGTTAGAGCATCAGAAAGCTTTATTGAAAAGTTACGATTTAGATAAACTCTTGCATAGAATAGAGACTGTACTGGAACATAATGATCTGGAAAGTATCAAAAAGCAATTTCATTTGCTTTTTGATAAAGAGGATTCTGCAGTTTATTCCTGTTCTTCTGAGAAGGTAAAGTGGGGGCAAAATGTTCAAGCTATAAAAAAGAATGGGGAAAAGATTACAAAGAGTGCGCAAAATAGTGTGGTAGAGAGTGAGACTCATGAGAGGTTAGAGAGTCATGATCAGGAAAACCATTTAGAGGTTGGCATAGAAGAAAGCAAGCATGTCAAACAACAGCATGGTGAAGATTCCGCTCTTCTTGCTTCCAAAGCATTGTATAAAAAAGGCTATGACTTTTTACGTTCTGCCAACTATGTTGAAGCTGAAAAAGTCTTTTGCACTTTTCAAGATCATTATAAAAATGATCCTTTATATGATGATGCTTTATTTTGGTTGGCAGAATCTTTGTTGGGACAAAAGCGCTATCATGAAGCAGCACAGGTTTATCTCAATGTTTGGTATAAAGGTCGAGAAACACTCTATAATTCTGAGATATTGTTGAAATTAGCAATGAGTATGGTGGCTCTTAAACACAATAAAGAAGTGTGTGCACTTTTTACACACAAACAAAAATGCTATAAAACACTGGAGTGCGTCTTTTGTAAAACGTATAAATAAGCTGCGGAGTCGTATACGGTGGGCGTAAAAATAGCAGGAGATCTCTTTAAACAATCCGATTTTATCCAATGTCAGAAAGTCATTCTTGCAGTTTCTGGTGGGGGTGATTCTTTGGCTTTGATGTTTTTGGTTAAAGATTATTTCAAAACACTCTCTGTTCCACCAGAAATCATTGTTGTTACTGTTGATCACCGATTGCGTAGAGAATCAGCGCGTGAAGCACAAATTGTTGCAGAAATTTGTCGCGCTCATCACATAAAACACATTATTGTACGATGGGAGGGAAAAAAGCCAAAGACCCATATTGCTTCAAAAGCGCGCATTGCACGATATGATCTCTTGTTTCAAGAGGCACAAAAGCAAGGTGCAACACTAATTATGACAGGGCATACGCTCAATGATCAAGTTGAAACTTATCAGATGCGCTGTCAACGTCTTCAAAAAAAGAGATATGTTGGGCTGCAAGAAATTGATGGCGCTCTCTACAATAAGAAAGCTCTGGAAACCAGAGTACATTCTACAGAACTTGATAAAACAGCTTATGGTTTTGCGCAAAAAAATGATGAGGGGATCTGTGAACGCGGTTTATCTTGTATTCCACGTGAAGCATTATTGCATAAAACAGTACGTTTGATTCGTCCTCTCCTTGGTGTAGAGCGCAAAACATTGCGTGCTTATTTGCGCTTTAACGGAAAAATATGGATTGAAGATCCAACAAATGAAGATCGCCGTTTTGAACGTGTGCGTGTACGGCAATCTCTGCCTCCCAAAAAACTTATGGATATTGCTAAAAAGGTGCATCAAGCTGCTCTTCAGCGTCGTCAACACGCACAAAAAAGTGCTGATTTGATTAGGGCTTTGGATATTCGTATGGAATATGGACGCTGTTTTATCGCAAAGCCTGCAGACTTTTTACAGAAAAATCCCAATTTTTCCTTCGTTGTGGGGCTCTTTGCTGTGTTGATGGGAGGAGGCTTTTATTTACTCTCTTCGCAAAAATTAAATAAAATTGTTCAAAGATTGTCTTTCCTCTCTCCCCAAAAACAACGTTTTACTTTGGCTGGATCTGTCGTGGAATATAGTCAAAGCGGTGTCGCTTTTTGGCGCGAATCACGAAATATGAAAAAAGCGGTTGTGCATCCGGGAAAAACGTGCTTATGGGATGGACGCTATCAGATTACAAACCATGGATTTGAGGCTCTAAAAGTGGAAGCAGCGCCTTTGGAACATTTGAAATTTTGCTTGAAAAACAACGGGTTTACTCTTAAACAGCCCCATTTTCCTTCTTTGCAATCGTTACTTATGCTTTCAAATAAAAAAGGATGTGATATTCCAGAGTTGACTTCTCAAGATTTTTTTTGCAAAAATGTCACCATTAAGCGGATTATAGCCCCCTTTCATTGGTTGTCATCGCGCGAAGACGCCCCTCTCGTTCATGTTGTGGAGCCTTTTTTTGATATTAAGGTGAAAAGATAAAGAAAATCACACTTAATTTGAAGAAAAATGACTCTAAAAAGTAATAAACATCTTCTCATACCTTGGCAAGGAGCAGACAAGGTTATATGTTAAGGGGAAATATTTAAAATCTCTATTTGATTAAGTGGGTTGAATATGAATTCTAATTACCGCTCTCTCCTCATTTGGGGAGTTATTGCTTTGATTTTGATTGTGTCGTTTTCTCTCTTTAATGGTGAGAGCCAGCGTTCACGAAGTGGGGAGGTTTCTTATTCCGAGTTTTTGCAAAAGGTGGAGAACAATGAGCTAACAGCCGTGACCATTCAGGGGCAAAAATTAACAGGACATACCGCTGAGCGTAGAGTTATTTCAACCTATGCACCACGGGATCCAGGCTTGATACAAAAATTGGAAAGCAAAAATGTAAATGTGAAAGCTATTCCTGAAAGCTCTGGAAATAGTATCTTCCTTAATCTGCTCTTTTCTTTGCTCCCTGTTATTATTATCGTTGGGGCATGGGTCTTCTTTATGCGACAAATGCAAAGTGGGTCGCGTGGGGCTATGGGCTTTGGAAAATCAAAAGCGAAACTGCTTAATGAAGCGCAAGGGCGGGTGACCTTTCAGGATGTGGCTGGTGTTGAAGAAGCAAAGCAAGATCTCCAAGAAATTGTTGCCTTTTTACGTGAACCACAAAAATTTCAACGCCTAGGGGGACGTATCCCACGAGGCGTTTTGCTTGTTGGGCCTCCAGGAACAGGGAAAACCTTGCTGGCGCGCTCTGTTGCCGGTGAAGCCAATGTGCCTTTCTTTACAATTTCAGGGTCCGATTTTGTCGAAATGTTTGTAGGGGTGGGAGCAAGCCGTGTGCGCGATATGTTCGAACAGGCTAAAAAAAATGCCCCTTGTATTATCTTTATTGATGAAATCGATGCTGTAGGACGTCATCGTGGTGCCGGTTTGGGAGGCGGAAACGATGAACGAGAACAAACCTTAAATCAATTGCTCGTGGAAATGGATGGATTCGAGCCCAATGAAAGTATTATTCTCATTGCTGCAACAAACCGTCCTGATGTGCTTGATCCTGCTCTGTTAAGACCAGGGCGTTTTGATCGACAAGTTGTTGTTCCAAACCCTGATGTATCGGGACGTGAACAAATCTTAAAAGTACATGTGCGTAATGTGCCTTTAGCACCTAATGTGGATTTGAAAGTTCTTGCAAGGGGAACGCCAGGGTTTTCTGGGGCGGATTTGATGAATCTTGTCAATGAAGCTGCTCTTATGGCTGCAAGCCGCAATAAAAGAATTGTGACAATGCAGGAGTTTGAAGATGCAAAAGACAAGGTGATGATGGGTGCAGAACGACGTTCAAGTGCTATGACCCAAGCAGAAAAAGAACTTACTGCATATCACGAAGCTGGGCATGCTATCGTAGCTCTTAATGTGCCTGCCGCTGATCCTGTGCATAAAGCAACAATCGTACCAAGAGGAAGAGCTTTAGGGATGGTGATGCAATTGCCTGAAGGTGATCGTTACTCCATGAGTTATCGCTGGATGATTTCGCGCTTGGCCATTATGATGGGGGGACGTGTGGCTGAAGAGTTGAAATTTGGAAAGGAAAATATCACATCGGGCGCTTCTTCTGATATTGAGCAGGCAACAAAATTAGCGCGCGCTATGATAACACGGTGGGGATTTTCTGATCTTCTGGGAAATGTGGCTTATGGAGATAATCAGGATGAAGTGTTCTTAGGACATTCCGTAGCACGAACGCAAAATGTGTCTGAAGAAACTGCGCGAATGATTGATGCCGAAGTACGCAAGCTTATCGATGATGCTTATTCAACCGCTACAAAAATTCTCAAAACCAAAAAGAAAGAATGGTTTGCTTTGGCGCAAGGGTTATTGGAATATGAAACTTTAACCGGCGCTGAGATCAATGAAGTTATTGAAGGTAAGCCTCCTTCTCGTGCGCTGAAAGATGAGAGTGCTCCTGTGCGGGCTTCTTCAGTACCTAAGACAGGGAGTAGTGTAAAGGTTGAGCCTCATGAAAGTGATGTTGAGACAAACGGTGCTGATAAAGAGGAGACCGCTACCACAGAAGAAGAAAAAGTAGAGAAAAAAAATGGAAAGGAAGAAACAAAATCTACAGCTCTTAAAGCCAATAACAAAGCCAATAACTCTGGGCTTGAGGAAAACACATCTCATCAAGAGCAAAAAAAAGCACGTAGTGTAAAAAAGGTAGCTGAAGCAGTTAAAAGCTCTACAAAGAAAGACAATCCTGATAAAACAGCAAATGATACTGGACAGGATAAAGAAAAGTAAAAAATTTCTTATAATGCTTGAATATCCGTGTGTTTTTAAAGATGTTCAGCAATTTTTTAAAAAGGCGTAAGCTTTGCTTGCGCCTTTAAAGTCATCTTGGGGAGCTTATAAGAAAAATGGTGTACTGCATGCCATTTGAAGGGAATTGTAAGAAAGCTGTTTTCCTGCATGTGGGGTGGAGAACGTATGAAATTATCATTTTATGTTGTTTAATGGTGCATGTATGCGTAAGCCATAGGAGAGAATCATATGGTTTACGATATGGGGTGTAGAGGAATAATGAAGAAAATGGTTGCGATTTTGTGAAGATTAAAGATTTCTTTGGAAGCGTGAGGATAATAGCTATTGTAATTGTTTAAAAATCTCAAGAGAGCGAAATGTCTCTTATGAGAAGAAAATGTGTGTGAGGAGAGATTTGTGGGGAAAGGGTATTATAGGAGAGGGCGCTTCGTGCGTACAGAAAAGAGGGAAAGTATGTATAAAGGAAAAAGGCATGGCACAAAAATATTTTGGTACTGATGGAATTCGAGGCAGAGCGAATTCTTTTCCTATGACAGCGGATTTTGCTATGAAAGTAGGAATGGCTGTAGGTTTTTTGTTTCGCTCACAACATCAGTCGCGTCGTGTGGTGATTGGTAAAGATACCCGCCTCTCTGGTTATATGTTGGAAAATGCTTTGGTTTCGGGTTTTACCGCTGCGGGAATGGAAGCTTTCTTATTGGGTCCTGTGCCAACCCCTGCTGTTGCAATGCTTTGTCGCTCATTGCGGGCAGATCTTGGAGTGATGATTTCTGCTTCTCATAATCCCTTCTATGATAATGGAATTAAACTTTTTGGTCCTGATGGTTTTAAACTTTCAGATGAAGTGGAAGAAAAAATTGAACAGTTAATCGATACAGATCTTTCAAATTCCTTAGCCAGTTGTGCTGAAATTGGTTATGCAAAACGGGTGGAAGGGGATATTTATCGTTACATCGAATATGCAAAACGAACTTTACCCCGTGATGTACGTTTGGATGCTATGCGTATTGTTGTCGATTGCGCAAATGGTGCTGCTTATAAAGCAGCTCCGCGTGCTTTGTGGGAATTGGGAGCTGAAGTCTTTGCTATTCATGATACGCCAAATGGGACCAATATTAATCACAAATGTGGCTCAACCGATTTGGCTTCTTTAAAACAAAAAGTGCATGAAGTGCGTGCTGATGTGGGAATTGCTCTTGATGGTGATGGAGATCGTGTTCTTATTGTGGATGAAAAAGCACAAACAATCGATGGAGATCAGTTGATCGCTGTGCTTGCTGAACATTGGCAAAAAACGGGACGCTTACAGCATAATGGTGTTGTTACAACCATTATGTCTAATCTTGGTCTTGAGCGTTTCTTAAACAGTAAAGGGTTGGATCTTGTGCGGACTGATGTGGGAGACCGGTATGTTGTCGATGCCATGCGGCAAAAGGGGTATAATGTTGGGGGAGAGTCTTCTGGGCATATTGTCCTTAGGGATTTTGGTACAACCGGTGATGGGTTAGTGGCTGCTTTACAGATTTTAGCGTGTATGCAGATAAGTCAAAGCTCTATGAGTCAATTGTGTCAACGGTTTGAATTTGTACCGCAAATTTTAAAAAATGTAACCGTTAAAGATAAAACAATTTTAAAAAAAGATCCGGTTAAAAAGGCAATAAATCAAGCCAAAAAGCAGTTGGGAAAAAATGCACGATTGGTGATTCGCGCTTCTGGAACAGAACCTGTGATCCGAATCATGGCTGAAGGTGATGAACGAGAGCTCATAAAGGCGGTGGTAACACAGATGATTGATGTGATTACACATCATGATGTGCTTTCAAAAGTGAATGCCTCCCTTAAAAAATCTTAAATTGGGGGAAATTGATAAAAAATGTGTAATCGCTCATACAGATTTTGATAATCCCCAAAAGCTTGAAGAGGTTTTGCAAAATGATGTGTTATATCACTTTTGCAAAAAATACATTCAGTGATCCGTGTTGTGAAAATAGGCGTTCGTTATTGGTTGGAATGCAAAATTATCACCGGCTGAAATATAAGTTTAAGCTGAATTGTTAGAGGATGAATTGTGGGCAGGTATGCGTATGGTTCTTGAGGAAATGCTTTAGAAACCTATCTGAGAAAGGGGCGTTGCTTTTCAAGAGAAATCCTGTGTGCTGGCATGAGAGGAGCGTTTTTCTAAGGGGTCTTTAAGGCAAGGAAAAAATTGGAAGCGCGTTTTTTGCTTTATGCAAAATTTTTTTCCTTGTACAAAAGAAGAAGAGTATACAAGAAGAAAAATTACGCTTTATCGTTAGAATTTTATGGGAAAAATTCTCTCGCTTTAGAGAGAGTAAAAAGAGTGCATATTTGGTAATTAAAGAAACGCCATTCTTTATAAGAGAATGGTGAAGGTGGTTTAAACTTTTGTTTTCAATTCTTTAAGAATAGGGGTGAAGTGTTTGTAAGACTATATTGGGAAAAAGGCCTATGGTCGCGGCAAAAGAGGGGATAAAACAAAGGGGGATAAAACAAAAAAGGTGTTTTCTTTATGAGAAAAGAAAACACCTAGGGGGTAACGGCAACATTACATATTTTAATCTGAAAAGCGGTCTTTTTTCTCTTTTTTCCACAGAAAGTAGCTTGTCAGTCCAAGGATTGGGACACTTAATTTTGCAAAAGGCAAATGCTTTCCAAGCAAGGCAAGGCTGGAAAGGGTTGTTTGTGTCATAAGTTGATGGCGTTGTTCCTCTTCTTTCTTTTGTTGTTCATAACGCTGTGACGTTTTTAAAATGCGACCAATAAGAGCACTCAATCCTGCGAGAAAAAGCCAAATAAAAAACAGCACACTGGCTGCTCCAAGAGGTTTCATGACCAAGCAAAGAGCAAGGAAACCAATAACGCATAAAAAGACCAAAGCCATGAACAAGGAAACGCCAATGATCCCGCAAAAAATTGCTTGAAGGCGAACTTGCTTGACAGTACTTTTTAGCCCCCCACCAACAAGATGGTTTAAAACAGGCGTAATAAGTTTATGCATGGCTTAACGACGCAATAATTGTGAAAGAATAAAACCAACGCCTGCTGCAAGTAGAACGCTTTTACCAGGATTTTTTTGAATACATTGGTTCATGGTTTGTTCAAAATCGCCTATTTTTTCTTTTGCTTGCGATATAACGTCTTCACTGCTTTCTTTCGCAGCATTATAGAGTTTTTCTGCTTTTGTTTTTGCTGTGTTTAATTTATTGGTTCCAAGATCTGTCAATGTTGAGGTGACGCCTGAAAGTTCTTTGCGTAATTTCTCTAATTGCTCTTGAAGATCTTTTTCTGCTGTTGTTTTATTTTTTTCTGTTGCTTTATTATTTGTCATGATGTTCTTTCCCTCTCTTAGGCATCATTATCCATTTTAGGCTATTTTTACAGTGATTATTTGCATGGGAATAAAATTTTCACTGCTTGCATAACGTTAAATGGTTTTTTTCGTTCCATTTTGATCTAAAATTTATATGCTTTGCGTTTCTTGAAAAATATTTTAGAAAAAAATACAAGCAGACCAAATAAATCTTGCCTGATTGGCTAAGTGGTTTTGCTGATAAAAATATTCTTTTCACTTGAAAATGAAAAAAGAGAAAAGAAAAATTGGCTATATTGCGTACAACGACTCATCAGGGATGAAAGAATCTATTAATCTTATAAAGTAATCTTTTATAAGATTATGATCATAGGGTACAATGTTGTATTTTATGCAATATATACGTTCTTTAACAAAAAATTTCTTTTCATTGATAGCGTTTAACAAAAAATTTCTTGGAGGGTTCCTCTTGAAAGAGATGCTTGTTGAAATAAAACTATACTTGATAAATCAACTTTTATTTCTTAAATTGCTTGCGAAGTAGCGTTAAGGGGGAAGTGGCATGGTAAAAGACATGCTATGCGGGGTGGTGGTACGACTGTAAGATCAAAAAGAAAAGACCCCAAGAATGTGAGACAGAGATGGAATCTGAGACGGTACCTTTTAACAATACATCTGCTATCGCGATAACGCATGATCTTTCCCCCTTTTCTATGTTTATGGCCGCTGATTTTGTGGTGAAATCTGTTATCGTTCTTTTGTTGCTGGCTTCTCTTGCTTCTTGGACGATTGCTTTTGTTAAAATTGTTGAGATTACTCTGGCAAAACGAAGAGTAAGAAAAGAACTTCAATTGATTCTTAATGCTCAGACCCTTACACGTTTGGCAGCTAGCTTGAAAGAAAGTAAAGGTGCTGGTGTGGTCTTTCTCAAAGAAGTTCTCAAAGAAATTTATCTTTCAACACAACAAGTGAATTTTCTTGGTACAGAAGGAGGAAGTGCAGGCACGCATGAAAGAACAGGTGCAAGACAAACCACGCAAACTTTTCTTCATGAAGAGGTTCTTTTCTATGAAGAAAATGAACGCTCTGAAGATATTGCTCGCGATATGAATGAAGGCGTAAAAGAAAGAGTGCATTCACTTTTATCACGCTGTTTGTTATCTGCTACGCGCCGTGTTGCATGTGGAAGTGCTGTGCTTGCAACTATTGGTGCACTTGCTCCCTTTGTTGGACTTTTTGCAACCGTGTGGGGAATTATGAACGCTTTTATTGGAATTGCTGAATCCCAAACAACACGACTTGATGTGGTGGCACCTGGAATCGCCGAGGCACTCCTTGCAACAGCTATCGGGCTTTTTGTAGCTATTCCCGCTGTTGTGATGTATAATGGACTTATGCGTGCTCTGAGTGGTTATCGTAATGATTTAGGCGATATTGCTGCTGCTCTCGAAAGACTTTTGAGTCGTGAACTCGATAAACATAGACAACAGAAAAGTCATAAAAAATGAAAGCAAACTTTAATGATCATTGGGAAACAGAGGAAGGTGGGTTGCACAGTGAAATCAATGTGACCCCTTTTATTGATGTTGTGTTGGTATTGCTTATTGTTTTTATGGTTGCAGCGCCTTTGGCAACATCTGTTATTCCTGTTCAGCTTCCTTCTATAACCCAAGCAGATTCCGCGGTTCAGCCAGATGAACCTCTTTATGTGACTTTGCAAAAAGACCGTTCTCTTTATGTGGGAGATCATCTTGTTTCTCAAACAGCATTTATTGAAACCTTGTTGAAGGAAACAAATCAAAATCGAGAGACAAAAATTTTAATCAAAGCTGATAGCGAAATTGATTATGGTGCTGTTATAGATTTACTAAATACCATACGAACGGCAGGATACACGAAAGTGGGGCTGATGGGATTGCAAAAATCAGCCACTGTTGCAACAAAAGCGCGTGTTGCTCCTATAAGTCAATGAGATTGCGGGTCTTGTGGAAACCACTGTTTTCGGTAGAGATGTGTGCATCACGTGCTGTAGGTGATAGGTTCCTCTGTGCGAGAAGACATTGCGCCTAACGGGTAAAGGGGCTGCGGTGTTGCTCCTATAAGTCAATGAAATTGCGGGTCTTGTGGAAACCACTGTTTTCGGTAGAGATGTGTGCATCACGTGCTGTAGGTGCTAGGTCCCTCTGTGCGAGAAGGCATTGCGCCTAACGGGTAAAGGGGCTGCGGTGTTGCTCCTATAAGTCAATGAAATTGCGGGTCTTGTGGAAACCACTGTTTTCGGTAGGGATGTGTGCATCACGTGCTGTAGGTGCTAGGTTCCTCTGTGCGAGAAGGCATTGCGCCTAACGGGTAAAGGGGCTGCGGTGTTGCTTCTATAAGTCAATGAAATTGCGGGTCTTGTGGAAACCACTGTTTTCGGTAGAGATGTGTGCATCACGTGCTGTAGGTGATAGGTTCCTCTGTGCGAGAAGGCATTGCGCCTAACGGGTAAAGGGGAGATTTTTGGGTTCTTGTTTTTTAGTCTTGACCTGTAGAGCCAAAGCCACCGGCCCCGCGAATGTCTGTATCGTTGGATGTTTGGAGGGAAGACTTTTGATTTGATTCAAGGGCGCGAACATGGACCTGAAGAACAGGTGCAATGACAGTTTGAGCAATGCGCATGCCACGCTGGATGGCAAAATCTTCTTGTCCTAAATTAATGAGAAGAACTTTAACTTCTCCACGGTAATCGCTATCAATTGTTCCGGGCGTATTGAGGCATGTAATACCGTGCTTTAAGGCAAGACCAGAACGTGGACGTATTTGTGCTTCGTAGCCTGGAGATAAGTGAAAAATGAGACCTGTTGGAATAAGTGCACGCTGCCCAGGGGAAAGGACGAGTGTTTCTTCTTGCGCAAGTGCTGCGCGTAGATCAAGACCAGCAGAACCCGCTGTCGCATAGTGAGGAAGCTCTAAACCCTGTCCATGCTCGAGAGATTCGACAAATAAAGTCATAGTGTTTGAAAGGTGAGAAGAAAGAGCAGAGGACGAAGAACTTTCTTGATGCGTGAGAGACATATTGCTTTGCTTATCGGGCATGGGGTAAACTCTTTTCAAAGTATAAAATGGATCAAACATAAAGAACAACTCTATCAAAAGCGTTTTACAAAACAAGTCAATAAAAGTTTATGAAGAGCAATTGTCCCCAAGGCTTATATTTTTTAGTGTGCATAAAAAATGTATGGTGCGTGCTGAAGTTGTCGATAATGCACACGCTATGCCGATAAAAAATATGCAATGAAAGGAATTTCTTTGGGATCTTGAGCATGGATCCTGAGGAGATGCTCTGCGCTCTTTGCAAATGAAGTGTTTTATCTTTATCTGTTTATTTTAGATGCTGCCAATCAAAATACCGGTCGCAAACACCAAAGCTCCGCCAATAATAACCTGTAAAGATGCGCGCCAAAAAGGTGTTGCCATGAATTTATTTTGAATCCAAACGATAATCCATAGCTCAAAAAAAACGATGATAAAAGCAATAATCGTTGCAATGTAAAAAGAGTGGATCAAATAAGGAAGTGTGTGACCTAACCCTCCAAGCGCTGTCATCACACCGCTGGCAAGGCCTCTTTTAAAGGGAGAACCACGGCCTGATAATTTACCGTCATCATGGGCTGCTTCTGTAAATCCCATTGAAAGTCCTGCTCCAATTGAAGCAGAAAGCCCTATCAAAAAAGTTTGATGGGTATCACCCGTTGCAAAGGCTGCTGCAAAAATAGGCGCAAGGGTCGAGACTGAGCCATCCATTAACCCTGCAAGACCGGGTTGAATCCAAGTTAAAAGGGTTTGTTTTTCGGCTTTTGAAGGCTTTTTTACGGCTTGATGTGTTGTTGTGTGAGAATGTTGTGTATTCATATGATAAGGGTGCTTATTTGTTGTAAAAGAAGGGTGGTTGCATCATGAATCCGTTATTCTTCCACGGGTGTGAGAAGATACGGGAAATAATCTTCTTATAATTTTCAAGCTCTTGAATACCTATTACAGTAAGGGAGGCTATTTGCTTACAAGAATAAGGCTGTAAAATTTTTGCATAGCCTAAATAAAAGGCTGTATCTTGCTCTTTTGTTTTAGGCGTGCGTGTAAGTCTTTTTTTTATGAAATGAAAGGACAGAGTTTCATGTTGTAAAAATGAAAAAAATAATTTCAACATCTTCTCTACCCCTGCACTTTAGAATTGTTCTAAAATATAGGGGTAAAAAAGCGAAAGTCAATCTAAAAGTGAAGAATTCAAAAAAAGCTGTTTATGTGAAAGAAAAGCAGTGGTGCTTATAGCCCATAAAATCACGGGTAAAGAAAATTAAGCTTTAAAAATGAAGGTTTATAAAGAGAATAGAAGAGAAATGACCTCTAGAGTTTTCTTTGCCTGGAGGATTTTGTCAGATTTCAGGAACTATGTGCTGTGGCTTGAAAGAAAAAAGAGTGATGAAAGAGGTTTTACTACAGGATTGAGATGGCAAATGAGGGGATAAAGAATAGGAAGATAAGGCTGTTTGTTTTTTCTTTTATGGTTATAGTTTTTTAGAACCTGAAAGAAGTCCTTTGGAGGCAATATAAAAGCTCGTCAGTGCGTAAAATAGACTAGCTATGACATTCCAACCGGCAAATGAGAGAGAAAAAACACGTAAGGAGGCTTCAGAACAAGAAGGAGGATGCAAGCTGTTTAATCGGTTGAACAATTGGCTGACATCTGTTGTTCTCTTGACGGCGCTTAAACTGCAACTGGAAGGAGCAGGCCAAAAACCATATTCAACACCTGCATGATAGAGCGCTAAAATAAGGCTGATACTCATTAAGACAAAAACACATAAAAATGAGAGTTGTACCCAAAAAGATAAGCGAAAAAATAATGCTCCAAAACCTGCTAAAATCAAAAAGGGTATGGCCCCATAATAGGGTAAACGTTCAATGAGGCATAAATCACAAGGAAGATAGCCTCCAATATGCTCAAAGCCCAGCGCTAAGCCTAATGTAGCAGATAAACAAAAAGCAAGAAAAAAAGCCCACAAACTTTGTTCTTTTTTACTTGGTTCAAGATAAAAATGTTGCTTCAAAATATGCTTAGAAGACAAAACACGTACCATTGCGCATGTTCCTTATAATAGAAGGTGTTTTTTCACAAAAGCTATGAAAATACCATAAACCAATAGGAGTGTTATGCAACCAACCAGAATAATCCATTTAAAGTTCTGGGCAAGAAAATTCATTGCTTGACGCCCAAAATGTTTTATGAGCCATGCAAGAAGGTAAAAACGTGCTCCTCGCGCAAAGATACAGCTGAGAATAAAAAGTTCAAGGGGAACACGCATTACACCTGCCAAAATTGTCACAATTTTAATGGGAGGAAGATGTATCAGACCTGAGATAACCAATAACATGAGGAGAAATTCTAATGTTGCACCGTTTTGCAGAGCTTCAAAACTTTCAACTTTACCGTAAAATTCTAAAATCGGTTTGGCAAGACTCTCATAAGCAAAATGACCAATAAACCAACCCAATATACCCCCTAAAACAGAGAATAGCGTGGCAATAAAAGCATAAAAATAAGCGCGAGAAGGGCGAACAAGGGCCATCGGAATGTATAAAACATCAACTGGAATGGGAAAAATAGAACTTTCAATGAAAGCAATAAAACCAAGCCAATGAGGCGCAGTGCGTCGATTTGCTAAAGAAACCGTCCAAAGCTTTAATGTTTTTAATAGCATAAAGATTTTCATAAGTCTAAGAGGTAAAAACTTTACAAAGGATAGTCTATAAATTTAAAGAGATATTGCCCTTGTCAATTAAGCAGATCATTGTTTTATAAACCAGTAGAGTGAAAAATAATACGAATTCTTTAAAAAGTGAGAAGTCTGATGTTGACGAATCTCTCCTTCTTCATATAGTGCAAAGAAGCAATAGGAAAACTTATCCTGCTATGACAATAGTGTGCGGGTGTGGTGGAACTGGTAGACGCGCCAGACTCAAAATCTGGTTCCGAGAGGAGTGTCGGTTCGAGTCCGACCACCCGCACCACTTTGATATTCTCTGCGGTATCAGATATTTTCTACCATATCACTTGATATCGTTGTTTATCTTATTTCACTGATCAGTGATTGTTTTTTACATACGGTTTTGAGAGCTGATGAATCCGCCAAAAGCGTGATTCAAAAGGTGGTGTGAATAGTGACTAGGAAAACAAGAACGCGTGAGAGATTATCCGTAAAAACTTGTCTAAGGGTAAATATGCGGATGGGGTTGGACTATGGCTTATCAAAAGAGTGCACACATCAAGGCTGTTGGTTTTTCAGTCCAATGAAATAATTTCTGCTTTTCCCCTTCTCTTTAGAAGGGAAGACATAAAGCATAAAAGAATTTGAGAGTTTTTATAAGATGCTCATTTTTTTAAAACAATTGCTTTCTGAAAAAGGATGCGCCATATCTCTTGCCAAGAGTGTTGG
Source organism: Bartonella raoultii (assembly GCF_019659805.1). Lineage (GTDB taxonomy): Bacteria > Pseudomonadota > Alphaproteobacteria > Rhizobiales > Rhizobiaceae > Bartonella > Bartonella raoultii. The sequence continues at coordinate 4,160 of NZ_JAIFRO010000004.1, read as the reverse complement.
AAATAAGAAAATAAAATTGCGAGAGTGCTTTTATGTGTTTTTCTGTAATGTGATTAAATGGGGAATAAAACAACATCAATGGTGTTAAGGATAGAATTTTGTGACTTTTCGTTTTGCTTCGTATTTGTCTTGTAAAAATGATGCTTTTGCTACACAACAGCCCTGATAAACAAGAAGTGTTTAAGAAAAGCCAGATGTCTTTAAACTGTTTGTAGTAACTTTCTGAACATGAGTACAAGAGTACAAGCAGTAAGACAGAAATTTTCAATCATCATTCCTATAGCGTTTATTTAAGCTGGAAAATGTGATGCGTTGCTCTCTTTTTGTTTGCAACATAAGGGGAGAGAAAAGAAAAGCTATAAGAAAATGTTTGTTTTACAAATAAAAACCCTGTTAAAAACAGGGTTTTTAAAAATATGCTCGCTTATACTCTTAAAATTTATAAGAAATACCCATGCGCATATTATGCGTCTTATAGTATAATTTAAGCTTATCTTCTGCAAATGTATTGTTGTCATTTGCAAAATCTAAGTAACTATATTCTGTGCGAAAAATAATATTATTCGTCATTGCAAAATCAAATCCACCACCCACAGTATAGCCAAAGACTTTTTTTGTATCATTTATGACATCGCCAGAAGCAAATACTCTCGTTTGTGTTTCGTGAGATTTTGACAAAATGGACATAATATATTGCTGCTTTGACAAGGCAACACCACCAGAAATATAGGGCATAATACGGTTTAAATTATAGCCTATGCGCATCCGTATACTACCAGATACTTCTTCTTTGAAAGTCGTATTGCTTACAACAATATCATTAATATTCGGGATTGTTTCACCCTCTGTTGTTGGTTGTATAATTGGAATTTCAGCTTGTTCAAAAACATTTTTAATAGAATTTAAATCTCCCTCGTTGAGAATTTTTTGTTCCTTTTCTAATTTTTTGCTTTTCCGAATTGGTAAGGCGATATCTGCTTCAACACCGATAATGAAATTATCTCCGATATCAAAATTATAACCTGTATAAAGGCTTGCATTGTATTTTAAAGATTTAGAAAATAAATTCTTATCAGCTGGAGCCCATTTTTCAAGGTTTACACTTTTAAAGTGGCTGACGCTCGTGTGATCAGAAAAACCCCCCACCTTTCCTCCAATATAAAAACCACACCAAGAAAAAGGAAGGTCAATAATAACCGGAGATCTATTTCCTGCTTTATAACTTGGTGAAATACTTTGTGTTGTATAAGGTGGTGAAACACTTTCTGTGCTGCTTGGAAAAATAAGAGTATCAGCTGCATGTGCTGCTGAAGTTGCCATTAATGTGGCAAGCGATATTGTCATTAAATATTTTCTTTTCATGAAAATCCCCAATTTTGTTTCAATGCGGAACGCACTATATATAAATTGTATTAAAAAATCCATAACTAATTTTTAATACAGGAAATAAAATAATACTATATAGATTATACTTATATACATTTAAATATTTTATTAAACGGGTTTGGGGCACAGTTTAATTCATTGCTTATAAAAAATTTCAAATATTTTTATATATTTTAGCAAAGCGCTTTTCTCCATGACATTTCTCTTATTTAAATACGCTTTTAAGAAAATCTATTTTTAATGAAATACGCTTTTAAGAAAATACGAATTTAAAGAAAAGAGGTTTTAATGTTTTAAAAACCATTGTTTTAAATGGATAAAAACATTATCTAGCGCATCTATAAGACGGGCAAAGTCAAGAATAAAGAGAAAAAGAATAAATATAAGCCATTTCATACAGCGAGACATCACTTTTACACTTTGGTAGGTAAGGATCATTTCTTGAAGCATTTCTTTTTCTGCTTCTGTAAGCTCTACACGTTTTTTCGTTTTTTTTCTCATCATCTTTCACCCCTCTAAATATGACTTTGCTGATTATGGTTGCAGATTTCTCTTGTTAAGCTTGAATGGATGATACTGACCTCTCTTTTGTTTCAAAAAAATGAGCACAAAACAAACACAAGAAGAATGGTTTTTGATGACATATCTACACAAAGTGCGTAGAATATGCATCAGTATCACTCTTCTTGTTTATTTTAATATCTATTCAAAATGTATTATTTATTGCATTTTAATTGTTGCATAATGCGTATATACTGCTTTAAAAAGTTATGTGATATGCTTTTTTACATTGTGTGAGGAAAGTTTCATTTTGTTGAAGCATTTCTTTTTCTCCTTCTTTAAACTTTATGGCCGTCTTTAAACTTTATGGCCGTCTTTAAACTTTATGGAATGTGCTGTTGTTTTTCAGTATGTTTCCACCCGCATAAATATTCACCTTGCTTATTATGTTTTAAGATTTCTCTGGCTAAGCTAGGGCTGATGACATGAATATCTCTTCTCTCTAAATAAATGGGCAACCACCCAACACAAGAAGAAGATTCATTGGTCGCGCATCCACTCAGAAAGCTTATTACGCACATCAGTATCACTTGTGAGGTTAATTTCATTTTCCACCTCAAATCTCATTTTTGCTGCTTTTAAAGCTTTTTCTGTTTGTTTTTGTTGTTCAGCCTTCTTTCCAAGAGTGAAGGCTTTTCTTAAAATGATAAAAAAAGCGGCGAAAGCCCCACCCATTATCATGAAGTTTTTGTTAATCCAGCTTATCATAAGCGTTGTTCCTGAAAGCGTTTTGTCGCAAAAATAAAACCAGCACATGCTGCTAAAATCATAATCACTGCTAATGCCCATTGGATGGGACCGTTGCCGGTCAATAAGCTTCCAAGTCCAGAACAAGATCCTATAATGGGTGCAAGGGCTTCTGCTTTGAAACGGCTTGCTTTTTCTTTCGTTTCTACTGCTTGATAATTGGGAGAAATATAAGATTGTTTGGCCCATAATCCTGCCTCAGCTGCACGACGATGAACAAGACCCTCAAGACGTTTGCCTCCTGCTTTGGTCCATTTTTGTAATTCAGCAGGAATAGCTTCATATTCACCTTTATTCAGTTTTTTTAACAATGTGGAATTGGAAAATGCTTTTGTTCCTACATTATAGCAAAAGGATACTAATGCTGCGAATTGCCAAGCATTTAAAGAAACCTTAACCAATTTTTCAACCGTGTTTTCAAAACGTTGTAAGTCTTGACGCAGAATATCTTCTGCTTGTTTTTCTGTGATTGTCATGTCTTTATGAACAAAAGGTTTTCCGGCTGCATTGGTATGTCCATAACCGATTGTCCAGACACCCGTGGTATCTTGATAGGCGTTTAAACGCAAACCTTCCCATTGTTTAATAAGTGCAAGCCCTTCTTTCAATATTTTTCGCATAAACTTCTCCATAAAAAAAGCCTCACGTAAGGTGAGGCTTGTGTGATATATTTTAAGCGTTTTTCTCATCTCTCAAAATGAGAAGAGAAATGTGATGTTGCAAAGATAAACCACAAGACAGGGTGGTTTTCTATAATAGAGTATTGAAATGCGTCTCGTTAAATGTTTTCTGATGATGGATATTCCAATATAAAAAAGAATCTTCTCGTGGAAGAACAGCTTTATATTTTCACAGTTCTTTTTCTCTATGCTAAAAAGCAGTTTCTTTTCTGTTTCTGTTAAATTTAATCTCGTTTTTCAAAGAGGATACACGCCTTTTGGCTTAAAGCTTTTAGAAGCAGTTCCTCAATTTGTTTTTACAAATTCCCAAAGAAAAAATTCTTTTACGTACTCAGTTTTTTTAAAAACTTTTAGTGTGCAGATACTTATAAAAACTGTCTGGAAGTGCCTTATAAAGGATTAAGGAAAATATCTGTTATGGAAAACAGCTTTTATATTTTTGCATTTTGTAAGAATACATCTTTTTAAAAAGCAAAAAAACCCCTAAAAGGCTTTCCTTTTTCATAGATTATAAAAGTGAAATGAAGACGCAAAAAAAACCCTACCGCATACACTATTAAAGATGATTTTTAATGTCTTGTCAACAAAAAATGTGCTTTTATGGTTTTTAACCAATCTGGTAGCTGGTGTTGCTGGTAGCTGGTGTTGCTGGTGGCTGGTGTTGCTGGTGGTTGGTGTTGCTGGTGGTTGGTGTTGCTGGTGGTTGGTGTTGCTGGTGGTTGGTGTTGCTGGTGGGTGGTGTTGCTGGTGGTTGGTGTTGCTGGTGGGTGTTGTACACGACTGACG
>NZ_JAIFRO010000003.1:181710-339369 GCF_019659805.1 Bartonella raoultii | reverse complement strand
GAATTATTATATATATAAGTGATAATATGCTTATCACCTTATAAAATATTGTATTAATCAGGATGATAGATTATCCCTTTTTTACCTTTTAATTTAGACAGTGAGTATTGGCGCTATAAAACCACTTCATACCATTGATTTAAATTTTATCTTTGGCATTATTTCTATTTTTTATATGTTTTCTTTTAAATTTAAGCGATTTTTTATTATATAATAAATAAAAGATTCCCATTAAGTTTCCTAAAAAATAGTGCATACTATTGTTGAGAATAATTACTGACATATTTCATATGAAAATCCCCCATATATTATTGTATACAATCTTGTAACATGAATATCTTTTTCTTTAGCCTTGTTGACTCATTATATTAAAATATCAATTATAGAACGCTTAAGTTGCTCTTAAGTAAGATGACTAAATAATAAGAGAAAACAAGGTTAGTATTTGCTAATTCATTGTACCTCTAATTCTGCAATTAATCTATCCTTTAGATATAATTCAATGTTATCAAATGAAGAAAGTTTACCCACTCCCTGTGGAGTGCCTGTATATATTATATCTCCACTTTTCAACTGAATGTAGCGACTTAAAAAGGAAATTATTTTTTCAAAACTAAAGATCATATCTTTCGTATTGCCAAGTTGCACAGTTTTACCATTTAGTTTCATTTCAAAAGTTATTGGATTGTTTATTTTTTCCTTGTTTATAAAGTTGGAGACATATGCTGCTCCTTTAAATCCTTTAGACAAAAGCCAAGGAAGTTTTTTCTCTTTCAGTTTTGTTTGCAAATCTCTCGCTGTTAGATCAAGACCTACTGCTAAAGCATCATAGCATTTCTGAGCTTCTATCTCATCGACCATAAAAGTATCCTTTGAGATTTTTAGCACAATTTCAGTTTCAAAATGTATTTCTTTAGAAAAAACAGGAAGATAAATTTTATTTCCTAAAATGAGTGAACTGTTTGGTTTGCTGAATATAACAGGCTCATCTTCAACAACATTACCCAGTTCATGAATATGTTTAATATAATTGAGTCCAACGCAGTAAATATTATTAATCATAGGAGACCACCAAATTTTACATTTTTTGTACAGGAAAGATGTAATTGTGTAAACAACATCTTTTTTCATAATTGAAGTATGAGTATGCATCATAATACAATTAAGGGCCCCTTCTTTCTGTTTTCATGCTTTTAGTATTTATTGGCGGATCATGTGCATACTGATGAATGCTTTTAAGAGGTAGATTTCTCTTATATTGCCTTTTATTCAATTTTTTGATGTTATAATTGTGTTTTTCAATAAGAGAATTTTAGCCACGATTGTTTTAAAATAAAAAATTTTGTGAAAAATGTCATCATACATGCCTCGTATAAAACGAGGAAACAAGGTTTAATTCATCTATTGCTATTGACAATCGATTATTAGTTTGTTGCCCTACTTGTTTTAATTATCTGATTTTATTCTTTGAAATAATTGCTATTACAATGAGATAAAATGCAGGTGGAAGGGGATACCAGTTAAGGGAATGAGGGTAATGGGGGAAAAAGATAATTATCAAGGTTTGAATTATTTTAAAATCGCTGCATTTGGTATGGTTATTATGGTTTTAGGGATGGGGCTCGGGCGATTTTTCTATACACCGGTATTGCCAGTTATGTTGGATGAGGGATTGTTTACTTTTAATTAACTTTCTTATATAGCCAGCGCTAACTATGGTGGCTATTTAGTTGGGAGTATATTCTTTTCGTTTAGTAAAATTGGAAAGATATCTTTTGCCCCTTGTATATTATTAGGTGCAGCCATAATGACGAGTGTACTTATTGTTGCCATGGCATTTATCACAAATTTTTACTTGGTTATTTTAATCCGCTTTGCTGCTGGTATTGGGAGTGCGGCAATGATGATTTTTGGTTCTATTACAGTTATGCAATATAGCCACAATGTGCGAGTTATCGCTTCGCTTTATGCAGGTGTAGGAGCTGGTATTCTATTGGGCAATGAATACGTTAATATTGCTTTGTACAAGTCGTTGGGTGTGCAAAATATTTGGCTTGGAGCAGGTTGCATATCTTTTATATTGTTACTTTTGCTATTTATTTTGTTTCCACGTCATGTTGATGAAACACAATTTTCTTTTCATAAATCATTGGCAAAAGAAAATATTATTTGGTGGGAACTTGCTTTGCTTTATGGGTTCGCTGGGATTGGTTATATCATTGTTGCGACATATCTGCCTTTGATGGTGAAAACATTTCATTTCCAACTATTGGCTAATCATTTATGGTCACTGGTTGGAATAGCTATTATTCCTAGTTGTTTTGTTTGGTTATGGGCAGTACATCGGTGGGGGATATTACGTTGCTTGATGCTCAATTTGCTTATCCAAGGAGGATGTGTATTGTTAACGCTTTTCAGCCAGTTTCCTGTACTGATAGTTCTTGGTTGCATAGGGTTTGGGTTTACCTTTATGGGGACAACCTCTTTGGTTATGCCATTAGCTAAGCATTTACATGCACCGTTTAGCATAAATCTGCTTGGATTGGTTACTTTAACTTATGGTTTTGGTCAAATATTAGGATCTCTGTTAGCAAGCTTTCTACAGTTTAGTCCACATCCTATTGTATTTTCCATTATTTGTGGTGCTTTAGCACTCTTTTTTTCTTCCGGAATTTGTCAGTATTGCCTTTGGAAAAGAGGTAGTATTGCATAAACATTCACTCTTCATTGAAAGCATCGCATTAATGACAGGCATTCTGTATATCACGGAGCGTGTAATTTTGTGTCGTATTGATTTCTTTGTTTGGCAACGTTATGGTTATATTCTTTTCATGTTGTTAATTTTCCTTGCCAGAGTCATCGATTGCTTGTGGAGCTATAGATTATTTAGTTTGAATTTGTTTATTTATTGCCGCTTACCTCTTTTTCCTGTATTAATAAACATTCTTTTTGCACCTAACAATCTGCATATTTTTCTGTTCGATACGCATTTTTAAATACTATCTCTTATATATTATTGTTTAATCTTTTCATGTTCATTCATCTAACCTTCTTTGTTTAATATCTATAAAATATGGAGATTCTATGCCTTACGTAAACATTAAAATTACTAATGAAAGGATTACTTCTGAACAAAAACGACTCCTAATCGAAGGAGTAACGCAATTATTAGTCAATGTTTTGAATAAAAATCCAAAAACTACTGTTGTTTTAATTGATGAAGTGGATACAGATAATTGGGGAATAGGTGGTGTTCCTGTTACAGAATTAAGAAAAAGACAAGATAGCGAATAACCCTATGCATTGGAGAAAAAATAAATTTGCTAAGTATAGTTTACTAGCCGCATGCAATTATCTTCCTCAGAAATATTTATTAAATTATTATAGGCATATTTATTACGATGTTTAATTTCGCTGCTCAAATTTATCTCTCAATAAGGAATCTATATTTATTTGTATGACAAGATAAAAAAGTAAAATTTAAACAAAAATACAACTTTTAATGTTATAATATTATATGTAGAGTGTATATTTAATCAATTATACTTGTATAGTGGTAGAGCAAAACAAATTATAATGATAGGATAATATGTCGCTGTAGTTTTACAGTATTTTGTACTAAATGGAATTAGATAGGAATATGCAATAATTTATTGTTTTATAGCTATTCTTTATCATTAAATACGCGTTTTTTTGAATAGATTCGATATTTGAAATTACAAAAAAGTATCAAACCGGCAAGCGCTTTTGCTGCTGCTATGTTTATCAAACGGGACAAGCAAAGGGGAGGTGTTTTTTGGTCCTCCTCTAACCAAGATGTCAAAGGTATTTTAGGTACAGCGCGCCCCATTAGCTATTTTGATGGGGAAATTGATCATGAGGCAAATCGTCTCAATCAAGCTGATATTGCCACCTTTCTTCCCGCCCGGCTTAGCCAAAATGCCCATGGGCAAATGGCAGCCAATGGGCGCATTTTATGGGGCAATCACACCACCTCGAGTGATCCACTCTGGCGCTTTGTCAATGTGGTGCGTACCCGTGCAGCTTTGGAAAAAACCATCATTAACAATTTGCGTCCTTGGGCCAATGATGAGAATCTGACCGGCAACATGTCATTGCCATTACGCGCAGCCTCACACAGTTTCTTGATGATATGATTGCGCGTGGAGCGCTTTTAGGAGGACGCGTTTGGTTTGAGCGTGATTTAAATTCAAACAGCAATTTACAACTGGGAAAATTGCGCGTGGAATTTGATGCAGAAGAAGTTCCTCCTCTCGAAGATTTAAGCTTTGGAAGCCGGCGCAATGACGCTTACTTTAATCGGCTCGCTGAAGATATCCAAAATAAAATGACCTATGCTTTTGGTGATACGCTTGACAGTTATCGCAAAGCAGCAAGGAGTGATGTATGACTTTAAGAATTGTTCGTGGTTTTACCCTGATTGTTGATGATGATGTCAATCTCCATCTTGATCTTGAGACACTCAAACTTCCCACGTTGGAAGAAATCACCGAAACCTATCAACCAGGGGGCTCTGACATGCAAATTGATGTGAGTGGTCTTGGTGTGAAAGCTTTAAATTTACAAATGAAAATCCGCAGTCACACGCCCGAAATCATCGGTATCTTTGGTGGTCCTCCTGGTCTTCGTCATAAATTTACCGGCAAAAAACATGTGGTGTCTGAAGAAGATGGGCGCGAGCATGAACATTCCATTGATGTTACAGGACGCTTGGTTAAAGTCGATAGCGAAGGCTTAACGGCTGGAAAAGCCACAGGCTATGATTGCGAGATCAAGAATGTTTGGGATTACACAGAATTTTGGGATGGTTCTGTTTTGCACCGCTTTTCCTTTAAACGGGGCGGTTGGCTGGTGCGCAATGGACAAGAGATCGGCGGGCGTCGCCGCTCTATACTTAATTTATAGGAATTGATCATGACAAGTTTACAAACAAGTGTTGAGGTGGAATTGCAGGTTCCTCTTGTTTATCAAGACAAGGATGGCAAAGAATCAACACGGCAGAAATTGATCTTTTATCGCCCAAATTTCAAGCAAGCACGCCAATTAGCCGTGTTGATTGGACCACAGCTGGCAAAGTTACTTTTGCCCGCTGTAGAAGAAGATAAAATACCTTTGAGCAATGATGTTCTTATTTCCAAGCTTTGTGAGGCTTTATTTACCCATGAAGCCATGGAAGGAATCGCCGCGCTTCTGGCAGAGATGTCTCATGAATCTGTTGAATTGATTAATCGTCTTGATATTGTTGATCTTATGGCCGTTTTTAAGGTTTTTTTTGCTTTTTTTCCCAAACACCAATCCCCTATGCCGGACAATTTGGAGCAGAACTAGCCCTTTATTACCACTGGTCGGCTCTAGAGATCAATCAGATGGATTGGCTGGAAGTGATTTCCTATCGCGAAGAATTAGTGCGCTTGAAACAACAAGAATATGAAAGCCAAATGTTAGGATAAAATACGCTCATGGATGTTTCCCTTGTTGTCCGTTTTGTGAATCATCTGCAAGAGGGGATCGCCTCTGCCAAGCGAGACTTAAAATCCTTTAGCCTCGATATTGCGCATTTTCAAAACCAAACACGAAAGCATTTTAAAGGGTGGTTTGATCCTGAGCACTTGAAGGAATCTACAGAAAAAGCGCAAAATGCTTATATTCATGCGCGTGGGCGCATGGTAGGCGCCATGGCCCAAACGGCAACCTTAATCGCCCCTCTCTATAAAGCCATGCAATTTGACCAATCAATGAAGGGCTTAGAGAAGGTTCTGGATGCGCCCCTTAATCGTTTAAAAGAATTGCGTCGTTTTGCGCTTGAAACCTCAACAAAGATCCCTTTGGCTGCCCGTGAAGTGTTAGAATTGATGACCAGTGCTAGCCAAGCAGGGATTGGTGAACAAGATCTCGAGGCATTTAGTATTTATGCCGCCAAAGCCGCGGTCGCCTTTGATATGACGGGGGACCAGATTGGTGAGCGCTTTGCCAAATTGCGCAATGTCTTTAAACTTAATCAAGCAGGCATTGAAGATTTAGGCGATGCTATCAACCATCTTTCCAACCACATGGCGGCCAAGGCAAGTGAGGTGTCTGATTTTACCAATCGGGCGACGGGTGCGGCAACCATGTTTAAACTGACAGCCCGTGAGACCGCAGCCTTTGGGACGGCGATGATTTCTGCTGGGATTGTACCAGAGAGTGCAGCACGTGGTTTTAACTCTATTAGTGCCCGTATTCAGGCGGGAGGAAAGCATATTGAAGATGCTTTTACCAATATTGGTCTCTCTCGCCAAAAATTTATGGAAGATTTGGAGAAAGATGCTACCGGTACCTTGGTGCGTTTTTTTGATGTGTTGGGCAAATCCGAACAGGGAATGCGTTCGCTGATTGCCATTGCAGGACGAGACTTTACCGGCGATTTTGCTAAATTGGTTGGCAACCCAGAACTGTTAGGGCAAGCGTTAGATTATGTGAAAGACCCAAAAGTCTTTAAAGGCTCTGTCGAACAAGAGGCAGACAAACAAGCAACCGGTGCCATGCGGCAATTTGAACTGTTGCAAAACCGCGTTGTGGCTTTAGGGGTTACCATTGGTGAGGTTTTGTTGCCCCATGTGAACAGTTTAATGGAAAGTGTTGGTGCTTTTATCAATGTTCTTATGGCATGGGCGAATGCTCATCCCGCCTTAACAAGCGCCATTATTAAAACCATTGCCACCCTGATGGCTTTTAATATTGCTTTGCGTGTGCTGCGCTTTGCCTTCGCTGGCACACGTCTCGGGCTTCTTCAGTTACTAGGCTCTTTTATCAAACTTGGGGCTTTTAGCCGTACGCTGAAAGCAAGTTGGCTCGGGCTTTTGGCTTCAGGTCGTTCCTTAGGCTTATTGATGGCAGGGCTTGGTGGGAGTGCACTGCGTCTTCTGCATCCCATGACTTTACTGGTGGCTGTGTTCCGAGGAGTTGCGGTTTCAGGTGCAGCATTTGCTACGGCTTTTGGTTGGATAGGGACAGTGATAGAAGGAATTGCTGCTGGCATAGCCTCTGTGGTTGGAGCTGTTTTTAGCCCTATAGAGGCGCTCATTGCTGCTGTTGTGGCTGTCATTATGGCTGCTGGTTTTGCTTTGTGGAAATATTGGGATCGCTTTTCCTCCTTTCTCAAAGGCTTTGCACGGGGGCTAATCCGCGCTTTTGGTCGTGCCTTTGAAGCCGTCATGCGTTTTTTTGGTGCTGATACCAGCACCATCACCCGTTGGAAAAATATCATTGCTTCTGCCTTTGATTTTTCTGCCCACTGGCAAAAGTTTAAACAAGGACTTTCCTTTGTTGCTCAAAGCTTTGAAGATTTGTGGGAGGGGATTAAACAAAGCCTTTCCAATTTTTGGGAGTGGTTGAAGCGTTTTTTCTCTCAAGAAAAGCTCTCTGATAGTGCCAAGGCAAGCATGGAATAAGCCGGAGAAGATTTAGCGGATTGGATTGTTAATGGTTTTATGGGCACCATCTCACAATTGACAGACTTTTGTAAATCTTTACCTCACCGCATAAAGGGGTGGATTGGGTCGATTGATGTAAGAGATTATTTGCCAAGTTTTTTAGGAGGCAAAACGCCTCAGCCACTTGTACAATTTGCGGGGGCTGGTCGTGCCAATGCGCCTCTCACAGAAGCAAAAGACAAAGAACGCGTCCCCATCACGCACAATCAAAATGTCACGGTGCATGTCAATGGCGCGCGTGATCCCATTGCGACTGGATATGCGGTTCGTCATGCATTGCAACGGGCAGGGGCCAATGCCTTGCATGGTGGAACAGAATGAGGGGAGGAGCATGCAAGATCCTTTTCTGATGTTGGGACCACATCAATTTTATGTGGACTGGTTGAACTTCCAATCTTTTGAGGAAGAGTTTTCGGCTTCATGGGTTTGCTTAGAGCGTTTTGGTGGGGCCCCTGGTTTGCAATTTACCGGTTATGGCAATGATCCCAAAACCATCCACGGGGTATTATTTCCAGAAGAGTTTGGTGACCGGGTTGCCATTGATGCCATCACCAGAACCATACGTGCTGCAAAGCCTGTTCAGATGATCCGTTGGATGAGTGATGATAGCTACAGTGCTTTAATGCTTGGATCCGTGGTGATTACCAGTGTCACGAAAGACCATGACTATATTAGCCGCTCTGGTCAATCGGGGCGTATTCGCTATTCCATTAGCCTGTTGCCGTTTTTTGATGGGGGCAAGCCGCAAGGTCAATATCAAGTGGGACAATATCAAGAGGAGGATACCTCATGAAGATTCCCGCAAAGCAGCTCGTGGTCGAACTTGAGGATATGAGTTTAGACCTCATTTGTTATCACCATGCCTTGTCTGTTTTAGGAGACCGAAGGCAAGCTGGGTCATTGAGGGGCTATTTAGAAGCCACACTGGAGGCTAATCCAGAGATTGCAGGGTATGATGCTTTTTTACCACGGGGTTTAAAAGTCTTTCTGCCTGAATTTGTACCTCAAGAAAAGAACAGTGTGGTTAAACGGCTATGGGATTAATGCGCACATATCCCTTTATTGAAGTGAGGGTGGGGGAGAAGCTTGTTCATCAGATTTTTTACCAACGTCTTTTAACGGCAACCATCACAGACAATGCGGGTAATGAAGCCGATACATTCGAGGCGGAATTTGATGATAGCGGCAATGATTTAGAGATTTCTTCCAGTAACAGTGCACTCCATGTCACCTTTGGTTATGAGAACAGCATTCGTGCCTTTATGGGGCGTTTTGTTGTCGAATCGGTGATCAGTTGTGGGGGCAGTGATGGAGAGATTTTACGCCTTTGTGGCAAAAGCGCTTCCATGCGTGCGGAGATCAAAGAACAGGACAGCGAACATTTTGACCATAAAACCATTGCTGAGATTGTTGAGACCCTTGCCAAACGTCATGGCTATCAAGCAAAGGTGAGCCCAAAATTCACCAAACAAACCTTGCCTTATGTGGTGCGTACAGATCAATCGGCGATTGATTTTTTAACCCGCCTTGCAGATCGGATGCAGGCGCGTTTTTTGATCAAAGACAATAAGTTTTTATTTTTAAGCGGGGACAATCTCCCCCTCCAGACAATTCATCAACAGGAGTGTTCGCATTGGGAATTTAGTCTCGAGCCGCGCACCCAATATGGCATGATAGAAGCACGGTATTTTGATCGCGCAAAAGGGCAACAGCATTTTATCAAGCATCGCACAGGGTATACGGGGCCCATTCGCCGTCTGCGAACGTGCTACCCTTGTGAGCAAGAAGCACAAGCTGCCGCTGCTTCTGAGTCGGATAGGCTTTGTCGAGCCATGGGCAGTGGGTCTTTAAGTCTTGAGGGGCGCCCTGAAATCATGGCGGGGCAACCGCTTTTGCTTCAAGGGTTTCGAGGCGAAATCAATGGCCCATGGAAGGCTGCAACCGTGACCCATCGCTATGAAAAGCAAAGCGGATACATCACAGAAATCACCTTTGAGGCATCAGATAAGGGAAAAGAGGCATGAGAAAACTAAACATGTTAGAAACAGAAAATCAAAGGTGCAACCTGCTCCTTTGATCAGTTGTAATGCTTTTTGAGATCAACGTGCAATTTTGCACTTTGGGTGGGAGAGAGCAATTGGGACAACTTGTCCCTATTCCTTGAAGGAGCAATAGGATAATGTTGACCCAATTCCTCAAACAAGTAATAGTGCAAACATTGCACTATTGCATCAATGGTACACAATACGGTCAAGTTGACTGAATTCCTCCAAGCTTCTTTTGTTTTTTAATAATGTCTCAGAGAACCGAAAAGTTGTCACGCAGTTTATGTTAAAGAAAAGATAGCATTTTATGCATGCTTCTTCTCAAATAATGCGATTCTTGCTCATGACGGATCATCAGAAATTGCGACCTTTAAGAGAAGAAAAATAAAGACTCATTAAAGAGGCTTTAAATGATCTTTGAAAGGTCTTTGAAGACCCTTTGAGAACCCCTTAAAAATCATGTGAAACAAAATAAATTGGTATAAAACCAGGTGTCAAAATATACAAAACCCGCTGGCAAGCTACAATATACAAAACCTGCTGGCAAGCTACACAAGCTACAGCTGTGGCGGAGGGGGTGGGATTCGAACCCACGGTACAGTCTCCTGCACGCCGGTTTTCAAGACCGGTGCCTTAAACCGCTCGGCCACCCCTCCAAATTGAGTATGCTTTTTACAAAATTCTTGTCAAAGGTCAATCATTTAAATAGGCTTTTGAACATTTTTAATAAAAATTATTGTATGACAATGTAGTTTGACACTAGGTTTTATACTAAGTGGGATTAGGTGGGATGAGATAGGAATACGTGATAATTTATTGTTTTTATGTATAAAATTTAGTATTAAATGCGTGTTTTGTCAAAATAGATTTTGACATCTAAAATTGCAAAAAATGGTAAAAAAGAGCAAAAATCGGAATTTGAGCCTAAAAATGAGAGAAAGCTTTGAAAGGTCTTTGAAAATCCTTTGAAAAATTTTTAAAAGTCTGTGAAAGCCCAGAAAACCGCCTTTGAAGACCCTTTGAAAAAATCCGATAAAGTGTGAAGCGCATTGCAAAATCAGCCAAAAATAACCAAAAAAGCAAAAAAGATTTTCACCTATTGGTGATTATCTATTTTAAATGAGATTATATTGTTATAAATCAAATTGTTATATGAAATACTTCATATAAAATGATTTTCATATCAATTTTTCATTTTAAATGATGTTTTAGATGGAATTTTATGGTGCTTTTAAGTGTGCTTTTCATTTTCAATTTGGAGTTTTAGATGAATCCTAAGAAGAGGGAAACTTGCCTCGACTTCTTCCGTGTCGTTGATGTCTTGAACCATCTCTTGCAGGTTTGTATAAAGTTCCGCCGCGAGTTCCGCTATATCTTCGGGGGGGGGAGTTTAATTTTTGCATCGCGATAGGTTGTATAAGCGATGCGACCAAGTTTTTTCATGAGACCAGCAGGGATGGTTTGTGGTTTAAAGCCTGCTCCTTTCGCTAATGGAGCCGTTAAGCAAGCTTTAGAGCTTTTATGCCGTTGTAACTATATTCGTGAAATAGCAAGCGATCATAGCTCTAAAGGCGGTCGACCTACCATACATTATGAATGGAATACTTTAGTGAAAAGTCATAAGACATCACAATTCCGATAAAATATATAACTGATGTATTCATAAAATAAACCTTCAAAGCATTCCCCATCTATTGGTTTTGGAGGTTTAGGGGGGGTGGGTACTCTTTTTACCACCCCTTTATATATATTTTTTAGTCAAAAATAAAAGTTATTATATTTCAATAAGTTAATGTTTCAAATAAACAACCTATATTAAATGCAACACATAAATACAATCTTTAATATATATTTAAGAGGGTTTTGTAGGTATTTTGGGGGGGGTAAAAACAGACAAAACCTCTCTGTAAAATTCGTGATAAAACCTATCAAAATACTCATTATGATATTTTTAAACACGTAGTACATTTGTCTTGATTAACACATCAAATAAATAGCAAATTCTACTATTTTGCTGCTTATAAATATTATTTATAAAATTTAATTTTAAGAAATTTATGAGTTTTCGTGTGTTTTTGTCTCATTTTGTTATCGATATTTCTTTTGAATCAATTTAATAGACTTCATTCCGTTTCTTTGTGATCTTTGATCATACCATACGCCAATGGAGTTTATTATAATATGCTTCAATCTCTTAAGTCTGATAATAAACAAGTCACGCTACGCTCTCTCTTAGAATTCTACCGTGAAAAGGCAAAATCACCCCGTGAATTAGGAACGCTGTTTGAAAACCTTGTGAAGGATTATTTCTCTGAAGACCCTTTACAAAAGCAGGAATACGAAAAGGTTCAGACTTATTCGGAATGGGCTGAGGAACATGATGAAGATAGGCGTGATATCGGTATTGATCTGGTCGCTACAATCCATGATCAAGGAGGTTATGCGGCTATTCAATGTAAATGCTATGATGCTTCTCACATCATTAAAAAAGAAGATATTAATAGCTTTATAGCTGCCTCTGGGAAGAAAATATTCACCCGTCGTATTTTGGTTGATAGTACTGAGAGCAATTGGAGTGATAATGCTAACAACACGTGTGATGGACAAGAAGTTCGTATTCAACAGATTAATCTGTTTGATTTAGAAAACAGTCAAATTGATTGGGGGGCTTATAAAGAAAGAGGACAAGCCGTCCTTAAAGAACAACCGAAAAAAAAACTTTTAGATCATCAGATAGAAGCGCTTGAGAAAGTTTGTGAAGGTTTGCAAGAAGCAGACCGTGGCAAGCTTATTATGGCATGTGGTACAGGGAAGACCTTTACTAGTCTTAAGATAGCAGAAACCATAGCAGGAAAAGGCAAGCGTGTGTTGTTTCTGGTACCCTCCCTTGCTTTGATGTCACAAACAATTCGTGAATGGACCATTGATACAGAAATTCCCTTGCGTTCCTTTGCCGTGTGTTCGGATACACAAGTGGGCAAGCGTCGTAAAGGAAAACATGATGATGAATCTGGTCTCGATGCTTCTGATCTCGTCTTACCGGCTACCACGGATGCGAAAGAACTTGCCCGTAAAGCCAATAAAACCTCTCTTGATGTGATGACCGTGGTCTTTTCGACCTATCATTCCATTCAAGTGATTTCCGATGCGCAAAAGGAATATGATTTACCCGAATTTGATCTAATCATTTGTGATGAAGCCCATAGGACAACTGGGATTGTTTTAGGAACAGATAAGCATGAATCTGAATTTATCAAAGTTCATGATAACAGCATTATTCGAGGAAAAAAACGCCTCTACATGACAGCAACGCCTAAGATCTTTAGTGACAAGCTAAAAAGGAATGCTGTCTTCTCCAATAACGTTTTGGTGTCCATGGATAATGAAAAACTCTATGGCAAACAACTTTACACTTACAGCTTTTCAAGGGCTTTAGAGGATAAGCTGTTATCACCTTGTAAAGTTATCATATTAGTTGTCAACGAAAAAGAAATAAGCCAATCCATTCAACATCTTATTACCGATAAGAATTATGAACTTATTCTTGATGATAGGACCAAGATTAATGGCTGTTATAGAGCCCTTACCAAAATGGATCTGAAACTTGACCTTGAAGATGACCCCAAGCCCATGCGTAGAGCTTTAGCTTTTTGCAAAGATATTGAGACTTCTAAACGTATATGCAAAAGATTTAAAAAAGAAAAAGTGCAAGAATCTTTGCGCGCTCTTCATAAAAATCATAAAGATATTCCCCCTCTTAACTGTACCCTTGCCCATATTGATGGAACCTTTAGTGCTAAAGAGCGTATAAAACAACTCGACTGGTTAAAGGAAGATGCGGGGGAAAATACGTGTCGTGTACTTACCAATGTACGCTGTCTTTCTGAAGGTGTTGATGTTCCTGCTCTTGATGCCGTTCTATTTTTACACCCGCGCAAAAGTCAAATTGAGATTATTCAAGCGATAGGACGTGTTATGCGTCGAGCGAAGGGTAAAAAAAGGGGCTATATCATTCTCCCCATTGGGATACCCGCTGATATTCCGCCGGAAATAGCCTTAGAAAATAACCAAAAGTATAATGTCATCTGGCAAGTTCTCAATGCTTTACGTGCCCATGATGATAACTTTAATAAAATAATTCACCATATGCACAAAAAACAAGACGTAAGCCATGCTCTTGAAATCGTTGCTGCTTCTCAAGAACTTGCGTTAGAAGATACGACCACGGTTATTGATGATTTACCTCTACGCTCAAAATTAGAATATTCAGGACTTAATATTGGGGTAGCAACTTATGAACCCTCTCAAACACATGAAGTACAAGGAGAACTCGCCCTTTTTCCTAAATGTAAAGATGTCATTAAAGCTGCTATTGTTAAGAGATTTTACGACCCTAGCTATTGGAAAAAATGGGCAATAAATGTTGGTGATCTTGCTCAAACTCATATCACACGCTTAACTGAAGTTTTAACAAAATCAGAAACTGAAACACGGCAGGTGTTTAATGATTTTATGATCGAATTGCGTAGCAATTTAAATACAACTATCTCCGAACAAAATGCGATTGAAATGCTTGCGCAACATCTTGTGACGCGTCCAGTCTTTAATGCTTTATTTGAGGGGCATCAGTTTGTTCAAGAAAATCCCGTATCTTGTGCTTTACAACGTGTACTCAATGCCCTTGATAACTTTACTCTTAAAGAAGAATCTCAAGATCTCAACAATATTTCTAGGAGTATACAATTTTACACGCGTGGAATTACCACTCTTGAAGCACAACAAAGCTTAATTGTAGAGCTGTATAATGAATTTTTCCGTTATGCTTTTCCACGTACAGTAGAAAAATTAGGAATTGTTTATACCCCCATTGAGGTTGTGGATTTTATTATTCATTCTGTTGATGATGTCTTGCGCAATGAATTTGGAAAAAGTTTAGGGTCACGTGGTGTCTCTATTCTCGACCCTTTTACAGGTACTGGTACCTTTATCACACGGTTGTTACAATCTAAACTGATCAAACCAGAGGATATGGAATATAAATACCGTTATGATATCCATGCTAATGAGATTGTCTTGCTAGCCTATTACATAGCAGCCATTAATATCGAAGCAACCTATCATGGTCTTATGAAAGGGAATTATATCCCATTTAAGCATATTGGTTTAACTGATACATTCCAAATGCTTGAAAGAAAAGATTTGTTGCAAGAACTATTTAAAGAAAACAGTGAATATTTAGAGCTTCAAAAAAATCTGAATATTGAAGTTATCTTTGGAAATCCTCCTTATTCAACAGGGCAAAAAAGTGAAAATGATAATGCAAAGAATACTCCCTATCCCATATTGAATGACCGTATTCGTGAAACTTATGCTGCTCGGTCAAATGCAAGTCTTCTACGAAATTTGTATGACAGTTATATCCGCGCTATCCGCTGGGCTAGTGACCGTATAAAAGACCGTGGTGTTATTGGTTTTGTAACAAATGCAAGTTTTGTAGATACTAAATCTATGGATGGTTTACGAAAATGCCTCGTTGAAGAATTTAGCAGCCTTTATATTTTCCATTTGCGGGGTAATCAACGAACCTCTGGAGAACTCTCTCGAAAAGAAGGGGGGAAGATTTTTGGAGAAGGTTCTCGGGCGCCTATTGCTATCTCTATTCTCGTAAAAAATCCAGAATCTCAACAGAGTGGTAAAATATATTTCCATGCTATGGAAGATTATTTTACGAGAGAAAAAAAGCTTAAGACAATTAAGGATTTTGGTAGCATTGATGGTATTACACGTGAAAACAGTTGGCAAATAATCACACCAGACAGACATGGTGATTGGCTTGGTCAACGTGCTAACAATTTTGAAACATTCCTAGCCTTAGGTGATAAAAAGGGGTATAGTAAAAAGCTCTTTGAAACGTTTTCTTGTGGTATCGTAACAAGTCGTGACGCTTGGGTGTATAATGCAAGCCGTAAAGCTTTAGCTAAAAACATGCACAATATGATTACTTTCTATAATAGTGAAGTAGAACGTTTTAATGATGCTTATGGACATGTTGATCGCAGGATACGCAAAAATGCTATAAACAATTTTGTAAATTCTGATGAAAGTAAAATCAGTTGGAGTCATAATGTTAAGCAAGAACTGGTAAAAGGAAAAGTTTTTGAACTTGAAGATATGTGCTTTACACAAAGTCTGTATCGTCCTTTTACACAACAGTGGCTCTATTATAATAGTACTTTCAATGAGAGAGTTTATCAAATGCCGCGCATATTTCCTATGGGAAAAGTGGTTGAAAACAGAGTCATACAAGTTACCGGCATAGGAGCAATGAAAGATTTTTCTGTCATCATGATTAGGACAGTACCTGATTTTCATGCAATGGATACTAGTCAATGTTTTCCAAGGTATCTTTATGAAGATACTGCAATTTCAAAAAGTAAAAGTGAGAAACAATCCCATTTATTTTTAATTTCTACAGAAGAAAATAAAAGTGCTGGTTTACAGAGGCGTAATGCCATCACGGATGAAGGTCTAGCCCATTTTAAAGCGGCTTATCCTAATGAAACCATAACAAAAGATGATCTATTCTATTATGTTTATGGGCTCTTACATTCAAAAGATTACCGTACTCGTTATGCTGATAATTTATGCAAAGAACTCCCTCGTATTCCTTGTGTAAAAAGCGCTGAAGATTTTTGGAAATTTGTTACAGCAGGGCGTGAACTGGGTCATTTGCATATGAATTATGAAGATGTAGAGCCTTATCCAGTCACCTTTAAAAAAGGCAATCCAAAACAGACTGATGTCTTTAATCCTGAAGAATTCTATTATGTTACAGAAATGAGATTTGCTGGGAATAGTAAGAAGAAAGATAAATCTACTGTTTTTTATAACAGCAATATCACGATGACAGACATTCCTCTTGAAGCTTATGAGTATATCGTCAATGGCAAGCCCGCTCTTGAATGGGTTATGGAGCGTCAATGTGTTAAGACTGATAAAAAGAGCGGTATTGTTAATGATGCCAATCGCTATGCTGTTGAAACCGTTGGAAACCCTGCCTATCCTCTAGAATTGTTTCAAAGGGTAATTACCGTAAGTTTAGAGACAATGAAAATCGTTAAAAACTTACCAAAATTAGAAATTAGAGAAACTGAATAAGCTTATAAAGCATGCTTATAATGGGCATACTAATTATAAAGGGTATAGAGTCTTATAACCATAATCTATACCTCTTTTGTAAGTTTATTAGATACAATCTTAAAAGGAGTGTTTATATGCGTTATTCTAAAAAGAAATCATTTGCACTTTTAAACACTCTTATTTGGATTGCTTTAAGACTTATAAGAAATCCCATCTTAAAGTGAATACGCTTCTTTTGGATTGCCTTTAAGAGGTTATACTGTAATCTCAAATGATAACTTTATAGCTTTCAAAAGCTTTGTTTAAAGAGAGCTATGTATATTCATTTTGCTATAGGTTTTGAAGGTGCAAAAATTGTCAAAACCCCCTCGAAACATATACTATTGATTGAATTTATAGGTTGTATTATCAATATGAGTTGTTTTTTAGAGATCTGTAAAATACTAACCACTTGAAATATAATGTTTTTATTTTTTGCTATTTTTTTATATAAAAGCAGCAACCGTCAAAACTCAAAACCCCTTCAAAACTCATAACCATAATGGTCTTGACAGCATTTCTTATGATTATAGTCCCTTTCTTTTGAAGGGCTTTAAAGGATTATATGCTTTCATAAGACGTGTTTTAATCACTCACTAAAATCATTAAGTTTTGTCGGTTCAATTTACTGACACATAACTGACAAATATATATTATAAGTTGTATTTAAGGTTGTATTGTAGATATGGATTGTATCATTAAACTACTAACATATTGAAATAGAATGTTTTTAATTTTTTCTCATTAAAAAAATAATATAGGGTCTAAAAAGAACTGACAAAACTGACAAAACTGACAAAAGTCTATTAAAAGAGATTTTGCTAATCTCTATAGTTATCAATCTCTCTTTAGGTGTTTTCATAACAGACTATAAATTGCAATTATCATATATCCTATTTATCCTTTCTCTTATGAAAATGAAAAATGATGCGGTGGCTATAAGAATATAACAGCTATAGAGAATGCGTGAAAACAGCAGGATTTCATAATCACAATGCAAATGAAAGCGTTTTTATAAAGACAGTCCCTATAAAAGGCTGTTAAGTTGCAAATGTATTATAAGAGAAATTAACAGAAATCTTAAAAACCATTTAGTAAAAAACAAGATACATTATAAAGATAAAAATACGCATAATGAAAGCGTTTATAAATATTATAAATGTATAGATTCAAAAAATAGCATAATCGTTTAAGAAAGCCCATAATATAGCTTTAAAAGTACATAAATATAAAAGAAGCAATTAATAAGCATATAAATAATATATACACACAATGCATTTAAAAAATCATAAAAATATCAAAAAAGTTCATAAATTAATTGACAATAAATACGTATTTTGTTATATAAATAATAAAGTGATGAAAACACTTACAGTTAGCGAAAAGGTTACGGTAAACCTAATCCTATTATAAAAACTGACTATCTTTTATGCTATGATTAGCATATATGATGATTTTGTCGGGTGTGGTTACGTTATACAATACCCTTATGGGAAAAGCGTAGCAACGGACTAACTGCCGTGTTTTCAACGCCCGGCGCCTTATAGGGTCGTCAATTTAAAACTTTTTACAGTTAGGTTTTAATTATGACAAATATCTCAAAAAACACCCCCGTTATTTCTAACATTTCAAATAAAACCGCATCTAATAATAAACAAGAGCCTGCAAAAAAATACGAATTTACGAATGAAACACGTTGCGTGGCTGGTCATACTTTACACCGCATTAAAGCCATTAGAGATTTTGGTGATGTTAAAGCTGGTTCTTTAGGTGGCTTTATTGAAAAGGAAAGTAACTTATCACATGATGGTAATTGCTGGGTAGCTAATGAGGCTCGTGTTTATAACAATGCTCTTGTTTCTGATAATGCCTTGGTTTTTAGCTATGCTTTTGTTTACAAACATGCTCGTGTTTTTAATAACGCCGCTGTATGTGATAAGGCTGTTATAAGAGACAATGCAAAAGTCTATGGGAATGCTTTATTAATTGGTATACACGTGTTGAAGATAATGAAACGATTAATCTTGCATCTCAAATTTCTGATGACGCTTGTGTCTCTTTACCTATAACACAAAAATATGAATTTACTAACGAAACTAAGATTATTGAAGGGTTTACTTTACACCGTATTAGAGCATTAAGAGATTTTGATGATGTCAAAGCTGGTTCTTTAGGTGGGTTTATTGAAAAAGAAGATAATCTCTCTCATGATGGCAATTGCTGGGTATATGATAATGCTCTTGTTTTAAATACTGCCTATATTTATGAAAATGCAAAGATTTCTGATAAGGCTATTATTATGGGCTTTGTTTATGGCAATGCGCATGTTTGTGACTGTGCCCGCGTTTATGCAAATGCTCATGTTTATGACAATGCGCATCTTCTTATAATGCTTGGGTTTTTCAATATGCAAGGGTTTATGGGCATGCAAAATTATCGGGGTGTATACGTATTCATAGCAAGGCGGTAGTTTATGATCATGCTGTTGTGAGTGGTGCTGCAAAGATTTATGGCAAGGTCTATGGCAATGCAAGGATAAAAAGACATAGCGGTTTATGTTCGGTTCCCATAAATTGTGAAGTTTATGAAAGCGATCACGTTGTAAAGATTATTGAAAACAAAGCAGCATAATTGAATGCTCGGGTGTTACGGGGGGGCCCCTCTTACAAATTTTCCATTCCAAATTTTAGAAAATCTTTATCACATTAGATTGTGAGGGTATCCTTATGTCTAAAAAATATAAATTAACTAGCGAAATCAAAAAAATTAAACATGATGTTACAAGAAAAACTATCATTCTTTATCGTATTAAAGCTTTAAAAGACTTTTCTGATGTTAAAGCTGGCGATTTAGGGGGCTTTATTGAAAAGGAAAGCAACCTTTCTCATAAGGGTAATTGCTGGGTTTACGATGAGGCATGTGCTTATGGGGCTGCATGTATTTATAAAAATGCAAAAATACGTCACAAAGCTCATGTGTGTGGTTATATTTATGGTAACGCGCACGCGTATGGTTTGGTTTATGGCAATGCCCATGTGCATGGTAGTGCACGCATTTATGTTGATGCGTATATTTATGATCATGCCCATGTTTCTTACAATGCATGGGTTTATAGCTATGCAAGGGTCTATGGTCGTGCCATTGTTGCTGGCTCGGCTCGTATTCATAGCTATGCTGAGGTTTATAATTATGCCTTTATTAATGGTCGTGCAAAATACATGGCAAGGTCTATGGTAATGCTCATGTGAGTGGTCGTGCTGAAATTTATGGCTCTGTCTATGGCAATGCCAAGATCTCACATTACGCTAAGGTTTGGGGAAAAGTTTATGGCAAGGCAAGGTTAAACAAACCAAATAAGGTCGCTGTAGTCCTTAAAGAATGTGAGGTTTACGAAAAAGATCATATTATAGATTTATCAAAACAAAATGATAATTAACAGGTGTGGGGGGCGCCTTTTTACCATTAACCTAACATAAAAGAGACAATGTAAAAAGAAAGCCGTGTCATGTAACGTGACGCGGCTGATGAATCAAGTGATGAGTGTAAAAATATGAATAACAGAAACCCTATATACAAAACCTATATTACACAAGTTAACCATTCTCTTTATTAAAACTTATCCAAAAGAACCTTATATCAAGCATTTGAATTATAGAGACTGTAAACGCTTGTTATAGCTATAACTGATTAATAATCCTCTCTAGGTAAAATATCCATTTGAAACAAAGTACAATTATCAAAATATTTGCTAGGTTTATCAATACAATCAAAAGCAAATGTGTATTAAGTGAATGTCTGTAAAAACGTTCTTTTAAAATTTGTGAGGGCTATTTTTTTAAATAGCAGCTTTTCATAAGACAAATAAACAACCGCTTTTATAAAATGAAGGTTTTTAAGATTTCTCTGTTGTGAAATCTAAATCTTGTTTTTTCGTAAATGAAACGTTTTTAAAAACAAATGATAACTGAGTTATAACTTTTATAAAAAGAAGTTTTAAACGTTTCTTATAAAGATCTCATGTTATGTTTCAAACATTTAAACGTTCACTTAAAGACGTTCTCATAAGCATATTTTTACTTTTCTTTAAAATCTAATTTCTTTGCAAATTAACCAGCTCAAATTTGAGTTCGTTATCTTTAGAATTAAGCATTTCTAACTTAGTCTTATTAAAATAAGCACTTGAAATTATACCTATATAGGTATAATAATAATCATGAGTAAAATAAAACATATTATATGGCTTGGATCTTCACTCAAAGATATAAAAAGTCTTCCTGATCTTATTCAACAAAGGATTGGTTATGCTCTTTATCTTGCTCAGATAGGAGATAAAGGAGAAAATGTTAAGGTTCTCAAGGAGGTTGGATCTGCCAATGTTCTAGAAATTATTGAACGTGATATTCAAGGAACTTATTGCGCCGTTTATACGGTAAAATATAAAAAATCTCTTTATGTGTTGCATTGTTTTCAGAAAAAATCGACCCATGGTATTGCAACACCAAAACCAGACATAAATCTGATTAAAGAACGTCTCAAATTAGCAGAACAATTAGAAGGAGATTAAAATGATCAATGTTTTTCACGGGAGTTCCAATATTTATACGGATCTTGGTTTTTCAGATTCTAGAGATATGCTTATCAAAGCGCAACTTGCACATAAGATTAGTCAAATTCTGAAGGAAAAAAACTTAACACAAAAGCAAGCTAGTCAACTTTTAAAAATGACTCAACCCAAATTATCTAAACTTTTAAGTGGAGAATTTCGAGGGATTAGTGAAATGAAAATGCTGGAGTGTTTGGCAAAATTGGGCAATGATATCAAGATTGTTGTAAGTTCAGAAAAAGTTAAAACGCTTGAAGGACAATTTGAAGTTGTTTTTGCTTCTTAAATCTCTTTATGATTTGCTTTTTATGCTCTATTCATACATGGCAATCTTTTATAAAAAATGGTCAATTTAAACACGTATAAAAGTGTGGATTCATATAAAATAGTTATATACAACATATTGACTTTATTGTGTTTTTTATGATAATGTGACGTTTGGGAAAAGGAGTGCGTCTCTTTTAGCTTTGCAAGAAAAAAGACAATAAGCTTTAACCCCGATAAGCTTTTAGCAAGAATGCGACGTGTGAGGCAAAAATTGCTTGATACAACAATCTTAAATTATTCATGGGAGCGTGTTGTTCAACTTTTTGATGCTCCAGACAGTTTGTTTTATCTAGATCCGCCTTACTTTATGAAGAAGAAATGTTATAGCTCAGGAAATTTTGACGAGAATGCTTTTGTGAGCATGGCAAAGCTTCTCAAAAATATTCAAGGTAAGTTTGTCTTGAGTCTGAATGATTGTGATGCGGTACGAGAGATTTTTAAAGATTTTGACTTTTTAGAAGTTGAGACTCTCTGGACATCTGGTAAGGCTAAGAAAATTCCTCGAAAAGAAGTTGTGATTCGCAATAATTGAAGAAAGTTACGAAAAGATTTGTTAGAATCAGAAGGATATTTCTTTATTTTAACAGGACTTTTTAGATGGTTACACCATTTGGTAAAACCTTACGAAAACTTCGTATTGATTACTCAGAACGCCTTTTAGATATGGCTAAAAAATTAGGTGTATCTGTAGCGTTTTTATCTTCTGTAGAAATTGGCAAAAAATCAGTACCTATTGGAATGGAAGAGAAGATCATAGAGCTTTATAGCTTGGATCAAGAGAGAGCTTGTGTCTTAAGAAGAGAGGCTGATGCTTGTCGTAAGAGTTTTACCATTAAATCTTCTGATTCATTTAGACGTGAAGTTATTGGTATGTTTGTTAGAAGTTTAGAGAGTTTTTCATCACAAGACTTGGCAGAATCTAAAAAATTGTTAGAGAAATTCGACGAAAAAAGAGGCGCCCTATAGAGGCATGTTGTAAAATCCTATTCCCTCGCTGTTATTCTACAATCTCTCATGATTTAAAATATATGAAAAATCAAAGGCTTATACTTCGATATAAAAGACAATGGTGGGCGATGAGAGACTCGAACTCCCGACATCCTCGGTGTAAACGAGGCGCTCTACCAGCTGAGCTAATCGCCCTATGCAATAATCAACAATCAGATGGGACTCATTTAAGGAAAAAATTTTACAAACGCAAGACTAAAGATGATGTCTAATAATTTTTTTTAAAAAATGCATATACCTTCTTGACATAAAGGAATGAAACCCTTACACGACCGCTTGTACCAATATTAAATTGGTTCAGAATTGCGCGGGTGTAGCTCAGTTGGTTAGAGTGCTGGCCTGTCACGCCGGAGGTCGCGGGTTCGAGCCCCGTCACTCGCGCCATTTCATAATTTTTCCATTTAATTTTCATTTTTTTATTGTAAGCGTTTTAGTTTATAAAACGTATAGTTATTTGATATTTGAGCGTTAGGATATTTTTTATTTTGTGTTTTTTCCTTATTTAGGCAGTTTATAAGAATAGGGCTTGCGTCTTTCTTTGCTCTGCGTTACCTATATGAAAAGAAAAGTATTGCTCAAATATGTGCTGGAAACAGTGTGTGCGGAATGAATAGAGCAGTTTATAATTTGTTTGTTTGATCTGACAGTATTGAAGTGTTGTGTTAATTCAGGCATTCATTAAAATGGAAGAGGATTATGACTCATTTATTGAGCTCTTATTTGCCAATCTTAATTTTTATCATCGTTTCGGCAATTATTGCTGGGGTCCTTTTAATTATGCCTTACATTGTGGCTTATCGTTCTCCAGATCCTGAAAAATTATCAGCGTATGAATGTGGGTTTAATTCATTTAATGATGCACGCATGAAGTTTGATATTCGCTTTTACTTGGTGTCGATTTTATTTATTATTTTTGATCTTGAAGTTGCTTTTCTGTTTCCTTGGGCTGTTTCATTTGGCTCAATAGGTATGTTCGGTTTTTGGTCAATGATTGTGTTTTTAGCACTTTTGACTATAGGATTTATATATGAATGGAAAAAGGGAGCTCTTGAATGGGATTAGAATCAAAAAATTCAATGTTTGCTGCTCCAAAATCGAAGGGGATTATTAATCCAAGTACGGGGACGTTAGTAAGTTCTGATGATAATTTTTTTCGTAATATTAATGCTGAATTATCAGATAAAGGTTTTTTAGTTACTTCGGCAGATGCTCTTATTACTTGGGCACGTACTGGCTCTTTAATGTGGATGAGTTTTGGTTTGGCGTGTTGTGCTATCGAAATGATGCAATGTTCAATGCCTCATTATGATAATGAGCGTTTTGGATATGCTCCACGTGCTTCACCTCGTCAATCAGATGTAATGGTGGTGGCTGGTACTCTCACGAACAAAATGGCTCCTGCTTTAAGAAAAGTGTATGATCAAATGCCAGAGCCGCGTTATGTGATTTCTATGGGGTCATGTGCAAACGGTGGTGGTTATTATCATTATTCTTATTCAGTTGTGCGTGGGTGCGATCGTATTGTACCTGTAGATATTTATGTTCCAGGGTGTCCTCCTACGGCTGAAGCACTGCTATACGGTATATTATTATTGCAGAAAAAAATCCGTCGTACAGGATCAATAGAAAGATAGGGAGCTTTGTTATCACGATGAATGAAGCATTGATTGAGCTTTCTACTTATTTAAAAAATAAATTAGGGGATAAGCTTGAAGAAAGCATTTTAGCATTCGATGAATTAACTATCGTATCGCGTCTTGATGCAATTACGGATGTCTTAATGTTTCTTCGTGATGATTCTCAGTGTCAATTTGTTAATATTATAGATATTAGTGGCGTTGATTATCCGTCTCGTAGTAAACGTTTTGATGTTTCTTATCAATTATTATCGCCTCGCGAGAATTTGCGCTTGCGTGTGAAGGTTCGTACGGATGAAAACACTCCCGTGCCTTCTGCTTGTTCTATTTATTCTGGAGCAGAGTGGTATGAGCGTGAAACATACGATATGTATGGAATTTTATTTTCAGGTCATCCGGATTTGAGGAGGATTTTGACTGACTATGGATTTGAAGGACATCCGTTACGCAAAGATTTTCCTGTAACAGGGTTTGTTGAGTGTCGTTATGATAATGAAGCAAAGAAAGTAATTTATGAGCCTGTTGTTTTACGACAGGAAATGCGTAACTTTGATTTTCTTTCTCCATGGGAGGGAGGGCAATATGTTGTGCCGTATAATGAAAAAGCCGATAGCGAAAAATAATGTTCAATTTTGTAGAATGAATATTAGGGCGGTCAGCTTTTAAAATAATTAAATGTTTTTGAGTGTGATCAGTATTTTATTTAACATTTAATATAAAGTTTTGAAAGTAAGGGGTTTGTTGTGGCTGAGGTCAATGTTCGGAACTTTAATATCAATTTTGGGCCGCAGCATCCAGCAGCGCATGGGGTTTTGCGTATGGTTTTGGAGCTAGATGGTGAAGTTGTAGAGCGTGTAGATCCTCATATTGGATTATTGCATCGCGGTACCGAAAAATTGATGGAAACAAAAACTTATCTTCAAGCCGGTCCTTATCTGGATCGTTTAGATTATGTTGCTCCTATGAATCAGGAGCATGCTTTCGTACTTGCTGTTGAAAAGCTGTTGGGTGTTGAAGTTCCTAAAAGAGGGCAGTTAATACGTGTTTTATTTTCTGAAATTGGACGTATTCTTAATCATTTGCTTAATGTAACAACACAAGCTATGGATGTTGGTGCTTTGACGCCACCACTTTGGGGATTTGAACAACGCGAAAGACTGATGATTTTTTATGAACGTGCGTGTGGTGCGCGTCTTCATGCAAATTATTTTCGTCCTGGTGGTGTTCATCAAGATTTACCAGAAGATTTAATTGAAGATATTGGTAATTTTATTGATCCATTTCTTGTTGCTCTTGGAAAACTTGATGCGCTTGTCACACCAAATCGGATTTTTAAGCAGCGTAATGTAGATATCGGTGTGGTAAGTATTGATGAGGCTTGGGCCCGCGGTTTCTCTGGAGTTATGATTCGCGGTGCTGGAGTGCCATGGGATTTGCGCAAAAGCCAACCTTATGAGTGCTATAATGAAATGGAGTTTGATATCCCTGTAGGTAAAAACAGTGATTGTTATGATCGCTATTTGATTCGTATGGAAGAAATGCGTCAGTCGGCAAAAATTATGCGCCAATGTGTGGATCGTTTGCTCAGTACTGAAAAAGATGGACCAGTTTCGAGTTTGGATCGTAAAATTGTTCCGCCAAAGCGGAGCGAAATGAAAAGTTCTATGGAAGCCCTTATTCATCACTTTAAACTGTATACAGAGGGTTTTCATACACCTCCAGGTGAAGTATATGTTGCTGTAGAAGCCCCGAAGGGTGAGTTTGGAGTCTATCTTGTTTCTGATGGAACCAATAAACCTTATCGTGTTAAGTTGCGTGCTCCTGGTTTTGCGCATCTTCAAGCTATGGACTTTTTAACAAGAGGTCATATGTTGGCGGATGCTACAGCTATTTTGGGTTCGATTGATATTGTTTTTGGGGAGGTTGATCGTTAATGTCCGTACGCCGTCTTGCAGATGATATCTATCAACCCACAGAGTTTTCTTTTACAAAAGAAAATCAGATATGGGTGCAAAATACTATAAAAAAGTACCCTGTTGGGCGTGAACAGTCCGCTGTAATTCCATTGCTGATGCGTGCTCAAGAGCAAGATGGTTGGGTAACACGTGCTGCAATTGAACATATCGCTCAAATTCTTTCTATGGCTTATATCCGTGTTCTTGAGGTTGCAACTTTTTATACTCAGTTTCAGCTCAAACCAGTTGGCACAAAAGCTCATATTCAAGTTTGTGGTACGACTCCTTGTATGTTACGTGGATCTGGTGATCTGATTAAAGTTTGTCAGAAAAAAATTCATCACGAGCCTTTTGTTACCAATCAAGATGGAACATTATCGTGGGAAGAGGTAGAGTGTCTCGGTGCTTGTGTGAATGCTCCGATGGTTATGATTTTTAAAGATACCTACGAAGACCTTACAGCAGAGCGTCTTGAAGAAATTATTGATGCATTTAAGGCAGGAAAAGGTTCTGAAATAGCGGTTGGTCCACAAAATAGTCGGAAGTCATCAGAACCAATCAGTGGTTTAACATCACTTGTTGATGATGAAAAAGATAAAAATAAATAACTGAAATTTTTGAAGGGAAAAGATAAGGATGAAATAGAAACATAATAAATATTTTCTTGAAAAAGTGTTTTATTATTTTATCCGTTATTGCAAGATTTGATTATAGTAGAAATTTTTGGGAAAACGTTTTAAATTACTGCATTTGAGGAAAAGCTAAGAATGCTACGTGCAAGAAAAAAAAGGGTGGGGTATGCTGGCTGATAAAGATCGCATTTTCACCAATATTTATGGTTTAAAAGACAAATCATTAAAAGCTGCGATGTCGCGTGGACATTGGGAAGGAATTCGTGCGATTATTGACAAAGGACGTGATTGGATCATTAATGAAGTAAAGGAATCAGGTTTACGTGGGCGTGGTGGTGCTGGTTTTCCTACTGGAATGAAGTGGTCTTTTATGCCCAAACAAAGTGACGGTCGCCCTCATTATTTAGTTGTAAATGCTGATGAATCAGAGCCTGGGACATGTAAAGATCGTGATATTTTACGCCATGATCCCCATACTTTGATTGAAGGATGTGTCATTGCTACTTTTGCTATGGGAGCAAATGTCGCTTTTATTTATATTCGCGGTGAATATATTCGTGAGCGTGAGGCACTTCAAGCAGCTGTTGATGAATGTTATGATGCAGGGTTACTTGGAAAAAAAACAAAATATGGGCACGCTTGTGATATTATTATTCACCATGGTGCCGGTGCTTATATTTGTGGTGAAGAAACAGCGCTTCTCGAAAGTCTTGAAGGAAAAAAAGGACAACCTCGTCTTAAACCGCCATTTCCTGCCAATATGGGTGTTTATGGCTGTCCAACAACAGTAAATAATGTGGAATCTATAGCGGTTGTTCCAACGATTTTGCGTCGAGGAGCTTCATGGTTTTCATCAATCGGGCGTGCGAATAATGTCGGAACAAAATTATTTATGGTTTCAGGACATGTAAATGCACCTTGTACATTTGAAGAAGCACTTGGGATTTCTTTTCGTGAGTTAATTGAAAAACATGCCGGTGGTATTCGTGGCGGATGGAATAATCTTTTAGCAGTTATTCCAGGTGGAGCTTCTTGTCCAGTCGTTCGTGGTGAAGATATGGTTGATGCAATTATGGATTTTGATGGAATTCGGGATATCGGATCCTCTTTTGGCACAGGTGGTGTGATTGTAATGGATAAATCGACTGATATTATCAAGGCAATTTGGCGTATAGCAGCTTTTTTTAAGCATGAAAGTTGTGGTCAATGTACACCTTGTCGTGAAGGTACGGGGTGGATGATGCGTCTTTTAGGACGTATGGTTGAAGGAAAAGCACAAAAACGTGAAATTGATCTGTTATTTGAAGTTTCTAAACAGGTTGAGGGACACACTATTTGTGCACTTGGTGATGCTGCGGCATGGCCTATACAGGGATTGATACGTAATTTTCGACCAGAAATTGAACGTAGAATTGATGAATATACGCGAAATGTAGTACAAAGTAGAAATATTGCTTTGGAAGCGGTAGGGTAGAGCGTTTTGTTTTAAGAGCAACAAAATACAAATTTAGGTGGGTTATCTGCGGGCTGGATGAGTGATGATAAATATCAAAGTTGACGGTAAAGAGATTGAGGTACCTGATTACTATACGTTGCTTCAGGCGGCTGAAGCAGCGGGTGCTGAAGTGCCGCGTTTTTGTTTTCATGAATCTTTATCCGTTGCTGGAAATTGTCGTATGTGTTTGGTTGAGGTTAAGGGTGGTCCTCCAAAACCTCAAGCTTCTTGTGCTATGGGAGTTCGTGATTTACGATTAGGACCTAATGGTGAAGCGCCTGAAATTTTTACTAATACGGAGATGGTTAAAAAAGCACGGGAAGGTGTAATGGAGTTTCTTCTCATTAATCATCCTTTGGATTGTCCCGTGTGTGATCAAGGGGGGGAATGTGATCTTCAAGATCAAGCAATGCTTTATGGACGAGATTGTTCTCGTTATACAGAGAATAAACGTGCTGTAGAAGATAAATATATTGGACCACTTGTGAAAACAATAATGACGCGGTGTATTCATTGTACACGCTGTGTTCGTTTTACTACAGAAGTAGCAGGTATTTCCGAGCTTGGTTTAATTGGTCGTGGTGAAGATGCTGAAATTACAACATATCTTGAAAAAGCGATGACATCTGAGTTGCAGGGAAATGTTATTGATTTGTGTCCTGTGGGCGCTTTAACTTCAAAGCCTTACGCGTTTCATGCACGTCCATGGGAATTGGTTAAGACAGAATCAATTGATGTCATGGATGCACTTGGTAGTGCAATTCGCATTGATAGCCGTGGTCGTGAAGTAATGCGTATTATGCCACGGACAAATGAAGATGTAAATGAAGAATGGATTTCTGATAAGACACGTTTTATTTGGGATGGGTTACGTACGCAGCGGCTTGATAGACCATATGTTCGTAAAGATGGAAAGCTGCAGCCTACAAGTTGGACAGAGGCTTTTGCAAAAATTAAAATGATGGTTTCTAAAACGTCACCAGAAAAAATTGGAGCAATAGCGGGGGATCTTGCATCTGTAGAGGAAATGTATGCACTTAAAATCTTATTAACTTCATTAGGATCAAAGTTTTTTGATTGTCGTCAAAGAGGAGGGGCTTTATCTTCTGAGTTTGGCCGTTCGAGTTATATTTTTAATCCAACGATTGCTGGTATTGAACAGGCTGACGCATTGCTTATCGTAGGATCTAATCCACGCTATGAAGCAGCAGTTTTAAATGCACGCATTTTAAAGCGCCAACGAATGGGGCAGTTTCCTATTGCATTAATTGGAGAAAAGGTCGATTTGCGTTATCCTTATTCTTATCTTGGAGATGGTACTAATGCATTAAGTGCGCTTATACATGGAAAGGATAGTTTTTTTAATGTATTAAAAGAAGCAAAGAGGCCCCTTGTTCTTATTGGAGAAGGTGCTCTTTCAGGTAAAGAAGGTTTATCTGTTTTAAAAAATCTTGCTAAATTATCTGATAATATTGGCGCTCTTAGTGAAGAGTGGAATGGGTTTGCTGTTCTTCATAATGCAGCCTCAACAGTTGGAGGATTGGATATTGGTTTTATTTCTAAGATTGGGGTTGAAAATATTCTTAAAACCTGTGAAGTTTTATTTTTACTTGGTGCTGATGAAATAGACCTAGCCAATACAAAAGCTTTTACAATTTATATTGGTAGCCATGGTGATAATGGTGCTCATGCTGCTGATGTTATTTTACCAGCATCGGCTTATACAGAAAAATCAGGAATTTATGTAAATACAGAAGGACGTGTTCAAATGACAAATCGGGCTGGTTTTGCCCCTGGTGAAGCAAAAGAAGATTGGGCTATTTTGCGTGCTTTATCTGATGTTTTAGGACAAAAGCTTCCTTTTGATTCGCTTATCCAGTTAAGAGAACAACTCTTTAAAGATTATCCACATCTTTATGCCATTGATGATATAGCACCTTCTAGTATAAGTGATCTTAAAGCACTTGGTGCACAAGTAACTGTTTTGGAGACTCAAGCTTTTACTTCTATGATTAAAGATTTTTATTTAACAAATCCGATAGCACGTTCTTCTGCTGTTATGGCTGAATGTTCATCTCTAGCAAAAAATCGTGCTAGACAAGCTGTAAAGTAAGGGCAAAAAAGGAATAATGATGTATGATTTCTTTATGATCTGGCTGTTGCCATTGCTTATTATAGTTGGAAAAACGCTTCTCCTTTTGGTTGTTCTCTTGGTTTTAATTGCTTATCTTCTTTACGCAGATCGAAAGATTTGGGCAGCAGTGCAATTACGACGTGGTCCAAATGTTGTTGGTCCGTGGGGATTATTACAGTCTTTTGCAGATTTAATTAAATTTGTTGTGAAAGAGCCTATTATTCCTGCTAGTGCAAATAAGGGAGTTTTTCTTTTAGCACCTTTTGTTTCTGCTACACTTGCTTTATCAACTTGGGCTGTTATTCCAGTTAATGAAGGTTGGGAAGTTGCAAAAATTAATGTTGGTTTGCTTTATATCTTAGCCATTTCATCTCTTGAAGTTTATGGCGTTATTATGGGTGGTTGGGCATCAAATTCAAAATATCCTTTCTTAGGTGCTCTTCGCTCAGCAGCACAGATGGTTTCATATGAGGTTTCTATTGGATTTGTACTTGTAACCGTTATTTTAATAAGTGGCTCATTGGATCTTACAACAATTGTTCATCAACAAAGTCATGGGCTTGGTACGAGTCTTGGCCTTCCTTTTAATAGTTTTCTTGATTGGAATTGGCTCGTTCTTTTTCCAATGTTTATTATCTTTTTTATTTCTGCGCTTGCCGAGACAAATCGTCCTCCCTTTGATTTGGTAGAGGCGGAATCTGAACTTGTTGCTGGTCATATGGTAGAGTACTCTTCAACACCTTATATGCTCTTTTTTCTTGGTGAATATGTTGCTATTGTTTTAATGTGTGCATTAACAACTATTTTATTTTTAGGTGGTTGGTTACCGCCTTTAGATGTTTGGTGGCTAAATTGGATTCCTGGTATCATTTGGTTTATTTTAAAAGTTTGCTTTGTATTTTTTTGGTTTGCTATAGTCAAAGCATTTGTTCCGCGTTATCGTTATGATCAGCTTATGCGGCTTGGTTGGAAGGTTTTTCTTCCGCTTTCATTGGCAATGGTTGTGATAACTGCTGCTTTTTTAAAGTATACTGGTTTCGTTTAAGAGGAGATTTCGCGATGTCAGGTTTTATTCAGGCTGCAAAGTCACTCCTTCTATTAGAATTTGTGAGTGCTTTTTTCTTAGCAATGCGTCAATTTTTTTCACCAAAGCCTACAATTAACTATCCTTATGAAAAAGGGGTTGTCTCTCAACGATTTCGTGGTGAACATGCGTTACGTCGCTATCCAAATGGTGAAGAAAGATGCATCGCTTGTAAATTGTGTGAAGCGATTTGTCCTGCACAAGCCATTACAATTGAAGCAGGACCACGACGAAATGATGGTACACGTAGAACTGTTCGTTATGATATAGATATGGTGAAATGTATTTATTGTGGTTTTTGTCAAGAAGCTTGCCCAGTAGAGGCTATTGTTGAAGGCCCTAATTTTGAGTTTGCGACAGAAACGCGTGAAGAACTTTATTATGATAAAGAAAAGCTTTTAATGAATGGAGATCGCTGGGAGAGAGAAATTGCTCGGAATATATTGATGGATGCACCTTATCGTTAAGTGTATCATTAAATGAGGTGTCGGATAGATTTCCGGTAAATAGTAATCTGGTATGAAAATTTTGTACCAATCGTTTTATTAATTGAGGAGAAGCCTATGCTAACAGATCTAGCGGCGGCATTTTTCTATTTATTTGCTTTTATTATGCTTGCCAGTGCTGTTATTGTTATTACAGCACGCAATCCTGTACATTCTGTCTTGTTTTTGATATTGGCGTTTTTTAATGCAGCAGCTTTATTTTTACTTGCGGGAGCAGAGTTTTTGGGACTTATTTTGCTGGTAGTTTATGTTGGGGCTGTCGCTGTTTTATTTTTATTTGTAGTTATGATGCTTGATGTTGATTTTGCTGAGTTAAAAAGTGGCGCACTCCGATACGCTCCTATTGGAGCCCTTGTTGGCGTTATTGTTGCTGTAGAATTAGTTGTTGTTTTTGTAAGTAGCCATTTTTCTCCTATTCTTAAAGCGCATATTACCCAACCAATGCCAGATTTAGCACAACGAACAAATACACAGGCATTAGGTGATGTTCTCTATACAAATTATGTTTTCTATTTTCAAACAGCTGGAATCATTTTATTAACGGCAATGATTGGTGCTATTGTTTTAACACTTCGTCATAAGTCTGGTGTAAAGCGGCAATCTATTGCAGCGCAAGTTTCTAGAACAGTAGAAAGTGCGATTGAAATTAAAAAAGTTGAATCAGGTAAGGGTATTTAAGGGGGGGCTATGCATATTGGTATTACGCATTATCTGACTGTTTCTGCTTTAATGTTTACAATCGGTATTGCTGGAATTTTTCTCAACAGAAAGAATGTAATTATTATCTTGATGTCTATTGAGCTTATATTGCTTTCTGTAAATCTCAATTTTGTTGCATTTTCAGCATTTCTTCATGATCTTGTCGGTCAGATATTTGCTTTATTCATCCTAACAGTTGCTGCTGCTGAAGCAGCAATTGGTTTAGCAATTCTTGTGGTTTTTTTCCGTAATCGTGGTTCTATTGCGGTTGAAGATGTTAATGTAATGAAAGGCTAATCAGTGATGTATTATACGATCGTCTTTCTACCGCTTTTGGGCTTTTTAATTGCAGCTATAGGTGGGAAATCTATAGGAGATCGCGCGAGTGAATTAATAACATGTAGTTTTATGGTGATTGTTGCCATATTATCATGGGTAGCTTTTTTTAATATCGCTCTTGGTCATGCTCCAGCAGTTGATTTACTCGTGTTACATTGGCTAAGTGTCGATGGATTAAGTTTTGATTGGGCTTTACATATTGATACATTAACAGCTGTTATGCTTATTGTTGTAAATAGTGTTTCAGCATTAGTACATATTTATTCAATTGGTTATATGCATCATGACCCTTCAAAACCCCGTTTTTTTTCTTACCTTTCTCTTTTTACATTTATGATGCTGATGTTGGTAACATCCAAGAATTTAATTCAAATGTTTTTTGGATGGGAAGGTGTAGGGTTAGCTTCTTATTTGCTCATTGGTTTTTGGTTTCAACGCGATTCTGCTAATAAAGCTGCAATAAAAGCTTTTGTGGTTAACCGTGTTGGAGACTTTGGCTTTCTCTTAGGAATTTTTAGTATTTTTGTTTTATTTCAATCAGTTGATTTTTCTACTATTTTTGCAAAAGCTGCAGATAAGAGCTTTATACAAAATATGACGTTTTTAGGTTGGCAGCTTAATGGACAAGCAGCCATTACTGTTACATGCCTTTTGTTATTTGTTGGTGCAATGGGTAAATCCGCACAGTTTTTTTTACATACATGGCTTCCTGATGCTATGGAAGGGCCTACTCCTGTATCAGCACTTATTCATGCAGCAACAATGGTTACAGCTGGCATTTTTATGGTTGCGCGCATGTCTCCAATTTTTGAACTTTCTTCCACTGCTTTAACAGTGATTATTATTGTTGGAGCAACTACTGCATTTTTTGCAGCAACTGTGGGATTGGTGCAAAATGATATTAAACGTGTTATTGCATATTCTACATGTTCTCAACTTGGTTACATGTTTGTTGCTCTTGGTGTTGGAGCGTATGGCGCAGCTGTTTTTCATCTTTTTACACATGCTTTTTTTAAAGCTTTATTATTTCTTGGTGCAGGTTCCGTAATTCATGCTGTATCTGATGAGCAAGATATGAGAAAAATGGGAGGGTTACGCAAGCATATAAAGGTAACTTATTGGATGATGATGATAGGAACTCTTGCCTTAACAGGTGTTGGAATTCCAGGGACAGTTTTTGGAACTGCTGGTTTTTTTTCCAAAGATGCAATTATAGAGTCTGCCTTTGCATCCCATAATATTGCTTCAGGATATGCTTTTTATCTCCTTGTTTTTGCTGCTTTATTAACAAGTTTTTATTCATGGCGGCTTATGTTTATGACATTTCATGGTAAACCGCGGGCTACAGTTGATGTTATGCATCATGTTCATGAATCACCGCCAGTAATGTTAATTCCACTTCTTCTTTTATCTATTGGAGCAATATTTGCTGGTGTTATTTTTCAACCTTATTTTTTTGGTAATTTATATAATACTTTTTGGAAAGGCGTATTATTTACAAGTAGCCACAATCATATTCTCCATGATTCTCATCATGTCTTTAATTGGGTAAAATGGTCGCCATTTACAGCAATGGTTATTGGATTCGTTTTAGCCTATTTATTTTATATTTTTGCTCCTTCTCTTCCGAAGAAATTGGCTGCTCTCATGCCTAGAGTGTATCAGTTTCTTTACCAAAAATGGTATTTTGATCAACTATATCATTTTTTATTCGTTCGTTCCGCCTTCAAGATTGGTTCTTTTCTTTGGAAAGTGGGGGATGGTAAAATTATTGATGGTCTAGGTCCGAATGGAATCGCAGCACGTGTTGTTGATATCACCAACAGAGTTGTTCGATTGCAAACAGGCTATCTTTATCACTATGCATTTGCAATGCTTATTGGTATTGCATTGTTTATCACATGGATGATGATCGGGGGCGTAAACTGATGACCGATTGGCCTATTCTTTCTACAGTTACATTTTTACCACTTGTAGGTGTTTTGCTAATTTTATTCATTAAAGATGATAGTGAAGCAGCGCGACATAACATACGTAATGTAGCATTTTTTACAACTGTATTTGTTTTTATTATTTCTCTCATTATTTGGGTCGGTTTTGATTCCACAAATACACACTTTCAAATGGTTGAAAAATTGAGTTGGTTAGGAGGAGGAATTAGCTACCATATGGGGGTTGATGGTATTTCTATTCTTTTTGTTGTCCTTTCCGCTTTTCTTTTACCGTTTTGTATTTTAGCGAGTTGGAACAATGTTAAAGAGAGATTAAAAGCTTATATGATTGCTTTTCTTCTTCTTGAAGTAGCTATTATTGGTGTTTTTTGTGCTCTTGATGCAATATTGTTTTATGTTTTTTTTGAAGGTAGCCTTATCCCAATGTTTATTATTATAGGGGTTTGGGGTGGACCACGGCGTGTTTATGCAAGTATAAAGTTTTTCTTATATACATTGCTTGGTTCAGTGCTTATGCTTGTTGCTCTTATGACAATGTATTGGGAAGCAGGAACACTTGATATACCAACTTTACTCAATTATCAGTTTCCAGCACATATGCAAATATGGTTATGGCTTGCGTTTTTTGCATCTTTTGCGGTTAAAATGCCGATGTGGCCAGTTCATACATGGCTCCCTGATGCTCATGTTGAGGCTCCAACGGCTGGCTCTGTTATTTTAGCTGGTGTATTATTAAAATTAGGTGGATATGGTTTTCTCCGTTTTTCTCTACCAATGTTTCCTCTTGCTTCTGCTACGTTTTCTTCTTTGGTTTTTACGTTGTCGCTTATCGCTATTATTTACACCTCGTTGGTTGCGCTTGTGCAAAGTGATATAAAAAAACTAATTGCTTATTCTTCAGTAGCACATATGGGATACGTAACAATGGGTATTTTTGCTGCAAATGAGCAAGCTGTCCAAGGTGCTATTTATCAAATGTTATCACATGGAATTGTTTCAGCAGCATTATTTCTCTGTGTTGGGGTTATCTACGATCGCTTGCATACACGTGAAATTTCAGCTTTTGGTGGTTTAGTAAATAATATGCCCAAATATGCTGTTGTTTTCTTGATTTTTACTATGGCAAATGTTGGATTACCAGGAAGTTCAGGATTTTTGGGTGAATTTTTAACCTTAATTGGTGTTTTTCAAGTGAGTAAATTGGTTGTTGTTTTTGCTACAACTGGCGTTATTTTATCGGCAGCTTATGCACTTTATCTTTATCGGCGTGTGATTTTTGGTTCCTTAGATAAAGAGAATTTAAAAGTTCTTACTGATCTTTCTTCAAGAGAAAAATTTATCCTTTATCCAATGGTTATTCTTACAATATTTTTTGGGATTTATCCAACGCCTATCCTTAAAGCAACGGCGTTTTCCGTAGAAGCCCTCATTAATAAACTACACTAGATAAGAGAATAATGCTCATGCAAACTGAAATAATCGCTCAATTAGTGTTAATTCTTCCAGAAATTTTAATAGCATTAGGAGGAGTTGTGTTGCTCTTGATAGGTGTTTATTCCAAAGCGCGCGCTTCTTTAACCGTTACGGGATTAGCTATTGCTCTTTTTGTAGCAACTATTGTTATAATTATTATTTTTCCGAAAAATGGCTTGTTTCAAACCAATGCGCTCATTATTGACTCCTTTGGTCGTTATATGAAAATTTTAACGCTTATTGGTGCGCTTTTTGCTCTTATTATGTCTGTTAATTTTACCAGTGTACAAAAATTTGATATATTTGAATTTCCTGTACTCGTTCTTTTTGCAACTCTTGGTATGATGTTGATGATTTCAGCGGGCAATACGTTGTCGCTTTATATGGGATTAGAGTTACAGTCTTTAGCATTATATGTTTTAGCTGCGATTAATCGTAATAACATAAAATCTTCTGAAGCTGGTCTAAAGTACTTTGTATTAGGAGCATTATCTTCGGGTTTATTACTTTATGGTATTTCCTTGCTTTATGGTTTTACTGGTCAAATTGGTTTCCGTGAAATTGCTGTTTCTCTCACTGGTAGTAGTTTACAATTGGGTGTTATTTTTGGAATTGTCTTTATTTTAGCAGGTTTAGCTTTCAAAATTTCTGTGGTTCCATTTCATATGTGGACACCTGATGTTTATGAAGGGGCACCAACACCCATTACAGCATTTTTTGCTGGTGCTCCTAAAGTTGCGGCAATGGCCTTAATCATTCGTATTATTGTTATGACTTTCATTCCATTAGGAAGCTCTAATGGCTCTATGCCTGCATGGCAACAAATTTTGATATTTATGGCAATTGCTTCAATGATACTTGGTGCATTTGCAGCGATTGGTCAAAGTAATATTAAGCGTTTAATGGCTTATTCATCGATTAGTCATATGGGATATGCACTTGTTGGTTTAGCAGCTGGAGATATGCTTGGGGTCAAAAGTGTTATTCTTTATATGACAAT
This sequence comes from Bartonella raoultii, assembly GCF_019659805.1. GTDB lineage: Bacteria > Pseudomonadota > Alphaproteobacteria > Rhizobiales > Rhizobiaceae > Bartonella > Bartonella raoultii. Next base: position 301,808 of record NZ_JAIFRO010000003.1, on the reverse strand, counting down.
TTATCTTGGTATGACAATTGGTTCATTTGCTTTTATTCTTGGAATGCGATTAAGAAATGGAAATGTTGAGAACATTTATGATCTTTCAGGGTTAGTCAAGACAAATCCATTTATGGCTGTTGTAATGACGATACAGCTTTTTTCTTTAGCAAGTATACCACCTATGGCTGGTTTTTTTGGTAAGTGGTATACATTTTCTGCTGCTGTTCATGCTGGTCTTACACCCCTTGTTATTGTTGGTATGATAGCATCTGTTATTGGGGCTTTTTATTATTTGCGTGTTATCAAGATTATGTGGTTTGATGAGGCAAAAGCACATTTTATTATTGTATCAAATGAGCTTCAGTTTTGTCTTGGCCTTTCTGCTTTATTTATTTTATTTTATACGTTTTTCGGAATTTGGTTTGCTGAGTTGGCAGAAAAAGCCGCCGCAGCACTATTTTAACACATATGGTTTATCTTTTATCAGATTTTGCACAAAAACAAGGATACACTGTTGTATCATACGAAGCTGTTGAATCAACAAATCTTATTGCTCAGCAAAAAGCACAAGCTGGTCATGGCGGAAATCTTTGGGTTGTTGCACAAGAGCAATTACAAGGAAGAGCGAGACGAGGTAGAATATGGTCTAGTCCTAGGGGAAACCTTTATTCTAGTGTTTTATTAATTGATGGTATTGTTCATAAAACAGCTGCTCAGCTTGGTTTTGTTTCTGGAGTAAGTGTGGTAGAGGCAATAAAGCAATTTATAGAAGATGAAAAACAAATAAATAATATTGTGAGTTTAAAATGGCCAAATGATATTTTGCTAAGAGGAGCGAAAGGCGCTGGAATCTTACTTGAAATTTTTAAATTACCAACGCAACAGGATGCATTGGTAATTGGTATTGGAATAAATGTAAAATATCATTATGAAAATGCACCGTATCCTACTTCAAGCTTAAAGAATATTGGTTTGCATATTGAAACAGAACAGTTATTTACGGCTTTAACGGAATCTTTTGCGAAGAATTATCTTCTTTGGCAGCAAACAAGAGGACAGGATATTATCCGTGAAAAATGGCTTTTATATTCAGCTCATCTTGGACAATATGTTAAAATAATTGATGACAAAAAAATTACCGAAGGTATTTTTGAGGGACTAGATAGCGATTTCAATTGTATCATAAAACAGACAAATGGTCAAAAAGCCATTATAACTGCTGGAGATGTTCATTTTGGTTTGGCAGCTTCTGTTTATGTAGATCGTTATTAATATATTAAAATTTATTTTATCATCAGATTATTTTGATCATTGAGGAGATGTTTATGCTTGCAGCCAATAAAAATGAGTTTGTTTTTTTACCTTTTGGAGGGGTAGGTGAAATCGGCATGAATTTGGCTGCTTATGGATTTGGTTCTCAAGATCTTCGTGAATGGCTACTTGTTGATATGGGTGTTAGTTTTGCGGGAGCTGAGTTACCAGGAGCAGATCTTATTTTACCTGATATTCGTTTCCTAGAAAGTGAAAAACATAATATACGTGGTCTTGTTTTAACGCATGCTCATGAAGATCATTATGGTGCTGTTCTTGATTTATGGCCAAAATTACAAATTCCACTTTACTGTACAGCTTTCACAGCAGGATTATTGGAAAGTAAAAAACAATCAGACTTTGAATTTCATAAAGTTTCATTCAATATTTTTAAAGCTGGTGATTGTTTTCAGGTTGGCCCCTTTGCAATAGAAGCTATCGCTGTTAATCATTCCATTCCAGAATCTGTATCTTTAGCGATTACAACCTCTTTAGGAACTGTAATTCATACAGGAGATTGGAAAATTGATCATAGACCTTCGTTGGGGCCTATAACGGATGAAAAACGGTTTCGAACTTTAGGCAAAAAAGGTATTTTAGCATTACTGTGCGATTCTACAAATGCATGTCGAGATGGTATAACAGCATCAGAGCAACAAGTTCAGAGTAGTCTTTCTGAAATTATTTCAAAAGCGGAAGGACGAGTTGCAATAGCAACTTTTGCATCGAATGTTGGTCGGATACGTTCAATTGCTCTTGCTGCCGAATCTGTTGGGCGTAAGGTCCTCATTGTTGGACGATCCCTTAAGCGTAGTATTATGATTGCAGAAGAGTTAGGTTATATGAATGGGTTAGCACCATTTGTTAGCGAAGAAGATTATGGTTATATTCCACGCAAAGACCTTGTTTTGGTGGTAACGGGGAGCCAAGGGGAGCCATGTGCTGCTTTAGCTAAATTATCACGCAATGAGATGAGAAATATTGCACTTTCTTCTGGTGATACTGTTATTTATTCTTCAAGAAGTATTCCAGGAAATGAAAAAGCGATTATCGAGATACAAAATCGTTTCATTGATCTAGGTATTAAAGTAATTACAAATGAGGATGAACTTGTCCATGTTTCAGGTCATCCCCGTCGCCTAGAGCTTTTACAGATGTATGATTGGATAAAACCACAGATACTTGTGCCTGTACATGGTGAGGCAATGCATCTTACTGCTCAAGCGGAACTAGCCCGTCAAGCAGGTATCAAAATTGTGACGGATATAAGAAACGGTAGTATATTACGCCTTGCTCCAGATCCTGTAGAAGTTATTGATCAAGTTCCTGTTGGTCGTATTTATAAAGATGGTTGTCTTCTAGGAAATGAGGATGAATTAGGAATTCGTGAACGTCGCAAATTAAGTTATGCTGGTTATATTGCTGTTTCTATCCATTTGAATAATAAGCATGAATTATATGGTGATATTGGTTTGAGCACATTTGGATTACCTGTAAGAAATGAAAAAGGAGAAAGTTTGAAAGATATTCTTTTCGATGTAGTGGAAAATACTTTTTATAATATTCCACGTATTAAACGAAAAAATAATGAACTTGTTCAAGAAGCAATACGACGTGCAGTGAGATCTGCAACTCATGAAGTTTGGAAAAAAAAGCCTATCTGTACAGTTTTTTTACACAGATCAAAATAAAGTACTTTAGTATTATTATATCATTTTTTTTATGAAAGAAAGGGGGAGGGGCTTATCAAAGCATTTTATCACTAAAAATAAAGCTGATAAGCAAGATAAGACATAAATTTTTCAATAACATGATCGTTATATTGGCAAGTATTTAGAATGTAGCTATAGATGAGCGTAGGATATATTTTTCATTGTTTTAATACAATGGATCTAGTTAGGAGTTAATTATTTCAATGCGTCTTTCTCAATATTTTCTCCCACTTTTAAAAGAGACTCCTAAGGAAGCCGAGATTGTTTCTCATCGATTTATGTTGCGTGCTGGTATGATTCGTCAACAAACATCAGGGATTTATTCTTGGCTTCCCTTAGGTAAAAAAGTACTTGATAAAGTTTGTAAGATTATACGTGAAGAGCAAGAACGGGCTGGTGCTATAGAAATATTGATGCCCACCATTCAATCTGCAGATCTTTGGCGTGAAAGTGGTCGTTATGATGATTATGGTTTAGAAATGCTCCGCATTAAAGATCGTCAAAAGCGTGATTTACTTTATGGTCCGACAAATGAAGAAATGGTTACTGATATTTTTCGTTCCTATATTCGTTCTTATAAAGACCTTCCACTTAATTTGTATCATATTCAATGGAAGTTTCGTGATGAAATCCGTCCACGTTTTGGCGTGATGCGTTCACGAGAATTTTTAATGAAAGATGCTTATTCTTTTGATCTTGATTATGAAGGCTCTAAAACATCTTATAATCGTATGTTTATTGCTTATTTACGTACTTTTTCTCGTCTTGGTTTAAGAGCAATTCCTATGCGTGCTGATACAGGCCCAATTGGTGGGGAACTTAGTCACGAATTTATTATTTTGGCTGAAACGGGAGAAAGCGCTATATTTTGCGATAAACAATTTCTTGAACTTACGGTTCCAGATAGTTCTATTGATTTCAGTGATAAAGCTAAATTAGCTAATATTGTGAAAGAGTGGACGTCCTTTTATGCAGCAACAGAAGAAATGCATAATGAAGAAGAGTGGGCGCAAGTTTCTAAGCAAAATCGTCTTTCAGCGCGTGGTATTGAGGTTGGACATATTTTTCATTTTGGTACGAAATATTCTTCTCCCATGGGAGCAAAAGTCATGGGGAAGGATGGAAAAGAACATATAGTTTCTATGGGATCTTATGGTATTGGACCTTCACGTCTTGTTGCTGCAGTGATTGAAGCTTTTCATGATGAAAATGGTATTATGTGGCCAAAATCAATGGCACCATTTGATGTTGGTATCATTAACATGAAGCCAGATGATGAGAAATGTACACATGCTTGTGAAATGCTCTATCAGGGATTAAGAGCAGCTGGTTTAGACCCATTATTAGATGATAATAATGAGCGTCCTGGATCAAAGTTTGCTACAATGGATTTGATTGGTTTACCGACACAAATCATCGTTGGACCTAAAGGTCTTGCACAAAATGAAGTTGAAATAAAAGATCGAAAAACAGGTAGCAAAAAAACTGTAACGGTTGAAGATGCTCTCAGCCAATTTTCTGTAATTAAATAGGCAATATTATGATGAGGTTGAGAAATAAATGGTTGTCATCTTATGAGTGGATGATTGCTTTCCGTTATATGATTCCTCATAAAAAACATGTTGTTGCATCTGTTATTTCTATTATTTCTTTAATTGGAATTATGCTAGGGGTCTTTGCTCTGGTGGTTGTAATGGCAGTGATGAATGGCTTTCGTACAGAGCTCCTTAATCGTATTCTTGGTATGAATGGTCATCTTATTGTTCAAACAGTTAATTCTGGTTTTTCTGATTATGAAACTCTTATTTCCTCTTTAGAATCCGTGAAGGGTGTGAAATTTGCTTTACCTGTTATTGAAGGCCAAGCACTTGTGCAGGGACAACTACAAGGAGGATCAGGTGCTTTGGTTCGTGGTATGCGTAAACAAGATTTAGAGAAACTTAAAACAGTATCCCAAAATATTAAATTAGGATCTCTTTCACATTTTGATAAAGAAGAAGGGGTAGCAATTGGAAGTGGCTTAGCTGCAAAGTTAGGCCTGTCAATTGGGAGTGATCTTCGTATTGTTACTCCAGATGGTGATGAGACTCCTTTTGGGATTACACCACGTGTTAAAGCTTATAAAGTATCTGCTATTTTTGAAGTTGGTATGTCTGAATATGATTCAATATTTGTTTTTATGCCTCTTCATGAAGCACAAATGTTTTTTAATTTGGGGAATAAGGTTCAGTCTTTAGAGCTCTTTCTCAATGATCCAGATTCGGTTGATCTAATAAAACCAATGATAGAAAAAGCTATTGAACAACAGGTTTATTTAATTGATTGGCGTGCGCGCAATCAAGCTTTTTTCTCAGCTTTACAAATTGAACGAAATGTTATGTTTTTTATTCTTTCGCTAATTGTTCTCGTTGCTGCTTTAAATATTATTTCAGGACTGATTATGCTTGTAAAAGACAAAAGCCATGATATTGCAATTTTACGTACAATGGGTGCACAACAAAGTGCAATTTTGCGTATATTTATTATTACTGGTATGATGATTGGGTTTATTGGAACAATATTAGGCTTAATTTTTGGTATCATAGCAACTGCGAATATCAATCATATTCAAAATTTTATCTCTTGGTTGTTTAATGTTGATGTTTTTAATCCTCAACTTTATTTTTTAACAAAATTGCCTGCACAAATTGAGTGGGGAGAGACTGTTATGGTTGCTGTGATGGCTTTAGCTTTGTCATTTTTTGCTGCAATTATTCCGGCATGGCGTGCAGCTAAGCTAGATCCTGTGCAAGCTTTGAGGTATGAATAATGACAGCAATTTTAGAGCTTGTAGAGATTGAACGGCATTTTTTTGAAAGTAATAAACCTCTCATTATTTTGGATAAAGCAAATTTTATCCTTAATCGTGGAGAGCTTGTTGCACTTGTCGCACCATCTGGTGCTGGAAAATCAACTCTTCTTCATATTGCGGGATTATTGGAAAAACCTACAGCTGGTGATGTCATGTTAAGAGGGATTTCTTGTGCAAAGCGTTCTGATGATGAACGAACTGCTATCAGACGAAATGATATAGGCTTTGTGTATCAATTTCATCATTTGCTTCCAGAGTTTACAGCTTTAGAAAATATCATGATACCACAAATGATAGCGGGGTTTAAAAAATCTGTAGCAGAAGATCGTGCATTTAAGCTTTTGAAATATTTACGTGTTTCTCATCGCGCAAACCATCGTCCATCGGAATTATCTGGTGGCGAACAACAACGTGTTGCTATTGCACGTGCAGTAGCTAATGCCCCTTCAGTTCTTTTGGCCGATGAACCTACAGGAAATCTTGATCCTGTCACTTCAGCTTATGTTTTTCAAGCTTTATCAGCGCTTGTTCGTCAATCTGGTCTTGCTGCTCTTATTGCAACACATAATTATGCTTTAGCCAAACAAATGCATCGTAGAATTACGCTTAAAGAAAAAAAGATTATTGAACTTCCCTAAGGATAAGCTACAAAGTTTATTCCAAATATTAAAAAAGTATAAATATATCACTTTTCAGTGAATTCAAGGAGATTTTTATGGCAGTTTTTGTCGTTAACAAAAATCAATTGGATGCGCGTCGTCGCCGATTGCTTTTTCGTGCATGGCACCGCGGTATTCGTGAAATGGATTTTATTTTTGGACATTATGTAGATGCCCATATTACTGAAATGAGTGATGAAACAGTTTCTGAATTTGAATATATTATGTCTTTTAATGATCGGGATTTATTGAAATGGATTACTGGAGAAATTTTACCACCCTCTGAAGTTGATAGCTTACTTTTTCGTGATATTGCCAATTATTATGCTCGTTTAAAATTTAATGAATTCCGATGCCTATATTAAAAAAAATTACTGTCCCCAAAAATATTTCTACTCATATGATTTTTGATGGGATTCCTGAAGGCTTTGAAGCTTTTGCACTTGCAAAAGTGCGTTCAGAAATTGCACAGGATACCCCTTTGATTTATGTCGTTCGCGATGGGACAAAACTTGCTCATTTAAAGCAAGTCTTGAGTTTTATTGAGCCCAGTTTGCCTGTACTTCAATTTCCTGCATGGGATTGTTTGCCTTATGATCGCGTGTCACCTGGAATTGCTATTGTGGCACATCGTTTATCAACTTTAGCGCATATAGCGAGTTTGCGTAAGAATCCACATACTGCAATTATATTAACAACAGCCAATGCAGTGATGCAGAAATTACCTCCTCGTGAAATCATTGAAGATCAAATTATTCATGTACGCGTTGGACAATCTATTCGTATGGAGCATTTAATTAAGTCTCTAGAATGCAATGGTTTTGAACGTGTTACAGTGGTCCGTGACGTTGGTGAATTTGCAGTGAGAGGAGGAATCCTCGATATTTTTTCTCCTATGGATATTAAACCTTTGCGTCTTGATTTTTTTGGAGAGACCCTAGAAAGCATCCGCGTTTTTGATCCAGAAACCCAAAGAACAACAGAGCAAAAAACAGATTTTTTATTACACGCTATGAGTGAAGTTGTTCTGACACCGGAACGCATAAGTCGCTTTAAAAGCAACTATATTCGCACATTTGGTGTATCACAAAAAAATAACATGCTGTATGAGGCAATTTCCCAAGGACGGCGTTTTGCTGGTATGGAACATTGGCTTCCATTTTTTTATGAAAAGCTTGATAATTTTTTTGACTATTGTGGTAACTTACCTGTTGTTTTTGAGCATCTCACAGAAGAAATATTCATTGAACGTTATCGTCTTATAGAAGATTATTATAATGCACGCAAAGAGCGTGAAAATGATAAAGAAATTTCTGTTCCTTATCATCCAATAGAGCCTAATCTTCTTTATTTAACTCCAGAGCATGTTTTAGAATGTGCGCAAAAATCTAAGAAACATATTGATTTTATACCTTTTCATGCTCCACCAACTCTTGAGAAAACTATTATCCATGCGAATGTTAATGCAGGATATGATTTTGTAACAGAGCGTAATGCACAAGAGAGGAATGTTTTTTCAAGTGTTATTCATCATATTGCTTCATTACGCGCTTCTGGTAAGAAGGTCCTTTTAGCCTGTTGGAGCGAAGGGGCTCTCAATCGTTTGATACAGGTTCTTGACGAATACGGGTTAAAAAAAATAAATGTTGTAAAGTCATTGCAAACTGTCAGTGCAATGCCACGTGATCATGTATCAGCAGCTGTTATAAGGATAGAACACGGTTTTGAAACTGAAGATTTTGCTCTTATCGCAGAGCAAGATATTCTTGGTGATCGATTAAAGAGAACAGTAAAACGACGTAAGAATAATACAAATTTTATTTCTGAAATTTCTGCTTTAAATTCTGGCGATATTGTTGTGCATATCGATCATGGTATTGGAAAATTCATAGGTCTTAAAACCATTACTACAACAGGAATTTTACGAGATTGTCTCGAAATTAAGTATGCTGGAGGTGATAGGCTGTTTCTTCCTGTTGAAAATATTGAACTTCTTTCACGTTATGGGTCAGAAGGAACAGATATTACATTAGACAAACTAGGTGGTGTTGCTTGGCAAGCACGCAAAACACGGCTTAAAAAACATTTATTGGAAATGGCTGGTCAATTAATCCGTATAGCCGCAGAACGTGCTACACGTTCTGCACCTGCTCTCGTTCCACCAATTGGACCATTTGATGAGTTTATTGCATGCTTTCCTTATGAAGAAACGGAAGATCAATTAGATGCTATTGATGCTGTTATAGACGATTTAGCATCAGGTAAACCGATGGATCGTTTGATATGTGGCGATGTTGGTTTTGGAAAAACAGAAGTTGCTATTAGGAGTGCTTTTGTTGCTGCATTAAATGGATATCAGGTTGCTGTTGTTGTACCAACAACTTTACTTTCACGACAACATTATAAGACTTTTAGTTCACGGTTTCAAGGATTACCTGTTAAGATTGCTCATGCTTCAAGGCTTGTCAAAGCTAAGAAACTCGCACAAGTTAAAAAAGGTATTGCTGATGGTACAATTGATATTGTTATTGGAACGCATGCACTCTTAAGCAATGCAGTTAATTTTTTACGGTTAGGGCTTCTTGTTATTGATGAGGAGCAGCATTTCGGTGTAAAACACAAAGAGCGCTTAAAAGAGCTTAAAAGTGATATTCATGTTCTTACGCTTTCAGCAACCCCCATACCACGTACTTTGGGGTTAGCATTATCAGGGATACGTGAGCTTTCATTGATAACAACTCCACCTATCGATAGAATGGCGGTGCGTACTTTTATTTCACCTTTTGATGCGCTTGTTATACGAGAGACATTGCTTCGAGAATATTATCGTGGTGGACAAAGTTTTTATGTATGTCCTCGTATTTCTGATCTTGGTGTTGTAGAAGAATATCTTAAGACACATGTACCAGAACTCAAGTTTGTTATCGCGCATGGACAAATGCCAGCTGGACAACTTGATGATATTATGAATGCATTTTATGATGGCCAATATGATGTTTTGTTATCAACAAGCATCATTGAGTCAGGGCTTGATATTCCAACAGCCAATACTTTAATCGTGCATCGTGCTGAGATGTTTGGTCTTTCTGCTCTTTATCAATTACGAGGGAGGGTAGGGCGCTCTAAACAACGTGCTTATGCACTTTTTACTTATCCTTCAGGTAAGATTTTAACCCCTGCTGCCGACCGTCGTCTTAAAGTTTTACAATCCCTTGATACATTAGGGGCAGGCTTTCAATTAGCAAGTCATGACATGGATATTCGGGGTTCAGGTAATTTTTTAGGTGAAGAGCAATCTGGGCATATTAAAGAAGTTGGATTTGAGCTCTATCAAAAAATGCTTGAGGAAGCTGTTGCTGAATTAAAAGAGGGAGAAAAAAGTGAAGATAAGCAATGGTCACCTCAAATTTCACTTGGTATAACCATAATGATACCAGAAAGTTTTGTGCCTGATCTATCATTACGAATGGGACTTTATCGTCGTTTGACAGAACTTGATGATTTAGAACAAATTAATGAATTTGGGGCTGAATTAATTGATCGATTTGGTCCTTTACCTCTCGAAGTCCAGCATCTTCTTAAAGTGTTTTATATTAAAATATTATGTCGGAAAGCACATGTAGAAAAATTGGATTCTGGACCAAAAGGTGTTGTTATACAATTTCGTAATAATTATTTTGCAAATAGTGTTGCTCTTGTCCAGTGGGTTGGAAAACAAGGTTCAATGGCAAAAATTCGATCGGATCAGAGTATTGCTCTTATTCGAAATTGGGCTACTGTAGATGAAAGACTTGTTGGAGCGGCAACGATTATGACACAGCTTGTAGAAATGGCAGAACAACATTCTGTTTGATTTACTCTATGATTTAATAGCTATCATTTACTTTGTAAGGTTATTATCTAAAGTTATTTTAAATAAATGCATATTAATATAATAAAAAATATTCTAAATGATAGCAGTCATAAAATGCTAAGCTGAATAATTTTTATGGTTTTTTTCAATATAAAAATGCATGTTATGACTATGGTTTCATTATTAGAAATAGCTTATCTGCGAAGTGCAACACTGGATTTTTAAAAAATCAATCCAGTGGATTCATTGTTGCGTGAATAAGACCAGAAAATTATTTACTAGAGACAAGCTTCTTTGAAAGTTGTTTCAAAATTATAGATGATAAAAGAAATTTAATCCATAAATTGTTCCAATGATACGATAAGTAGCTTTATTTTCTCTCTTTTTAGCAGAAGATGGAATAAGGAAAATGTTCAAATTTTTCTGATCATTGGGAAATAGCATGCATTGTATGCTTGTTGCAAGAAGACTGCGGTTGAAAAGGAAAAATGCAAATGTAAAAAAATGAAAATAATCAAAATTATAGCATAGGTACACATTAATTTTAATTAATCTTGCAATATTAATTCGTTTATGTAATTTTACCTTCTCTAATTATACTGAGGTATTTTATGGATTAATTTCATCAAATGCCTAGATGATGGAGAGGGGATGCCATATATGAATATAAAAGTTTTATTGGCTATTTATGTTTTTTCTTTATATTGAAGTAAAAACATAAAAGTAAATGGTATTCTATGAGATTTAAGCTAATACATTTGGCTTTAAACTGTATTTAATCTTCCCAATGTAGGGGTTATTTAAAAAGCGCGTTGAAAGGATTAACTTAATCATGTCGCACAAAAATATTTATTCTGCTGTTGTAGCATTCGTTGGAGCCGCTGCTCTTTTTTTCATAGTTGGTCTTCCTGCAAATGCACAGACTGTATCTCAAGGTTGGTACAAGGTTTGTAGTAAGCAGCATGATGTTGATATTTGTAATACAATGAATACTGTTTTATCAAACACTGGACAGCCTTTGACAGCTTTTAATATTGTTGAAATAAAAGGAAAACAAAATGAAAGCCGCATAGGCATTCAAGTACCTACAGGTCGTTTTTTGCCAGAAGGTATTCATATTCAAATAGGAAATGAGTATTCTAAAAAAGTGCCTTACATTATTTGTAATGGACCAAGCTGCATTGCCAATGATGTTTTAGATGATAAGCTTGTAGCGGCTATGAAAAATGGTACAAAAATGGTTGTAACTACAGTTAATTTCCGTGGTTCAGCGAATCCTATTGAGTTTTCTCTTAATGGGTTCACAGCTGCATACACAGGTCCTGGTATGGAAGAAAAAGATTTTCAACAAGAACAAATCAAGTTGCAACAATCCATTCAGGAAAAGCAAAAAGAAATCGAAGACCGTATGCGGGCTGAGCAAGAAAAAGCAAAGCAAAACTAATAAAGCTAAGGCATAAAATGTTTAAAAAACCGCTACAAATATTTTGTAGCGGTTTTTTAATATTTAATTTTTAGAAAGTGTTCTGCGTTTCCACCAACCAATACGTTCAGTTTTTGGGGTATCACTAGGTGCTGATGATATAACAATAGGCTGATCAACTATTTCTTCAATTTTTGAGGGAGTTGATTTTATAGCTTTCTTTTCTATAGTTTTTTTCTCTGATTCCTCTTGTATTTGAGTGATTTCTTTAGAGACTGATTTTTTCCGTGTTCTACGTGTTGTTTTTTTATTATCTTCAGACGTTTTTTCTACCACTTTATCAGCGATTTCATTTATCTTTCTTGTTGTTATTTTATTTTTTGGCCTGATTGTAGATTTTTCTTTAAGTGTTTCTTGTGTTTCTACACTCTGATCATTTTCAAGAGAAGGCTGATTTTGTATGGCTTTGGCAGAACGTGTTTTACGCTTTTTAGGTTTTACAATTGTATCAACTTTTACTACTTCATTTTGTTGAGTATCTAAGTACTGTTCAGTATTGCTTTTTATTTCTTCGGGTTCAGCAAGTTGAGCACTTGAAACACGATTTTGATGCCGTGTTGTTTTAATTTCTGCTAAAATTTGCTCAGCGAAGTCACCTACTGGTTCTGCATAAGGAACTCGAATTTGGAAAAAGTTATTATCTTGATTACGTCGACCACCACGACGTCCACGACGACGTCCACGACGACGAGAGTCATCATTAGATGTATCATCTTTTTTCTGAAGAGTCGCAGAAGAATTATTATTTATTTCATTTTGATGATTTTTCCGCCGACGTTTCTGCTTCTTTTCAGTGGAGGGACTATCTTGAATAGATTGCCCCTCTATTAAGAGAGATGGAACAATTTCTTCTTTATTTTCATCTTCCACGATTAATGATGGTTTAGAAGACGCCTCAGCTATTGAGCCTTTAGAAATAATAAGATGTTGCGTTCCTATGCTATCATCAGCTTCAATGCTAATATTCAGTTTAAAGCGTGTTTCTAAGTTAACAAGAATATTACGTTTGTGGTTTAATACATAAAGTGCCGTTGTTACAGGTGTGCGTACAATAATGTTATATTGTGGATTATGAAGAAGATATTCTTCAATTGAGCGCATAACGTGTAAAGCAATGGATGATTCAGAACGTATATTTCCTGTTCCAGCGCAATGTGGACAAGGTCGTGTTGTACTTTCTAAAACAGATATACGAATACGCTGACGGCTCATTTCTAGAAGGCCAAAGTGCGAAATATGGCCAACTTGAATACGGGCGCGATCATTTTTTAAGCACTCTTTCAACTTTTTTTCGACGAGTTTTATATTACGCTCTTCAAGCATATCGATAAAATCAATTACAATCAATCCAGCAAGATCACGCAAGCGTAATTGACGCGCTATTTCTTCTGCAGCTTCAAGATTTGTTTGTAAAGCTGTTTTTTCAACGGAGAATTCTTTGGTAGAGCGTCCAGAATTCACATCAATGGCAACAAGTGCTTCTGTTTGATTAATAACAAGATAACCACCAGATTTTAAAGAAACTTGTGGGTGCAACATTTTATCAAGTTGAATTTCAATATTATTTTGTGCGAAAATAGGGATAGGATCGCGATAAGGTTGTACAACTTTTGCATGACTTGGCATAAGCATGCGCATAAAGTCTTTTGCTTCACGGTAACCTTGATCTCCGGAAACAAGGATTTCATTGATATTTTTATTATAAAGATCTCGTATAGAACGCTTTATGAGATTACTTTCTTCATGGACAAGGCATGGAGCCGTTGATTTGAGTGTCAAAGTACGAATAGTATCCCATAATCGCATGAGATATTCGTAATCGCGTTTAATTTCAGCTTTTGTTCTATTTGCTCCAGCTGTTCGTAAAATAACGCCCATACCCTTTGGAACAGCTAATTCTTTTACAATTTCTTTAAGACGCTTACGATCTTGTACATTCGTAATTTTTCGTGAAATACCACCACCACGTGCTGTGTTAGGCATTAAAACAGAATAACGACCAGCTAGTGATAGATATGTCGTGAGAGCTGCACCTTTATTGCCACGCTCTTCTTTGATAACTTGCACCAATAAAATTTGACGCCGTTTAATGACTTCTTGAATTTTATACTGACGTCCTTGTTTCCTCTGATAAGTTGGAAGTTCTTCACGTACATCTTCTGCACCAACCATTTCTATCTCATCATGAGAAACATCTGAATCAAAGACTTCATCTGCATCATCAGCTATTATTGCATCCGATGTGACGTCATTTGCAATATCTGCTGCTATGGTACGATTTTTTTTATCTTTTTTTGTTTTTCGAGAGCGTTTTCTATTTTTATTGGTTTCCTCAGTGAGATCATCTGAATGATTTTCTTTCACGGCTGCCTTTTCTTCTTCTTCAAGGAGGGCAAGGCGATCAGCAATAGGAATTTGATAATAATCAGGATGAATTTCAGAAAATGTCAAAAAACCATGGCGGTTTCCACCATATTCAACAAAAGCAGCTTGAAGCGAAGGCTCGACACGCGTAATACGTGCTAAATAAATATTCCCTTTGAGTTGTTTTTTGTGTTCTGATTCAAAATCAAGTTCTTCAATTTTATTGCCGTGAATAACGACAACACGTGTTTCCTCCGGATGAGAGGCATCTATAAGCATTTTGTTTGACATAAGTTAAAATCCTGAAGGCGACATGCGCAATTTTATTCAAAAGAATAGTATGACTATTCGCAGACATAAAGGGCGGTCTGCCATAAAAGGGGAATACCAGCAAAACAGAATAAGACACTCCATGCAGGTGCATGACTACATGTGTAGTATTTCTCATCATCATCTCTATCTGTTTTGTATGACTCATACTTTTTAAAAGTCTCCGGTAAAATAATCTTTAAACAGTTCGACTATTCGAACCAGCGAATCTTAAATACCGCAATCTTAGCTTTTATAACATAAAGGCTTTTCATCAATCAAAAGCCTCAATATATAACATTGCAAAAAACCCTCTAAAGATAACATAATATGCATTACAGATAATTTAGACGGTAACTATTAGCTAGAAAGCGTAAATGTTCTTTTATGTTGATATCATATTTTTGGCAAGTAACAATATAAATATGAAAGCACTATAACATTCTCTTGCTTTAATGTACAATGTATTGGAATGTTTAAGGCTGAAAGATTCATCGTTTGTTGAAAAATAAAGAGTAAATTTGATGTATTTCTTTATCTACGAATAAAATAAATTATTATTGACAGAGAATATAGAGTGTTTTGCTTATGAGAAAAGGAGTTTCTATCAAAAAGTCAAAAGCAGCTTATTGGAATGTTTTTTTATATTTCATATACTGTTTATCGTTTTTTTTTATATTCCAAACAAATATTCAAGCTACAGAGATATTAAAACTTGTTGATTTACGAACTATAGGCGATAATGCGCACACACGTATTATTGCTGTTTTTAATGCTGAGCCTAATGTTCGTTTACAGGTTTTAGATAAACCAGCGCGTTTGATTATTAATTTACCTACAGTTGATTTTTCAATACAAAATAGATCTGTAAAAAAGCAATATAAATTATCAAGAATGCTTTCAGATGTGCGTTATAGCTTTTTTGATATACGAACTTCACGCATTATTGTGACAAGTAAGGTTTCTTTCACTGTTGAAAAGAATAAAGTACAAAAATTAGAGAATGGTTTATGGCAATTGCTTATTGATATAAGTAAAACAACACAAAAAAAATTTGATGAAGTTATAAAACAGCAACAAATAACCAATCTTTATACAAAGATACAGCCAATACCGGTCAATAATTTCCGTGTTGTTCTTGATCCTGGTCATGGTGGAATTGATGGTGGTGCACAGGGTGTTAATGGAGTTTTAGAAAAAAATATTACATTAGCTTTTGCACGTGCATTACGGGATGAATTAAAAAAAGACTCTCACATCGCGGTTTCTTTAACACGTGATTCCAATATATTTCTAAGGTTAAGTGAAAGAGTAAAAAAAGCGCAAGAATTTGATGCTGATCTTTTCATATCCATTCATGCAGATACCATTAATGTGCATTCTTTGCGTGGAGCTACAGTATATACTATATCAGACAAAGCATCTGATGCAATTGCAAAATCTTTAGCTGAAAGTGAAAATAAGGTTGATTTGCTTGATGGTTTACCGGCAGATGAAACCCTTGAGGTTACAGATATTTTAAACGATCTTATTCGACGTGAAACACATGCATTTTCTGTTTATTTTGCAAATAATGTTATTTCAAATTTATCAAAGGATCATATCCACTTAATAAATAATCCTCATAGATATGCTAATTTTCAAGTTTTAAAGGCTGCAGATATACCCTCTATTTTAATAGAGATAGGTTATTTATCAAACAAAGAGGATGAAAAATTACTAAATAGTCCCCAATGGCGAAAAAAAATGGCGCGCTCTCTTGCTTACTCTATTCGCCAATTTGCAAACTATAGGAAGAAAATCATGCAGCCTCTTTAAATTTATGAGAAAATAGAGTATCAGTGTAAACTTCTAATATTATTTTGTATAAAGAATGAAAGAATAAAAATATTTTTTTCTTTTCTCAGTTTCATGGTAAAAGCTGCTTAATGCAGGTGAGATGATATATCTTTATCTTTAATCAATTTTGAAAAAAGCGAAAGCGATAGCTGTTTCGATGATAATTTTTTTTAGGTATCTTTTTAGTTTTTTTGCGACCATTGGGATTTTTGGAGCAATAATGTGGAGTATCATAATGAAGAGTCAGGCAAGTGGTCTTCCTGACTATGAGGTTCTTTCACTTTATGAACCTGCTGTGATGACGCGCGTCCATGCGTCAAATGGTAGTCTTATGGCAGAGTTTGCAACAAAACATCGCCTTTATTTACCAATTCAATCAATACCAGAGCTTATTAAAAATGCTTTTATTTCAGCTGAAGATAAAAATTTTTATCACCATTTTGGTTTAGATCCTGAAGGACTTCTGAGAGCCTTAATTAATAATATTCGTAATATTGGTTCTGGAAAACGTCCAGAAGGAGCATCAACCATTACACAACAAGTTGCTAAAAATTTTCTTTTAAGTTCAGAAGCAACGTTAGAGCGTAAGTTTAAAGAAGCTATCTTGGCAATGCGTATTGAAAAGACCTATTCAAAAGATCATATTCTTGAGCTTTATCTCAATGAAATTTATCTTGGTCGTGGTGCATATGGTATTGCGGCAGCGTCATTGACCTATTTCAATAAATCTGTCAAGGATCTCACTTTAGAGCAATGTGCTTATTTGGCTGCTCTTCCAAAAGGTCCAGGGAATTACGATCCATTTAAAAATACACAACGTGCTATTAATCGGCGCAATTGGGTTATAGATAGGATGGTTGCGAATGGATATGTAACCTATGAACAAGGTGAAAAAGCGAAAAAAAAGCCTTTGGGCATTACAATGCGTGGGAAAGATAGCTACGTTTTTGCTGCTGACTATTTTACTGAAGAAGTCCGTCGCCGCTTAATACGTCGCTATGGAGCTAAAACACTCTATGAAGGTGGACTTTCTATCCGCACAACTCTTGATCCGCATTTACAGCTTATTGCTCGACGCGCTTTGCAAAATGGATTGATTAAATTTGATCATTCACAAGGATGGCGTGGTGCTTATGCGCACATTGATAAGAAAAAGGGGGATTGGGATAAAAGAGGAGATTGGGGAGTAGAGCTTGCAAAAATAACGGGATTAAGCGATGTACCTGAATGGCGTTTAGCAGTTGTTCTTTCGGCGACAGCTCATAAAGTGGAGATCGGTTTACAGCCACAGCGGGAAGATTCGGGATCATTATCAAAAAAACGAGAAATTGCTATTTTATCTGAAGCGGATTCAAAATGGGCATTACATGTTGTTAAAGAAAATGGTCATAGAAAAACGGTCCAGAATTTATCTCATGTTTTGCAGGTTGGAGATGTTGTTTTTGTTGAAAAAATATCAACGACGAGCAATACTTACCGTTTACAACAAATCCCAAAGGTTGAAGGTGCTATTGTTGCTATGGATCCTCATACAGGGCGTGTTCTCGCAATGGTTGGGGGGTTTTCTTTTGCAGAATCTGAATTTAATCGTGCAACACAAGCGTATCGCCAGCCCGGGTCTGCTTTCAAACCTTTTGTATATGCTGCAGCACTTGATAATGGATATACACCATCATCTGTTATTTTGGATGGTCCTATTGAAATTCGCCAATATAACGGTGAGGTTTGGCACCCTAAGAATTATGGTGGTACATTTTCGGGTCCAGCAACACTACGCTATGGTATTGAACATTCTCGTAATCTTATGACAGTACGGCTCGCTTATGATATGGGAATGCCTATTGTTTCTGAATATGCAGAACGTTTCGGTGTTGTTGATAAATTGCCGCCTTATCTTTCCATGGCTTTGGGAGCAGCTGAAACAACAGTTTTACGGATGGTTACAGCTTATTCAGTGATTGCAAATGGGGGGCGTTCTATTCATCCTTCTTTAATAGATAGAATTCAAGATCGTTATGGAAAAACGATTTACCGTCATGATGATCGTATTTGTGAAAATTGTAATACACAGTCATGGGATAATCAACGTGAGCCTAAATTGATTGATGAACGAGATCAAGTTCTTGATCCTATGACAGCTTATCAAATTACATCAATGATGGAGGGAGTTATTCAGCGTGGTACTGGTGTACGTTTACGCTATCTCAATCGACATATTGCCGGAAAAACAGGAACAACAAATGATTCTAAAGACGTATGGTTTATGGGATTTACGCCTAATCTCGTAGTTGGTGTTTTTGTTGGTTATGATCAGCCTGCACCTTTAGGATATGGAACAGGTAGTTCATTGGCAGCACCTATTTTTGGTGAGTTTATGGAAGAAGCTCTTAAAGACAAACCAGATATACCATTTAAAATGCCAGAGGGTATGATTTTAATGCCAATTAATCGTAAAACAGGTATGCTCGCAGAGAGGGGAGATCATGACGTTATTATAGAAGCATTTAAACCAGGTACTGGACCTTCTGATATCTATCAGGTAATTGGTAGTACAAATTCTTTTCAAGAAGGTGTTCCTACAATGACGACTTCACCGCAAGTTAATAAAGCTCTTGAAAGTGGTACAGGTGGGCTGTATTAATCAAAAAGAAATCTTTTTATCTGAGTTATTTTAGAAAAGATTCTTTTCTGTGCTTATAATAGCTATAATTTAAAAGTTGATGTAGTTATGTTATCTAATTGTTGCATTTATTAGATATCTCTAGAATATTGAAAGTATAAAAAATAAAAACTACGGTGTTCATTATGCGAGCAGAAATAGAAACATTAGTTGATGAAATTCAAAAGGCAATTCAGTTGCTAAGGGGGCATCTTTGACTGGGATAACTCACTAAAACGCCTTGAGTATCTCAATCAGAAAGCAGAAGAGCCGTCGTTTTGGAATGATGCACAACAAGCGCAAGATATGATGCGTGAACGGCAGCGTCTTGATGATTCAATTAATAGTATTTTTTCATTTTCCAGAACACTGGAAGAGTGTATTGAACTTATCGCAATAGGTGAAGAAGAAAGTGATGTAGAAATTGTCACTGATGCAGAGAATTCAATACGTAATCTTAAGAATGAAATAGATAAAAGACAAATTGATGTGCTCCTTTCAGGAGAAGCAGATCCAAATGATGCTTATCTAGAGGTTCATGCTGGTGCCGGGGGTACAGAAAGCCAAGATTGGGCTTCTATGCTTTTGCGCATGTATATGCGCTGGGCTGAACAACATAAAATGAAGGTTGAAATATTAGAAGTTCATGATGGAGAAGAAGCTGGGATAAAGTCAGCAACTCTTCTTATAAAAGGGCATAATGCTTATGGATTGTTAAAAACAGAATCAGGTGTTCATCGTTTGGTACGCATTTCTCCATTTGATTCAAATGCAAAGCGTCATACTTCTTTTGCAAGTATTTGGGTTTATCCTGTTATTGATGATAATATTGAAGTTGATGTTTCAGAAGCCGATGTTCGCATTGATACATATCGTGCATCAGGAGCAGGAGGGCAACATGTTAATACGACAGATTCTGCAGTTCGTATCACACATATAAAAACAGGTATTGTTGTTCAATGTCAAACAGAACGTTCACAACATAAAAATCGTGCAACAGCTTGGTCTATGTTGCGTGCACGACTTTATGAGGAAGAGCTCAAAAAAAGAGAAGAAGAAACAAATGCCGTTGAATCCTCCAAAACAGACATTGGATGGGGGCACCAAATTAGATCTTATGTTCTTCAACCCTATCAGCTTGTAAAAGATTTACGCACAGATATAGAAAATACTGATCCGCAATCCGTACTTAATGGAGATTTAGATGCGTTTATAGAAGGAGCATTGGCTCAACGCATTTACGGAAAAGAACCCAAAAGAAAAGATATGAACTGACAGCATAATATTTTAAAATTCCGTTAAATTTATTTTAGGAATGTTAATTCCACCTTATCATGCTTAAATGTGTCATTTAGAAAAGTAGATTTTTTTGAAAAGAATGGTATTCTTTTTCAGCTATATTACACTATTTACTTTTTTGATTCATTATGTTGGAAAAGTGTCGCGGCAGCTAAAACATTTTCAGCATGTCCAGATATACTTACTTTGCGCCATTCTTCTACTATTATCCCAGTTGAATCAATCAAAAAAGTGCTTCGTTCAACTCCCATATATTTGCGCCCATACATGCTTTTTTCAATCCAAACGCCATAAGCTTCAAGCGTTGTTTTTTCTTCATCAGAAATAAGAATGATATCAAGTTCATGTTTTGTTTTGAATTTATCATGTTTATGAACACTGTCTGGAGACATTCCAATAATGACAACTCCAATTTCATCAAATTTTGTCTTCAATTTAGTAAAGTCAACCGCTTCATTTGTACACCCACTGGTATCATCCTTTGGATAAAAATATAAAACAACTGTTTTTCCTTGAAGATCAGAAAGACGTAATGTACCTCCTCCATCGCGTGGTAAATTAAAGTCAGGAGCGATAATCCCTTTCATTGATTTTGTCATGATTATATCTTTCTTTTTGTTTGAATATTAAGCATTAGAGTACAGAGAAAAAATAAAGATTCAACTCTTGAATATTTCAGAGAATTTTTATTTGCTGTACAGAGTTATAAAAGACATCTATTTTAGAAAATACGGTGGGCAATAAGCTATAAATGCGGAGAAAGAGTTCTACGGATAGAAGTCCACTTTTGTAGAGTTTTTTGCTTCATAGTAATGCATAAAAAGGCAAAGAATTTCCCTCGTAAAATAACCGGCAATGCCTTTATATAGTAATTAAACTAGAAAAATAATATCAAAATAAAGAGCATAAACATGATATTTCATAAAAAATCTTAAAATCATAGAATGAAAAAACAACATTAATAAACTACAGAGGTTTTATCAAAACATGTTTTTTCTTACCTAAAGAAAGTTTGATAATTCCTACTTTGTTGATATCTTTTTCAGTAATAAGGTATGTTTCATTCTTAACAATTTGATCATTGATACGTACACCCCCACCTTGAATATGGCGTCGTGCCTCACTATTAGATTTTGCAAGTTCTGCTTGTACTAAAAGAGTTAATAATCCTACACCTGTTTTTAATTCTAAAATATTTATTTCAATAGTTGGAAGATTTTCTCCCAGTGTTTTTTCTTCAAAGGTTTTTCGAGCAGTTTCTGCAGCTGAATTTGCAAGATTATGCCCATGTAACATTGCTGTAATTTCTGTGGCAAGAATTTTTTTTGCTTCGTTAATTTCATTTCCTTTTAACGCAGAAAGCTTGAGAATCTCATCCATTGGCAATGTGGTATAAAGCTTTAAAAATCGTATCACATCAGCATCTTCTGTGTTACGCCAATATTGCCAAAATTGGTAAGGTGAAAGTAGATCTGCATTAAGCCATACAGCTCCATTCAGTGATTTACCCATTTTAGCACCGGAAGAAGTTGTAAGAAGTGGGGATGTTAATGCATATAACTGGGCTGTTCCTAAGCGATGTCCCAATTCTATTCCATTGATAATATTACCCCATTGGTCAGACCCCCCCATTTGCATACGTAGCCCATAACGCTTATAAAGTTCAACAAAATCATAAGCTTGCAAAATCATATAATTAAATTCAAGAAATGATAAAGAATGTTCACGTTCCAGCCTGAGTCGGACAGAATCAAATGATAGCATGCGATTGACAGAAAAATGTCTTCCAATATCACGTAAGAACTCTAAGTAGTTTAAATCACACAACCACTCAGCATTATTAACAATATATGCATCAGTGCTTTTATCACCAAAGGTTAAATAGCGAGAAAAGATTTTTTTAATACTAGCAATATTTGTAGCAATATCTTCTTGTGTTAGAAGGAGGCGAGCTTCATCTTTGAAGGAGGGATCACCAATTAATCCTGTTCCTCCTCCCATTAAAGCGATAGGTTTGTGACCTGTTTTTTGCAACCAATAAAGCATCATAATTTGAAGAAGGCTTCCAGCATGCAGACTGGAAGCTGTAGGATCAAAGCCAATATAAGCGGTTACAACTTCTTTTAAAAAAAGAGCATCTAAACCTTCTTTATCCGAAATTTGGTGAATAAAGCCACGTTCGCTCATAATGTGTAAAAAATCAGATTTAAAGGCAGACACAGATTTTATTTCCTAATTCATATAGTATTTTATATAATAAGGTGCTTTCTCTAGCACAAAAAATGCTTGTCTCACAAGAGAACGAAAAATATTACAGCAATGAATAACACTATAGATGTTATTTTTCTAAAATATTCTGCACATGAAAAAATGAGGAATAATCTTTATTTCCAAACATAGATGGATAGTAGAACGCTTAAAAAGGGTAAAAAAGGATTTTATTATTTGTAATAAATTATTGGTGGCTTTAGGTAAGTGAGAGTATTTCAGTAGGAGGGATAAGAAATTCATTGGTAATATGATTATCCAAATATTGTGCACATTTTTCAATAAGCTCTTCATTACATCCACTAAAAAAGTGGTTAGCACCCTCTAATATTTCTTGTGTAATTGTAATACCTTTTTGTGTTTTTAACTTATCTACAAGAGTCTGAACATCTTTTGGAGGAGCAACTTTGTCGATAGCACCATGAATTATAAGTCCAGAGGACGGACAAGGCGCAAGGAATGAAAAATCGTAAACATTGGGCTGAGGAGAAACGGATATAAACCCTTCAATTTCCGGACGGCGCATTAAAAGTTGCATACCAATCCAAGCACCAAATGAATATCCAGCTACCCAGCAATTTTTGGAATCAGGGTGCTGTGTTTGTACCCAATCGAGTGCGGCCGCAGCATCTGAAAGCTCTCCTATTCCATAATCAAATTCACCTTGACTACGACCAATACCGCGAAAATTAAAGCGTAATGTGGTAAAACCACGTTGTTGGAACATATAAAAGAGGTCATAAACAATTTTATTGTTCATTGTTCCACCAAATTGGGGATGAGGATGCAATATAATTGCAATTGGCGCATTTCTCTGTTGTGAAGGTTGATAACGTCCTTCGAGCCGCCCTGCGGGACCATTAAAAATAATTTCTGGCATTAAATGCTCCTTAAAATGCTATAAAGACTCTCATTGACCTTGGACGGCTTTTACCATAGAATCCTATAGTTAATCATTAGATATTCTTTTTTAAATGCATTTTTTAAGAAAATTGCACTATTTTTTCAAATAAATTCATATGATGTAATAACTGATTGCGATGTACAATGGTTATAAAGCGCCGATATTTTGATCATAATGCCACAACACCACTTAAAAAACGTGCACGAATGGCATTATTGGAATCTTTAGAGATCTTTGGTAATCCATCATCAGTTCATACGGAAGGTCGTGCTGCAAAAGCTTTATTGCAAAAAGCGCGTCGGCAAATCGCTGAAAAACTCAATACAGATCCAGATCATGTTGTGTTTACCTCTGGCGCAAGTGAAGCAGCGATGACGTTATTAACTCCCTTTTACGATATGGGGAATGCAAAAATTCAATTTTCTCATCTTTATATTGGAGCGACTGAACATCCATCTGTTGCAGAAGGGGGACGTTTTTCTAAAGAACTGATAAGTGTAGTTGCTGTTGATAAAAATGGGCTGATTCAACAAGATAAATTACGTTCTCTCTTAAAGCTTCACGATAATACAAAAGGTTTACCTCTTATTGCTATTCAAGCAGCAAATAGTGAAACTGGTGTGATTCAGCCAATAAAAGATATAGCTTCTATTGTTCGAAGTTTTGGAGGCACTCTTATTGTTGATTTGACGCAATATGTAGATAAAACATTTGTTGATATTCATCAGATGGGAGGAGATTTTTTTATACTATCTGCACATAAAATTGGTGGTCCTAAAGGAATTGGTGCTTTTGTTTCATGCGGTAACCTTCTTACACCACATCCTCTTATTATTGGGGGTGGACAAGAAAGAGGTTTGCGTGGAGGAACAGAAGCATTGCCGTTAATTGCGGCTTTTGGAGCAGCTATCTCTGATTGTTTTACTCAAGAAGAAATAAAACAATTAATGTATTTACGCAATAAATTAGAAGATGGATTACAGAAAATAACCCAAGATGTTGAAATTTTTGGACAAAAAGTTCCACGTTTATCAAATACAACATACTTTACTGTACAAAATATAAAAGCTGAGACTATGCAAATTGCTTTTGATTTAGCAGGTTTTTCAGTATCAGCAGGTTCTGCTTGTTCTTCCGGAAAAGTGAAACACAGCAAAGTCTTGGAGGCAATGGGCTATCATACCTCCAACGGTGCAATTCGTATTTCAATAGGACGTGGCATAACGTCAAAAGATATCGATGATTTTTTATTGTTTTTTTCTGAAATTATGAGTAATACTAAAAGGTAGCAGTTATTATTTTTAAAATAAAAGAATTTTGATTAAAATTTTCCTATTTTACCTATACTATAGAAATTGCTTTGCTTGCTTAATCTTATAAAAAACAAGATCTTTAATCTCAAGTTTTTGATGAGAAAGAATGGAGAAAATCGATGCCGGCAGTACAGGAAACAATACGCCAGGTACGTGAAATAGATGTTGATCAATATAAATATGGTTTTGAAACCAAGATTGAAATGGATAAAGCTCCTAAAGGGCTTAATGAAGATATTATTCGATTAATTTCTGCAAAAAAACATGAACCTGAGTGGATGTTAACATGGCGTTTACAAGCTTTTCAGCGCTGGTTGACAATGCAAGAGCCTAATTGGGCGCGTATTAAATATCCTAAAATTAATTTTCAGGAACTATATTATTACGCTGCTCCTAAAAGTCATACAGGACCGAAATCTTTAGATGAAGTTGATCCTGAGTTATTGGCAACTTATGAAAAACTTGGCATTCCTCTTAAAGAGCAAGAAATTTTAGCGGGTGTAAGAAAACAGTCTGATCCTTCTACTGTTGATGATAATTTTTATGGTTCAGGACAAGTAGCTGTTGATGCAGTTTTCGACTCTGTTTCTGTTATAACAACATTTAAAAAAGAGTTAGCACGTGCTGGTGTTATTTTTTGTTCTATTTCAGAAGCAATCATCGAACATCCTACTCTTATTAAAGAGTATCTGGGAACCGTTGTACCAGTAAGTGATAATTATTATGCTGCCTTAAATGCAGCTGTCTTTACAGATGGTTCATTTGTTTATATTCCCAAAGGTGTTCGTTGTCCTATGGAACTTTCCACGTATTTTAGGATCAATGAGCGCAATACAGGCCAATTTGAGCGCACATTAATTATTGCAGAGGACGATTCTTATGTTTCTTATCTTGAGGGATGTACTGCCCCACAACGAGATGAAAACCAACTTCATGCTGCTGTTGTTGAGCTTATTGCACTCAAAAATGCAGAAATAAAATATTCTACAGTACAAAATTGGTATCCTGGTGACAAAGAGGGGAAGGGAGGGGTCTATAATTTTGTAACAAAACGTGGAGATTGTCGGGGCGATAATTCTAAAATTTCATGGACACAGGTGGAAACTGGTTCTGCAATTACTTGGAAGTACCCATCTTGTTTATTGCGTGGTAATAATACACGTGGAGAATTTTATTCTATAGCTGTTGCCAATGGGCATCAACAGATTGATTCTGGTACAAAAATGATCCATTTAGGCAAAAATACATCTAGCCGTATTGTTTCCAAAGGTATTTCTGCTGGTTTTTCAAATAATACTTATCGAGGGCAAGTTGCTGCATATAAAAAAGCCCAAAATGCGCGTAATTTTACCCAATGTGATAGTTTGTTAATTGGTAATGATTGTGGAGCTCACACAGTACCTTATATTGAAGCAAAAAATGCAACAGCACAATTTGAACATGAAGCGACAACATCCAAAATTTCGGATGATCAGCTTTTTTATGTTATGCAACGGGGAATTCCTGAGGAAGAAGCTATCGCATTAATTGTGAATGGTTTTGTAAAAGAGGTTATTCAAAAGCTTCCAATGGAATTTGCGGTTGAAGCACAAAAGCTTATTGGTATTAGTCTTGAAGGTAGTGTGGGATAACTTTTAAAGTAAAGAACACGCTTAATGTAGAACAGCTAAAACAGGATTAAATGATGTTAGAGATAAAAAATTTACGTGCCCGTATTGCAGGAACCGATACAGAAGTTATTCGCGGTCTAGATTTAACAATTCAAGATGGTGAAGTTGCTGCTATCATGGGACAAAATGGAGCAGGAAAATCTACTTTGTCTTATTTGCTTGCTGGACGTGATGATTATGAAGTGATAGAAGGTGATATACTTTATAATGGACAATCACTTTTAGAAATGGATCCAGCAGAACGTGCTGCCTATGGTGTTTTTCTTGCTTTTCAATATCCAATGGAAATACCTGGAGTAGCAACGATGGAATTTTTAAAAGTTGCGATGAATTCTCAACGCAAAGCACGCGGTCATGAAGAGCTTAAAATTCCTGAATTTCTAAAATATGTTAAAGAAGCTTCTACTAAACTTGAAATAGATATGGATATGTTAAAACGTCCATTAAATGTAGGTTTTTCAGGTGGAGAAAAAAAACGAGCTGAAATTTTACAAATGGCACTTCTTGAACCTAAACTTTGTATTTTAGATGAAACAGATTCTGGTTTAGATATTGATGCGCTAAAAATTGTTGCAGATGGTGTTAATAAACTTCGTGATTCAAAGCGTTCTTTTTTAGTTATCACTCATTATCAGCGTTTGCTTAATTATATTGTTCCTGACACAGTACATGTTCTTTATAAAGGACGTATTATTAAAAGTGGAGATAAATCATTAGCGCTTTATTTAGAGCAAAATGGATATGCTGATATTATCAGTGAAGCAGCTTGAGGTCATTGAGTATGAAAGTAAACGCACAGCAAGAATTATTAACAATTGAGAAAGATATACTCAATAATTTCAATCAATGTCTAAGTAATTTACCAGGCAATCAGTCAGTGCGAGAAATGCGGGAAAAAGCTATTGAATTATTTCAGGCTAGACGACTTCCTTCTCGTAAAATTGAAAATTGGCACTATACTAACCTACGCACTTTATTAAAGTCTGTAAGTGATTTTTCAAAAGAAAACGATGAGCAGTTTGTTCATCCCTTGCTTTCTGAAAATATTGTTTTTTCTGTTAAAAATGGAAAAGCATCTAGGCAATCAGCAGGAGAGAATATTACAGCAACATGTTTGGCAGATGCGCTAAAAGAAAATTCTATAAAGATAGATAAAGTTATTTCTGATGAAGATTTTATCGGACAACTCAATACAGCTTTTGTTACGGATGGATGGCTTTTACACATTCTTGAAAATACAAAACTAAAACATCCTATTGAATTGCAAAATATTCAAATGGGTGGGCAATCCCATACCTTTTCAGATGTAAAAATTGATGAAAATAGCCAAGCTGTATTTATTGAACGTCAGATTGGTAATGATAAAGATACCTTTGTAAGTTCAATATATTCATTAAATGTTGCTGATAATAGTGATGTGACATGGATTCTTCTTCGAGATCGTGGTTTTAACTCTACACAATTTGGTAGATTTCGTGCTGTTCTTGGACAAGGTGCTAAATTATCGCTTTATGTAATCAATATTGGCAGTCAACTTAATCGCCAAGAAATTGATGTTAAATTACAAGGAGAAGATTCTGATTTTCAATTACGAGCAATAAACTTATTATCGGGGCAAACACATAGTGATATTACAATGAATGTCCGTCACCTTGAAGAGAATTCAACTTCAACTGAAATTATACGCAATGTAGTTACGGATAAGGCAGTTGGTGTTTTTCAAGGAATGATAGGTGTGGATAAAAAAGCCCAAAAAACAGATGCACGCATGGCTTGTAATAGTCTCATTCTTTCCGATGATGCAGAATTTAATGCAAAGCCTGAATTAGAAATTTTTGCTGATGATGTTGCATGTGGTCATGGTGCAACAGTGGCTAGTATTCATCATGATCATCTTTTTTACCTTATGGCGCGTGGTATTCCTTTTAAAATTGCACGTGCACTTTTAATTAGAGGTTTTGTTACTGAGCTTATTGATGATATCAAGCAGGATGATATTCAAAATATTTTAAGTAATATCATTATGAAATGGTTAGAGAGAAATGTTTGAAATAGGAAAGATGGAAAATAACGTACGTAGATTAAATTATAATGTAGAATTAATTCGACGTGATTTTCCTCTTTTACATCATAATGTTTATGGAAAACGATTAGCTTATCTTGACAGCGGTGCTTCTGCCCAAAAACCACAATTAGTACTTGATACAATGAATAGTTGTTATCAAGGCAGTTATGCTAATGTGCATAGAGGAATGTATTTTCTAGCAAATACAGCTACACAATCCTATGAAAATGCTCGTGAAACAGTTCGTACTTTTTTAAATGCTTCAATGGCAAAGGAAATCGTTTTCACGAAAAATGCAACAGAATCTATTAATGCTGTTGCATATGGTTGGGCTATGTCTAGATTAAAAGAAGGTGATGAGATTGTTCTTACAATTATGGAACATCATTCAAATATTATTCCTTGGCACTTTCTTCGTGAACAAAAAGGGGTTAAGCTTATTTTTGTTCCTGTTGATGAAATGGGTGTCCTCCATATTGAAGATTTCGAAAAAGCTTTAAGTGAAAGAACACGGCTTGTTGCGATAACACATATGTCTAATATATTGGGAACAATACCTCCTGTAAAAGAGATTATTAAACGAGCGCATCAAAATGCTATTCCTGTTCTTGTTGACGGTTCTCAAGGCGCAATACATTTAACGGTTGATGTACAAGATCTTGATTGTGATTGGTATGTTTTTACCGGACATAAACTTTATGGTCCTACAGGTATTGGGGTGCTTTATGGTAAAGAACATAGGCTAGAGGAAATGCGTCCTTTTCAAGGGGGAGGGGAAATGATTGAGGACGTAACAACTGATCAAGTATCTTATAATGCCCCCCCCTATCGCTTTGAAGCGGGAACACCTCCTATTGTTGAAGCTATTGGATTGGCTGCAGCTATTGATTATATACAAGAAAAAGATCGCAATATGATTCATGCTCATGAAATGGCACTTTTAGCTTATGCACATAAAAAACTTGAAACAGTTGAATCATTACGTATTTATGGTCATGCTCCCAATAAAGGTGCTATTATATCATTCACAATTGAAGGTATTCATGCTCATGATATTGCTATGTTTATTGATAGAAAAGGGGTTGCTATACGTGCAGGGACACATTGTGCACAGCCTTTATTACAACGCTTTGGTTTAACATCTATTTGTCGTGCATCGTTAGCAATGTATAATACTCAAGAAGATATTGATCAATTAGTAGAAGCATTGAAAGAAACAAGGACATTTTTTAATGGCTGAATTAATTGAAGAGCAGCATTCTGAGAAAACCATTGATACTGAAACCGAAAATAAAAAACCCTACGTTTCAGCAATTCCAGCAAGTGAAATTGATCGTATGACCAATGATATTATTGCTGCTCTCAAAACAGTTTATGATCCAGAGATTCCTGCTGATATTTATGAGCTAGGATTGATTTATCGTATTGATATTGAAGATGATCGTTCAGTAAAAATTGAAATGACTCTTACGGCGCCTGGATGTCCAGTTGCGGGTGAAATGCCAGGTTGGGTAGAAAATGCTGTAAGCGCAGTTGAAGGTGTTTCACATGTTGAAGTTACCATGACATTTGATCCACCATGGACACCTGATTGTATGTCAGAAGAAGCACAAATTGCTGTTGGGTGGTACTAAATCCAGTTAGGAGAATTTTAAATTAAACGTATTTATAAATGCGGTTATTGACTTTTTGTAAGCATTGAAGTTTTAGGACATTAAATGGGTTATAATAAACAAAAATTAGAACTCACTTGGATTGGAAAAGAAAGGCGCTCAAAACTAGAACCGCGTATCTTATTAGAAGATTTTGAAAATTCTTATCATGCTCCACATCAAATATCAGCTAAGGATATTTTTGATAATAAACTTATTTTTGGTGATAATTTGCTCGCACTCAAAGCACTTGAGCAAGAATATACAGGAAAAGTAAAATGTATCTATATCGATCCACCTTATAATACAGGCAATGCCTTTGAACATTATGAAGACGGTTTAGAGCATTCCATATGGCTCAGCCTTATGAGAGATAGATTAGAACTGTTATATCGTTTATTGGCAGATGATGGTAGTATCTGGATATCGATTGATGATGATGAACAAGCCTATCTTAAAGTGATGATGGATGAAATTTTTGGTCGCTCAAATTTTATTAATAATATTATTTGGCAAAAGAAATATGCTCCACAAAATGATACCAAGTGGCTTTCCGATAACCATGATTTTATAATAGTTTATGCCAAAAATAAGACAATTTGGCGCCCTAATTTGCTTCCGCGTTCAATCGATATGGATGCGCGCTATAAAAACCCTGATAATGATCCCCGTGGACCATGGCAATCTGGGGATTTATCCGTAAAAAGGCTAACACCTAAAGATATTTATGAAATTATCACACCTTCTGGACGTAAGGTCATACCTCCTGCAGGAACTAGCTGGCGCATTAGCAAGAAAAAATTTTCTGAATTGCTAAAAGATAATCGTATATGGTTTGGATCAGATAAAGGAGGAGTACCACGCATTAAGCGTTTTGTTTCTGAAGTCAAGAGGGGGATAACTAGTATGACGATTTGGCCTTATACGGAAGTGGGGCACAATCAAGATGCCAAAAGAGAAGTCAAAGCCTTTAATTCTGATGATGTCTTTACAACTCCTAAACCTGAACGGTTGATGGAGCGCATCATTCAACTTGCTACCGAACCTGGTGATCTTGTATTGGATTCCTTTGCTGGATCAGGCACTACCGGTGCTGTTGCTCATAAAATGGGACGCAAATGGATTATGATTGAACTTGGTGAACATTGTCATACCCATATTATTCCTCGTTTAAAACAGGTAATTGATGGAACTGATCAAGGTGGTATTTCTCAGAGTGTTAATTGGCAAGGGGGCGGTGGATTTCGTTATTATCGTCTTGCGCCTTCTCTGTTAGAAAAAGATCCATGGGGACAATGGATTATTAGTCGTCAATATAATGCTGCTATGCTTTCAGAAGCGATGTGCAAACATATGGGATTTACCTACGCACCTGATGAAAATCATTATTGGATGCAAGGATATTCAACCGAAACAGATTATATTTATGTGACAACAAACGCTATGACACATGGACAGTTACGTGCTATCAGCGATGAAGTTGGCTCTCATCGGACTCTGCTCATTTGTTGTGCAGCTTTTGATACAAAAGCAGAGTCTTTTGATAATTTAACACTTACTAAAATACCTCGTGCTGTATTAGAAAAGTGTGAATGGGGGAGGGATGATTACAGTTTAAATGTAGCGAATCTTGAACCAATGGCTGTAGTAAAAGAACATCCAAAAGATGAAGATATACAAGAAGAATTAGATTTATTTGGATGAATAGTAAAGAAATGAATTATGAATGAGTTGCACAACAAAAAATTAGAACTCAATTGGATTGGAAAAGAGAGACGCCCAAAACTAGAACCGCGTATCTTATTAGAAGATTTTGAAAATTCTTATCATGCCTCACATCAAATATCAGCTAAGGATATTTTTGATAATAAACTTATTTTTGGTGATAATTTGCTCGCACTCAAAGCACTTGAGCAAGAATATACAGGAAAAGTAAAATGTATCTATATCGATCCACCTTATAATACAGGCAATGCCTTTGAACATTATGAAGACGGTTTAGAGCATTCCATATGGCTCAGCCTTATGAGAGATAGATTAGAACTGTTATATCGTTTATTGGCAGATGATGGTAGTATCTGGATATCGATTGATGATGATGAACAAGCCTATCTTAAAGTGATGATGGATGAAATTTTTGGTCGCTCAAATTTTATTAATAATATTATTTGGCAAAAGAAATATGCTCCACAAAATGATACCAAGTGGCTTTCCGATAACCATGATTTTATAATGGTTTATGCCAAAAATAAGACAATTTGGCGCCCTTACTTACTTCCTCGCTCAACGGGTATGGATGCGCGCTATAAAAACCCTGATAATGATCCTCGGGGCCCTTGGAAATCTGGAGATTTATCTGTAAAAAGGGTGACACCTAAAGATATTTATGAAATCATCACACCTTCTGGACGTAGAGTAATGCCTCCCAATGGTAGAAGTTGGGCTATTAGTGAAAAGAAATTTTCTGAATTACTAAAAGAGAATCGTATTTGGTTTGGTCCAACAGGAAGCAATGTTCCTTCTTTAAAGCGTTTTTTATCAGAAGTAAAAAATGGTATGGTTTCGATGACGATTTGGCCTTATACGGAAGTGGGGCACAATCAAGATGCCAAAAGAGAAGTCAAAGCCTTTAATTCTGATGATGTCTTTACAACTCCTAAACCTGAACGGTTGATGGAGCGCATCATTCAACTTGCTACCGAACCTGGTGATCTTGTATTGGATTCCTTTGCTGGATCAGGCACTACCGGTGCTGTTGCTCATAAAATGGGACGCAAATGGATTATGATTGAACTTGGTGAACATTGTCATACCCATATTATTCCTCGTTTAAAACAGGTAATTGATGGAACTGATCAAGGTGGTATTTCTCAGAGTGTTAATTGGCAAGGGGGCGGTGGATTTCGTTATTATCGTCTTGCGCCTTCTCTGTTAGAAAAAGATCCATGGGGACAATGGATTATTAGTCGTCAATATAATGCTGCTATGCTTTCAGAAGCGATGTGCAAACATATGGGATTTACCTACGCACCTGATGAAAATCATTATTGGATGCAAGGATATTCAACCGAAACAGATTATATTTATGTGACAACAAACGCTATGACACATGGACAGTTACGTGCTATCAGCGATGAAGTTGGCTCTCATCGGACTCTGCTCATTTGTTGTGCAGCTTTTGATACAAAAGCAGAGTCTTTTGATAATCTAACACTTACTAAAATACCTCGTGCTGTATTAGAAAAGTGTGAATGGGGGAGGGATGATTACAGTTTAAATATAGCCAATCTTGAACCAATGGTTGTGGTAAAAGAGAGCAACAAAGATATAGATAATGCGCAAGCAAAATTAGATTTATTTGAATAATATATAAACGAGGTAGGTTAGGAATGAGCCGTAATAAACAAAAATTAGAACTTACCTGGATTGGAAAAGAAAAACGCCCCAAACTGGAGCCTCGTATCTTATTAGAAGATCTTGAAAAGTCTTATCATGCCTCGCATCAAATATCATCTCAAGATATTTTTGATAATAAACTTATTTTTGGTGATAATTTGCTCGCACTTAAAGCACTTGAGCAAGAATATACAGGAAAAGTAAAATGTATCTATATCGATCCACCTTATAATACAGGCAATGCCTTTGAATATTATGAAGACGGTTTAGAGCACTCCATATGGCTTAGCCTTATGAGAGATAGATTAGAATTGTTACATCACTTATTGGCAGATGATGGTAGTATCTGGATTAACCTTGATGATAATGAGGCACATTATGCTAAAGTCATATGTGATGAGATTTTTGGTAGAAAGAATTTCATTGCAAATGTTATATGGCAAAAAAAACATACACGTTCTAATGATAGTCAGTGGCTTTCCGATAATCACGATCACATATTAATTTTCGCTAAAAATAGAGATTTTTGGAAAAGAAATCTTCTGCCACGCGATGATAATAATAGCAAAAATTATAAAAATCCTGATAATGATCCACGTGGTATTTGGGCGTCGGGACCTTGTCATGTGAAAACTCCAAATATAAAGGATATATATGAGATTATTACTCCATCTGGTCGTAAAGTTATGCCTCCAACTGGAACAAGTTGGCGCTTTAGTAAGAAAAAAATGGAAGAATTAATTACTGATAATAGAATTTATTTTGGCCCAAATGGTGATAATATTCCACGCTATAAGCGTTTTAAGACAGAAGTACAAGATGGATTGGTGCCAATTACGGTTTGGCTAAAGGAAGAAGTGGGACACAATCAAGATGCCAAAAAAGAAGTTAAACAATTTAATCCTAAAGATGTTTTTTCAACACCTAAACCGGAACGGTTAGTAGAGAGAATTTTAACTATTTCTACAAACCCCGGTGATCTTGTCCTAGATTCTTTTGCAGGTTCTGGTACGACCGGTGCCGTTGCTCATAAAATGGGACGCAAGTGGATTATGATTGAACTTGGTGAACATTGTCATACCCATATTATTCCTCGTTTAAAACAGGTAATCGATGGAACGGATCAAGGAGGAATTTCCCAAAGTGTCAATTGGCAAGGTGGTGGTGGATTCCGTTATTATCGTCTTGCACCTTCTCTGTTAGAAAAAGATCCATGGGGACAATGGATTATTAGTCGCAAATATAATGCTGCAATGCTTTCAGAAGCAATGTGTAAACATATGGGATTTACCTATGCGCCGGATGAAAATCATTATTGGATGCAAGGCTATTCAACCGAAACAGATTATATTTATGTGACAACAAGTGCTATGACCCATGACCAACTCCGTCTTATGAGCGAAGAGGTAGGTTCCCATCGCACATTGCTGATTTGTTGTACCGCCTTTGATACAAAAGAAACATTCTTTGAAAATTTGACACTGACCAAAATTCCTCGTGCAATATTGGAAAAATGTGAATGGGGGAGGGATGGTTATAGTTTAAATATAGCCAATCTTGAACCAATGGTTGTGGTAAAAGAAAGCAACAAAGATATAGATAATGTGCAAGCAGAATTAGATTTATTTGAATAATATATAAAAAGCGGAGTTTCTCATGAACACTGTTGAAAAAAGGATTTCTGCTCGCCTGTCCTTGCGTGATCCTCAGCGTGAATCTTTAAATATTTTGGTAAACATCTTAGAAAAATTAGAACTTTCTAAAAATGCTGATTTGGTTACAGAATTAGAAGTGATAAAAAATCTTTATCCTTCTGTACAAGACTTTGAACGAAACTTTCCTTCTTTTTGTTTTGCCTTAGCAACGGGTGTTGGGAAAACACGACTTATGGGCGCTTTTATCAGCTATCTTTATTTAACAGGTCGTAGTCGTCATTTTTTTGTATTGGCGCCAAATTTGACTATTTATGAAAAATTAAAACAGGATTTTAGTCCCCAAAGTTCAAAGTATGTTTTCAATGGAATAAGTGAATTCATTGCAAATAGACCCGTTATTATTACAGGTGAAGACTATGAAACTGGTAAAGGTATTCGTGCTGATGAACACCATTATCACGGACAACAGCGTTTGTTTGAAAATAGGGATACAGCCTTTATCAATATTTTTAATATTTCTAAAATTAATACAATAGATCATAAAAAAGGGGCACTAAAGTCTAGTGTTCCACGGATTAAACGCTTACAAGAGACGATTGGTGAAAGTTATTTTGATTATCTTGCCAATCTTCCTGATTTAGTTTTGTTAATGGATGAAGCACATCGTTATCGTGCTTCTGCTGGTGCGACGGCAATCAATGAGTTAAAACCTATATTAGGAATAGAGCTTACAGCAACACCAAAAACAATAGGGGCAAAACCTGTAAATTTTAAAAATGTTGTTTATCATTATTCACTTGCAGAGGCTATAAGGGATGGTTTTGTAAAAGAGCCTGCAGTTGCTACACGTAAAGACTTTCAACCTCAGAATTATACATCTGAGCAGTTAGAACATATTAAATTACAAGATGCAATTCATGCTCATGAAAATGTGAAAGCAGATTTAGTGGCTTATGCCAAAGATTATAACAAAAAGTTCGTTAAGCCTTTTATTTTAGTTGTAGCTCAAGATACAAATCATGCACAGAAATTGCGTGATTTATTGGAATCAGATGATTTTTTTGCAGGAGCTTATAAGGGAAAAGTTGTAGAGATTCATACAAAGCAATCAAATATAGAAGAAGATCAAAATATTCAAAAACTTATTGCGATTGAGGATCCTCATGAGCCAACAGAAATTGTTATTCACGTTAATAAATTAAAAGAGGGGTGGGATGTTACTAATCTCTATACAATTGTACCATTGCGTGCATCGGCTTCAGAAATTTTAACAGAGCAAACTATTGGGCGTGGATTGCGTTTGCCTTATGGTTATAGAACAGGTGTGGAAGCCATTGATCGTTTAACAATCATTGCGCATGATCGTTTTCAGGATATTATTGATCGTGCAAATGATCCACACTCAATTATAAAAAAGCATATTGAAATCGGAATAGGAGGAGATATTCCTTCTGAAAAGACAGATATAGTAACGGTTCCAAGTCAAGCAGAAGCGTTATTGATACAAACAGTGGTAACGCGTCATTCTGATATAAATGGAGCATCTGATTTACAAGATATGATGTTACGGAATACAAATTCCTCTGTATTAACGCCTGAAGAGCAAGAAATTGCTGCTATCGCGTGGAATCTTATCAAAGAGAATGATAATTTACCAAGTTCTCAGATGCTTTGTTCTACGCCGATACAAGAAAAAATGAGCAATCGAATTATGAGCACTATGCCGCTAGCACAAAAGAATCTTGTGTCAAAAGTGGTTACAATTATGACAAAACGATTACCAGAATTGATCATAGATATTCCCAATATTGTACTTATTCCTTCGCGTGATGTTACTTATGGTTTTTCTGATTTTGATTTGGAAAATTTAGAAAGCTTAAATTTGCAACCTGTTAGTAAAGAGCTTTTAATTCGAGAATTGCGGACACATAAAAGCATTTTTCTCACTTCTAAGAATGAATATGTTAAAGAGCCTCATCTTGAAAATTATATCATTCGTGATTTAATTGATAATGATTTTATCGATTATGATAGCCATACGCTGTTATTACGAAAATTGGCTTGTCAGATGGTCGAGCATTTACGATCTTATTTACCCAATGATGCGGACGTTGAGAATGTATTAATTCATTATCAGCATAAACTTAATAATTTTATTGTTACACAATTAAGAGAACATCAATGGGAAACGCAAAAAGATTATGAGGTTAAAGTAACACGAGGTTTTACAACTTTAACACCTATCCATTATGTATTGCCACAAGGGACATCTCCTGTTGATTTTCGGAGTATTCCAACCATTAAAAGCAATATTAAAAAACTTGTATTCAGCGGCTTTAGAAAATGCTGTTATCCTTTACAAAAATTTGATTCAGTAGAGGGAGAATTACGATTTGCCCAAATATTAGAGGATGATGTACATGTATTAAAATGGATGAAACCTGCGCGAGGATTTTTTAAAATAGAATATGATAAGGGATCGACCTATGAACCAGATTTTGTTGTAGAAACTAAAGATGCAAAATATCTTTGTGAACCTAAAAGAGCGTCTGAAATGCAAAATTCTATTGTTTTGAAAAAAAGACAAGCAGCCGTTCAATGGTGTCGTCATGCAACGCATTATGCTATCCTTCATGACGGAAAACCATGGCATTATGTTCTTATTCCACATGATGCTATTAAAGTAAACAGCAGTTTTGAAGGTTTGTGTGCAGAGTTCACTATTTCATAAGTTATTTAAGAAGAGATAATTTTTAAGTTCTAATGGTATTTTCCTTGTAAAGTTTAAAAGCAATTGAATAAATATAACAGAAGACAAAAATGGATAAATTGACGTATGACTTTGGATTTAACTAATACGACTTTCAATTTTTTAAAACAGAACCCAACAAAAAAGTTTACCGCTCGTGAAATTGCTCAATGGATATTTGAAAATTATACAGAGGCCTGCCGTAAAAAGCAAAAGCGTTCAACAGCAATAGTTACGCCTCTTAATAGTGATACGGCTCTTATTCAGCAAATTGTCGCTGAAATAGGATCTAAGCGCCCACATTTGCAAAAGCGTCATCCCGAAATTAAAACCACTGAAGGACGTCCGCGGCAGTATTATTTCACGCAATCAACAGATAGTGATGAAATTGATGAAGTAGAGAATAATATGTTGAATGGGGTAGGTGATGGTGTTAAAGAATGTGATCTGTATCCATTATTATCTAAATTTTTATGGTCAGAGCTTAAAGTTTACAGCAAACGGATTAACGAAAAACATTCTCATAATAGACACGGTTATGGTGGAAATAAATGGCTTTATCCAGATCTTGTGGGAATACAGGATTTAAGTGAGGAATGGCATCGTGAAATTAAAGATTCTGTTCTACAATATTTTGATAAAAAAACAAAACTTTGGTCTTTTGAAGTAAAGATTCTTATTAACCGTTCGAATGTACGACAGGCATTTTTCCAAACGGTTAGCAATTCTTCATGGGCTAATTTTAGTTATTTAGTTGCTAGTGAGATATCAGGTATTGATACATTAAAAGAACTTCGGATGCTTGCAAATTTACACGGAATTGGATTTATAAGACTTGATAAAGAAAATTTCTCCGAAAGCCAAATTATGATTTCAGCAAAAGAGCGTAATGAAATTAATTGGGATACGGCTAACAGATTACTTAAGGAAAACAAAGATTTCTATCACTATATTAAACTTATTCGTCAATTTTATCAAACTGGTGAGATTCGTCAGTCAGACTGGGATCATGTTTCATAAATTATATTTTGGGGGAATGCATCTTTTAAAATATCCAGAAAATAGAAGTTTTATTAACTTTATTTTTTAAAGTATAAACTTAATATCAAGATAGGAAGAATTTTAGATTTTATTATCAAATTTATTATTTTATAATACCACATGCTAAGCGTGCTCCCCCTCCGCCAAGTGGCAATGGATGATCTGATTGATTATCGCCTCCTAAATGAATGATTAACGAGCGCTCTTTAATTTCAGCAAGCTTTTTAATTTTTGGAGCAAGAACACTCATCATCGCTTTTCCATTATCATCCACATAAAGTTCTGGTAAATCACCAAGATGTCCATGAATATTATAAGGCCCAAGATGTTTTTTAGTATGATCTGGATCATAATGTCCACCTGCTGCGCCACCAATTACGCCATCTTTCATATCACATGAAGGATATTCATGCACATGAAAACCATGCAAACCTACAGGTAAGGAAAATAAATGAGGTACAAAAATTAAACCATAAGGGCTTTCTTCAATTTTTATTGTACCAATGGGCTTTTTTATACTATTTTTTTTAAGCGCATAAATTTTTATTTGCATTGACGTTGTTAATGCTAAAGCATCATAGCTTAAAAATGATAATGAAACTAAGAAAGGAAAAATAAACTTATTCAAAAATCACCTTTTATATTTAAGCGAGTTTTAAAGTTTATACAAAAATTATAATAATATTATTATAACTTAAGTAAAAATAAAATATATATCATCATAAACAGCATTTTATATTTAATATAAGTTTTTTATTGACTTAAATAAAGAGAAAAATACTATAAATATGAAAACAGTAATATAAATCTTCTTATGCTTTTAAAGCATATCTAAAACACTCTCTCGTATCCATAAAACAATACAATCTTTATGGATTGATAATTATATTGCTTTATCATTTCTTCAAGAGATAATGGAAAAAAATTTATCGCTAAGCTAGTAACTTTACCTATCATAGAGTCTGTGCTTAGGTAAATATCTATCATACAACATTCAATTTTCATGCATTAGTCTATTCGAAATAATAATGAAAACGGATTGGTATTTTATCCGTAAGCTAATCTTTTTAGGTATTTTCTGAGCTAAAAATATAAAATAAAATTAAAAAAAGCATTATCGTAATGTATACAAATTTTCTATAAAAGTACAAAATATACCTACTAAAATGCCGATACAGGTTCCTATTATTGCACCAATAATTGTTCCCGTAGAAAGCGCTATAATAATGCCCTTTGCGATAATTGGACCAAATCCTGGAAGAGCAATATAACCATAAGCTGAAAGAATTGCAGCGATTGCTCCTGATAGGCTACCATTTAAACTTCCAATAAAAGCCGGTTCTTTAAGAAAATGAAAAATCTTTTTAAACATTTCTTTGGCATAGCTATAACAATAAATGCTACTATAGTTTTTAAAATCAATCATATTTTTTTCTTTCATTTTGAATACTGATGCTTCCAGAATAATCTACAGAAACAAGAAAATGATGCTTTTTAAATTTTACTAAAGCTCGCCAAATACCTTTATCGTCTAAACGTAATCGTTTAATATTATTAAAGCCATTTTGTGTAAGATAGTTTTGAATTTGTGAAGCAGTAAATGAATTCTGTCCTGATTTAGTAATATCTTGGGTAAAATTATATGCAGAGGCTCGATAATAGGAAGTATAAAAAACTTCACTTATTGATGCTGTAACTATAGAAGAAATACATAGAATTATTATAAAAAAAATACTTAATTGAAAAGTTTTACTAAATCTCATTTTGTAACCTTCCACCGAACAATACTTTATTAACATTTGTATTGCTAACAGGTTCCCAAGGCTGTTTTATTTTTGAGATTATACTTAATAACATAAATTAAAAAACTTATATTAATAAATAAAACCATTCCTTAAATAACGAATATGAAAAAATATTTGGGATAGGTTTTACATATATTTTAAGAGATATGCTGCGCATAAAAATATTTTAACAGCTATATAAAATTGATGTGCTATTTTCTCGGCAAAAAACATATTTATAGTTCTTAAATAATTTAACTGAAAATGGTGATATTACTTCTTAAATCCATAACCAGGAGAGATTCCTTCTCGCATAAAAAAATTACGTAACGGTGAACAATGACGGAGTAATCCAAGTCCAAAACTTCGCATAATATGAAAAGGCAACATATTAGAAAGTAAGGCAGAATTCAGCATATGAACGGATCCGCTACGGATTAATATATCAGATTTTCTGCATTGATGATAAGCAGTAACAATTTTTTTTGCATTAAAATCAGATATTGGATTGGGTAAGATATTGATTAAAGTTTGGACATCACGAAATCCTAAATTTAGTCCTTGTGCTCCAATAGGAGGAAAAACATGAGCAGCTTCACCTACTAAAATCGTCTTATTAGCGGCAAAACGATGAGAAATAAGTCCTGAAAGTGGCCATGCTTGAATGGGGGATTCTACAGTTAGCTTGCCAAGCATTGATTGCATTTTATTTTCAATCGTTTGTGCAATTTCTTTTTCTTTCATATTTAATAATATATCAACATGTGAAGGATGAACAACCCATACAAGACTGGACCTATGTCCTAGTAATGGAACTTGTGTAAATGGACCACTTTCTGTATGAAACTCAGTCGATGTATTTTGATGAGAAAAGTCGTGAGAAAAATTAAGAACGAGTGCAGTTTGTGGATAGTTCCACTTCTTGACGTCTATACCGGCTGCTATTCGTGTTAAAGAATTACGTCCATCAGCAGCAACAATAAGTGGGGCTTGAACCACTCTATCATCTGAAAGAGTAATGTGAATATGATTTTGTTGATGTTGAAAAGATTTTGCCGAAGAAAAAAATCTTATGATCTTAGGCGTATGCATAACAGAATTACTTAAAACACTATTTAACTTGGTATTTGGTATATTATAACCAAAAGCCTCTTCACCAATTTCAGTAGAAGAAAAATTCACAGTAGGAGCACGCACAATCCTAGAGGTTATATCTATGATTCTGATAAAAGATAACGCAGCGGCATGACATTTTAGAGCATCCCAAAGATTAAGATCTTTAAGTATGCGAACAGCTGGAATCATAAGAGCCGTTGTTCGTAACTCATCTACAGAAGCGGGTGGCCCAATAAGAAAAACAGAGTAGCCTTTATGTGCAAGATAAAGTGCTGCTAACATACCGACAGGGCCTGCGCCAATGACGGCAATTTCTTTATGCATATTTTTTTTAAATGTCACAACAACTTGGGCCTTTCCT
Source organism: Bartonella raoultii (assembly GCF_019659805.1). Taxonomy (GTDB): domain Bacteria; phylum Pseudomonadota; class Alphaproteobacteria; order Rhizobiales; family Rhizobiaceae; genus Bartonella; species Bartonella raoultii. The sequence goes on along the minus strand of NZ_JAIFRO010000003.1, from coordinate 259,513 downwards.
ATTGACCAAATATTTTAACATTTCTAAGTGAATGGTCTCTTTTTATTGTATGAATCTTTTCTATTATATTATGTAATAAATAATGCGATATAAAAAAGTAACCTTTTTATGATTTTTATCATGCTAAATCGTATTATTGGGTGAAAATAGCGTATAGATAGATCAAGACTTTAGAAACGAGGATAGAAAACCTTGAGACGGAAGCTAACAAAAAAAATCAAAACAAATGCTGATTTATTATGCCATAAAAAAGTAACTATGCCACAAGCAAAAGCTTTTTCTGTCCATTTACTAACAGCTTCAGGTTCATTTTTAGCATTTCTGTCTCTTATATCAGCATCTCAAAAAGAATGGAATGCTATGTTCTGTTGGCTCGGATTTGCACTTCTTGTTGATGGTATAGATGGACCAATTGCGCGCAAACTTGATGTTAAATATGTACTTCCGACATGGTCTGGAGAATTATTAGATAATATCATTGATTATGTGACTTATGTCTTAATTCCAGCTTTTGCACTTTATCAAAGTGGTTTTATGAGTTCAGGATTATCATTTTTATTAAGTGCTATTATTGTTATTTCATCTGCTATTTATTACGCAGATACTGGAATGAAAACTAAAGAAAACTTTTTTAAAGGGTTTCCCGTTGTTTGGAATATGATGGTTTTTATGCTTTTTGTTGTAAGACCAGGGGAGTGGGCCACTTTTATTATAATTACTGTATCGGCAATCATATCTTTTCTGCCAATTTATTTTATACATCCAGTAAGAGTTATCCGTTTACGTAGAATTAATTTTCCAATTTTTCTCTTATGGTGCTTCTTTGGCGTTGCCGCATTCTTTTACCAGCTGAATGCTCCATTTTGGATTAAAGTAGGAATTTCAGTAACAGGTATTTATATTTATTGTATTGGTGCTATAATGCAAATATTTCCTCAATTAGGAGTAAAGAAACATAAGATAGACCAGTCTTGAAAGGGGATAAGATGAAAATTGACTTTGGGGCAGGTAATGACATTTCTTTTATAAAAGAAGGGCATGCTGGTATTATAAAGCTCACGCGTCCTTCAGCATTAAATGCTTTGAATCAACAAATGGTTTTTGCTTTTAAAAAAGCTCTTAGTGAATGGGAAGTAGATGATGATGTTTCTTGTGTTTTAGTTGAGGGAGAGGGGCGTGCTTTTTGTGCTGGTGGAGATGTGGTAGAGATTTATCATATGGGAAAAATAGCTGCTTCTTACCAATATTTTCGTGATGAATATCTTTTAAATGCTTCTATTAAATATTTTCCAAAACCTTATATTTCTTTTTTGAATGGTATTTGGATGGGAGGAGGGGTAGGCATTTCTCTATACGGTTCTCATCGAATTGTTACAGAAAATACACTTTTTGCTATGCCAGAAAGTGCTATTGGATTTTTCCCTGATGTCGGTGCAAGCTTTTTTTTACCATCTCTTCCTGATCACTTTGGTATTTATCTTGCATTAACCGGCGCATGTATAAAATGGGGTGATTGCTTAAACTTAAAATTAGCAACACATGCTGTTCCTGAAATTGAATTAGAATGCATTAGAAAAGCGATTATTGAACAAGGAGATCCTAACTTAGTTTTAGACGAGCGAGCAATCACAAAAGATTATGAAACAAGTCATGAAATACGTTGCGTTATCAGCACATGCTTTAGTGCTCATACGTTGGAGGAATGTCTTGAATTACTTCAAAAGAAAAGCAATGAAGGTATTGTATTTGCTAAAGAGTGTTATGATATTTTACAGATACGTTCCCCAACAAGTTTAAAAGTTATTTGGAAACAAATGAAACAAAATCCAGCTAAAACTTTAGAAGATGCTATGGAAATTGAAAATCGTATTGCATATCATATGGTCTATTCCCATGACTTCTATGAAGGAATACGTGCAATGCTCATTGACAAGGACAAAACACCCAAATGGCAGCCAAACAAACTTTCAAATGTAGCAGATGAAATGATAGATTCTTACTTTCAACCTATTAAAAAAGAATTATTATTTTGAAAACACAGCTTCAAAAACAACAGATTTTAAAAATCAACTTAATTTACAAATGTTATTTGCGATTTTTAGCGCTTGTTTGCTTAAGTTTAAGTATTTTTTATTGGATATGTCTTGTTGGTGTATTTCCAAGCACTTTATGGCGTTTTGATCTTATGCCATGGCACTGGCAGTTTGCATCTGCTACATTAGCCATTATTTATCCTATCGCCTTAATTGGGCTTTGGATGTATTCACTATGGGGAATTGTTTTATGGTGCATTGCAGCTTTTACTGAAATATTAACGATGTATTATTCTGCTTCTATTGATCAATCTTTCGTACTGCTATTCCATGGAATATTATTTCTTATTTTTATGATACTAAAAATAACGATGATGTTTTTGAAAAGAAAAAGAAATTGTACAAAAGACGATTAGATTAATTAAGTTTTTGGACCAGGATAACTGGTCCAATTTTGAAGCACAAAGATCATAATTTTCTTTACGTAAAAAATACCCACCATAATTGCCAAGCAGTAGTATAACTTTTTATTGAAAATATCCATATAATGGTTGACAATGCTCCCCAAGCTGATGCTACCAACATTTATAACCCTCTATTTAAAATTAAAAGTTCCATAATAAATGTTATGCAACAAATAAATGTAGAATAAAAGAAAGGTTTTAATCTTGAAATAAACCCACTTTAGTAACATTTTTGTCACATAATGAATTTATAAAACACAATTATGGCAACAATTTGTCATAATTATTTATTATTATATAAAATTATTTCTTTTAAAGAATTCACTTTAAAACCGTTAATACATACTGTTTAAAGTTAAATAATCATGATACTATTGATGGAAGAAATTCATTAGGATTACTGTAATAATATTTAATTATGATTTTGATATGATTTGAAAGAGTAAGTTCTTTTAAAATAGTATTACAATTATTGAATGATAAAATATATTACTTTTACTCAATTTATGATCTATAAAACCTAAAACAGAAAAAATATAAAACTTATTAATTATTAAAGCAGCTATAACGCGCCCTACATACAATTATAGTATTAAGATAGCAATTATTAGAAAATAACTCTCGTTCAATACTGAAAAAATTCAATATAATATTGTCATTATTAGTGCTCTAAATATGTTTGAAATATAAAAACTAATATTTCTATTTTTTTACAAGATTTATATATCTATTTCAAAAGTAAGCCCTTGGTATGCTGGCTTAACATATGATGGAACATAGTTTATAACCTTATTATAATCAAGCGATCTATCCATATGTGTGAGTAAAGCTTTTTTAGGTTTTAAATATTCTATCCATTGTAATGCCTGATCAACAGAAAGATGACTTGGGTGTGTTTCAAATTGAAGAGCCTCAATAATGAGAACATCCAAATTCATGAGTTTTAGCAATGTTTTTTCAGGAAATTTACTAACATCTGTACAATAAGCAACATCACCAATACGAAAACCTAGAGAATGAATATTACCGTGACATTGCAAGTGCGTCTTGACAGCTATCTCTCCACCCTGCCCTTGAATGATAAATTGACTATCTTCATCGATGAGATGTGCTTTTAAAATAGGTAAATAAGAGGAATCTTTCGGTGTTTGAAAGCAATATCCAAAAGAATTTTTAAGATGTTCCAGTGTAAAGGCATCTGCATAAATATCAATTAAACATTTTTGTGCAAGTGCATAACTGCGTAAATCATCAATACCATGAATATGATCTGCGTGAGAATGCGTATAAAGTGCAGCATCAAGATGATTTACGCGCGCATCAATCATTTGTGAACGAAAATCCGGACCAGTATCAATAACAACGGTTGTTTTTTTTCCTGATGATTTAATGCGTTCAACTAATAAAGAGCTTCTATAGCGTTTATTTTTAGAGTTATTGGGATCACAATCTCCCCAATCACCATTAGGGCGTGGCACTCCTGGAGAAGGACCACAGCCTAATATTATAAATCGGTATCGATCAAACATACCCTTTTACCTTATTTCATTTTGCTAAATAAACGCAAAGCATTTTCTGTCGTTATCTGAGCAGTTTCTTCAATAGTTAAACCAATAGTTTCAGCTAAAAGAGCTGCTGTATAACGTACAAAAGATGGTTCATTTATTTTTCCGCGATGAGGAACTGGCGCTAAAAATGGGGCATCTGTTTCAATTAATAAATGCTGGTAAGGAACAATTTTTGCAATTTCACGAATTTCAAGCGCATTTTTAAAAGTAAGAATACCTGAAAAAGAGATATAACCACCAAGTTCAAGACCAGCACGAGCAAGTTGCATACCTGACGAATAGCAATGAAGAATAAAAGGAAAAGTTCCTTCTTTTGTTTGCTCACGTAATATTTGTTCCATATCTATATCAGCATTGCGTGAATGTATAACAAGAGGGAGTTGTGTTTCTCGAGAAGCAATAATATGCTCTTGGAAAGTCTTTTTTTGTTCTTTTGGTGAAGAATAGTCATAATGATAGTCAAGACCAACTTCTCCAAACGCAACAATTTTAGGATGCTTCGATAGCTGAATAAGATCTTCGGCTGTAATATTTTGTTCTTCATGAGCATAATTGGGATGTGTACCAACAGAACAAAATACTTGATCATAGGTTTGGGTAATTTCTAAAAGCCTATCCAATTTATGAACATGTGTTGAAATTGTTATCATACGTTTAACATCAGCATCTAGAGCCCGCTGGATAACATCATCCAAATTTTGTGACAAACCTTCAAAATCAAGATGGCAATGTGTATCAATCAACATGATGAATATCGCCTTTCTTCACTATATAACGGGGAAAAATTGGTTCAGGTGGCGGAAGGTCAAGACCTTCTTGAATTTTTACATGGCCTATATGGTAGAATAAGCGATCTTTCTTAGAAATTGCAAGGCTATCAAGAAGCTTATCAGCTGATTGTGGCATGAAAGGTAAAAGCATAATACCTATTCTTCGCAAAATTTCTACAGTTACGTAAAGAACAGTATAAAATCGTTCAGGATTATTTTTTCGTAAACTCCAAGGTTGTTCATTAGCAAAATAGCGATTAGCATCTGCTACGATTGAAAAAATAGCTGAGAGAGCTAAATGTATTTCTAAAGAAGACATAGATTGTCGTACAGTTTTAAATATTTGAAGAGATTGTTCTAAAAGCTGTTCATCTTGAACAAAAAAATTAACTGGTGTGGGAACTTTTGCATTACAGTTTTTAGCAATCATAGATAAAGAGCGTTGTGCTAAATTACCAAGATCGTTAGCAAGATCCGCATTGATACGATTCACAAGACTCTCGTGACTATAACTGCCATCTTGGCCAAACGGTACTTCACGGAGAAGAAAATAACGAACCTGATCAAGACCATAATGATCAACCATTTCAAATGGATTAACTACATTTCCAATAGATTTTGACATTTTTGTACCGCGATTGAGTAAGAAACCGTGTGCAAAAATATGTTGCGGCAATTCAATTCCAGCAGACATTAAAAATGCTGGCCAATAGACAGCATGAAAACGAATAATATCTTTACCAATAATATGCGTATTGACAGGCCAAAAATTACGCTTTTTTGAATTTTCATCAAAAAAGCCAATAGCTGACAAATAGTTTGTAAGTGCATCAACCCAAACATACATCACATGTTTTTTATTGCCTGGAACACTAACACCCCAATTAAAACTCGTACGTGAAATAGAAATATCTTTTAAACCCGATTTGATAAAACTTATAATTTCATTACGCCGTTCAACTGGCGCAATGAAATTAGGATATTTTTCATAATGTTCAAGAAGGGCTTTTTCATAACGAGACAGTCTAAAAAAATAGCTTTCTTCTTCATTCCATTCAACTGGAGAGCCTAATTCCTTTTCACGGCGGATATTATCTTCTCCAACCTCAGTATCTTTTTCTTCATAATACGCTTCCTGACGTACTGAATACCAGCCTGTATAACGGTCAAGATAAATATCGCCATGTGCTTCCATTTTTTTCCAAATTTCTTGACAAGCTTGATAATGGCGCTCTTCTGTTGTACGAATGAAATCATCATTAGAACAATTCAAAGCAGTGAGCATTTTTTGGAACACGGAACTATTACGATCAGCGAGCTGTTTAGGTGTCATACCTAACGATGCTGCAGTTTGTTGCATTTTTAAACCATGTTCATCCGTACCAGAAAGAAAAAGGACATTTTGTCCATCTAATCGTTGAAAACGGGCTAAAACATCGCTTGCAATCGCACTATAGGCATGTCCGATATGTGGAGTGCCATTGGGATAAAAAATGGGAGTTGTTATGTAATATGTGTCACGCATGTCATACTCGTTGTAAAACGCAATAAAGATATAATGACATAACGCCTGTTAATCATATTGTCACGGAAAAAACGCACCCTCATGAACAGTCTTATGAACTCTTAAAAGCAAATTAATTATGAATTGCTTTTTATCGAGATTAAATGATTGCATTTCCCCTATTTCTTGAAGAATCTCCTGCCATATTTGTGCATATTTCTTTGAAAGAGGTAAATTTCCTCTTTCAGCTAGTATGATAGCTCTTTTATAAATTTTATCAAGAATTTCATCACAAAATTGTTGAAATTGTACACTTGCAGAAAGAGAAGAAAGTGTTTGTGCAAGAGTATGTACAATAGCTAAGTTACAAACAGATTGCTCCAAGAAAGTATCAATATTTTTAATTATTTCTAGTCCACCATGATCAAGAAGTAAGGCTGCTTTTCGAGGGTTTCCTTTAGATCTTTGAATAATTACATCGATAGTTTTATCATGGATATCTTGATTACGAAAAGCATGTGTAATGACTTTTTTCATCTCATTATCATTTAATGCTCGTAAAGAAATTTGTTGGCATCGAGAACGAATTGTTGGAAGCAATTTTCCTAAAGAATGCGTAATGATAATGAATAATGTTTTTGCAGGAGGTTCTTCAAGTATTTTAAGAATTGCATTTGCAGCATTTTTATTCATATCATCAGCAGGATCAATGATAATAATACGCCATCCATTTTCCTGCGATGTTTGGTTTAAAAAATGCATAATATCACGGATATCATCAATAAGTACACCATTTTTAAATTTTTGCGTTTTGGCATCAAAACGACGTGAAATATACAAAAGACCAGAATGGCTTCCTTGCGTGATTTGCCTCCATGTGACAGAATTATGCTCTGGTTGTAAAAAAACATCTTTTTGAGAACTTAAAATATTCCAAGCAAGATGAAATGCCAATGTAGCCTTTCCAATTCCATGCTCTCCTTCAAATAACAATGCATGATGCAACCGCCCCTCTTTACGCATTCGTGCTAAAAAATGACGAGCATCCTCATGACCAAAGATAACGTTATTCTGTGATGGTGATAAAACTGTATTGATATCATCATAATGGCGTAAAATATTTATATCACTCATGAATGTTGATCCAATATTATTTGCTGACAAATATTTTGTATTTGCTGTGCAATAATTTCGACTTCACCTGTAGCATCAATAACACGAAATCTATGAGGCTCTTGTTTTGCTAATCGAAGAAAAGCTTCACGCCTTTGCTCTTGAATTTTGAGTTCATCTTTTTCAAAGTAGTCAATTCTTTCTACCTTTTTTCTTCGCAAATTTGCACGCTTCATACCACATCTAGCTGATATATCTAATAAAAATGTTAGATGAGGCATGAGCCCATTGAGTGCTATAGATTCCAAAACAGAAAGCGTAGAAGGACTCACTTTATCATTGAGACCTTGATAAACACGTGTAGAATCAATAAAGCGATCACATAAAACGATTTTTCCTTCTTGCAAAGAAGGAGCAATCACTTGGCTAACATGATCACTGCGTGCGGCTGTAAATAAAACTGCTTCAATTAAAGGTCCATAGTGTTGTACTTTGCCCGACAGTAAAATATGGCGTATCGCCTCTGCACCAGCAGTTCCTCCTGGTTCTCGCGTCGTCAAAACATTATACCCTTTGTTGCGGAGATATTGAGAAAGCAAAGAAATTTGCGTCGTTTTCCCTACCCCCTCCCCTCCTTCGAATGTGATAAAATAACCTGACACGTATAAACCTTAGTTTTTATATTAACACATATTATAAATATTTCCGTAACCATCCGATTGTTATTTCATAGAATGCATCTTTTACTTTTGTAAAGAAACTTCCTTCTCTAACATTGTTTCCAGCAAAAACTGGTTTTTCTACAAGAATCTTTTTATTTCCTAGGATCTGAATTATACCAATTTGTTGTCCTAAAATGATAGGAGCTTTTAATGGGCCATGATATTTAATTTTTGCTTTGACATTCACTTTTTTTTCATTTGAAAGCATAAAACTTATGGGGTTTTTAATAATAAGTGGAACAGATTTTTTTTCTCCACCATACACAGAAGCATGGCCCACTGTTTCTCCTTTTGAGAAAACCGTTTTAAGATCAAAAGCTGTGATTCCCCATTGAAGAATACGCTCTACTTCTTTTGTATGCCCTTTACCATCATGCAAACCATTTATTGCTAAAAAAAGATGTCGATGATTTTTATAAAGGGTAATAACCATTGAAAGACCTTCCTTTTCACTATAACCAAAGCCAAATCCTTCAATACCCCTTTCTTTAAAAATAAGAGGATTTTTATTCCGTTGAAAAATCTTATTCCAAGTAAAATTAGGTTCACGGTAAAGCATATAATAATCAGGATACTCATGAGCAATATGACGCGCTAACGTAATCATATCGCGTAATGTCACAAACTGTCCCTTTTCAGGAAGTCCTGTTGCATTAACAAAATGGCTATGTGATAACCCAAGAACTTTTGCTCGCTCATTCATAAGTTTTGCAAAATCAGATTCACTACCAGATATTCCTTCAGCTAGAGTAATTGCTGCATCATTCCCATTGACAACAATTAAACCATGTAAAAGATCAGAAACACTAATTTCTGTCTTCACTTTTGCAAACATAGTGGTTGTACCTGAAGGCGCTCCACCTTTTCGCCAAGCATGTTCACTCACCGTGAATGTTTGTGCGCTACTTAATAATCCTTTTTTTAATTGATGAAATATGACTTCAGCCGTCATCAATTTTACTAATGAAGCAGGAAAAAAACGGATATCACTTTGTTTTTCAAAAAGTACTGTATTTGTATCACCATCTAATAAGAGCAGTTGGGATGCAGAAGTTTGAAAATCTTGCGCTCTCCCCCCATTCAATGTTAATATTCCCAATAAGATAAACAAAATCCTTAACGACACACGCACAACCAATTCTCCTAATATCTAAAGAATCAGCATAGAGAATACTCTTTCAGAAAAAAAGATTTGTTTATAGAGAATTCAACTTTCAATTTTTCAAATACATACAACATTCCTAAAATTTTTACTTATTGAGCAACATACAATCATATTCTTTAAAAAAGTTGCAATTCCTTTATCTTAAATAACTGCAGCTGATTTATTTTCATTTTTATGTTTTCCTCACTTACAGAGGCTACTTGGTCAAATAACTCTGGCTTTTCAATAAGAACAGGACCAATTTTCGGTAATTTTACTGGAATAGCTTTATCTACTTTTTCATGGTCAACAACTGTTTGAATTAATTGCTCTGTAGGAACTTTATTTTCTTTCAATATAACGTGTTCTCTTTTTTCAAAATTATTCACTGATGCTAATAAATGGGAATTAGAGTTCCCAGGAACATAAGAGGATGTCAAATAAGCAGCATCATAATAGCCAATGGGCGCTTCAGCAAGATATTCTACTTTTACATTCGTGACACCTGCATTTACATAACCAAGAATTGTTGCAGCTTTTTTTGATAAGTCAATGATTCTATCTTTCATAAAAGGACCGCGATCATTTACTCTTACAACAATAGAAGATCCATTTTTTAAATTAGTAACGCGGGCATAACTAGGTAAGGGCATTGTAGGATGCGCAGCTGTTAAAAGATTCATATCATAGATTTCACCATTTGCTGTTAAACGCCCATGAAAGTCTGAACCATACCATGATGCTTGCCCTACACGTTGATAGGATGGATCATGTTGAGGATAATACCATTTTCCTTTTATTTGGTAAGGCTTCCCCACAATAGCCCGCCGTCTCTTTTTTTCGTTTGATTGATTTTTCTCATTTAATTTTTTTTGAGCTAAAACAGCAGCTTTTGTACAATCTTCCTTATTCCAACAGAAGTTTTTCATAGAAAATTGAGCTGTTTGACTTGAACAACAAGCAACCAATAGTTGAGAAACAATTACGACAGAAAAAAATTGCCATGTTGATTTAGAAGTGAAAGTAAATTTTTTTTTGCTATTTAAAAGCATTTTTTAGCCCGCTTATTTCTATAGAGTATTTACTATAATATAAAAAGACCATTTCGCATTTTCTGTATGCGCTAGGAAAATTTACATTTTAAAACGATTCCCCACGTGCGCCCCTAGTATCCTTAAAATTAACCTTTTATCAAGAAATTAATGTATTTATTAATATTTTTATGATTCTATATACAAATAAAAGCACTTCAATAAACATTAGAATCAATTAAAGTTAAAATAAATCAATATGTTAATTGAAATATCCCTATTAATAAATAAAATTGTGAATAAATACAATTATTCTCTATAAGATGACGTAAAATAACAAATTAATAGGAAAAGCAATCGTGTATTAGTGTAAAAATATTGAAAGATATCATATTTTTGATTCTGCAGATAAAAGATGAAACACTTTTTTAGCAGAAACGTATTTCTTAACGAGTTTGATAGCCTTTTTAATTGGACTGTTAATGATATCTTGTAAATAGAAGTCTTATTTTTACTCTTCTTGTAGCGTGGGACTTTTGCCATAGACAGCAAAAAACATTAAAAAGTACAACTTGATATTTCTTATATTTTAAAACAAAAAAAGTTAATTTAAAATCGATGTTCTTCCATTTTACTGGAATTAGCCATAACACGCCGCTGCTAATACAAAGCGTTTTACAAATGACAATGCTTTTAGGTTGGATAAAAGATAGAATGTTATCCTTTTGTTATAAGTAGCTGGCAAAAAACGACTCATAACAAAATAAATTCAAAAAGTTTAGGAGACATAGAAAAACAAACTAATAGAAAAAAGGAATATAAGCTTCCAAACTTTTATATAATCTATTGATATCATAAAAAGCTGGTGAGCGCGCAGGGATTCGAACCCTGGACCTACTGATTAAAAGTCAGTTGCTCTACCAGCTGAGCTACGCGCTCTCATACAAACAAGTTCGCTTGCAGAAAGTAAATGGAACATACGGTTGACTTTCCATTTGGTCAATACTTTTTCAAAAAAAAATGATTATTCATTTTAGTTATCAATATTTTTTTCTTCCTCTTTCTTATTTTAGTTTTGAGAAATAAATGTTTTAATATAGTAAAATAAATAATAAATATTATCCTTATTTCAGATAACAAATTTAAATGTGAAAAAAGTATATTTATTAATATATATAAAGTTATAAATTAAATAATATTTTCTTTTTAAAACAAATATAATTATATATTATTATAAATAAATTTTAATATACGAAATATATGCTTAAAATAAAAACATAAAGAAGATATTTTTGATTGGAATATTGAATGCTGACATGTAAACAATATGAGCTATTGTTGTTCATTCACAATCACATGAAAGAAACTGGTATTTCCCCTTCCTTTGATGAAATGAAAATTGCATTAGGGCTTTCATCAAAATCGGGCATTCATAAACTTATTATAGCCCTAGAAAAACGAGGCTTTATACATCGTTTACCTCATCGTGCGCGTGCAGTAGATGTCATTCGGCTACCCAATAAAATAACATTTGATCTTTCTTCAGCTCGTAAAATTTATCCTAAAGCAATAGAAAAAAAGAGCAATAAAATATCACAAAGCTTTGATAATTTTGATAATGAAAACAAACGAAATATCACTATTCCGATTATGGGCCGCATTGCTACAGGAATACCTACCTCTGCGGTATTACAACAAACAGATATCCTCTCTTTACCACAAGAGATGTTTGGGGTGGGAGAACACTATGCTTTAGAAGTCAAAGATGATTCTATGATTGAGGCAGGAATTTTAAATAAAGATACTATAATTGTTAAACGCCAAAATATAGCAGAATCAGGTGACATTATCGTCGCATTCATTGATAAAAAAGAAGCAACTCTGAAACGTTATCGACGCAAAGGAGCATCTATTGCATTAGAATCTGCAAACCTCCACTATGAAACACGCATATATGGATCCGAACGTGTACAAATACAAGGTAAACTTATTGGACTTATTCGCAAATACTAAAAACTAGTATATAAATGAAGATTTTAAAATGTAGTTTACGTGTTTTCTCAGAAGTAAGGCATTCTATATAATATCATTACGATAAGCATTACTTATAAAATTTTTTTCATTAAAATCAGCAATGCGTCCTCATGTTTTTCAGAGTATTGTAATCAAAAGTATAATTTTAAATTAGGTATGATAAAAAGTTCTTCTATAAGAAAGTTTTAAAATCAAAAAGTTTTTTATCAAGTAAATGACTTGGACGTACATTTGTTAAAGCACGAATCATAGTATCTTTTCGTCCTGGCATTCTTTTTTCGATATCTCTAAGCATTTTCTTCATTGCATTGCGTTGTAAGCCGTCTTGGCTACCACAAAGATTACAAGGAATAATCGGAAACTTCATAGCTTGAGAGAATTTATCCATATCTTCTTCAGCTACATAAACAAGAGGACGTAAAACAAAAAGATCACCTTCATCATTTATAAGCTTTCCGGGCATAGCTGCTAATCGACCACCATGAAACAAATTCATGAAAAATGTTTCTAAAACATCATCACGATGATGCCCAAGAACTAATGCCGAACATTTTTCTTCACGCGCAATACGATATAAATTACCACGACGTAATCTAGAACAAAGAGAACAATACGTTTGTGTATTTGCCAATTTATCTGTAACAATTGAGTAAGTATCTTGATACTCAATACGATATGGAATGTGATAAGAACTTAAAAAATTTGGAAGAATATGTTTAGGAAATTCTGGTTGTCCTTGATCAAGATTACATACCAAAATTTCAACTGGTAAAAGACCACGCCATTTTAAATCGAGAAGAAGTGCGAGTAAACCATAGGAGTCTTTTCCACCAGACAAAGCAACAAGCCATTTTTCTCCTGAAGAAAGCATAGAAAAATCATTCAAAGCTTGCCGTACATGTCGCAAAAGCCGTTTGCGTAATTTATTAAACTCTACTGTTGAAGGAGCATCTCGAAAAATTGGATGATAATCATTTGTTTCTCTCAATAAAGGATCACTTTTCTTAAATCTTCCTTCTATTGTTTGATATTCAATGAAGGTATCATCCATAATATCATAATCCTGCACTATAAATAGTTTGTTCCACAAGAATGACAGATACCACAATCGGAACGTAGTTTAAACTTATGTCCCACTGATTTTATAAAAGGATATATTTCAAAAGGAATAAAACTATGCAAAGTTTATTAAAAATAAACTAATAATCAATTCGATACAGCATACCTATACAAAAGCTCTCTCCTGTATTTTAAAGAGTATAAAATAACAGAACCATTTAGCGTAACAAAAAAGAGAAATACGCTTCTATAAAAAATTTAGCGAGAATAAAACTCAACAACCAAATTAGGTTCCATTTGCACAGCATAAGGAACATCTGAGAAAGCAGGAATACGTGCAAATGTCGCTTTCATATGTTTATGATCTGCTTCAATATATTCAGGTACATCCCGTTCTGCCAATTGCACAGACTCTAAAACCAAAACAAGCTGCTTAGACTTTTCACGGACTTCAATAATATCACCTGGCTTACAACGGTATGATTGAATATTTGTACGCCGACCATTTACATTAACGTGACCATGATTAATAAACTGACGAGAAGCAAAAATAGTAGGCACAAATTTCGCACGATAGATAACAGCGTCCAAACGCGATTCTAAAAGTCCAATAAGATTTTCACCTGTATCCCCCCGTCTACGAGCAGCTTCTTCATAGATTTTACGGAATTGTTTTTCTGAAATATCACCATAAAACCCTTTTAATTTCTGCTTAGCACGCAACTGTACACCATAATCTGAAAGCTTTCCTTTACGGCGCTGCCCATGCTGGCCTGGACCATAATCACGGCGATTAACAGGAGATTTTGGACGCCCCCAAATATTCTCTCCCATACGGCGGTCAATTTTATATTTCGTTGTTTCGCGTTTACTCATCGCATTTCCTTCAAAATAGAACACAAGATCACAATAAGATCTCAAGGAAACGCACCCTCCTCTGCCTTTAAATATTAAAGACTGACAGGACTCCTTATACATAAATGTAAAGTTACCCACGGGACACGTCAATAAAGACCATTTCCTTATAGAAAACAGCTTGAACATCATTATTGATCTTGTATTCTAAAGTCAACTCTTTTCATAAGATTTAAGTCAAATTGTTTTAACAAGCGCTCTGTTGAAGAAGTTATATTGGGTGATGTAAACAGGGCAAAATCTTTATGCTTTTTTATACCCTTGTGATACATATTTTTAGGTAATAACGCTCTTGTATGTTTAGCTACGGCTTTTGCTGAATCAATCCATTTTACTGGCCATAAAGCTTGTTCATGAAAGAAATGAAGTAAGAAAGGATAATGTGTACAAGCTAAAACAATAATATCAGTATATTTGCCATTTTTTTCAAAAAAACATGGAAGAATTTCGTTGCGTAATTCTTTCAAATTGAGAGACTTGCCCCGTAAATAATCTTCAGCAAATCCAGCAAGCTTTGCGCTTCCTACAAGCTGAACGTGACAGTGTTTTGCAAAAGAATTGATTAACGCATGTGTATAAGAACGTTGCACCGTTCCAGGTGTGGCTAATACTGAAATAAAACCAGATTTTGTTTGTTCAGCTGCTGTTTTAATAGCAGGGACTGTTCCTACAAAAAGAATATGAGGAAAGTTTTGCCGTAAATCTGCCATCATGAGTGTAGAAACAGTATTGCAAGCAATTACGCATAAGACAGGATTATAAAGTGTTAGAAGATTCGAAAAAATCTTTAAAATACGCTTTTTTAAAATATTTTCTTCCCAATCACCATAAGGAAATGCTATATCATCAGCAACATAAATAAATTGTGCTTCAGGGATAAGAATACGCACTTCCTTTAACACTGTTAAACCGCCAATACCACTATCAAAAAAAAGAACAGGCCGCTCATCCATCAGTCTTCACATTTGTTTTTAATTTTTTATGATCACGATTTGTAGATGTTCTGCTTCCTCGTGGAAACTGGGGAGAAAAATGATCTAGAGAAGAAATAATTCCCCGTAACAAATGAACTTCAGACTCGCTAAAATTAGCGCGTGTAAAAACAGAACGCAAATTTGTAAGCATTACTTCTTTACGTTCTTTAGGTCTAAAATATCCACGAATATCCAAGGCATTTTCTAATTGAGATAAAAAACCATGAAATGTTACTTTATTTGCTGGTTCCATCTCTACTGCACGAAAAGCTGTATCACTCGCATTCCTCAAACCAGATTTCATCCATTCATAAGACATAAGTAAAACCGCTTGTGCAATATTAAGTGATGCAAAAGCAGGATTAACAGGAAAAGTAATGATTTCATCAACAAGACTAATTTCAGCATTTTCTAGTCCCCACCGTTCTCTTCCAAAAACAATTCCCGTCTTTTGCCCCCAATTTTCACGCTGACGTAATACACTTGCAGCTTCAACAGCACTTTTTACAGTTTTAAAACCAGACCTTTCACGTGCTGTTGTGGCAAAAACATAATGCAAATCTTCAATTGAAGCGCGTAGTGTATCAAAAATTATAGCATTGTTAATAACATGATCAGCTTTACTTGCAGCAGCTTTGGTTTTTTCATTTGGAAATTCTTCTCGAGGTCTAACTAGTCGAAGCTTACAAAGCCCAAAATTTGCCATTGCCCTTGCAACCATACCAATATTTTCAGGTAACTGTGGTTCAACTAAAATAATAATTGGACCATTTGTTAAATTTTTAAGTTTCTTATTAGTTCCAGCCATTACTCCTACCTCATGTCATATATTATACTCCGATCATTATTTTTTTGAACGCAATTATCTTAATAAAACACTATAGGTAATATTCTCTTTTCGTTCAGAAAGAATGAAGTATTGTTTTTATAACAATTTATAAGCTATCTCAGCCTTTTTATATCAACGTTGGTTCATTTAATATAGCCGCAAGCATTTTAAATTATAATATGGAGTTGAAATATAAAAATATAAATTTTAAAAAAGACTATGCTCTTTATTCCCCAACTTTTTCCTGCAAAACTGATCCGCCGTTATAAACGTTTTCTTGCTGATGTTAAACAGAATGACCAGCAGGCTTTTACCGTATCGGTTCCTAATACAGGATCGATGCTTGGATTAACAACTTCTAACTCTAATATATGGCTTTCATATAATAATAACCCCAAACGAAAATACGCATATCAATTAGAAATTGTCGAAGCAAATAATACTTTAGTGGGAATCAATACAACTTTACCTAACAAATTGGCATTAGAAGCAATACAAAATGGATTACTACCAGAATTAAGCGAATATAAAACAATCTTAAAGGAACAACGCTACGGAACACATTCACGCATTGACTTTCTTTTGCATGATGACCTTCTCCCAGATTGTTATTTAGAAGTCAAAAATGTTCATTTCATTCGTCAAAAAGGATTGGCAGAATTTCCTGACACCGAAACGAAACGTGGTGCACGACATCTTGAAGAGCTAATAAAAATTGTACAACAAGGAAAACGAGCTGTTATGCTTTATATAATTCAACGAGAAGATTGCTCAGCTTTCACAATTTGTCATGATCTTGATCCCATCTATGGACGTAAATTTGATTTAGCATTAAAATCAGGGGTAGAATTTTATGCTATAAAGTGTCACGTAAGTGTAGAAGGTATTTTTCCGATTCAGCGCGTGAATATAGAAAATAGAAAAAACAATGATTGAATATATTGAGTATAATAAAACACCCTTACAGTTTAACGGACAAATTCGTATTTTTGATGATTATGCTTTTGCTAAAATGCGTGAAGTTGGTCGTATTGCTGCGGAATGTCTTGATGCACTTGCAGATATCATTAAACCTGGACTGACTACACAAGAAATTGATGATTTTGTTTTCACTTTTGGAGCAAGACGAGGTGCTCTTCCTGCTGATCTTAATTATCATGGATACAGCCATTCATGCTGTACATCCATCAACCACGTCGTATGCCATGGTATACCTAATAAAAGACCTCTACAAGAAGGCGACATCGTTAATGTTGATGTAACTTTCATTCTAGATGGTTGGCATGGGGATTCGAGCCGCATGTATCCTGTTGGAAAAATTAGACGTGCTGCAGAACGTCTCCTAAAAATAACCTATGAAAGTCTTATGAAAGGAATTTCTGTCGTTAAACCTGGAGCAACCACAGGTGATATTGGAGCTGCTATACAGCAATATGCAGAATCTGAACGATGCTCAGTTGTACGAGATTTTTGTGGACATGGAATTGGGCAGCTTTTTCATGATGCTCCCAATATTCTTCATTATGGAAACCTTGGAGAAGGAGTAGAATTAAAACAAGGTATGATGTTTACCATTGAGCCGATGATTAACCTTGGAAAACCACAAGTTAAAATTTTATCTGATGGTTGGACTGCTGTTACACGTGATCGCTCTCTCACTGCACAATATGAACATACACTCGGTGTTACAAGTGAAGGATATGAAATATTTACGCAATCTCCTAAAGATATTTTTTATATTCCAAATTCAGATAGTAAAATATAATGTAGAAATATGATGGATAAAAAATTAAATAAAAAGGGAGAGATACAAAGCAATCATTTTGCATTAACATCAAGTTCTCCACCTACTCCAATACAAGAAGGAGAAAGTGGAAAGCTTAAAAAATATTCACAAAACCATAAACATTATCAAGGACATCGTGAACGTCTTCGGAAACGTTATTTAAAATCAAAAGGAAATGCAATTGAAGATTATGAATATCTTGAATTGTTGCTTTTTCGTACGATACCTCGAGCAAATACAAAACCAATAGCTAAAAATTTAATAGCACATTTTGGTTCGTTAGCAGATGTATTAGGCGCTGATATTCACCGACTGCAAGAGATTGAAGGATGTGGGCCAGCGACTGCAATTGATTTGAAAATTATTGCAGATGTTGCTGGGCGTCTTGCTCGTGCAGAATTATTTAAACGTGATATTTTTTCCTCATGGGATAAGGTATTAGCTTATTGCAAAGCTGTCATGGCTCATGAAACACGAGAACAGTTTCGTATTTTATTTCTTGATAAGAAAAACGGTTTGCTTGCTGATGAAGTGCAACAAACTGGAACTATTGATCATACCCCTGTTTATCCTCGTGAAGTTATTATGCGTGCTTTAGAATTATCCGCATCAGGACTTATCTTAGTTCATAATCATCCTTCTGGAGATTCTACACCATCTAATGCTGATATAACAATGACACATCGAATAAAAGACGCGGCCAATGCATTAGGTATTACCATTCATGATCATCTTATTATTGCACGAAACAACCACACCAGCTTTAAAGCATTAAAACTTATATGAATTCTTTTGGATAAATAAAAATTATAATTATTCATAGCGAATCAATTTTCTAAATCAATATCTAATATAGCCATCGAGAAATTATATGATAATTCACCTTCTTCTTCATCTCGATAGATAACACCTAAAAACTCTTCTCCAATATAAACCTCACAAGAATCATCCTTTTTAGGTCGTGCTCTTACTTGTAATGCTGAATTTTGGAATGTTTTTTTTAAAAAATTATCAAGTTTTCTTATCTCATCAACATTCACTCTGCTCTCCTATCCTATTTATTAAGATTCTTAGCGTAATTTCTTTTTTACTAAATAAGAAACGCCTCATAATTCTATACAAAACTTTACTCTTAAATCTTTGTTTATGTGATCTTTTCTTTAAAAAGCATTTTTTCTTAGCATCTTTAGCAAGAATCTTCTACTAAACGAGTCTATTTTTATTTAACACACCGTATAGCTTAAAAAGTAAAAAAACAGCTATAAAACTATAAGCTTTTAATAATTATCACTTTATTTTCAATTTTAGTGTTTGCGCTTACAAACATATTTCGACAAAATATTGATCAATTATTTATAGTTTGTCTCTTTTTTAAAAGCAGAATGTTATAACATAAAGGATTTTCCTTTATGTTTTCTTTTTAATCACCAAGACTAAAAGATAATTCTTCCCCCAATTACTATTATAATATATTTATGCAAATGACAAAAAACGCTCTCCTTAAGCAATATATAAAATAAATTTATGAAAGCCTTACTACCCCCGTTTATCTTTGTGCAAAATTTACATCATAAAAATATTGGATCTTTTTGCCAACTTAAAAAACGACCATTACTTTATACAATAGGATATCGAGAAAGAAAATCGATAACCCCTTTTTTATAAACCTTATCCCCTACAGCAAGCATATGATCTCGATCTGGAATTGATAAGGATTCTCCACAGGGCAATAGTGCTGCTAATGGTTCTGCTTCACCACCAATTTCATCTAGTGAACCAACCGCAACAAGTGCAGGTTGTTTAATTTTATAAATCTCAGATGCTGTTAATTCTTGTTTTGATGTTATGATACAAGCTGCGAGAGCACGTCTATCACTTTTCGTTTGCTCAGCAAATTTACGAAACATCAAACCACGTGGGTTGGTAATAGTAGAAATATCTTTTGCTAAAAGAGCTTCAGCAACGGGTTCCCAACTTCCTGCTCCTGTTACCATACCAATGCCTAAACCACCAAAAATAACGCTATGTACAAAAGTTGGATAAAAAAGAGCCATAAATGCACTAATCCGAGCTCCCATAGAATATCCCATAACATGAACTTTGGATAATTCTAAATGCTGTAATAATTTCACCGCATCTTCAGCCATAGCTTTCGGCTTATAAAAACAAGGATCGTAACTTTTTACCGAATCTCCATGTCCACGATTATCAAGAGCAATCACTCGATATCCTGCTTCAGTAAGGGTACGAAACCAACTTGTTGCATACCAATTTACTCGCGCAGAAGATCCAAAACCATGAATCAATAAAATAGGCGGCCCCTGCCCTTCTTCTCGATAAGCAAATCGCAAACCATCATATTCAAAAAAACGAAGATCTTCAGCTGTCATTTTTACTCTCTTTACACTCTCCACAGAGTGTAGGATGAATAACACGTTGTCCTTTTTCTATCTGTTTTCCAGAAACTTCACCAGCATTAATTTCAAGCACAAAGCTTGCTGGGACTTCTGATGAAATGGTGTCCGTTGAAAATGGCGAGGTATTTTCAACAATCGAAACAACAACTCCCTCAGAATTTAAAAAAACCATATCTAAAGGTAAAGATGTATTTGCCATCCACATAAACATTTTTTTCTTATCATTGATTCCATTGTTTGCCTGTTGTTTAAAAAGCATTGCATAGTCACGCGGAAAATATGTGCGATACATTAGACCAGCTTTTGCTTGAGATGGCGTGAAAGCAAGCTCTACCTTATAAAAAAACGTCCCCTTCTTTGTTTGTATTTTTAAAGGGACCGGATCAATAGGAAGTTCCATAGGCTTTTGTGCTACAGCGAGATTAAATTTTAACATAAAAAACAGCACAAATAGGATAATATACCTCTTTTTGAAAAGTATTTTTATCTTCATACATAAATCACTCTTGAAAGCTTTATTGCTAAAATAAAAAATAAAATCGTTGCTTTTTATCACTTTTTGCAAATGTAAAATCTCATTATCTTATGAGTTTTCTTGACTATTTTATAGATATATTCTCTCTTGTACATAATTTGTTTTATAAGCTATTATGCTTGATAGCTCTACAAATATTATTCTTTTTTAAAAGAAGATTTAAAAAGATATTGTATCAATAAGGAAATTTAATGCGTGGAAGAAAATGGAATCCCTATATCAGGATAGATCTCGGCTGTCATTAAACCTTTTTCTCCTTTACCAAAACGTACAAGAACAACTTGACCAGAACGAAGCTCTGCTAAACCAAAGCGACGCAATGTTTCCATATGAATAAAAATATCTTCTGTTCCTTGCCCACGACTAAGAAAACCAAAACCTTTATCACGATTAAACCACTTAACAATTGCGCGTTCTAAACCACTCTCTGGAGTAACCACGACATGTGTACGTACAGGAACCTCAGAGGGATGAACAGCTGATGAATAATCTATAGATTTCACCTGAACACACTTTAACCCTCGCTCAGTTTTTTCAACAATACAAACGACTTTAGCACCCTCTAAAGCTGTTTGAAAGCCATCCCTGCGCATCACTGTTACATGTAATAATATATCAGGTAAATTAGGTAAATCAGGTACAATAAATCCGTACCCTTTACTTCCATCAAACCACTTAATGACACCACTGATTTCAATAATTTCACCACAAGCACCTATACTGTCTTCAGACAGGGAATAATCCTTTAATGTATCCTTACTTGCCATAATAAAATGTAATCCTGTAGGTCTAAATTGCACGATATTGATTCTAAGCCCCAAGTAAACATTGCTCTTATATCAACACGCAAGCCCCAAGATTAAGATTTCCCCATATTGTCGCATTTTTTGTGTTAATATCATCTTTTATTAGTATTTGGTCGTCAGCTTGATATATTTTACAACATTACTCGCAATGACAAAATGTTTTACACATAATGATATTTTTATTCATCTTAAAACTTGCATGATAAGAAAGTTCAAGATAATCTGAAAAAATGACAACAGTAAATAATGAAGGAAGGTATGTAATGCGATTAAGGAAATTCCTAGCTACACTCGTAGCTATAATGGCTCTTGTAACAAATGTTTGTGCAAGTGAGCCTATCAAAATCGGTGTTTACCTTCCGCTAAGTGGTCAGAATGCATTTGGGGGGCAACTTGAAATTAGAGGCATACAGTTAGCACATAAAAAAGTTCCAGAAATATTAGGACGTAAAGTAGAGCTTATTGTTATTGATAACAAATCTGATAAAGTGGAAGCTGCTAATGCTGTGATGCGCTTAACGGCAAGCGATAAAGTAAATGGAATCATAGGGAGTTATGGTTCCTCCCTCTCTTTAGCGGGTGGAGAAATATCTGAAAAAGAAAAGACTCCCACTATTGCAACCTCCTCAACAAATCCACTTGTTACACAAAATAAAAAATATTACTTCCGTGCTTGCTTTATTGATTCTTACCAAGGTGTAGGAATTGCAACTTACGCAATTCAAACTTTACACGCAAAAAAGGCCGCTATACTCAAAGATATCTCATCTGATTACGCGATCGGTCTTGCAAGTTATTTTGCACGTGCTTTTAAAAAATTAGGTGGTGAAGTTATCTCAAATTTAAACTATAATTCTGGAGATCAAGATTTTTCAGCTGTTCTCACACAAATTATAGCACAAAAACCTGATATTTTATTCATTCCTGCCTATTTTTCTGAAGGAGCTATTATCATGAAACAAGCCCATGAATTAGGTGCAAAGTTTCAAATTATAGGAGGAGATGCAATGGATAATCCAGAAACGATTACAATTGCAGGAAAAGCTGCAGAAGGCTTTTTACACACAACACTTCCCTATAGTGAAGATATGCCTAATATGTCAAAAGCAGCGCAAGAGTTCACAAAAGAATGGAGAGAAGCTTATCCAGATAAAGAACCAAATATCAATTCTGTTTTAGGCTATACAAGTTATATGATGTTTATGAAAGCTATTGAAAATGCTGGTAGCGCTGATCGTGAAAAAATTACTATAGAGCTCAGCAAATTAAAAGATTTTCAAACCCCCTTTGGTGAGATGACTATGGATAAAAACCATAATCCTGAAATTCCTATTGGTATAATTCAAATACAAGGTGGAAAGCGCGTCTATTTAGATGAAGTAAAACCTGCTTTTTAAAAAAAACAAATTTTGCTAATCAAATGCACAAAAAATTGGTTGAGATTATTTTATCAACTAAAATATAAAAGTTTTTTATTTCATCTTACATAAATAAGCAGATTGGGAAGGATAAGAGATGAGCAATGAAATGTTCATCCAGTATTTTTTTAATGCACTGGCACTGGGATCTCTTTATGGACTTATCGCTATTGGTTATACCATGGTCTATGGTATATTAAGGCTCATTAATTTTGCTCATGGTGATATCTTTATGCTGGGGGCATATTTCGTTTTCTTTTCCACAATTAGCTTTATGCCTGCTTGGGCTGCTATTCTTCTCATATTACTGGCTATTCTTATTTATTACTCAGTTTTTATAGGGTTTAAAAAACGACCTAAAGCTTATTGGATTATTGTTTTTTTTAGTCTTGTGTTGGGATTTTTCTATTATTTTAAAATTTCTCCTCAAGATTTTATGCCAAGTTGGATTCTAGCTCTCCTTTTTTCAATTTTTATTACAAGTGCGGTTGGCATTACAGTTGATCAACTAGCCTATAAGCCTTTACGGCATGCTCCACGTATATCTGCGCTTATCGGTGCAATAGGTGTTTCTTTTTTCATTGAAAATCTTTCTACTGTGCTTTTTAGTGGCGTCCCTAAAGGTGTTAAACAACCAGACTTTCTTGTAATACCGTTCCTATGGCATTTAGAATCAGGAGCGGAAAGAGTTATTAGAATTACTCCCATGTCTTTGATTGTTCCCACAGTTTCCTTTATTCTTATTGTATTATTGTTGTGGATTATTCATAAAACAAAGCCTGGTCTTGCTATGCGTGCGATTTCACACGACATTGAAACAACGCGTTTAATGGGGGTTTCTGTCAATAAAGTCATTGCATTTACATTTGGTATAGGTTCAGCGCTCGCTGCTATTGCAGGTATTATGTGGTCTCTACGCTATCCACAAATTCACCCTTACATGGGGATTTTGCCAGGATTAAAAGCATTTATTGCTGCTGTTATTGGGGGGATTGGCTCAATTCCAGGAGCAATGTTGGGAGGCTTATTATTAGGATTTATTGAAATTATGATGGTTGCATTTTTTCCTGCTTTATCCGGATATCGAGATGCCTTTGCTTTTGTTCTATTGATTCTGATTTTATTGGTGATGCCTACCGGTTTAATGGGCAAGAAAAATCAGGAGAAAATTTAATGCCAAAGTCAGTGACAACTTTTCTATCGTGTATCAGTATTTTAGCTCTTATTAGTTTTTTATTTTATGCTGATAATCACTTCAATGATTATACACTTCGTATTATTAACCTTATTGCGATTAATGCAATCTTAGCAATTTCTCTTAATTTAATTTATGGTTTTACAGGTATGTTTTCTCTTGGACATGCTGGTTTTATGGCTATTGGTGCTTATGTATGTGCCATTTTACTTCTTTCACCTGAACAAAAAGAAATGATGTGGATTCTCGAGCCTATAGCTGAGCCATTGCTCCATTTGCAATTACCTTTTTTTGTATCTGTTATTATAAGTGGGCTGTGTGCTGCAATTGTAGGTCTATTGATTGCCATCCCAATATTACGTCTTGGTGGTGATTACCTTGGAATTGCAACATTAGGTTTTGCAGAAATTATTCGCATTATTATTACAAACGCGACATCTCTCACAAATGGTTCTTTAGGAATCAAAGGTATTCCACAAAGTGCTACATTATGGTGGAACTATGGTTGGTTGGCCTTTACAGTTATCTTCATTATTCTCTTATTGCAAAGCAATACTGGAAACGTACTGCGTGCTGTTCGAGATGATGAAATTGCTGCAAAAACAATGGGTATTAACGCTTTTTTCTACCGCAGCTTTTCTTTTACAGTCGGGGCCTTTTTTGCAGGTGTAGGAGGAGCGTTAATGGCTGCTCTTATTTCAACGATTGATCCAAAAATGTTTAATTTTCTTCTCACCTTTAACATTTTAATGATTGTTGTTGCTGGCGGTCTTGGATCGATTACAGGAAGTATCATTGGAAGCATTATTATTACAGTTATGCTTGAATGGCTTCGTATTATTGAAAGCCCATTTAACTTAGGTTCTATCTCTGTTCCAGAGATACCAGGGCTCCGTATGGTTGTTTTTTCTCTGTTATTGCTTTTCATTATCTTATTTTGGAGAAAAGGGTTAATGGGACAACGTGAATTTTCATGGAATTGTATTTATCGTTTTGTGACACGAAAAAAGCTTTCTAATACTGAGGGCAAGCTATGAACGACATCATTCTTTCACTCAATAATATTGTGATGCGTTTTGGCGGATTGACTGCTGTAAATAATATCAATATGACAATTAAACGGGGAACAATTACTGGATTAATTGGTCCCAATGGTGCTGGAAAGACAACAGTTTTTAATATGATTTCTGGATTTTATGCTCCTACAAGCGGAACCATTCTTTTTGATGAGCAAAGAGTTTCTGGAGAAGCTCCTTATCTTATCTGTCGACGTCATATTGCACGGACATTTCAAAATATTCGCCTTTTTTCAGGTTTGACAGTTCTACAAAATGTTATGGTAGGAGCACATGTGCGCCAAAAATATCCATGGTTTTCTTCTGCTCTATTTTTGCCAAAAGCAATGAAAGAAAAAAAAGAGATTCATAAGAGTGCAATGGAACTTCTTGAGAGATTACAACTTGCTCATCTTGCTCATCAATCTGCAACATCTCTGCCCTATGGTGTACAACGACGTTTAGAAATTGCACGTGCTCTTGCAACAAAACCTAAATTGCTGCTTCTTGATGAGCCTGTTGCTGGTATGAATCCACAAGAAAGCGAAGATCTTAGAAAATTCATAGCAAAAGTACAAAAAGATTTTAACCTTACAATTCTGCTGATAGAACATGATATGAAAGTTGTTATGAGGCTTTGCCAATATATTTGGGTAATGGAATATGGTTGTTGTATTGCTAATGGTACACCCAGTGAAGTTCGTAATAATCCTAAAGTGATTGAAGCTTATCTTGGCGGAGATGTTTATGAATATTCTTAAAATTAAAAACCTTTACGTTTATTATGGTGCCATTAAAGCTGTGCAAAACCTTTCTATGTCTATAAAAAAAGGAAGTATTGTCACTTTAATTGGTGCCAATGGAGCTGGAAAAAGCAGTATTGTACGGTCTATTACAGGGCTTAATCGATCTATTTCTGGGGATATTATTTATAAAGGGGAATCAATTATTAAAAAATCACCAGAGCAGATTTTACGATTAGGTATTGCACTAAGCCCAGAGGGACGGCATATTATGCCTCATTTCACTGTTTTAGAAAATCTTCATCTAGGCGCTTATATTCGTGGTGATAAGTCAGGCATTCGTCGTGATATTGAATGGGTATTTGATCTTTTTCCACGCTTGCGTGAAAGAGCAAAACAGTTAGGAGGGACAATGTCAGGTGGCGAGCAACAAATGCTCGCGGTAGGTCGCGCGCTTATGAGTAATCCTGATATGGTTATATTAGATGAACCATCTCTGGGATTAGCACCACTTCTTGTAAAAGAAATTTTTTCTATTATCCAAAAAATTAATGATATGGGAAAAACTGTTCTTCTTATTGAACAAAATGCATTTGCAGCACTTTCTATTGCAAATTATGCTTATATTCTTGAGGTTGGGCATATTTTATTTCATGGTGAAGGAAAAGCTATGCTTTCTGATCCACGTGTTAAAGAAGCATATCTTGGTGGTTAAAACTATTCTGTTTATTGGAAAGCAAAAATTTTTTCTCTTATTTTAAATAAGAAATACTTTTAAAAGTAGATTACTTTTATAAAAATTTGAGCTTTTTATTATTACACCCACCATTTTTCTGCATTAAAAATACCCGCTTCTTGTTCTATAACATGTGCTATCTGAAAAATAACATCTTCAGAAAAAGGTTTACCAATCAATTGCAATCCCAGTGGTAAGCCATTTTCTGAAAGTCCCGCAGGAACAGAGATTCCTGGTAAGCCTGCCATATTCACGGGCACGGTAAAAATATCATTCAGATACATTGCCATAGTATCATTTTTTATTTTTTTATCAGCAATACCAAAAGCAGATGTTGGTGTTGCTGGTGTAAGGATAGCATCAATACCAGAAGAAAAACATTGGTCAAAATCACGCTTTACAAGTGTACGTACTTTTTGAGCTTTTAAATAATAAGCATCATAATAGCCTGATGAAAGCACATAAGTACCAATTAAAATACGCCGTTTAACTTCATCACCAAAACCAGCCGCACGGGTATTTTCATACATTTCGATGCTATCTTTTCCCGGTATACGCAGACCAAATCGAACACCATCATAACGTGCTAAATTAGAAGATGCTTCTGCAGGAGCAATAATATAGTAAGCAGATAAAGCATATTTTGTATGGGGCAAAGAAACTTCACTTATTTTAGCGCCTGCTTCTTTTAGCCAATTTATTCCTTTTTGCCAAAGTTCCACAATTTCAGAAGACATTCCTTCAAGGTAATATTCTTTTGGAATACCAATTTTCATTCCTTTTATGGATTTCCCAAGAAAATTTTCATAATGAGGAACTGGTACATCAACTGATGTGGAATCTTTTTCATCAAAAGAAGCCATTGATTTAAGTAAAATAGCGCAATCGCGAACGTCTCTAGCAATAGGTCCAGCTTGATCAAGTGAGGAAGCAAAAGCAACAACACCCCACCGTGAACAACGTCCATAAGTTGGTTTTATTCCGACAGTCCCAGTAAATGCTGCTGGTTGACGTATTGAACCACCTGTATCTGTCGCTGTTGCACCAGCACAAATCTGTGCTCCAACAGCAGCTGCAGAACCACCTGAAGAACCACCTGGCACAAGTTTTTCATGAGAACCTTTTTTTCGCCATGGATTTATAACAGAACCATAATATGACGTTTCATTAGAAGATCCCATAGCAAATTCATCCATGTTAAGTTTTCCTAACATAACAGCTCCGTTTTGCCATAAATTACTGGTTACAGTGGATTCATAGTGTGGTTTAAAGCCATCAAGAATACGTGAGCAGGCTTGAGTATGAATACCATATGTCGCAAAAAGATCCTTAATTCCTAGTGGGATTCCTTCTAAGGATCTTCCCTGCCCTTTAGATAAAAGACAATCGGATTCAGCAGCCATTTTTCTTGCTTGTTCTGCTGTTATTGTTACATAAGCATTTAAAATTGGATTGGCCACCTCAATTGCTTTTAAATAAGCTTCCGTTAATTCAGTTGCTTTAATTTCTTTTTTTGTGAGGGCATTGCGTGCTTGTGCAATTGTAAGAGTTGTTAAATCAGTCATAATTGATTCTCAAATTTTTAAAATTTAAAAGTTATTCAATAATTTTTGAGACAAGAAAAAAATTTTCTTCCGTAACAGGTGCATTTGCTACGATATCTGCTGCTTTGTCACCATCTGTGATTTTATCTTCACGCATTCGCAAAGTCATGGGAATCACAGATGTTAATGGTTCAATTTCACTGACATCAATTTCATTTAACTGTTCTGCAAAATCTAAAATGACATTTAGTTCTTTCGTCATATGTTCCACTTCATCATCATGAATAGCAATACGTGCTAAATGTGCAACCTGCTTGACTGTTTTTTGATCAACAGACATACTATGCCTTTCTGCTCTTAAATATTCATTTATTCATATTTTGAATGTACAAAGCCGTGTTTGCAAGCGTAAAAATACGCACAATATAAATAAAAAATCTAGCTTATAAACCTAAAACACTAAAACTTAAATTATAAATACTATGACTATTATTCATATAAATGAAGTTATTAACCATCTTTTACCAAAGCAAACAATAGCAGGTTTAGATTTGGGAACCAAAACAATTGGAATTGCTATTTCTGATAGAGGGCTGACCTTTTCAAATCCACGTCCTGTACTTCAACGAAAAAAGTTTATGATCGATTCTCGCACACTTATACAAATTTTTGATCGTGAAAATGTAGGAGGGATTATCATTGGCTTACCTCTTAACATGAATGGAAGCAGTGGTCCTCGTGTGCAAGCAACGAGAACTTTTGTAAGTAATATGGAAAAATATACAGCAATTCCCTTTGTTTTCTGGGATGAACGTTTATCGACGATTGCAGCAGAACGTTCTCTTTTAGAAATGGATGTATCACGTGCAAAAAGAGTAAGACGTATTGATTCGGCTGCTGCTGCTTTCATATTACAAGGCGCTCTTAACAGGATTCAAAGCCTTCATCATATAGAAGGATAAAGAACATTGAGCAAATGACCTGCATTATAGCGCGCAATCAGCATACCATAGGAAGATCTCCATTGTCCTCCAAGACGACTTTCCATATAAGCATTTGTAACATGTTCCATATCTGTAGAATGAAGTGATGCAGCCGCAGCAGCGTATGCTACTTGTTCTAGGAAGAATCTTCCAGCCCCCTCATTTGCTGATGCCATTTCCCCAGCAGATTTAATAATTTCAATTGTTCTTGGACCTGCAGGCCCAATATCACGAGCAATTTTTTCTAATAACTTCTGAAATAATCCTGGGGCTTTTTCAGCAATAAGAATTGCATCTTTTACCAATTGATTTGCAGAACTATTTCTTACAATTCGCGCAGGCGCATTACACAACATTTGCGATAATGGATTATCCTCTACAAAACTTTCGATTCCAACCTGTGAAATAACTTCACCAACAATGGGTACAACCAATTGGCTCACGTGATAAGCGATAATGGGGGTCATGATTCGTGCAAAAGCTGCTTCAGAACGATCATTTGCAGCATTATCAAATGCGCGCGCTAAACGTAAAACAAGAGCTTGTGCAGCAGCAATATCCAATGCAATATCTGCAAAAATTCGCTCTGTCAGTGGTGGTAAAGGCTGATTGAGCATTTTTTTTCGAAAAAAATCTATACCAAATTGAAGAGCAGCTCGCAAAACACCAGCTGATATAACAGATTGATCAAAACGCATCATTGTTTCGATATCTTTAATGATTTTAAGCCCCTCCCCAGCATTTCCCAAAAGCCAACCATAACTTCCTTGAAAGGCAACAACCCCTTCTGGCGTTAAGGTTTCTCCAGAACGCTGCACTAAATGGCGAATAGATATGCTTCCATTTAATGCACCATTTTCTTGTATGCGTGGAACTAAAAAGCAACTTAAATGACCATCTAATTCTGCACTAACAAGATATCCATCCACTATAGGATTAATAACATTTGTTTTTACGACATTTAAACGATAAAGATCACGCCCCATTTTTTCATCAAAAGAAATCTTTTGAACACTTGAAGCATTGGAAAAATATTTTTCACATTTCTCAACATCGTCAAAAGCACAAGTAAGCGAAGCTGCTTTTTTATTATTAACAGGCTTAGATGATAAATCATATTGACGTGATAAGAGCACATTTTGCCACTTTTTAAAGAGGTCAATATCACTGATTAAGACAGCAATTGCTGCGCTTGTCATAATAACCTCATTCAAATGTCCTGTTTCTAAACTCGCTGATAAAGCCAAGCGAATAGCACGCGCTTGATAACGGACACCATTTTCTGAAGTAGTATTTTCCCAAAGGGAAGTAACCAAGCCGACCTTTCTGGAATATTGTTGAAGTGCTTGATAAGAAGAATGTATCTCTAGTTTTTCTATTGGCTTCCCCCATTTGTCGTTGTAGCGCAATATTGGTCGATAGCGATTCGCTGCAGAGGAAAGCTCCCATGCTTCATAACTTGCCACAAAATCTCCTATTTCTTCAAAACTTGTTAGTAAAAACTTAGGCAGAGTAGAGGCAATACGAAACATAAGCGTATCACTAAGAAATGCATTTTTTCGACGAACATTTTGCGCAGATATGGCACTCATAAGTATCTTCCATTATTTAAATCATTCATATAATAGACTATTTGTCTTTTTGCAGTTAAAAAACCTTTATCATATTCAAACAAATGCTTGTCTAATCTGTTTAGAGAGAGATAAAAAAGAATGCTATGACTCAAGATACTTTTTTTCCGCTTTTCCCCCACCAACATCTTTTAAGTATAAAAGATTTGAGTGTACAAGATCTTACCACATTGCTTGATCGTGCAGATAGCAATATTATTCTTTCTCAAAAAATTGATAAAGTAAAATCTACACTGCATGGGCGCACCCAAATTAATCTCTTCTTTGAAGCTTCCACACGAACACAATCCTCTTTTGAATTAGCCGGTAAACGGTTAGGAGCAAATGTGATCAGTCTGGCTATCAATAATTCATCTGTAAAAAAAGGTGAAACATTAATTGACACGGCTATGACTCTCAATGCAATGAAGCCAGATATACTGGTTATTCGCCATAGCTGTGCCGGAGCTGTTGCTTTATTAGCACAAAAAGTTAATTGTTGTGTCATTAATGCTGGAGATGGTGCCCATGAACATCCAACACAAGCTTTATTAGATGCTCTGACCATTAAAAAGGCTAAAGGCCGTATTGAAGGATTAACAGTTGCAATTTGTGGGGATATCCTACACTCACGTGTGGCACGTTCAAATATTCTCAGTCTTAATGCTTTGGGAGCACGTGTTCGTGCTGTAGCTCCTTCAACACTTTTGCCTACAAGAATAGCCGATATGAGTGTAGAAGTTTTTAACACAATGAAAGAAGGCATTAAAGATGCAGATGTCATCATGATGCTACGCTTACAACATGAACGTATGACAGGTTCCTTTATTCCCTCCATTCGTGAATATTTTCATTACTTCGGTTTACATAAAGACAATTTGGTTTATGCCAAAAACGATTGCATTATTCTACATCCTGGACCAATTAACCGTGGTATAGAAATCGCATCTGACATAGCAGACGGACCACAAAGTATGATTCATACACAAGTAGAAATGGGAATCGCTGTCCGTATGGCTGTCATGGAAGCTTTAATGGATTCACGTTTTCAAACCCGTGGAGAGAAAAAATGACAAAACCTTGTGTTTTTCAAAATGCTCGTATCATTGACCCTTCACGTGCAATTGATGAAATCGGTACAGTTATTATTGAAAATGGTTTGATTATGGCCACTGGAAAAGAGGCTTTAAATCAAGGAATCCCTGAAGGAGCAGAAGTTATTAATGCACAAAACAAAGCAATTCTTCCTGGTCTTGTTGATGCCCGCGTTTTTGTGGGAGAACTAGGAAATGAACAGCGTGAAACTTTTGCTTCAGCAAGCCAATCAGCAGCAGCAGGTGGTATTACATCCTTCCTTATGATGCCGAATACAAATTCAATTATTGATAACGTAACACTTGTTCAATTCATCACGCATATAGCAAAAGAAATCTCATCTGTTAATGTTTATCCTGTTGCTGCAATCACTCAAGGTTTCAATGGACAAACAATAGCTGAATTTGGCTTACTCAAAGAAGCAGGAGCAGTTGCTTTTAGTGAAGGAAAAAACACACTTCAAAATTCATCTGTTATGCGGCGTGCAATGACTTATGCACGCGATTTTGATGCTCTATTGATGCATGAAACACAAGATAAAGACCTTACAGAAAAAGGTGTTATGAATGAAGGTTTACTGGCAAGTTGGCTTGGTCTTTCTGGAATTCCTCGTGAAGCAGAAGTCATTCCACTTGAAAGAGATTTGCGACTAGCAGCTTTAACACAAACACGCTATCATGCTGCTCAAATATCAACAGCAATGTCTGTAGAAGCCCTCCGTTTAGGAAAACAACGAAGTACCAAGATTTCAGCAGGTGTATCTATTAATCACTTATCTCTTAATGAAAATGATATTGCTCAATATCGCACTTCCTTTCATCTCATGCCTCCATTACGCTCAGAAGAAGATCGTATAGCAATGATTGAAGCAGTAAAAGATGGAACGGTGGATATTATTGTTTCTTCTCATGATCCTCAAAGTATGGATACAAAAAATTTACCATTTAATGACGCACCAGCAGGTGCTATTGGTATGGAAACCTTATTGAGTGCTGCTTTACGCCTTTATCATAATGGAGCTATATCTCTTTTACGACTTACTGAGCTTTTATCAACGACACCTGCAAAACTTTTTGGACTCAATGCAGGAACACTTAAGAAAGGTGCTCCAGCAGACCTGATCTTAGTTGATCTTGATGAACCATGGATTGTATCGACAGAAAAGCTGTATTCACGTTCAAAAAATACACCTTTTGAAAATGCACGCTTTCAGGGACGTGTTCTCCAAACCTTTGTTAAAGGAGAAGTCGTTTTTAAACTTAATCCATAAACTTAATGAGCTTCTTGATGCATGAAAATGAAATACTTTTTCAGTTCTCTATATGGCTGACTTTTCTGATATCTTATCTTATTGGTTCTATACCATTTGGTCTGATTTTTACACGATTAGCCAAACTTGGTGATGTAAGAACAATTGGGTCAGGAAATATTGGAGCTACAAATGTTTTACGAACAGGAAATAAAAAAATTGCTGCTTTCACACTTCTTTGCGATATATTAAAAGGAACTTTTGTTGTTTTCAGTGTAAGATTTCTAAGTGCTCCAACAGAAAATAGTATCATTATTTTTCTAGCTGGTTTTTTTGCCTTTTTGGGGCATCTCTTTCCTATATGGCTTAAATTTAAAGGTGGTAAAGGTGTTGCAACTTATTTAGGTGTATGCTTGGGGTTTTACTGGCCAGCAGCTGTTGTCTTTATTATTACGTGGATAGCATTTTTTTTACTGGCCCGCTATTCTTCCTTATCTGCACTTATGTCTGTAATTATAGTTCCAATATTTGTTTATTTTTCCTATCCTTCTTTTTATGCTCATTGTATGTTAATCATAATGAGCATACTGGTGATTATAAAACATCATGAAAATATTAGTAGATTATTAGTTGGGAAAGAAGGCAAGATTGGTACTTAAAACGGGGAAAAATAAAGGAATTTTGCTCACGGATCGTCAACGCTTAAACTGGTTACGATTATTGCGAAGTGAAAATATTGGAGCAGTGGGTTTTCGTGATCTTATTGATCATTATAAAACAGCAGAAAGCGCCCTAGAAGCACTTCCTGAACTTAGTAAAAAAGGTGGTCTTTCTACATCTATAAGAATAGCAAGTTTAGAGGACGCTGAAAAAGAAATGCTAGAAGCAGAAAAGTTAGGCATTCGGTTTGTTGGTATAGGAGAACCAGATTATCCAGCTTTCCTAAAAATTACAGAAGCATCACCACCACTTATTGCTATAAAAGGCAATGTATTAGCTTTTCAGAAACCATCGGTTGGAATTGTAGGATCTCGCAATGCTTCAGCTGCAGGTAAAAAGCTTACGGCTCAATTTGCATATTTTCTTGGAGATTCTGGTTTTACAATTATCTCGGGGTTAGCGCGTGGAATTGATAGTATTGCACATCAAGCAAGTCTAAAAACAGGTACAGTTGCAGTTATGGCTGGTGGAATTGATCACATCTATCCTCCTGAAAATAAGAAATTGCATGAAGATATAATCAGTAACGGCGGAGCAATTATTAGCGAAATGCCTATCGCTTGGAAACCTCGCGCTATCGATTTTCCAAGAAGAAATCGTATTATTGCGGGTCTTTCACTTGGACTTCTTGTGGTAGAAGCTGCCATGCGATCTGGATCTCTTATTACTGCACGTCAAGCAGCAGAAATGGGACGATTAATCTTTGCAATTCCGGGTTCTCCACTTGATCCACGATCCGTTGGTACGAACAACCTTATAAAGGACGGTGCTCTTCTAACCACACATCCATCCGATATTGTAGAAGCATTGACACCACTAACACCACCCACTGTCAATATCCAACCGAATTTATTTGAAGAACCATCGTCTCTTCAATTAGAAGGAGAAAGTTGCCATTCATCTAATAAAAAAAATGACAATCCTTCTTCCTTTGGAGATAATGCAGAGCGTGCAGCTGTTCTCTCAGCTCTCTCAACAACTCCAATCGACTTAGATACACTCAGTAATCACTCAGGTGTTTCATTACAAAACCTTTATCTTTTGCTGATGGAACTCGATCTAGCTGGAAAACTTACTCGACACTGTGGTGGTTATGTGTCATTGTCGAGTTCGAATCTTCCCCCAGAGTCTCAGCACTATTAATAATGCTTTGCCCTTCTTTAGCTGCCATATCCAAAAGTAGCGCTAAAAGAGGGCTTCGCGCTTGACGTGCCATCTGGTTCATTTGTTTTGACATATCTGTAATATATTGGATAACTTTTAAATGATTTATAAACATAATCTTCTATCCTTGAGTATTCTCCCCACCTCTCAATAGACGTTACCTTAGTACTCCGCCGTACACTCTTGTATTAACCGTGGAAAATAAAACGTGTAATTTCATATAGGGTATGTTTTAATAATAACAATCACAAGTTGTATAATATCAATTTTTTTATGTGCTCTTAATCAATTGCCATTAGCTATTCCTGTGAAAGGCGTTTATAAAAAAATTTTTATTTCAACATTCGGGTAAAATTATGAATATCGTTATCGTTGAATCTCCAGCAAAAGCAAAAACAATTAATAAATATCTTGGATCTCAATATAAAGTAGTGGCTTCATTCGGACATGTCCGTGATTTGCCTGCAAAAGATGGTTCTGTCTTACCTGATCAAGATTTTTCTATGAAATGGGATATAGATTCTGCCGCTGCGAAACGCTTAAATGAAATAGCAAAAGCAGTTAAAGAAGCTGATAGCCTTATCTTAGCAACTGACCCTGATCGTGAAGGAGAAGCTATTTCGTGGCATATTCTAGATGTTCTTCGTCAAAAAAAAGTTTTAAAGGATAAACCTGTTAAACGAGTTGTATTCAATGCTATTACGAAAAAATCTGTGCTTGATGCGATGAATAATCCACGTGATATTGATATATCACTTGTCGATGCCTACCTGGCACGTCGTGCTCTTGATTATCTCGTTGGTTTTACACTTTCCCCTGTTTTATGGCGAAAACTTCCTGGTGCACGCTCAGCTGGTCGCGTCCAATCCGTTGCTTTGCGTATTATTTGTGACCGTGAATCAGAAATAGAACACTTTATTAAAGAGGATTATTGGTCCATTACAACACACTTAAAAACCATACGAGATGATAGTTTCCAGGCTAGATTAACAATGTTTAATCAAAAAAAGATTGGAAGACTTGATATTCAATCTCAAGAGCAAGCAGATCAGATTCGCTTTATGTTAGAGAAAGCAAAATACCGTACACTCAGTGTTGAAGCAAAACCCGCAAAGAGAAATCCTTTTCCTCCATTTACAACATCCACTTTACAGCAAGCAGCTTCTTCAAAACTTGGTTTTTCTGCTTCTCGGACTATGCAAGTTGCACAAAAACTTTATGAAGGTATTGAAATTAATGGTGAAATGGCAGGGCTTATTACTTATATGCGTACCGATGGTGTTCAAATAGCACCAGAAGCCATTGATTCTGCACGAAAAGTTATTCATGAATCTTTTGGTAAGGAGTATATTCCTGAAAAACCACGTTTTTATTCTACAAAAGCAAAAAACGCACAGGAAGCACATGAAGCTATCCGTCCAACAGATTTTCAACGAATTCCGAATCACGTTCGCAATTTTCTCGATAGTGATCAAGCAAAGCTATATGAGCTTATATGGAAGCGCGCAATTGCCAGCCAAATGCGTTCAGCTGAAATTGAACGTACAACTGTTGAAATTGAAGCACAACAAGGAGAAAACCACGCAAATTTACGCGCTACAGGTTCTGTTATGCGCTTTGATGGTTTTATTTCTGTATATACAGATCAACGAGAAGATGAAAATAATGAAGAAAATGAAACTTTACGTTTACCGGAAATAAATACGAATGAAGTCCTTACAAAAGAAAAAGTTGAATCTGTACAACACAGCACAGAGCCCCCTTCCCGTTATTCTGAAGCTTCTTTAATTAAAAAACTGGAAGAATTAGGAATAGGTCGTCCTTCAACTTATGCATCAACATTAGCTACGCTTTGTGATCGTGGATATATTGTAATTGACAAAAAAAAGCTTATTCCTGACGCAAAAGGACGTATTGTTACAGCTTTTCTTGGAAATTTTTTTAATCGCTATGTTGAATATGATTTTACAGCAAACCTTGAAGAAAAATTAGACCTTATATCAGATGGAAAACTTTTTTGGAAAGATGTGTTGCGCGACTTTTGGGATGGATTTAACGCATCTATTAACAATATCCAAGAACTTCGTATATCTAATGTATTGGACGTTTTAAATGTTGCACTAGCACCTCTTGCCTTTCCTGCCCGTGACGACGGAAGTGATGTTCGTTCCTGTCCTCTTTGTAGTAACGGCCAGTTATCATTAAAATTAGGCCGTTATGGAGCATTTGTTGGCTGTTCTAATTATCCTGAATGTAAATACACACGCCAACTTGGTACAGAAATGGGAGAAGAAAATGAAAATATACGAAATGATGATCCCATTATACTTGGTATTGATCCTCAAACAGAAAAAGAAGTTTCTCTTCGCAACGGTCGTTTTGGACCTTATATTCAAGTTGGTGAAAATAAAGGAGCAAAACGTGTAGGGCTACCAAAAGAATGGGCAACAAAAGATATGACTCTTGAGAAGGCTTTAACTTTAATATCTTTACCTCGTGAAATTGGCCTTCATCCTGAAACAGGAAAAATAATTACGGCTACAATTGGGAGATATGGTCCCTATCTTAGTCATGATGGAAAATCTGCACCTCTTCCCCATATAGATGACGTTTTTGATATCGGTATTAATCGTGCTGTTACAGTACTTGCTGAAAAACAAGAAAATAACAAAAAACGAGGAAGAGCAACACCAGCGGCATTGGCAACATTAGGTGATCATCCAGAGGGAGGAGCTGTGACTGTACGTAATGGACGTTATGGCCCATATGTTAATTGGGGTAAAATTAATGCAACATTGCCGAAAGATAAAGATCCAATGCATGTAGTACTTTCAGAAGCCTTAGAACTTATATCGGCTAAAATATCCGGTAAAAAGAAAACCTCAAAAATAACTTCTTCCTCAAAAAAAGAGACATGAATTTTGGCAAAAAATGAAAAAAAAACAAAATATTTACAGTCATTGGATATGGAAAAGCTACCCAATAAGAAGGAAATTCTTGCCTTTATTAATGAGAATCCTGACTTATCAAGCAAACGTGAAATCGCCAGAGCTTTTAATTTAAAAAGCAATTCTCGTATTTGGTTAAAAAATATATTACGTGAATTAAAGGATGAAAATCTTATATCTACAAAGCGTAAAAAGGCGATAAGCAAAGAAAAGTTACCGCCGATTGTTTTAGTAAAAATTAATGAGCGCGATAAAGATGGTGGATTAATTGCACAACCTCTTGAATGGAAAAATGATTCAAAACCCAATATTATAATAAACCATTTTTACCGCACAAAAGGGATAAATATCGGTGTTGGAGACCATATTCTTGTAAAAATTTTTCGCAATAAAACGTCTAAAGTTTTTCCTTATACAGGACGAATTATTCGCAAGATTGACCTTCCCCCTAAAAGTATATTTGGTATTGTACAAAAATTAGAAAATGGTCAATGGAGACTTGAGCCCATAGATCGTAAAATAAATGAACTAACTCTTGAAACATTATCAGAAATGAAGATAAAATCTGGTGATCTTGTTGAAGTTGAAATTAAAAAACATACTGGTTATGGATTTAAAAGTGCACAGATAAAAAATGTTTTAGGACATATTAATAATGAAAAATCATTGTCAATGATTGCTCTTCTTTCAAAAGGAATTCCCTATATTTTTCCTGAAGATGTTCTGGAGCAAGTAAAACATATAAAACCTGCTAGCATAGATGATCGCGAAGATTGGCGGCAATTACCTCTTGTTACAATCGATCCACCAGATGCAAAAGACCATGATGATGCAGTTTATGCAACAAAGGATGAAAATCCTGAAAATCTTGGTGGGTGGATCGTTATCGTCGCAATTGCAGATGTTTCTTACTATATAAAAGTAGGAAGTGCTTTAGATAAAGAAGCATTAAAACGGGGAAATTCTGTGTATTTTCCTGATACTGTTGTGCCGATGTTGCCGGAACGCATTTCTAATAATTTATGTTCTTTATGCGAAGGAAAAGATCGACCTGCTTTAGCAGTTCGTATGGTTTTTGATGCAAATGGTAATAAACGAAACCATAGTTTTCATCGAGTTATGGTGCGTGTGGTAGCAAAGTTTTCTTATCAAGAAATCCAATCAGCAATTGAAGGACAAATTAATAAAAAAATAGAGCCCTTTTTTGAAAATATTGTGCAACCATTATGGAAAGCATATAAGAGCCTTAAAATTGCGCGGAATCTTAGACAGCCACTGGAATTAGAAATAGCAGAAAAAAAGATTATCCTTGATAAAAATGGATGTATCAAAAATGTTGTGAATGAACCACATCTAGAAGCACATCGTTTGATTGAAGAGTTGATGATACAAGCAAATATTGCAGCTTCTGAAACATTAAAAAAGCATCATCAACCCCTCCTCTATCGTGTTCATGATACTCCCTCTCTTGCAAAACAGGAAGTATTACGGACTTTTCTGCAAAGTTTAGGGCTGTCACTTTCACGCGGTGCTGAATTAACATCAGCACGCCTTAACAATATTCTAGCAAAAGTCGCAAATACTCAACAACAAGAATTAGTTAATCAAGTTATTCTGCGTTCACAATCTCAAGCAGAATATAACCCTCAAAATATTGGTCACTTTGGTTTAAATTTGCATAACTATACACATTTTACATCACCAATCCGTCGTTATGCTGATCTTATTGTTCATCGTGCACTCATTAAAGCCCTAAAATTAGGAAAGGATAAATTAACAGATAAACAAGAACACGATCTTGCAGAAATTGCTACAAAAATTTCTTTATATGAACGGCGTGCAATGATAGCTGAAAGAGAAACTGTTGATCGGCTTGTCGCACACTATTTAGCCAATAAAATTGGTTATACTTTTAAAGGTCGCATTTCTGGAGTTACAAAAGCAGGTCTTTTTGTCTCACTTGATAAACTCAATACAGATGGTTTTGTACATATTTCTACACTTAAAAATGATTATTATCATTTTGATGAAGCACAACATACTCTAATAGGACAGCAAAATCATAAAGGGTATCAATTAACGGATAGCGTAGAAGTAAAACTCATAACAGTACAACCTTTTGCTGGAGCTTTATGTTTTGAACTTTTAACTGAGCCTCGTCCAATAGCTTTTTCATCTACCTCTTATCATAAAAGGAAGTTTATCGAGAAAAAACGAAAGCGCACTCTTTATAAAAAGAAAAAATACATAAAATAATAAAAATTTTAATATAAATAAATTATTGTACTATCCTCTCCTTAAATGAAATTTTGAGGATAAAAACAAAAAAGTAGTAAATTTATACCAACAAATGATCTATAATATATCATTGTTATATTATTTTAACATATTTCTTTCGCATATAAGGTTATATATTTCATCTGTCTCAATAAATAAGCATAGTAAAAAATAAAACGGATAAACTTGCCTTTTTTCATTCCAAATTTACTTTTCATAATTAGATGAATAACAGAAATAATTAATTCCTATGATAAAAAAAACTTTACCTTCTCCCAATAATTCTTTGCGTGCAATTATTGCCGCTATTACAACCATTGGCACCGTTGGAGCAGCATTGGGAATGGGAACGCAACTTGTTTCACTTTTAATGGCTAAAAAGGGAATTTCAAATAGTGCCATCGGTTACAGTGGAACAGTTGGTGGAATTGCCACAATTATTGCCGCAGTTTTTACTGCTCGAATCGCCATGTATTTAGGTATTGCTAAAACAATATTATTGATGATGGCTATAGGATATTTGAGTTTTTTAGGATTTTATTTTTTTGAACACATAGGGGTTTGGTTTATTTTAAGGTTTATATTACATTTCACTATGACAGTTATGTTTATTCTTTCAGAGTTTTGGATTAACAGTTATGCTCCCCCTAAAAAACGTGGTTTGGTACTTTCTATTTATGCAATTGTATTAGGATTAGGGTTTGCTATAGGACCAACCCTTCTTGCAAAAGTAGGTACTCAAGGATTTTTACCTTTTGCCACAGGCTGTATCCTTATTTTACTTGCTGCTATACCAATTATTGCAGCTTGGAAATTAAGTCCAGAATTTAAAGAAAATCAGCCTACACCATTTTTTCCTTATATTTTGCACGTTCCAAGTGCAATGATGGCAGTATTTGTTTACGGTGCTATTCAAATGGGAGCCTTAACTCTTATAACACCTTTTAGTTTATCCATTGGATATAGCGAAAAAGAGGCTGCACATTTTATGGCAACCCTCGCACTTGGCAATGTTTTTCTTTTAATTCCTATAAGTATTATAAGTGATTATGCAAAAGACAGGCGCTATCTTCTTATAAGCTGTGCTCTCTTAGGTTTTATTGGAACTTTTATGATACCATGGGTCATTCAATATCCATGGATTTTAATGTCTGATCTTTTTCTTCTTGGTGGTGTATCTGCTGGTCTTTATACAATTGGTCTTGCACATCTAGGTGCACGCCTTCAAGGACATGAACTTGCTATTGCAAATTCTGCTTTTATCTTTTGCTATGGGATTGGTATGCTTATTGGTCCAACCATTATCGGACAATCTATGGATCTATTTAAACCTTTTGGTTTTTCAGTAGCAATATCTTGTTTTTTGGGTTTATATAGTATTTTAGTATTTGTTCAGCTTATAAGAAAACGAAACAGCCCTTGACTTTTTTTTGAACATCCGTAGTGTTGCCGCAAAGTCTGATTAGATTTAAAATAGCTTTTGATAAGAAGATAATATCATTATTCAAAATAAATAGGATACCTCAATTATGGCTAAGGCAGCAACCATCAAAATTAAGCTTTTATCAACGGCAGATACTGGTTTTTTCTATGTTACAAAGAAAAACAGCCGTACAACTACAGACAAAATGAGTAAACGTAAGTATGATCCAGTTGTAAGAAAACACGTTGAATTTAAAGAAACAAAAATAAAATAATAGGTTAGAGAGTTTAACTTGTATCTTTTGCAAAAGAAGCGAAAGGTATTTTTTCCTTTCGAATTACCTGAAAAATGTTTTTTTATAAAAAGTAAAGCGTGTGGATAATATAAAAGTGAGTTGGTTTGTTTTTTGAGCGCTTATTTAGATTTTAATTATAAAATCTATTATAATATGATAACCATGCAATTGTGCATATAAACCGAATATGCCAGTTTATAAAATATAATGAGATTAATTCATTCAATACTTATTAAGAGCAAAAGAGTGAAATTATATCCTGCAAATTATAAATGCTTGTATTAAATTAAGCATGTTGGTGATAATAATTTTTATGCCATGAAAAAAAAATATTTTCATCTAAGCAACTTGAGCTTAAAAATTATTAGTTTTAGCATTATTAGCTTTCTTCTTATTATGACAGTGTATTTTAAACAAATACAGACAGCCCCTAAAGGGACTGCTTTTGTTTCTAAATCATCTATCAAAGGAAATGCAGTCGTCATTGATGGTGATTCGATCATGATTTCTTCCATTATGATTCGGCTTATAGGGATTGACGCTCCTGAGCTTCAACAATTTTGTGGTAATAAGGAAGCGCGCTATCCGTGTGGACTTGAGGCGAAAAAATATTTAGAGCATCTCATAGCCAATCAACCTGTTACATGTCATTGGCATAAAAAAGATAAATATCGTCGTATCCTTGCAACATGTAACACAAAACAAATTAGCAATATTAATGCAACGCTTGTACGTGATGGCTGGGCTTTAAGTTACTATGATTATCCCAAAGAAGAACAAGAGGCTAGAAAGAAAAAAGAAGGAATATGGCAATCAAGTTTCCAAAAACCAAAAAAATGGCGAAAAAGACATCCTCGAACAGAATAGAGGAAATATTTTTTTCAGAAAAAGTTTTCTAATTTTTATTTTTCGATGAAGCAAGAACATTATAATCAAATTGCCAAACTTGAAAAGGAAATTTATTCTTGTCGTATTTGTAGGCAGGACCCTCATTATCTTCCTCCTCTTCCCCATGAACCAAATCCTGTAGTTTATTTATCTGATACGGCCTCAATTGCAATTGCAGGCCAAGCACCAGGATTGCGTGTCCATGAAAGTTCTATCCCTTTTAATGACCGTTCTGGTGAAAAATTGCGTCATTGGCTAAATGTAACAAAAGATGAGTTTTATAACAGATCCCTGTTTGCTATTGTTCCAATGGGGTTTTGTTTTCCAGGTTATGATTCCAATAAATCTGATTTACCACCAAGACGGGAATGTCAAAAAATATGGCATGAAAAAGTATTCCAAGCTATGCCTCAAATAAAACTTGTTCTTGCTATTGGAAGTTATGCTC
Source organism: Bartonella raoultii (assembly GCF_019659805.1). GTDB lineage: Bacteria > Pseudomonadota > Alphaproteobacteria > Rhizobiales > Rhizobiaceae > Bartonella > Bartonella raoultii. The sequence continues at coordinate 216,018 of NZ_JAIFRO010000003.1, read as the reverse complement.
AAAAATGGCATATTACAGAGCTACAACATAAAACCGTATCCGCTACTGTTTATGATTGGAAAAACATTCTTTCCATACGTCAACCTCGAGGCTATAATGTTATGCCTTTGCCTCATCCGTCATGGAGAAATACTTTTTGGTTACAGAAGAATCCATGGTTTAATGATGAACTTATTGTCTACCTTCGCAATTTAATACGTAAACTTTTATAAAATGAATATTGAGAAAGAAAAGTATGGATCGGCTTGATCGAAAAATTTTGTATCTTTTACAAGAAAATGCAACACTCTCCGTTGCTGATATAGCCAAAAGAGTAGGACTCTCTACAACACCCTGTTGGCGCAGAATTCAAAAGCTTGAAGAAGATGGTGTTATTCAGCGTCGTGTTGCTGTTCTTTCTCCAGAGAAAGTGAATGCGCACGTTACTGTTTTTGTTTCTATTCGAACAAATACACATAGCCATGAGTGGTTTAAACGCTTTTCAAAAATTGTACAAGAATTTCGCGAAGTTATAGAATTTTATCGTATGAGTGGGGATATTGATTATTTATTACGTGTTGTAGTTCCTGATATTGAAGCTTATGATCTTTTTTACAAAAAATTAATTGCCCAAATTGATATTCGTGATGTCTCGTCTTCTTTCGCAATGGAACAGATTAAATATACAACGGAACTTCCACTTAATTATATAAAACTACATGAAAAAACGAATGAACAAAATTCTTAAAACTCTTTTATGAGATAATCGTTTTTTGAATAAATAATTTTTTTATAATATAGCCATTTGTGCATGTGTTAAAATAGCAGCCTTGACAATTCCAGCTGCTATGGCTGCTCCTGTTCCTTCTCCAAGACGCATTTCCAAATTTAAAAGCGGTTTTTTACCAATTTTTTCTAAAAGTTTATGGTGTACCAACTCAGAAGAAACATGCCCAACAAGAGTATGATCAAGAGCCGTTGGATTCATTTTATAAAGGACTGCTGCTGCTGCTGTTGCCACAAAACCATCTAAAATAACTGGCACTTTTTCCATTCTTGCAGCTAAAATAGCTCCAACCATGGCAGCAATTTCACGTCCTCCTAAGCGACGCATTATTTCTAAAGGATCATTAAAGTGATTTTTATGTAAAGCAATCGCTTTTTTAATTGCTGCTATTTTACGTTGATAAAATTCCCCTTCAGATCCCATACCACTCCCAGTCCATTCCTCAACATCTCCTCCAAACAAGGCTAAGCATAATGCTGAAGCTATTGTGGTATTTCCAATTCCCATTTCGCCTATACACAAAAGATCTGTCCCTCCAGCGATGGATTCCATTCCAAATGCCATAGTAGCAGCTGCACTACGTTCATCCATTGCTGCATCTTTAGTAATATTCATTGTGGGATATTCCAATGCCAAATCGAATATTTTTAACCCAAGATCATACGCTATGCAAATCTGATTGATAGCAGCACCACCAGATGAAAAGTTTTCTACCATTTTTTGTGTCATTGATTGCGGGAATGGTGTAACATTTTCTTCCGTAATACCATGATTTCCAGAAAAAATGGCGACCAAAGGTCGTGTTATAAGAGGTTTTTCTGTCCCTCTCCACCCCGCATACCAAACAGCAATATCTCCTAACTTTCCTAGTGCTCCTTGTGCTTTTGTTAGACTTTTTTGCCGTTTTTTTGCCAAAATTATAGAAAATTCATCAGCAACAGGTAAATTTTTAAGTAAAGCACGAAAATCATCAAATGGGCTGATGGGCATAGAGACACCTTTTAAAATTTACAATATGTAATGAGAATCTTATTATATACAGAGGATATGAATAATTTATTGGTTTTTTTTAAGAAAAATATAAAGCCTGTAAAATAACATAACCCAAATGATTTGTGCAGGTTATTTTTTGCTAATTGATTGTTTTTCAAAATTTATGAATAAACATATATTATCAATATGTTATCTTCTTTTTATATAGATATTTTATCTTACTTTATCTTGTAAAAAGTATTGATACATGCTGTAACTATGTTACTAATACTTTTTTTAAGATATAAAGTGATGATCTGATGAAATTAAAAATTTAAATTTTTCCTCAATTTTCATAAAAAGTAAAATTTTAGAACATCTGAGCTATAACATATACCAATTACAAAAACATAGTTAAGTGAGAGCAGAAAAAGCTTTTTTTAAAACATGTATGCCAGCATCAGTTTTTGTTGCATCATTTGATAATATTTTTCGCCACTGCCGCACTCCATCTCGTCCATGAAATAAACCAATCATATGGCGTGTCACATGAGAAAGCTTTCCTCCTAATGCAATATGCTGAGCAGCATAATCACACATGGCTTCGATAAGATCACTCTCACTTAGATCATTCTGTGGTTCACCATATATTTCGAAATCAATATATTTTAATAACGTTGGATCATGATAAATTTGGCGACCAATCATAGTCGCATCACATAAATTTAAGTGTTTTTTTATTTCATAAATTGATTTAATTCCACCATTTATAGCAATGAATTTATTAGAGTACTTACGCTTTAACTTATAAACTCGTTCATAATTAAGTGGAGGAATATCGCGATTCTTTTTGGGACTTAATCCTTGTAACCATGCTTTGCGTGCATGTACCCAAAGTGCATCACATCCTGCATTCCAAACTTGATTTGCCAAAACATCCAAAGCGGTTTCTTCATCTTGTTTATCTACACCAATCCGACATTTAACAGTTACAGGTATCTTAACCACTTTTTTCATCGCTTCTACTGCATTTGCTACAATATCAGGATGTAACATTAAACAAGCACCAAAAGCACCTGCCTGAACACGATTTGATGGACAACCAACATTGAGATTTATTTCATTATAACCATAATCTTCTGCAATGCGCGCGGCTTCAACCAACTTTTGTGGATCAGATCCTCCTAATTGCAATGCAATTGGATGTTCTTTAGAATCAAAAGTTAACAACTGTTTACGCATACCATAAATGACAGCATCGGCTACAATCATTTCAGTATAAAGGAGTGCCTTTTTTGTAAAAAGACGATAAAAAAATCTACAATGCCGATCTGTCCAACCTAACATTGGTGCCACAGCAAATTTCACTGGTGCTGGAAGGCAATAAGATATCATAAAAGTATTACTTTCACATCTTCATTTAGAACTTTGTTATTACACGCATCAATTTTCTATTTATTTTTTTGCATAAGATTTTTACCAATTTTTCTTAATTAATCAAAACTTTATTCAAAGTAAATAAAGAAGAAATCTAAAATAGAACACCTCTCATCCAATAAGTTATGCTATAGGATTATGTAATTGATTTTATAAGGATTTTAAAATTTGTAATTTCAAAAAATATTCGAATAGTTTCTCAGTCATACAAACTCTCTTTTAAAAGTATTTTCTATATTTTAAGCTCTTTATAAGCGTGAGTTATGATTCATTTTGCTTAATCTTTTTTTTGATTTTTCATATAAGCGGCAAGAAGATCACTTTCTTGTTTATTAAATAAAAGCCCAAGTTTTGAACGACGCCATAAAACATCTTCATATGTTTGAGCCCATTCCTTTTCCATTAACCATTTTACTTCTACTTCATAAAGTCCATGTCCAAAATTTTGTCCTTTATCTGCTTTACCATTCTCAAATATCATCAATGCTTCTGAGCCATAAGATCTTGCTAATCTGCGCTGTGTAAAAGAGTCTAAATCTGGAAGAAAAAAAGCAATTTCATTTTCAATGATATCTAAATTATTATATGGAAAATCTCCCCCCGGAAGTATCGAATTGGCTGTCCACTCCTCTCCTTTTACACCAAGCGCTTTTTCAACGAATTTCATCGCATCTTCAGCCAATTTGCGATAAGTCGTAATTTTTCCTCCATAAAGATTAAGAAGTCTTGGTGCACTTTCTGCTCCCATTTCTTTCAAAACATAATTTCGCGTAATTTCCTGTGCTTTTGAAGCTCCATCATCATAGAGAGGACGCACACCAGAGTAACTCCAGACAATGTTTTCACGCAATACAGGTTTTATGAAATATTCACTTGCTGCTGTACAGAGATAGTCAATCTCTGTACTTGTAATATGAACATCAGCAGGATCTCCTTGATAATCACAGTCTGTTGTTCCAAGTAATGTAAACTCTTCTTGATATGGGATAGAAAATATAATACGCTTATCTTTGTTTTGAAAAATGTAAGCACGATCATGATCATAAAGCTTAGGAACTAAAATATGAGAGCCTCTAACAAGCCGTACTGGCGGATGCTTTTTACAATCTAGTACATCGACTAAAATATGATTAATCCAAGGACCCGTCATATTTGCAACGTAAGAAGCTGTGACACAATATTCTTTTTTACTTAATTTATCTCGAAGCATCATAAGCCACTTTTTATGTTCTCTCTTTAAAGAGAGAACTTCTGTACGTACTTTTATATCAGCGCCTCGATTTTCTGCGTCACGGGCATTAGCAATAACCAAACGGGCATCATCTACTCTTGCATCAGAATATTCAAATCCCTTATGATATTCTTCCTTAAGTATGGAGCAAAATTTTTTTGAAAAATTCACTGTTTTACTGCGCCACAATTTCTGATTCCAGCTTCCTAAATAATCATAGATAAAAAGTCCTAAACGTAATATCCAAGCAGGGCGTAACTCTTTATGATAAGGAAGGATAAAACGTAAAGGACGTACAATATGTGGAGCCATACGCCAAATAATTTCTCGCTCTTTTAGCGCCTCGCGAACGAGTCTAAACTCATAGTGTTCAAGATAACGAAGACCACCATGGATAAGCTTTGTTGAGGCACTGGATGTTCCTGATGCCAGATCATTCATTTCAGCTAATCCCACTCTAAATCCGCGTCCAGCTGCATCTCTTGCTAATCCACATCCGTTTATTCCTCCTCCAATAATAAACAGATCATAATGCGTTGTAGTTTTTATCATTTCGCTTTTCATATTGAATATGAGTGCTCTTTATTTGATGATTAATATATTTTTTTCCATAGAAAATATGGATAAGAGTTTAATATTCCTATAAGTAAAATAGCATTTAATAAATTTTTAAATCACAAAAATCTAGTATCATCCCTCAATATGAGCTACATAAAATGTTCATCTAGAAAAGGAAAAAACAGATATTTTATTTATATTTACCAAATTTATATTATATTTAGATACTTTATTACACAAAATTGATATCTTTATATAGTTTAAGCAATATCATAATTTAAAAATGAAGGTATACAGATGACCTACAGGCTTCAATACGCAAAAACGGCGTTTATTATAAAATTTTTAACAACAGTTATACTGAATATTCTAATCTGTTCTCCTTCTTTAGCAAATGAAAAACCATTAAATTCTTTAAGCTCAGACGAGATTAAAATACAACTTCTTGAAGATCCTACTTTTTTATCTAAACTTAAAGACAAAATTACACCACATATTGATACACATAATATTCAAAAAATTGTACGAGATTATTTACTTACGAATCCAGAAATTCTGATTGAAATGCAGTTTATACTCCAAGAAAAGCTGGAAAAACAAAACGAACAACAAGCTTCTGTTATCCATTCATTAAAAAAAGAAATTTTCCAATCACCCTATGATGCTGTTTTAGGTAATCCAAATGGTAAAAGAGTGCTAGTTGATTTCTTTGATTATAATTGTGGATATTGTAAAATATCTTATCCATATATAGAAAATTTGATAAAAGAGAACGCAGATCTGCGGGTAATCATTAAGGATTTACCCATTTTGGGACATGATTCTGTAGCTGCACACACTGTTGCCTATGCATTTCGAAAACAATTTCCTAAAAAATATCCTCAGTTTCATAAAGCACTTTTAACGAATCAAAACCGTGCAAATGAAGCTAAAGCCATTAAAATAGCAATTTCATTAGGAGCAGATGAAAAAAAACTCCGAAATGCAATGAAAGATCCCGACATCCAAAACATCTTTAAAGAAAATATTCAAATTGCTTCTCAGCTTAATATTATGGGAACCCCTTCTTATATCATTGGTAATAAAGTATTTAGAGGAGCATTGAATCAGGACATTCTAAAAGAAGCTATTGAAAAAATACAATGAACATTTCTTCTTTATCTCGTTAATTTTATAAAAGAGTACCGTAAACAAGATCATTTTATGCTTTCTCTTTTGTTGTAACCGGCTTATAAGTAGAGCTCCATAGATCGCATACTGATTCAAATTACAAAGTATCATTTAAAAAAATTAAGAACTTTTAAGAGAAGCCTCTAAAAAAAACCATCCCTAGTCTAGAGATATTTAGTCATAACAATTAAATAATGACGAACTTCATTGATCAAGGAGTTATAAATAAAATGGCAACAAAAAAAATAGATGCGGCAAAACATACCGCAATTAATACAAAAGTTATTCGTGATCTTGCTGAAATTTTAAATGATACAAATTTAACAAATATTGAAGTTGAACAAGGTGGTCTTCGTATTTGTGTCTCAAGACAAAATAACGCAGTTACTCCCGAGCAGACAATTTATGCCCCCATTTCCCCCCCTTCTATTCCTATGACTTCTCTTTCATCTCAAAAAGCAGAACAATCTCCAATACAAGAAGATAAATCAAAAAATGCGATAACATCTCCTATGGTTGGAACAGCCTATCTTGCGCCTTCGCCAGGCGCACAACCTTTCGTAGAGATAGGACAAAATGTTTCTGAAGGAGAAACATTACTTATTATTGAAGCAATGAAAACAATGAATCAAATTCCTTCACCACGTTCTGGAATAGTCACTACTGTTTTTGTTAAAGATGGCCAACCCGTAGAGTTTGGTGAACCACTTATTGTTGTTGAATAAAGCTAGGAGAAACTATGATTCGAAAAGTTCTCATTGCTAATCGAGGAGAAATTGCTCTTCGCGTTTTGCGTGCCTGCAAAGAGCTTGGAATAAAAACTGTAGCTGTCCACTCAACCGCTGATGCTGATGCAATGCATGTTCGTCTTGCCGATGAAAGTGTTTGTATTGGCCCTCCTCCAGCACGTGATTCTTATTTAAGTATTCAACAAATTATTGCCGCATGTGAGATTACAGGAGCTGATGCTGTTCATCCTGGCTATGGTTTTCTTTCTGAGAATGCAAAATTTGCAGATGTTCTAGAAGCACATAATATTACATTTATAGGTCCATCAGCGACACATATTCGAATGATGGGTGACAAAATCGAAGCAAAGAAAACCGCTCAAAAACTTGGAATTCCTGTAGTACCTGGTTCAAGTGGAGCTGTTAGTGAAGAAGCAGAAGCGCTACGTATTGCCAATGAAATTGGTTATCCTGTTATTATTAAAGCAGCAGCCGGTGGTGGTGGGCGCGGTATGAAAGTGGTATATTCTGAACAAGAGTTTTCTCTTGCTCTTCAAACAACTCGTTCAGAAGCAGGAGCAGCTTTTGGTGATGATTCAGTTTATATTGAAAAATATTTAGAAAAACCACGTCATATAGAAATTCAAATTATCGGTGATGGGATGGGAAATGCAATCCATTTAGGTGAACGTGATTGTTCACTTCAACGTCGCCATCAAAAAATATGGGAAGAAGCAACTTCACCTGCTCTTAATGAAACTGAACGAAAAAAAATTGGTGATATTGTTGCGAATGCTTGTGCCAGCCTTGCATATCGTGGAGCCGGTACAATTGAATTTCTTTATGAAAATGGCGCTTTCTACTTCATTGAAATGAATACGCGTTTACAAGTGGAACATCCTATAACTGAAGCGATTACAGGTATAGATTTAGTCCATGAACAAATTCATATAGCGTCTGGTAGCAAACTTTCATTTTCGCAAGAAGATATATGCTTTTCTGGCCATGCTATTGAATGTCGTATTAATGCGGAAGATCCTCTCAACTTTACACCATCACCTGGAACTATTACACATTTTCATACACCTGGAGGACTAGGAATTCGTGTTGATTCAGGTGCTTATTCAGGTTACCGCATTCCACCATATTATGATAGCATGATTGGAAAACTTATTGTTCATGGCCGAACACGTTTAGAATGTATGATGCGTTTACGACGTGCTTTAGATGAATTTGTGGTTGATGGAATAAAGACCACATTACCTCTCTTTCGAGATCTCATTAATAATCAAGATATTGCAGATGGTAATTACAATATTCATTGGCTAGAAAAATATCTTTCTCATCAATCGGACCTCTCCTAATTCATAATCCGATAAAATTAGTGAAGTCCATAAATAAAAAATAATTAATCATTTTATTATTTATAATAGGATTTTAAAAAATATATATCAAAATTGATAATTTTCTATTTTCCTTTTTATAAGTTTATGCTACTTCCTTCATGGTCATGCCCTTATAGCTCAGTTGGTAGAGCACCTGATTTGTAATCAGGGGGTCGGGAGTTCGAGTCTCTCTGGGGGCACCATTTTTTGTCTTCGACATATTAAAATATATAGTTTTTTCTTTAATTTTGTTTTTAGTCCACCTTCCACGGTTTATACAATTTTACCTAATTTGTTGTTACTTGTTCCTTATTTTTCTTTGGAATAAAGACTAAGATCTCTTTTTTTTCTCCATCTCACTGCTCTCCCTAGCTTATATGGTTTTGGAAAGACACCTTGAAAAACCCAATTGCGAATCGTTGTTGTCGATACGCTAAAAAGCTCTGCGCATTCACGGGTTGTTACATATCTATCGGCATCATTAAATATTATCTCATTATCTTTCTTTTTTATGTTAAATAAATGGGCGAAGGTACTGGGAAGAGGAGCTCCCCATAACATCAAGCAGCTTGTGCAAGATCTGTTTCATATCTTGCTCTATTTCCTCCGAGAATATCTCCACTGCTTGATTGATCTGTTTAATTTGTTCTTCATCATGGTTAACGCGTTTAATTTTCATATGCAAGTGAGATAATCTGCCTACAAAATGCGGATCAAAGCTAATGAAATGATACCACTTGCGTCCAGTGCACGCCATTTGGAATTGCATTTGTGCGTGATATTCAGGTTTTATCTCACTATTCATAAAAAAGCGTAGATGATTGATTGCGGACATTTAACCTCCACTAAACTATCTTCACTAATTAGCCTATCAGGACTTGCGCCGGCCATTTTCATTGTGGGATGTTGGATAAATCCGCACCTTATAACATCTGTATCATAGCTGATTGTTTTGTGATGAGATATACGTTTAAATCGATAGAAAAGCACCGTAAAAAGCGATTATATAATTTTTTGATTAAGCAACTATAAAATGCTTTATACGGTTAAATTTAAGATAAATAGACTACCTAGATTTTTTCAAAAACGTGTCATTCTATATGATTCACAAAAACTATCAATGAAACTTAAAAGGCAGAAGGCAAACAAAGCACTACAATTATGGTAGATATAACTACCATTGATACCATATATACAACATCCAATATTTCTGGACCTGTCATTTCTCTTCTCTCCTATAATAATTGCTTAGTAATTTATAAGTAAATAAGTTTTAAGCGGCATCTTGGATACTAATGGTAATCCCTTTTCCAAGAGTAATAAGAGTGGATTCTAAAGAGTCTAAGTTTGTTGCGTGATTTAAATCCAACAATCGGTCAATTTGTATTGGATTGAGTTTTAAAAGACGCGTAAGATCTGCTTTGCGTAAATTCTTTTCAACCATAGCGTTATGTATTGCAATTCTTAAAGTGACCAAAGAAGATACTTTAACAAAAGGATAAGTAGGATCACGAGCTCCAAAAGGGATAATTTCTCGACCTTGGAAACGCCCCATAATAAATGCTAAAAGCGCATTTTTAGCGTGCTCCAAAGCTTCTTTTTCATCATTACCATAGCTAATAAATTCCTGAAAACTTTGGAAACGACAAGAAGAGTATCATTATCATCCTTGATAAATTTAAGTGCATATTTCATTTACATTTCCACATGCAAACTTACTTAAGCCAAGATCTTTAAGAATTTTCTGCACTAATCCTGTTCCTAATTTCGCGTACCATACATAGGTCAAATGGATTTTTTAGAACCACAAATAGCCGCCTTTTCCTGAGATAAAAAACTGCAACCACGTTTTTTAATATATCTTTTTAATTCTTAACTGGCCGTAAATATAACATAACATCTAAAATGTTTAAATACAATGTGAGGCAGAAGCAAAGCTTATTCAAGAAACCCCTTTCCGCCGCTATACTCCAGCAGAATGGCGTATCAAAAACGTCAAACATAAGCTTGATAAAACGGGTGGATATACCACAAAAATAGACTGAGAAATTTTTAATAAAGCCCCAAAAAATGCTACAAAAAACCTCGCAAACACCATAGAAGACAAAGACGATACCCTTGACCAAAACGCTTTCCCGATTCTTCATATGCGAAGAATACGGCGTCATCCATGTGGATGAGGAAGATACATGAGAGGTTATAAATCAGATTTAGAGCTCTTATTAAAAAGGTTGTTTAAGTACCTCCCTTCTCTATCTTTAAAGGTGAGGAGAAGGTCAAGATACTTCTTCTAAAGCTGTCCCTTTCTTACAATTATTTTTCCTAGGTATTAAACTCATTTGCAAATCTAATGCACTTAAAACACTAAGAAAAGTAGAAAGGCGTGGATCACCTTTATCGCTTAAAGAACGATAAAGAGACTCTCTTGATAGCCCTGTATTTTGAGCGATTTTACTCATTCCTTGGTTTTTCGCTATGATGCCAAGAGCATGGGCAAGATACTTACTATCTTTGCTTTCAAGAGCATCTTCTAAAAGAATCCTTTGTGTCTCAGGTGTCTTGAAATATTCACTTGTGTCAAATTTAGTAATTTCCATGTTTTATTTCCTTTACCAATTGAAGAGCTTTTTCAATATCCCTTTGTTGGGTAGATTTATTACCCGCATTTAATAATAAAATGATTTGTTTACCTTGTTTGACAAAATAGATTCTATAACCAAGATCATGATGTATTTTAAATTCTCCAATTCTATAGAAAAATTTTATTTTACTATTCCCAAAAATACAGCTAAACACCGTTTAATTTCTACCATTTTATCTGTATGAATGAAACCAAAAGCTGGGCTAACTGTTTCACATTTTACTGTCATAATCTTATCAATCATTATTTGAGAGGGCTTTTGTAAACCATTTTTGCTGTCTGGTTGGACAGTAATACGCAGTAATGGCGCATCAACAAGTGTACTTGTAATTGGTAAAACCGTCACGCTTGTATGTTCATTAAATTGATTAGCTTGAATGATCAACGCGGGTCTTGGTTTACCAAAATCACCTTGTATTATTATTGTTACCAGAGAACCACGCATTATTCTATCCATCCATCAATATCCATTAAAGATTGATCCATAAATAACTGTATAGATGCATTGGCTTTATCCACTTTTGCCACTAAGCGGGTTTGACGGCGGCACTCTTCTGCAAAACTCGGCTGGCGTGTATCTGGAACCCAAATTTGCATTAAACGCAGACCTGCTTTTCTTTGTGCATTACGGTGTTTCTGAACCCGTTCATTAACGTGCATTGTACCCATAACAAAATCTCCTCTTGTTTCATGTAACGTATAACACAGAAAAAAGTTACATGAAACGAGATTTTTAATAAAACGCAATAATCACAATTTTTAACATTTACTCAGCCTCACCTTGTGTGGGGCTTTTTTTATGGAGAATTTTATGCGAAAAATATCACAAGAAGGGCTTGCTCTCATCAAACAATGGGAAGGCTTGCGTTTAAACGACTATAAAGATGCCACCGGTGTATGGACAATTGATTATGGACATACCAGTGCTGCTGGAAAACCTTTTGTACACAAGGGCATGACAATCACTGAAAAACAAGATAAAAAATTTCTTTGTTAAGACAATTTGAAAATACTTTTGCACGAGCTGTTATTGTCTCTTTGAATTCTCGGCAATTTGCAGCATTAGTATCCTTTTGCTATGAGTAGGAACAACAGCTTTTTACAACTCTACCTCAATATAGTGATTATGAAGCGGTATCAGCCGAATTACAAAAATGGACTAAAGCAGGTGGTAAGCGTTTGTAAGGTCTTGTACACTGGCGTGTGGCTGAAGCAGGATTGTGGTCAAAAGGCTCTTATGTTTCCTCGAACTACCAAACCGTGGAAACCAAAGAAGCAACAGGACGCTTTAAGGCTGAAGCCCTTGCCCCTATTATTGATTCTTTCTCAGGTCTTGGAGGCTTACTGGCAGGCAATGGTCCAGTGCAATGGGCTCTTGCTACCATCATGGTTTTAGCAGCAGGTGTCGCTATGTTCTTTGTCGCTAAATGCTTTCAGGAGCACTGCCTATGATCTTATGGGTGAAAAAATCTTCTTCTAACAAGTGCGGCTCTAACCGCTTTTTTATGGTTTTAGCCAAAGCTTTCACTCTTGGCAAAAAAGCAGAACAGCAAAAGCAAACAGAAAAAACGCTGAAGGCAGCAACAAAACGTCTGGAGGTGGAAAATGAAATTAATCAAAAAAGAGATGCTGATGTACGCGCTGCTCTCTCTCGTTGGCTACGGAGCAAATAAGTATGTTTCTTGTGTTGGTTGGTTACCCATTTATTTAAACAAAAGAGATGTTAACGTCATCAGTTCAAGCTTAGCAAAAGATATCTTAAAACATAACACCCTAGATGAACGTTTGTGTGGCTGGAAACATGGCTAGAAGAAAAATAAAAGATGATATAGAACTTACAGAAGCAGAAAAAGAAGTCCTTCAGGAAATCATTATGAGTTATAAAAGTGTAAAAGTGATATCACGTTATACCAAATGAATTGTACTCATTATACTCTTATGAGCACTTGACTTTTCACATATCCTAGATGCATTAGAAAGTATTTTTACACAAAAACTAAATTTTCGACTCTAAATATATTCCAAGACGTGCAAAATTCTTTAACCAATAAATCCTCAATTTTACACATCTCATGGAAGCAATCAATAATGTCTTTGCACATATGAAACAGTGGTTTACAAAACATTTATTCCATTCAAGTCGCTTCTGCTATAAATGCAGCCCACTTTTCCAAGAGAGCATGGCGTTGTTCTAAAAAATCTGTTCGCATATAAGCTTTTGTCACTGGACTCCCAACTGAATGGGCAAAAACAGTTTCGGCAATTTCAAAGGGTATTGACGTTGTTTCCGTTATCCTGTCACGAAGGCTAGATCTACAGCCATGAGGTCTATAATTCTTTTTTTTCATGAGTTAAAAAAGTATTACGTCAGATATAGGCTTTCCAAAACTCCCTGCAAATAAAAAAATATTTTTTTCAAAGGAGAGAGATTTTTCAATCACTTTCAAAGCTTTATGACTTAATGGCACACGAAAATTTGAAACTTTTACCACAATACCTTTTATATTTTCTTTCGGTATTATCCATATATCCTTATTTACTTGCTCAAGACGTAAATATCGCAATAGATATGACCGTACTCCGGTCAAAATCAAGAGCTTTAATAGTAAATTTGAAAGAATCTTATCATCTAAATTCTGATAGAAAGCCGGAACTTCTTGCCATGGCATAGCTAGAATATTTGTTGATGTAGCACGAGGCTTCCCTAAAAGGGCATGTGCTTTTATAGAAGCCTGTAGATCAATATCCAAACAAGAGCCGCAGTATATTTTAAGAGAATGTTAATATGATTAAGTGCTTTTCACGCTGTATATATTTTTCATACCAAAGAGTGCCAGAACATTGCGAATGATATTGACCGTTAAATTTTTTATAAATAGGCTACCTGTCTACGGAATAACGTACAATCCTAGTGAAGAAAACCAAGAACCTGTATTGTCTTTTCAAACATTCAATCATAGTCTTGGCCCATCACAATATTTCCCTTGAGGAGATGCCTTTACGAATGCTATTGATAACCTATGAATAGCCCTCTCTTAACTTACCTTCTCGTCCACCTCTGCATGCATCACCCATCATCTTTTAGGTTATCTTAAATTTTTGATTTGAGATTTTTTCTTTAATTCTTAATTCTTTTATTGGAACATAAAAAACTATACACATCAATACGCTTTTACACATATTTATATACTTTGAATCTTGTTGCTAAGCCTCAACTTGTTCTCTGGGAGCGTACCTTAACTTAAGGTTACAAATAAATTTTTGTTTTCTCATATCTTTTTAAAAGTATGAAATTCGTAAATAAAGATATGGAAATAAAATTTAAAAATATATGTATTAATTAATACAAATCAAATACTTCTATTCATAAAATATTTTTTATCAACGTGCCCTAATTCAAAAAGAATCTTATTTTTCGTTTTAATGTTCTTTTTCAAAGAGATGAGGACTCTCAACCATAAGTTGTTTTCTTGCTTTTTGTAATTCTTTAATAACTTCATCAATTTTTGATGAAGAATATGAAGCTCCTTTTTCATTTAATAAATGTTGCCTTTCTTTCGACTCATAAAAACACTGTATCTGAGATTGAACTATTCTCATTTCTTGAAAAAAAAGACGCCCAGTTTCTTTGAAACCATTATTAAGTGAAAAAAGTTGATCAGAAATTGATATCAAAATCTGTTTTAAAAATCGCTCAGTTTCTTGACGTTTACGATATTCTAAAATAAGAGCATGACTTATCTCATCCAACTGTTTTTTTGTGGAATCAATTTGGCGCAATAAATTTGGTTTTTCCCCCATATGACCTTCTCTCACTTTCAAAAGCATAGCATGAATATCTAATAACTGAACTGCAGAATGAGATAAACAATCAATTAATCTAAGCTTATTTGTGTAGCATTTTTGTGCAAACGTCATGAACTCACCTAGTAACTGGTTTTATATTCATTCCGCCACTTATTTTTGATTTTATAAAATTATTCTAAAGAAAGTGCTAAAATATTAGTCCCAATTTATCTTGATAAGAATTCTCATTTTTGTACTTAACGTGGAGCCAGTGGAGATAAAAAGCGCATAGGTGTATAAAGTATAAGATGTGTTGTTTTCTCTAATACACTACTACCATCAGCAAGAAGTGCCTGACTGGGTGATAATTCTGTACCTTGCATAATTGTTGATGCTAAAGAACCTTCTCGAGAAAGAGCCATCAGTGTTGGTGAAGATGCAAAGACATTATGTGTCCCACCATCAACATCAGAAAAATCAAGAACAGTTATTCCATTTTTACGCAACATTTCGATATCTGAACCGTCTCCAACACGATGATGCCCACCGGTAAGACGTCCTGACACAGCAAGAGCTTTATCCGCTCGAGATACCAAAATAGCTGTTGGCTGAGGTAATTTTTTAATATCATGCAATTGACGCTCAAACACATCAACATCAATATCCGGTGCTGCCATGAGAAAACTTGTAATACGGCGAATTGGTTTATATTTTCCTTGTAATGCAAGAGTTCTAAATGCCTCCATTATAACAAAATTACCCATAGAATGTGCAATAACCGAAATTTGATCAGCTTTAGTTTCACTGATAAGTGTTAAGAGCTCTATTAGTCCGTCACGTGCAAAATTGGCACTATCACGATCATAAATATAAAGAGGTATTGAACCAGCAGAAGGCCACGAATAATGAACAGCAACGACATCTAAAGAATAATCATATGTAAACTGAGCTGTACGAAATACGCCATCCGCAAAATTGTTATCATATCCATGAATAAAGAGAAAAATTTCTCTGTTTCCTTTAGGATGTTTTTCTAAAGCAGCATTTAATTGCTGCTTAAATTGTTCCTTGCTGTCATATTTTTGCAAAGCCACTGCCGCAAAATATTTATCATGAGTAGGTTTATACGCATTTATCTCAACAACACCCTTCACATGTCGTTGCGGAATTCCTACATCAACACGGTTATAGTGCACTTTATTTGATCGCTCTGCTCCATAAGGCTGGGAATAATTATTTTGCATCATACGACTTGTTGCAACATAGACTGGAACGATAGCTTTCGGAAGAATCGGATTCTTTTCAACCTTCTTCTGTACTGCAACCATAGATGGTGTTGCATGTATCCCATGCCACAGTACTGCACGCGATTGACTACATGCTGTTAATAACAAAATGCAAACAAAAAATGTTAGACATTTCAAAATTACTATACTTTTCACCTCAATACCACCCCACTTTATCGAAAAGAGCAAACATTTCAAATCTATCGCAAAACTTCTAAAAATCTGAAATGAAATCATTATTAGGAACACACTAATAATGATACAGAAAAAAACTGCTATAATGCTCCTAACATCCCCTTTTATACAAAGCACTCTTGCTGTAAAATGCTCAAATGGTGCGGTCGAGAAGTACCATTTTCTAACGTTTTCTTAATTGTTTTCAATAGGTTAATAAAATTATTAAAAAATGAAACCACCCTTTGAACCACCCTATATATGAAATCTATAACACCATCAAATAGCATCATCATCTATATATTTCAATTGCGAATCACAATTTCTTTTCGAGGAATTTTTTTAGCCTTACCAGATGTCCAGAGGGTCTCAACTTCTAAAAAGTCAAAATCTTTAAAAATCTCTCGTACCGCATCACAATCATTCAGACTCAAGACAAACTTACCTTGGATATTTTGGAGAAGCTTTGCCATGCTCACAAAATCCTTCTCGTCAAAATTTCCTGAGCTATAACATTTCTTCTTCATAAAGTAAGGCGGATCTAGATAAAACAAACTGTCTGGAGCATCAAAAAGTTGAACAACACGCTCCCATGAATAATTTAAGATTGTTGTATCAAGCAATTTTTGCCTCACACATCTCATCCTTGCTAAAAGCTTATCGGGGTTAAAGCTTATCGTCTTTTTTCTTGCAAAGCTAAAAGAGACGTAATCTTTTTTCCCATACATCACACAACGTTGAAGAAACAAAAAGCGCGCTGCTCTTTCAACTTTGGTAAGGCTCTCTGGATCAATAGCCGCAAGTTCAAA
The DNA here is from genome assembly GCF_019659805.1 of Bartonella raoultii. Classification (GTDB taxonomy): domain Bacteria; phylum Pseudomonadota; class Alphaproteobacteria; order Rhizobiales; family Rhizobiaceae; genus Bartonella; species Bartonella raoultii. The sequence goes on along the minus strand of NZ_JAIFRO010000003.1, from coordinate 199,075 downwards.
AAACAACTGTCTTGAACAAACAAACCACTCCAATCGCTTGGCTAAAGCATCAAAGTCATTTTGAACACACTGAAATAGATTGGTGATCTCTCCATTCAGATCATTGATGACGGAATATTTCGCTGGTCGTTTGTTTAGGAAAATAACCCCTGAACCCAAAAACGGTTCAATATAGGTTTCATGGTCAATAGCATTTAAAATTGGTATAATTTTCTTCCGTAGATAATGTTTTCCACCCATCCACGCAAACAGTGTCTGTGTCAATTCTTGTTTTATCATATTTTTAAAGGAAATATTTTGTAGTCTCTAACTTTTTGTTATCCATCTTTTTAAGTGTGAGAAGCTATTTTCTATGGCATCTATGAAACGGGAAAAATCCATGACAAAGATAAAGACAGCAAAGGCCCCCCATTTCATAAGACGTGACATCATCTTTAAGCCTTGATAGGTCTCCAGCATCTCAAGGAGCAGTTGGCGTTCTTTTTCTGTTAAATCTTGTTCTTTTCTGCTTTGTTTCTTAACCATCTTGCCAACCACACACGTGAGCCCCCTGTTGATTATGCTTTAAAATATCCCTTGCGAGGTGAGAACTGATGACCTGAACATCCTGTTGATCTAAATAAATGGGCAACCAACCAACACAAGAAACTGATCTATTTGTCCCGCATCCAACGAGACAGAGCAGCACGCACACCACTATCACTTTTTTGATTAACTTCATTTTCAACCTCAAAACGTGTTGTCGCTCTCTTTAATGCTGTCTCTACCTGCTTTTGACGCTCGCTCTTCTTTCCAAGGTGAAAGGCTTTAGCCAAAGCTATAAAAAAAACGGCTATAGCCGTTAACAGAAAAGACAGATTTCTTTTAAGATATAAAATCATAACCGCTGTTCCTTAAAGCGTTTTGTGACTATAAAAACCCCTGTTACAGCAGCTAGAACCATCATCCCTGCCAAAACCCATTGGATAGGACCATTGCCTGCAAAAAGCCCTCCAAGCCCTGAACAGGACCCTATAATCGGTGCAAGCGCTTCTATCTTGAACAAACCGCTCCTCTCTTTCGTTTCTACCTTTTGATAATTGGAACAAACATAAGATCCCTTGGCCCATAACCCTGCTTCAGCGGCGCGACGATTGACTAATCCTTGAAGCGGTTTACCTCCTACCTTATTCCATTTCTGTAATTCTGTAGGAACAGCTTCATAATCCCCTTTATTGAGCTTTTTTAATAAGGTCGATTGGCAAAAGGCGGTTGTGCCTACATTATAACAAAACGACACCAATGCCGCGAATTGCGCATCCGTTAACGAAACCATGACAAACTGCTCTACCGCATGCTCAAATTGCTCTAAATCTTTACAAAGTATCTCTTCGGCTTGTTCTTTCGTAATACACATGCCCTTATGCACCAAAGGTTTGCCCGCATAACTGGTGTGACCATAACCAATCGTCCACACACATGCCTCATCTCTATAAGCCTCTAAGCGTAAACCTTCCCATTGTTTAATAAGCTCTAAACCTTCCTTCGATATCTTGCGCATTTGCTCCTCCATAAAAAAAGCCCCACAAAAGTGAGGCTGAATAAAAATGAGACTGGATCCTTCTATGAAGTTTCTCAAATAAAACGACGTGGACGACAGCATCCACGCGCTCCTACCTTCTCATCCGTAAAATTACGAGAATGCACGCTCTGACGAAAAAAACTACCGCATTCTGCTCCATCCTGCCAACTCCCACCACCAATCAAAACATGCATATCACTCTTTGAAGGATCACTTTGATTGGGAACCGGGAAAAACTCTGATAAATATTGCGAAACATAACCATAACCATCCTCACAACCAATATGCGAGATCATACGACGTTCTTGTGTATCCTTATGACCTCCTGAATGGGCTGGTGTAGGCGCTTGTTGTCCCTCAATACTGCTATTTTCATTGCTTCCATACATCGCTGAAAGAAAATCCTCATGACCCAATAACCTTTTCTTTACCTGCATCATATCCTTGGCATGATCTGTATAAGAACGATTGCTGGTGATCGGAACACCATAGGCTGATTTGGTATCTTCCCCCTTACCGGATTGAAGATAGATATCCACCCAAAGATCTCTTCTAGGATCGTAGACCATACCTTCTGGGGAACAATGCGGGCGATGATTGAGACACCAAACAGAACGGGGTAAAATATCCCCTGCTTTATAACCGGATAAAGGATGATACGCAGAATAGCCAACATCTGCACAAAGCGTATGAAAACCGCCTATCTGCTTCCAATTATATGTTGAAATGTCTGCATCACGGGGAGAACTTTTATACTCTGACACAATCAGTTTTTGGTCCTCTCTCCCCCCATTCACCAAATAGACATAATAATCCTTACCGGCTGAAAGACCTGAAGAAGGAAGCGCGACCTCTGTAGAACTGCTCGTAAAACTGACCAGCTGTATATCACTCCCATCCTTGACAGAAATATGCGTTTCTCCTTCTAAAATGAGCCGTTTGGTTATATCTGTCTTCAGAAATGGCGTGGACTGGGTAAAAACATTCCAACTTAACTTTTTGAGAAGATCAGAAGCGCTACGTTCACAAGCCGTTTTGAACTCTTGTGCTAATGTTTTTGCTTCTTCCACCTTCGTTTGGACCGTACGGATGTTATTAGAGACGTTGCTCACAGAAAGATCCATATCGTCTAGGTCTTTTTCTAATTGCTCCGTTTTTTGGAATGTCTGTGTGAGCCATCTCTTCGTACTATTATTCTCTCGTATTGCATGACTCGCGCTTTGCTTGGCTTCTTCGATTTCTTTCTTCGCTTTTGTAATTTCTTCCTTCACTTCCGCGATTTTTTCCTGCGCATTCTTGGCTTCTTCCTTCGCATTCTGCGCATTGCGATCGGCTCTATCGGCTTTTATATCCGCTGACATGGCTTTCAAGCGGGCATCATAAGCAACTGTTTGCGCATCGGACGCTATGGCCATCGCTTCATCATCTGCCGTTTCGCTTATTTCTTCATCTTCCTCAACATCTGAACCTTCTGAGGCGGCTTTGACTTCTTTGGCTATACGAAGGGCTTCAGAGGCATTCTCTTGTGCTTGCTCTGATGTCGTTTTTAATGTCTCTAAACTACTTTTTACCCCTTCTGCTGTATTCTTGGCTTCTTGTGCCAAACTCTTGGCTTGGCTTGCTTGTTGGGTCGCTTCTTCAGCCTTGTTGCTCGCTGTTTGTGACGATTGATGCGCTTGTTCTACACTTTGTTGAAGCGCATTAACCCTTTGGCGCATTTCCGATAAATTCAGGGAATTGAGCCTGCTCGTGGCTTGCTCGGCAAGTGTCTTGGCTTCATTGGAGGTGGTGTTTGCCAATTCAGCATGGCTCTTGGCATCTGTCGCTTTCGTTAACGCCTCATCTGCTGTCGACTTCGCATTCTTGCCTACTTCTTGCGCTTGACTTGCCTCTTCTTTCGCAGCTGAAGCGGCTGTTTCTGCCTTTTGCGCTGTTGACAAGGCTCCTGATGCATCCGTTTTTACCAAATCAAGTGAGGCTTTGAGCGTCTCTATAACCTGTTCAACATCATTGATTTTATGACGTGCTCCATCCGCCGATTGCTTGGCTTCTTCTGCTGTTTGCCGCGCTTGCTCTGCATCATCTTTCGCATTGGAAACGCTCTCTTTTATAGTCTTTACAGAATCTTTGGCTTCATTGGCTTCTCTCCACGCTGAACTTGCTGATTGCTTGGCTTCTTTTGCTTCCATTTCTGCCAAGCTCGCTTTTATACTCGCTCCATGTGCTGCTTCCTTGGCTTTACCCGCCTCATCTTTCGCGGCATAAGCTTGTGATAAAGAAGAACCGGCGGTTTTCTTGGCTTCTTCCGCTGCACTCTCTGCCAAGCTGGATTTTATTCTTGCTCCATTCGCTATTTCCTTGGCTTTATCTGCTTCATCTTTGGCGGCATAAGCTTGCGATAAAGTGGAGCCGGCGGTTTTCTTGGCTTCTTCTGCTGCCATTTCTGCCAAGCTCGCTTTTATACTCGCTCCATCCGCCGATTGCTTGGCTTCTTCGGCTTTATTTAAGGCTTGATAGGATAAATTCTCTGAACTTTGCGCCTTCTTTTGTGCTTGATCGGCATCATGTTTCGCATAAGAAGCCGCTTCTTTGGAGGCTGTAGCCGTTTCTTGCGCTTTTTCTGCTAATTGCTCTATCTTATCTATTTTGCTCTGTAATTTGTCTGAAACACTCTTGGCATCTTCTGCTAAACTCTTTGCTTCTGTAGCCTGTTGAGAGGCTTGATCTCCCGTGGCTTTTGCTGCATTCGCTGTCGATAATGCCAAGTCTGATGACGTTTTTAATCCTATAAGCTCTTGCTTTACTTCTTCTGATATTCTTTTTGCTGCCTCTACTTGCTCTTTTACATCCCTTGTTTCTGTAAGCGCGCTTGTCAAGGTTTCCTTGGCTTGTGTAGCCAATTGCTTTGCATCACTGCTCATACTCTTTGACGCTTCTGAGAGGGTCTTGGCTTCTTCTGCCTTACTCTTTGCATCATTCGCTGTATTTACCGCTGTTGCTGATTCACTCCTTGCATGATTAGAAGCTAGCAAGGACTGTGAAGCGCTCTCTTTTGCTTCTGAAGCTAAACTTTCTGCTGTTTCTGCTTTCTTCTTTACCTCTTCAACTAAACTTTTGAGCGCTTCTCCCCCTCGAAGGGTTTCTCCATCCGTAACAACAGCCCGTTCTGCAACTGCTTTTGCTTCTAAAGCGACCTTTGAGGCTTCTGACGCTGCCTGCTCTGCTTCATTCGCTTTCCTACGAGCAGTCTCTGAGACACTTTTCGCTTCCTCTGATAAAGCCTTGGCTTCAACAGACTTCGTCAAAGCTTCTGAAGCTTGCTTGCTTGTCTCTTCTCCTGTTTGTTTGGCCGCATTCGCTGTGGAGAGAGCTGTATCTGAAACTTCTTTGATGTCTTCTATCTTTTGTTGAACGCTTTCAAAACGCGCTTTGCTTTCTTGCGCTAAGCTCTTTGCCTCTTCCGATAGACTGTGTGCACGCTCTGCTATGCTTTTCGCATCATTGGCTGTTGTAGATGCCAAGCCTGCTGTTGCTTGCGCATCCAGAGAAGCGGTTCGTGATGCCTCCGATGCCTGTTGGGCCTCCGTAGAGACCTTGATTGCTTTATCGGATAATGCCTTAGATTCTTCACAAACACTTTTGGCCTCTTTAACGAAAACAACAGCCTCAGAAGCTTGCTGCTTCGCATCACTGGAGGCTGTAAGCGCGCTTGTCGACGCCTGCTTGGCGGCGCTTGCATCCAAAACCGCTCTATCAACCAAAGATTTTGCTTCATTCGCTATACCTGCAACCTCTTCACTTTTCTTTTGAGACGCTAGGGAAGCTGTCTTCGCATCATGGGCTGTTGTAAGCGCCTGTGAAGAATGCTCCTTGGCATCCCTAGAAGAAGTGAGGGCATTGGTGGAGGCATCCTTCGCTTCCAATGCTAGCTGTTTTGCTTCTGCTGCTTTACTCTTGCCATCTGCTGCTTCTGAAACTGCTTTATCAACACTGCTTTGTAGAGAAGTTACTGTTGCTTGCACTGTTTCACTTATCTGCTTGGCTTCTAAAGAGACTCTTGAGGCTTCACCCGATGCGGCTTCGCATTCTTCTGCTTTCGATAATGCTTTTGAAGCCGTAGCTTGTGCTTCTCCAGAAAGACTTTGGGCTCTCTCTGCAAGCGATCGTGTTTCTTGAGACAGACTAACGGCTGTCTCAACAGAGCTTGCTACCTGTTGAGCGGTCTTGGTGACCTCTGTGACTGAACTGACCGCTTGCTCTGCTAAACGCTTCGCTTCTGTCGCTACCTGCTGAGCACTGTTGCTTGAAGATTCTGCTTGATGAGAGCTCCTCAAAGCTCTTTCACTTGCCTCCTTGGCTTCATTGGCTGTACGAGATGCACCTTCTGCTACACCCTTAAAAGATTCTGCTAACTCCTTCGCTTCTGTCGCTACCTGCTGGGCTGTTTCTGCAACACTCTTGGCTCTCTGAGAAACTGTCTTAACTTCATGACATGTTGCAACGGCTGTGGCTGCGACTTGCGTCGTCTCTGTCGCTGTTTGTTCCGCTTGCATTGCTACTTTCGAAATCGACGAAACCTCTTGCTTAACTTCTCGTATGCCTTCTGTCGCTATTTTCTTGGCTTCCTCCGACAATGTCTGTGATTCAACCGACTTGCTTAAAGCTTCTAAGGCTTGCTTGCTGGCCTCTTCACTGGCCTGCTTGGCTTGTGTCGAAACCAAGAGTGATTGATCTGAAGCCGTCTTAGAAAGTTCTGACAAAGTCTTGCTTTCTTCTGAGAGAAGTTTTGCAGCATCAGCTATCTGTTTGGCTTCTAACGCTCCATTCTTTGCTATCAGAGAAGATTGTTCGGCTTCTCTAGCACTGGCTTCTGCTCGTTGTGAGACTGTCTTGCTTTCTTCTGAGGTCGACTGCGCTAATCCTGAAGCTGTTAAGGCTTGTGAGGATTCCGCCTTGGCTTCTCTTGCTATACGCAATGCACTCTCACTTTCCTGCTTGGCTTGTGTAACTGTTGCCAATCCTGAGCTTAATAAACCTTTCGCCGTATCAACTTCTGATATGTTCTTCTCAACAGCTGCTTGCGCGCTTTCCGATATTCTCTTGGCTTTTGAAGCTATCGTTTGCGTTTCTTGCGATAATCTTTCTGCTGCCTCCGATTTAAGCTTGGCTTCTGCCGAGACCAATTGTGCTTCTGCCGCTGTTGTTTTGGCTTCTGAAGCTGTCTGCTCTGCTCTTCCTGCACTCTCTTGTGCACTGTTTGCACGCGTGAGCGCATTGCCAACACTTTCAACCGTTCTTTGCACCTCTGTAAGCGCCTGCTCTGATAGTCTTTTGGACTCTTCTGCCTTTTGTTGGGCGCCATTTGCACGGGCGGTTGCCGTTTCTACTTCTTTCCTTACATCGACAACCTGTTCTAACGGCGCAAAAGTTTCATAAGAATAAAGGCAAGCCGTCCCTAACAACTTGGGAACAACAACCGTATCTTGCGAACGCCCCTCTATTATCTCTTCTTTGGTTGCCGTTGGGAGATAATATTCATGGGTATGGTGGGGTATACTCATTTCTTGCTTCCTTACATCAACTCTTCATAAAGCCTTAAAATAAACACGCTTTCAATTCTTCCACTTCATCCCTCAAAGCTTGTAATTCAGTTTCTAAACGCTTGAATGAAACGGAAAGCTCTGAGTGCAAAGCAGCTTTCAAAAGATCACTAACCCCATTTAACGGGGCGTGCACAAAGCGCTCACCGGAATACAAAACAACCCGTACTTGAGACGGGTCACTTAAAGCTGAAATCGCAAAGGGTTTTGATAACATCGCATAACCTCATGTCTTTATGCCAAATACAACCGATACATTGACTGGACGCGTTTCCTCTCCACCAAAACTGTCGATAAGAAATCTATGTTCATGAGGACCAAGACGATCCAAACCCTCTTGTAACGGCGTAGAAGAAATTAAAAAATTGGCAAATGGAGACCGAATAAACCAAGGTAAACGGGGCGGTTTATCCGATTCTGTAAACCAAAAGGGAACCTCTGGAACCGCTGGAACGCCCGCTCTCTCATCAAATTCTTGATTACACCTTTCCAAGGCATCCCCGCTCAATCCTAAACATTCCTCATCGCTATCAAGAGAACGCTTGCTTCTTTTTAAAGCATCTGAAGAAGAGACATCACGCTTCTTACGGGAGGCGAGAGAATGAGGGGCTATAGAACCGATAAAATGATCATGGGCTTTTAAAGAATGCTCTTGCTGGCTTGCAAAAGAACGCCAAGGATCAACATTGCGCCCTTCATCAAGACCCCGTAAAAACATCCCACGCAAATCTGGAACATTAAAGGTTCTTACACCATCTCCCTCCCCCCAACTCGTCCCTATCTTCGAAAAAAGAGACCTATAGTGTAAACGACTATAAGCCTGACCATCACACAACAACCAACCAGCCGGTAAATGGCGCATGGCAAAAGGACCGATTAAACCAGTCGGTAATGTTTTTGACGCTGGAACTGGATCACGGGTAGGATTGAGAACTTGCCAACCTGAAAGCGCTTCATCATACACAAGGCTATAAACACACCCTTCTTGGAACTCACCACCTGATAAAAGCGATAGCCCTTTATCTGTGGCCTTATAAACAGGCTGGCTGGTTAAAGTATTAACTGAAACACGCGTCGCGCCTCTATTGTGACCACGTGAGACAAAACGTAAATGAAGACCGTCCCTATAAGCAGGATAAGCCAACCTACTTTGCAAATGAACCGACGTTGTGCTTTGTCCTTCATCATATACAAAAACACTCTCAATAACCCCTCCCGTATCTAAGAGATACTCTTTGATCCGTTGCATCATCATACGGGCGCTGTTGTTGACTGTACTAGGAGGCTGACCCTCTGACCAATTGATCAAAGCATCCGCATTGCCATTCTCTAAGGCTTTTAAAGACCAATCATAAACCGTCGACATAAAACCCCTCACGTCTTAATTCCAAAGCGTACAGCTATATTGACAGGACGTGTTTCCCCCGAACCGGAACCCTCCAAAACAACATCATGCATATGAAGATGAGAACGGGGAAAAGCTATCTTATGGTGAACACGTATATCCTCAACCCGAACACCAAGCCGTTCTGCAAGTTTGGCTCTTTGCTGCTCATTGAACATATAGCCCCAAATAATCGTGCTATAACCATACCAACTTTCGCTATCCCCTTCGTTATTCAAAATAGAAAAACTGCTTCCTCCATGGCTATGGATCTTCATCGAATCCTTCTGTAACGTGCCTAGAATACGAAAAGGATCAATGCTACGCTCATCATCAACACAGCGTAAAAACATCCCACGCAAATCAGGAACATTAAATTTGGTCCAACTCTCACTCCCACCCCAGCGCGTGCTTATCGCTTCAAACAAAGCGCTATACTCACTGCGTAAATAGGCTTTGCCATCACACAACAACCAACCTGAGGGAAGATGTTGCATGCCAAAAGCACAAATACTGCCGGTCGCATAACGAGAAAAATCGGATAGTTTGGGTAAGGAAGCGGGGGTAGGATTGAGCAAATGCCAAACACCATCACGGTACACCAAGCTATAGATACACCCCTTTTGTATCTCTCCACCTGTTAAAGGATGCACCCCTAAAGCACTTGCTTTGTAAACCGCTTGGCTTGGCAAATCATTTAAGGAAATCCTCGTCGCGCCTACATTCTTCTCCTTCGCTTTAAAACGGAAATGGATACCATTCTTATAGGTGAAAAATTGTGATGGGCTTTGTAATTGAATAGATGTTGTCTGCTGTCTTGCATCAATTGTAAATCTATTCTCAATCATACCGCTCATGTCAAAAAGATATTCCCTTACACGTTGCATCATCATACGTGCACTGTTATTGACACTGCTGGGGGATTGTCCTTCTGACCAATTGATAGCATCATCACAACGGGCATTCTCTGATGCCGTCAAAGACCAATCGTAAATCGTCGACATAAAACCCTCATGTCTTTATGCAAAAAAGGACAGACATATTGATCGGGCGCGTTTCCCCTTCACCCGTTCTTTCAAGATTCACATCAGGACTATGATCAACCGAATAAGGTTCTATCAAATAGCCGTCAATATACTCGCTCTCTACCCCTGTAAAATTGGCGAGTACACCACCCTCAAATAAACGAAGCTTATAACCTAAAATATCCGTCGTATTCCCATCCCAATAATGTTCCTTGTCGAGAAGATGCTCGGTTGAAAGCGTTTGACCCTTATGTTGGTGCGCATGCATTAAATCCTTTTGTATGCTGGCAAAATCACGCTGCGCATCAATATTACGACCACTGTCTAAACCGCGTAAAAACACACCACGCAAATCAGGAACATGAAAGGTAGAAAAGCCATCCCCTGCTCCCCAAGCCGTTCCTATCGCTTCAAATAAGCTTCTATAAGTGATGCGTGAATAGGCTTTTCCATCACAGATCAACCAACCATCCGGAATATTGCGCATTGCAAAGGTCCCTATAAAACCGGAAGGATAAAGACTGATATCTGTAGACTCTCTCTGTACTACTGGTGTAGGATTTAACAAATGCCAAGCATCTTCTCTAAACACCAAGCTATAAAGACAATCCCTTTGGATTTCGCCTCCTGTTAAAGGAACCGCCCCTAAGGCTGTTGCCTTATAAACGGTTTTACTCCCAAGTCCATTTAATGAAACACTGGTCGAACCTACATTCTGACCGCGCGATAAAAAACGCAAATGGATACCGTTTCTATACTCTAAAAACTGACAATGCGTTTCTAACCTGATCTCTGTCTTTTGTTGCGTTGCATCAACCTCAACAATCCCTTCAAGCGCTCCACCCGTATCTAAGAGATACTCTTTGATCCGTTGCATCATAACACGTGCACTGTTGTTGACCGTACTGGGAGCTTGACCTTCTGCCCAATTAATCAAAACATCCGCATGCGTATTCTCTGACGCCTGATGCGACCAATCATAAATCGTTGACATGTTGCTCAATCCTAAATGCCGTAAAATGCCCGCATCAATTGCCCCATAAAGGGCTGTTCGTAAGCAGCAGAAGCTTCGCTCTCATCTTCTTCTGAAGGCTCTTCTTGTGAAGCCTGTGAAGCCAATAATGCCCGTAAAACCTCTAACAAATGCGTCCTATTGTCATAGCGACCTTGTACAAAAGGACTTCTATAAGATGGCTGTCCACCATACATTTGAAACACGCGATTGATAAAGTCACCAGCACGCATCGCATTGTTACCACTGTTCAAACCAACTGCATTGCTGCCAACCAATTGGGCCGCATTGGCATGAGGATTTTGTAAAAGACGCGCTGCACCCCTTGCCCCTTGTTGATGCGCTAAATACAATTCTGCCTCTGTTGGCGCTCTTCCCAACACACGGCTTAAATGATTGCGATTATCAAGGGTAAGTCTACCCATCGCATCGGCTGCTTGTACGGGATCAAAACGGTCCTGCAAACCATATTGCTTGGCTGTGCTGTCTATAAACTGATACAAACCACCAGCAGAAGAGCGTGGATTCCTTGCATTGGGATTGCCTCCACTCTCCACTTGCGCAACACGGTATAAATAACTTTCAGGGATCCCATAACGTGCCGCTGTCTGGCGGATCGCTTGATCAATTGAAGGATGATAATGGGTCATAATTTGATGCTCCCTTACTCAAATGCACTCAATACATTCAAGTCTTCTATGGAGGCTTTCCCTCCACCCCCAAACAAAGCAGCAGATAGTTTTTTCACCCATTCTTTCGTAGCATATCCCTTCTCTTGCGCTCTCACCATGCCTTGAATAAGCTCTACAATTTCCTCATTCGAAAGCTTTGTCCCACCTGTCAATAACTTAACAACATCCTTTTCAATCCGTTGACGCTCTCTAAAAGCTGCTTCTTTGAAAGGTATCCAAGAAGCTTTCAATGCTGCTTTTCCTGCTTGAAAGGCTGCATCATGTTTACTCGTTGGAACATTTACATTATGCGTAAAAGATATTTTTTCATCTGCTTTGCGATTTGGTATTCTGTTATAAAAATCCGCATAATCGGCTTCTCTCTTGATAACATTCTTAACAGCAGAAGCTTGATCTGATCCATAAATTTTTGCAAACCTATCATACAGATCATCCGTATCAAAAATCTCCTTTGCCTTGGAAACTTTATCTCCTGTTTGCCCCATACCCTCTAAAAGTTCTGCCCTTGAGCCCTTTTTAAAGTATTCTTGTTCTGCTTTTGATAATTCATCAAAAACTTTACTGAATTCATCCTTATTAATCGCCTTGCTAAGAATTTTGGAACCTTCATCCATAGCATCTACATGAGAGCTGTATTGATGATATAATGCCCGTCCCTTCTTATATTCAGAGGAGATATCATCCATAACCTCTAACAATTTTTTTTGGATGTCAACTAAGGTATGAACTTTACTATTATCTCCTATCTTTTCAGCTTCATCTTTCATAAGACCAAGTTTAACCTTCGTTTCATGGAGAACACCCATGTGGGGTTTTTCTTTAAGGAGACTAAATTTTTGAGAAGAAAATGGACCAACTTCTATGCCTTTACTCGTGAATTCCTTTAACCCTTCTTTATAAGCTTCTCTGAAATAAGGACGCTTCATTAATTCATTAAGAGCGCCATAATGGTGTTTCCCTATTGGAATCTTCTTGGCTATTTCGTAAAGATCATGAGATGCTGTCTCTCTACTCGCGATAAGATCATCTTTTAAACCTACAACATTTTGACGAGGAACAAACTGTTCATCAACGGCTTGATGAATACGCTCTCCTCCTCCCAGCGCTCTTGCCTTTGCTTTTTGGGTCAAATCAAGATAAGCCCCTTGGTTCCTTCGGGCTATATCAAAAACAAGATCTTGTAAAAAAGGACTATGATCAGCTACATAATCGGTATCAACGGCTTTACGGCCAAAAGATTCTCCTAAATCTTCAGCTCCCTCCCTGCCTAAATGTTTACTGATTTCTCTTAATGTTGCTTTTTCAACTCCTTGTTTATAAGAAGGAGAAAAAAGTCTTCTTATTCCACCGACAGTAGAACCAGCAAAATGACCTAAACCACTTCCAACCATTGTCCCTGCTGCTCCTAAACCAGCACCAGCGAATGTATTGCTAACTGTATTCCCTAATCCTTCGCCCTCTCCCATGCCATGTAATGCACCAGATGCAGCTCCTACTTTAAGCAAATGAGGCCACGTTGTTTTGTTCGTGATACCTAAAAATGGCTGTGCAAATCGGCTTCCATATACCGCCCCTACCTTAAGAAAATGAGGCATTGTGTTCGCAATCTCTGAAAATGGCTGTGCAAGTCGGCTTACACCTGACTGACCTGCTTTTAAAAAGGCTTGACCTAATTTTGAACCAAGAATGCCTAATCTTGCTGCTCCTCCTATTCCTAAAGTCGCAAGTGAAGGAAGTGCCGCCCCTAAAGCATTTCCAGCAAAAGATGTCCAATAATGCGCGTCACTCATCCTACGATAATAATCACGGATTTTTTTGACTTCTTTATCATACTTCTCTTCGTATTTCTTATCTCCAAACCAATATCTGCCAAACCCCTTTCTAAATGCATTTAGTGCATTATCATCTTCATGATCACGTCCTGCTGCTATAATCCCTGCAATCTCATCATCTAAATTAAAACTCAATCCATGTTTTAAAGAGTTCCAAAACGCTTCACTGCGCGTGATTTCGGGATGTTCTTCTTCATAAGAACGGTTATTGTATTCTGAAACAGGACCAAGATTAATGAAATTCGGACCAAGTTCTGATGGACGTCCTCCTTTAGCCATATATTCTGAAACAGGACCAAGATTAATGAAATTCGGACCAAGTTCTGATGGACGTCCTCCTTTAGCCATATATTCTGAAACAGGACCAAGGTTGATAAAATTTGGACCAAGTTCTGAGACTTTTTTATCTTGATTTCTCATAGCACCTAGAGAATTCTTATTATTAATCATTGAACTCTCCTATGAACTTTACCATTGTAAATAACCTCAACTCCAATAGGCATTTTATTAGCTTCTTCTGAACCGCTTACAATCGGCCAGTTTGCACCGCCTCCTTGCGACCTTGGTGAATCTACAAAATATTGATCAGAGATTTCTTTTGGCGTATCTAGAGGCTGACCTGTGAATGCATTGTATAGTTGAAGATCATTATACTTATTGAAAAAATTAAAGGCTGTTTGAATTATTTCGAAAGTTCTCTCCAATTCCTCTTTATTACGCCCAACATCTAAAGAACCAAACATTGATGAAAGCACCTTACTTTCAAACTCTGATATAGGACCTACCCCCGTATTTCCGCTAGCGCTCATGGATTTTAGGTTTTCAAAAACCGTCTTTAGAATACTTCCTCTAATTCCCTCCAATAATTTTTTTAATCTGTACCCTTTACTTCCTCCCAATTCTTGTGTGAGCCATCGAGTAAACCCGTTCTCTTTACCTTCTTTAAGAAGTTCAAAAGCAGCTTTCAAATCATTTAATCCAGCACGCAAATGCATCTTGGTGGCAAACATATTGTTTCTCTTTCTACTCTCCCATTCTTTATGTGCTTGTAGCTTCTGATTATACTCAAGTTCTTGTGGAGAACCTTTAATCGGTCTCTGTTCACGTTCACCTGTCTCTGGATTGGTATACCATTGAAAGCCTGCAGGGGCATCACCACCTGTTAGCAATGCACTAAGCATTTGAGGATTGCTTGCCATAACCCGCGCTTCTTCTTCGCTGTAGCCTTTGGATTTCAGATACTCGACCGTTTGATTAACTCGACCTCTTTGTTTATCACCTTCATTAAGATGCTTCACACCACTTGCAAGCGCATCCCATCCAGAACCACCGGACGGTGCTGCCGACATACCTGCAAAAAGATCTTTAAGCTTCTGGTAAGCATCTGATTGAAAAAATTTATAAGTATTGGATTGTAAAAACTTCTCTAAATCTGTGGGTTCAGGAGGAGGTGTTTGTGATGTGGGCGCTAATGGTTGTGCTTGAGGGACATCAACATGATGTTTTAGGTCTTGTGATGTTTCCTCTGGTGTGGGAATTTCCTCTAGTGCATTTGAGATAGGATCAGGATACGGCCCAGGAATAGGCGATTCTTGTTGTTGTAGGGGTGATGGCTGTTTGGGTAAATGCTTCATAAAAGATTCAACTCCTGCACCAACAAAAGGAGACAACAAAGGACTATGCTGCATTAAAGATTGTGCAACTGGAGAATCGGATATTAATTGCCCTAATCTTTGCGCTCCTTGTTGTGTTCCTGTACGCATTCCTGTAGCCATGGATCTCACTAAATTATTGGTTTGCGCTGCTGTTCGCGCTCCCGCTCGTGCTCCAAATTTCATTGCATGCGGCAAAAATCTCATGATATGTGGCAAGGTTCTCAATCCTTGCCCTGCTAATGCACTTAAATATGGGACTGCTAACATTATAGATGGAGCTGCCATCACACTCTCCTATAAAACTATTATTTACTTATTCGACTTGTTTTGTAGGTCCTTGAAGTAATCAATGGCGTCTTTCGACAATCCTGCTGCTACTGCCGCTCCTAATGGACCACCTGCCATATAACCAAAAGCCATTGGTGCCGCTTGAAGCGCTAGAGAACCTATAGTTCCTGCATTCTTCCAAGGATTATTACCTTGTATCTCAGAACCTGTGAGGTTGTTTGTTGTTGTGCCGTAATTACCTGCAAAACCATGACCGGCGTTCATTAACATGTTCAATCTATTCCAACCGCTATTGTCTTGTTCCAGCCAACGTTCGCGGTTGGCATCAACAACTCTCTGATTGTAATTATCAAGCACACCTCCACCCTGTATGGCATTAGAATAAGCATTCCCATAACCCTGTAAGAAATTATTCGAAGCACCCAACTGATTTTGGTTAGCTTGGTCAATCATTGCATTCGCTTGCATCATATTTTGTACATCTTGATTGTATTGGTTCGCTGTAGCACTTGTAGACAAAGCTCCAAGTTCATTTGCCAAAACACCCGTATGTGCACCGGACCCATAACGACCTGCTCCTGCAAAAGAGCTATGAATAGTATCTCTTGCACGGTCTAAACTCTTTTGAAGAGCAGCATTAAAAAAGGGATTTTGTCCAACCAGATCACCAGAAGCCATTCTTCCAAGATTATTTGCTGCTGATGTTGGATTGTAGACTGTATTCATCAAAGAACGATTTTGGTAATGGCTAGGAATACTCCCAAGTCCACCAATGGCATAGCGCGTCTGATCACTTAATGGCGCAACACGAGGTCCACCATAAACATTCCCACCCATCCCTGTATTATACATTTGATAAGCATCCGCACCACCACGCTTAAAGACATTCTCCATCCAAGCAGGAGGGGCGCTTGTTTGCACCTGCTTTTGTTGTGTTTCTGTTGGGCTCCTACTCCCCATGTCTCAAATCCTTCCTATAGTAAAGCATATCTATCTCATAACCCTGTTTGCTGAGTGCTCGTTTCCAACCAAAACGCCCTAAAATCTCCAGTTCTAAAGCACCATTCTCAACTGCCCAATCCTCTATAGAGTGCAAATTCTCAATAAGACCAAGAACACCCTTGCCACTACATTCACAAATCAAGGCACGCTTCTTTCCTAAAACGGTTTCTTGTATCTGGGTCGTAACTGCTGCTAAAAAGCGCTCGTCATCATCCAAAACAAGCCATAACTGTTTTTTGCCCGTGCAAATGGCTTCAATGATTTCTTGCAACGTAACTTCATGTTTGAAACGCTCTACATACGCACTCAATGACGCAAGTATCTCTTCTAGATAAGGCGCTATACGCTCCATATCCCAAGAACTGGTCAAATAGACTTTTGCCATTATCCCCTACCTAAAGGACGTAAATCCGCATTAAAGCCAGTAATCATCGTCCAAAGTTCATGTTCGGGAATACGCAATTTAAAGCGGTGATAACGATTGCGTGAGCGACCATGATAAGCGCCCGTAATATAAGAACACCCCCTCTCCTTGTGCCATGTAATCGGCGTATCATGATTACGCAATCTTCTCTCACCTATGCTTAAAAGACCTTGCGTTGTATCAACCTCTGCAAACATCTTCGTGATAAAGCTAAAACTTCCATCCGGTGCCCCCATCTCTTGCGATACAAGAGTTGCCTCCATCGGCGCTCCTGTAAACATAACAAGATGATTTTGTTCATTAAAAGCCCCAAGGATAGGTGCACCACTTTGCCAACGGGGGCTGTCTAAAGAAGCCGGCAAGGACTCAAGATTTATTGAGATCTCATCCAACTGTTCCAAAGTATAACCTGTCGTAAACACTGGAAACAACGTGAAAGGCTTGCCCTGTATCGTCGACCATTTCTGCAAACCCCAATCATAAACAAAGGTCGTTTGCTCGTTATTGCCTTTCTTTAAGGACCAGTAAATCCGGTTATCAACGGGGTCTATCACTCCTTGCATCTCATCAAGGGCAAGTTTATCAAAGTTTTTAAAAACCGTTCTATCAACCTTTTCAAAGCCTATCGGCAAAAGTTGTCCATCCAAACGCATCTGATAAAAGCCACCATCACCGGCAAAAAAAGCATCACTGCCTCGACAAGCTATAGAAGCTGCACTGCGTACTCCTCGCTTGTCTTGGATCTTTTGAAACGTAAACACTATCTTAGAACCCGCAACAAAAGTTCCTGCATAAACAGCAGAACGCATAAATATGAGCGGATTGGTAGATTCCGTTGCACCCTGTACATATTCTCCATCCGGAAAATCCTGAAAATCGCAATTTTTCTG
>NZ_JAIFRO010000003.1:180611-181178 GCF_019659805.1 Bartonella raoultii | reverse complement strand
TTAGAAATCCGTTGGAATGATTCTGATATCGTTATGACGTTTTGACGTTTCTGCACGCAAGGCATGCAACTGTTCGTTAAAATCATTATAAGCCGCGGCTGCACAATCGGGCTCTTTAAGGATATTCTTGTACAATTCATATTTTGCACGCGCCTTAATCAAATCAAACGCGTGCACAAACCATGGATGTTCTTGATCCGCATTCTCTAATTCTTCCAAGCGCATTGGAGAGAGAATAAGTTGAACCTGATAGGATTGATCCGGTGTGGGATAAAGATGCAATTTCCTATCAAAGTAACTGTAACAAACAGGTCTTCCTTGCTGTGCTGAAGAAAGCGAAGCTTCTAACGCAAAAGGACTTCTCTGTTCTAAGGCAACCTTGTGATATTGATCTGAAGAAAGATAAACGCTTTTGATTTTGACTGCCGTTTCAAGGTGGGGGGTATCACTTGCATCATAAAGAGCTTTTCCCGCTTGTGTATTAAACACAACATCACGGCTTTCGTTAAAGTAAAAACTTTCCCGCTCGCAAAAACGAATAGCAGCAAAAATACTCTCTTGGATTTG
>NZ_JAIFRO010000003.1:177009-179790 GCF_019659805.1 Bartonella raoultii | reverse complement strand
TTTCAGTGATTAGTCACGAACTGCACAACCACAACACATTCACCTGCTGCTGTGGCTTTGTCGCGGGTAGCGTAAAGAGTCGTTTCCTTATCATCTCCAACAAAAACTTTCTGATCTGTGGGTGTAAAGTCTTGTGTGCTTTGGGTCTTGATCTCTTTCTCACCAAATTCACTTCCCCCATAACTGCTGCCTATCTTCAACTTGGCTTCCGAAAACGCTGTCTTCACAAAGGCTTTGATCGACGTAATCACAGCTCCACGCGGTAAAATCCCTATTCTCTCCGTAAGGGACTTCTCTTTATGCGAGATATTTAAGCGTAAAAAGCTTACCTGTTGCGTATGAAGATTTCTCCCCTGTAATGGGGCGGGTAAATGATCTGCCATCTCTTGTTTCCTCCTTTAAAATTACGCTGCTTCACCACTGTAGGTGGGGATAACTATCGTTCCAAAATCTTGGGCTGTTTGTGCACTACCAGGCATCTGGAAACGGGTTTTCTTCATGCCAATAAGCGTCTTGGCGGCAACGCCAAATTCACGTTCATAATCAAAATATTCTTCCTTGAGGGTGTAATGGGTTGCACTATGATTTTGTCCAAAACCGATCACAGCACTTTGCGCTCCTAAGAACACAGCACGACGAACGCTTTTTACGGCTGTAGAATCTGTCGATTTAACACCATGGGTCACATGGATAGCTTCCCGTAAAACAACGCCATTATACATACCTAAAGATCCATCAAAGATTGGGTTCTTTGCACGTGAGGTTGCATAAACTGATTTTTGAATATCTAACCATTCACCAGCGGCTGTATTGGTGCGCAATTGCATCACTTGGGTAGGGTGCAAATACAAAACATACACATCATCACCATTGACGTGAACAGGAGAGATTTGCGGATTGGCAAGCTTTGCTTGTTTAACCGCTTCATCAATCAATTTAAGGCTAAAGCTATGTTTGGCTTTATCGGTAAGTTCTTCATCTTTGGTTTTGCCATCGGGGCGGATAATGCGTTCACTGCTGGGCGCCATGATCGGATTAAAGCCGTAATGAACCGGTTTAATATAAACTTCTCGACCATCAACACTAAGCGTGCTTGCTGTATAACCACACACTTGAAGAAAGAACATGATGCTTAAACGATTAGCATACCAGCGAACCAAACCTTCCTTGGCCTTTTTGCGCAAATTCGGTAAGACTCTCTGTTGATCAATCGAATCCGTATTGGCAACACGCGCTGCATGTAAGAGCTCGTTAATGACCAAGCGGTCATTCATAAATTGAAGCGCTTCTTCATTGCCCTCTAAGGTTTCCCCTTGCGTGACACCATCTCCAAACAAATTAACCAGCAGGCTAAAGGTAACGCTATCCCCTGCACTCTTATGGGTTTCATTGTAAAGCTGGATAATGCTGTTTGAACTTTTCCCTATCAAGGGGGCGATTTTCGTCGCCTTCAAAACTTCATTGCCTAATTTCTGTGACCACAATTTTACCGCTTGCGGATCATGGGTCCCTATATGTGTTGTTGCCATTTTTGATTTCACCTTTCTTTGCTGTAAAAAAAACCGGCTGAATAAAGCCGGTGGAAAACCCGCATCAAAGGCGGATTATGTGGAAAAACCTCTTACCTAATCAGGATCTACACCCATAATTTCATAAAAACGTGCTTCATTCTTTGGATTGGATATCCACGCATCAAATTCTTTCTCTGACATATTCGCAAGAACTTCCTTGGTCATAGGACCAACACGGCCTCCACCACCAGAGCCCGTTAATGTCCGCGCTGAATTCTGACGATTCTGGAGTGCTGCAATTTGATCATTGGCTTGCACGGCTTGCTTTTGATAGCCAAGATTTTGCGCGATCCTATAAAGCTCTTCTGCCGGATTAACCCCCTTTTGTGCGCAAGTGGCTACTATCGTTCGCAACTCATCTCCTATAATCGCATCGATCGTGCTCTTCTGGGCATAAGTGGGATAGATAGAAGACCATGCATTCAATTGCTTGGCGCGCGTCTCATAGAGAAAATCTGCCGCCGCATCAAAATCACTGTATTTATCTTTGACCGAGGTAACGGAACTTTCTAAAAACTGATTTAAATGCCCATTAAATTCTTGGTATTCTAACGCTTGCCTTTGCACATCTTGCTGCGCTCTAATATACGCATCCTGCTCTTGAAGCTTTTTGCCCATCCACCCCATATAACCAATAATATCTTCACTAGGATTGGGAGGCGTTTCCTTGCCATCAACCTGAGACATCTGGGATTGCGCTTCATAAAACTTCGTAAGTGCTTCACGGGCTTGATTGGCTTGTTCTACAGCACGTTGCTGTTCTCCATTAGGGATAGTAATCTCTGAAGGCTCTTGAACAGGCTTTGCTACAACCGGCTCTGAAGAAGAGACATCATCACTTTCAACCGCTCCTCTATCATGAGCGCTCTCAAAAGAACCCTCATCATCAAAAACGGATGCCTCTGTTCCATAATCTTCATTCAGTCCTTCATTCAGTTCTGCATTCATTCTTTAACCTTTCTCAAATGCTTCTTCCTCTATAACTGGCCGCTCTTTCTCGCATGATCTGATTTTGCATCTGCTCATTGTAAATGCGTTGCCGTTCAAGTTCATGGCGCTGTTGCATCAATTCTGCTTCCAATTCCGCTCTTTTTTGACGCATGAACAATTCAATCTGCTTTTGTTGTAAATCCATCTGTTGCATTTGGGTTTTCGTCGCCATGTCTTGCTGCTTTTCTTGCAACTGCATTTCCTGCTCTGGATTCATCTG
>NZ_JAIFRO010000003.1:175144-176450 GCF_019659805.1 Bartonella raoultii | reverse complement strand
GCAAGCGCTCCTGATTTAAGCACCGTGATACTATCAACTCTGCTCCAACTCCTTACCGCTTCCCTCTCATCTTCAAATGCACCTCTTTCTGCCATTATCCCCCCTTTGGATTGGCTATTGAGAATATGCATCACTTGACTGAAATATTTATTTGCCCAGCGTTGTGGATCTTTGGTCGGGCGAACAACCCCATAAAATTGACGCTCTATCTTATCAAAATACCCCGTTATACATTCCCAACCCAATTGACCGGCGGGAACCAAAGGCTGGTCTGGACAAAGCAAAATTTTCCTGCCTAAAAAAGCGCGCTTAACCACCTTTTTATGAAAAGCAGCTCCTTGAATATCGGGCATCATGCACTGAAGTTGCTTAAATTCTTCCTCGCTATAATCACGAAGTTCACCCGTTTCTAAATCAGGCGCTTTATAATATCTCTCACTTTCAAACCAACGACATTCAACTAGCGTGACCATCCGGCGGCCATTTTCAACATCAATACCCTTCTCATCATCATAAGCTTCAAAAGCATTGTGATGAACCCCTTCATAAGAACTCCCATCACGCGCCCAATCCGCACTTAGTTCACTCCAATGCGCTTTGGGAAACATTTGTCTTGCAACTTCCAAAGGTTTACGGTCTACATACCACAAACGTTGTGCATCGGTTAAATTCGGTTGTATGGCCGCGCTGTCCCAAACCATCTTTAAGGGGTCTAAACGTGTAATAACCGGCTCCCCATCTAGACTACTCTCATAATCAAGCCTTGTATCTGTCCAGCCCATACCGCAAATGACAGCATCTTGGAAAGCATCTGAATCCGCATATTCCGCATGGGCCATGTCGCGAAACCATTCTGCTGCACCAGTGAGCAATTCGCTAGGCAAGGCCTTGCCTATTTGACGAGGAATAAACTGCACTTCTCTCTTATTATTGCGTTCAGATCCAACAACCGCATTCACAAGTGGAGCAATGCGGTTAAACGTCATGACAGGACGGCGTTGTTCTTTTAAAGCGGCTAAATCAGTCTCATTCCACTGGTCGCCATTGTAAAAACGAAAATCTTCACGCGCTTGCTCACGCCATTTGTTCACATGCTCTACATCTTCTTTGTACCAGCTTAAAAGCTTACGAAACAAACCTTCCATTGAGAAATCTGAAACCTGACTTTCTTGCTCTATATGCTCTTCATCATGCATCATTGTGCCATCCATGACGTACTCTCATAGGCTTCTCTATCGCTATAAGCTGCTCTCTTATGTTTCTGTATCGGCTGCTCATAACCCACACACATCAATCCAAAGGCATC
>NZ_JAIFRO010000003.1:174202-174675 GCF_019659805.1 Bartonella raoultii | reverse complement strand
TCACGTGCAACACGCCCTATCCGCCCCTCCTGTTCAGCTGCTAACATCTCCTTTTGGTAATAAGCACCTTGAACGGCTGTAAGGTAAGCTCCCTCCCAAATATGCTTATAGGTCTCTGGACGGTTTCTCAAATCATCAAGACGCGCTTCATTCAAGATCTTAGGAAACTTGGGATTATCTGACCAATTAACCTCAACACGCTTAATCGCTTCATTGTCTGAAAAACGAAAGCGCCTTTCAACCGGGGCATTCTCCCGTAATGGGTTCCATGTTACCCATAATTCTGCACGCCATCCATCCCCTTCTTCACGCAACGTCGGTATAAGCGTCTGCCAAGCGGTCTCTGTGACAGGCTCTGCCTCATCAACCCAACAGAGCAAAATACGCCCCATCGACTTGATACTCGCAATATTACGGTCTAGTCCAGAAAACTGAAAGGCTATACGCCCATCATTTGACTTAATTGAAGATTC